>CAZCGW010000011.1:0-61865 GCA_964498255.1 uncultured Dechloromonas sp.
CATTGCGATAGAGCACGGCAAACTGCACCAGGGCGATATCCAGCTTGGCCGGATCTAATGCCAGCGCCTGCACAGCACCCTTCACCCGCGGAATGTACCCGTGGTGATCGGCGCCCCAGATATTGATCATGCGATCAAAACCACGCTCGTACTTGTTCAGGTGATAGGCAATATCCGACGCAAAATAGGTGTACAGGCCATTGTCACGCTGCACGACGCGGTCTTTTTCGTCGCCGAAATCCGTCGAACGGAACCAGCGCGCGCCATTTTTCTCATAAATATGACCAGCAGCATCGAGCTTTTCGAGGCAACGGGCAACCAGGCCGGTATCAAATAGCGAGTTTTCCGAGAACCAGTTCTGGAAATCCACGCCAAAACCATCCAGATCATCACGGCCATCGGCCAGCTGCTCGGACAGCGCATGTTGATGCACGTACGGCCAATCTTCACCCAACAGCTTTTTACCGTTAGCGATCAGCGCATCCAGGTGCAGCTCACGCTGGGTCTTGGCTTCATCGTCAGCACGGCTGGCATCCGGCAGGCCTGGCGTGCCTTCCAGCACAACCAGCTTATTACGGACATATTTGTCACCATGGGCATTGGTCAGTTGACGCGCCATTTCCCGCACATAGTCGCCCTGGTAGGCGTTTGGCGGGTAATCAATCGTCACGCCATGCTGGTCCAGATAACGGATCCAGGTCGAAATCGCCAGAATATCCATCTGACGGCCGGCATCATTCACGTAATATTCACGCGTTACGTCCCAGCCGGCAAAGGCCAGCAGGTGCGACAGGCTGGCTCCGTAGGCTGCGCCTCGGCCATGGCCTACGTGCAACGGGCCGGTCGGGTTGGCCGACACAAACTCCACCAGCACCTTGGCATTATTACCCTGGGCACTCCGGCCAAAATTAGCTGCCTGATCCAGCACCGTGTTCACTACACGGGTCTTGGCATCCGCCTGCAGGGCAAAATTAATAAAGCCGGCACCGGCAACGTTCACCTCGCTCACCAGCGGTGATGCGGGCAAAGCCTCAACGATGCGTTCTGCAATAACGCGAGGCGCCAACTTGAGCGCACGGGCCAATTGCATGGGCAAATTAGTGGCGAAATCCCCATGGCTCGCCTGCTTTGGGCGCTCCAGATGGATGGGGGTATCGGTGTGTTCCGGGGCAACGCTGGCAAGGGCAACTTGCAGCAAGCCGGTGATGTGTTCGCGGCTATCAAAAGTCATGGGTAAAATTATACCTTCTGGCTCGCCATCCCGTGGGCCTCACCTATGAAAGCCGACCGCATATGCGTCTGCAGCGTCTAACCCGTATTCTTTATGTCAGCTGGAAGAACGGGCTGCTCACCATGCTCGTTGAAGCCGAACCAGAAGGCCGCATGGCGCGCTGGCTGGGTTTCTACGCCCGCCGCCGGCATTTTACCAAGCCCCGCGCAGTACGTTTGCGTGAGGCGCTCGAATCACTTGGCCCCATCTTCGTTAAATTCGGCCAGATGCTTTCTACCCGCCGCGATCTATTGGCGCAGGACTTTGCCGACGAACTAGCCAAGCTGCAGGACCGCGTACCGCCGTTTGATTCTGCGCTGGCCATGGCCGAAATCGAACGCGGTCTTGGCATGCCGATCAGCGAGGCCTATAGCGAATTCGATCCTAAACCAATTGCCTCTGCTTCTGTTGCTCAGGTGCACTTCGCGCGTCTGCATGATGGACGCGATGTGGCCGTTAAAGTGCTGCGCCCGGGCATGCACCGGATTGTGGATCATGATATTGACCTACTCGATACCTTCGCCCAACTGGTCGAACGCTTTTCCGAAGACGGTCGCCGCCTGAAGCCACGCGAAGTCGTTGCCGAATTTGCCAAGCACCTGCACGACGAATTCGATCTGGTGCGCGAAGCGGCCAATGCCTCACAGCTTCGTCGCAACTTCGACAACAGCCATCTGCTGGTCGTGCCTGAAGTCTATTGGGACTTCTGCGCCACTAACGTGATGACCATGGAACGTATGCATGGCATTCCGGTGGGTCGTATCGACGAATTGCGCGAGGCAGGGATCGATCTTAACCGCCTATCCAGCGCGGGCGTCGAGATTTTCTTCACGCAGGTCTTCCGTGACGGGTTCTTTCATGCGGATATGCACCCGGGCAATATTCTGGTGGCGCATGATGGCCGCTACGTGGCCCTAGACTTCGGCATCGTCGGCACGCTCAATGATGTCGATAAGAACTACTTGGCACAGAACTTCCTGGCCTTCTTCCAGCGCGACTACCGCCGCGTGGCCGAGGTGCACGTGATCTCCGGCTGGGCACCCAAAGAGACGCGCATCGACGAATTCGAAGCAGCCATTCGCACCGTCTGCGAACCCATCTTCGACAAACCGCTCAAAGATATTTCTTTCGGCAAGATTCTGCTACGCCTCTTCCAGACTTCCCGCCGCTTTAACGTTGAGGTGCAGCCGCAGCTGGTGATGTTGCAGAAGACCCTGCTCAATATCGAAGGCCTGGGTCGCCAACTCAACCCGGATCTGGATCTCTGGAAAACCGCCAAACCATTCCTCGAGCGCTGGATGAGTGAGCAAGTGGGCGTACGCGGTTTCATTGATGGCATGAAACGTGAAGGCCCCAACTGGGCCAAGATCCTGCCGCAACTACCGCGCCTGATGCATGACTACCTGGCACCAAATGAAGAACGCATCAAAGCCGACGAGAAAGCACTGCGTGAACTACGTCGCACCGTACGCCACCAGCGCCACCTGCTCTGGCTGAGCATCGGCGTTTCCACGCTGGCACTGGCGGCTTCTGCCGTGCTATTCGTCCTTAACGCACAGCCATGACGCCCCTACTCGGGTTTATTACGCTGTATCTGCTGGCCTCGATTGGTATCGGCCTGCTGGCAGCAACCCGGGTCAAAAATGCACGTGACTTTGCCGTAGCAGGGCGCTCGCTACCGCTACCGGTGGTTACCGCCACCGTCTTCGCCACCTGGTTCGGTGCAGAAGCCGTGTTGGGTGTTTCTGCCACCTTCGTCAAAGACGGTCTGCGCGGTGTCGTGGCCGACCCTTTCGGCGCATCGCTCTGCCTTATTCTTGCCGGCTTCTTTTTTGCCAGCAAACTGTATCGACTCAACCTGCTGACCATTGGCGACTACTATCGCCTACGCTACAACCACACTGTGGAATGGCTCAGCACACTGGCCATCGTGGTCTCCTATCTGGGCTGGGTCTCGGCACAAATCAAAGCGCTCGGTCTGGTTTTCTATACCGTCACCGGCGGCCTGATTCCACAAGACAAAGGCATGATTCTCGGTGCCGCCATTGTGCTCACGTACACGGTGCTTGGCGGCATGCTGTCGGTGGCTATTCTCGACTTCGTGCAGATCACCGTCATCATGGGCGGGTTAATCTACATCGCCACCATCATTAGTGATCTGGCCGGTGGCGCAGGCAATGTCATTGCTCATGCCGATGCAGCGGGCAAACTGGATTTCTTCCCTTCCGGTGGCATGGATGTCTGGGTGCCGTTCGTTGGCGCCTGGATGACCATGATGCTCGGTTCTATCCCGCAACAGGATGTCTTCCAGCGCATCTCATCCGCTAAAAGCGAACGCATTGCCATGGCCGGCTCTATCCTCGGCGGTTCGCTATATTTCTTGTTTGCGTTCATTCCGATGTTCCTAGCGTACGCCGCCACGCTGATCGACCCCGCAATGTTCAGCAGCCTGCTGGATACTGACTCACAATTAGTGCTACCCACACTCATCCTGCAGCACACCCCCGTTTTTGCTCAAGTCATCTTTTTTGGCGCGCTGCTCTCAGCCATTATGAGCTGCTCCTCAGCCACGCTGCTGGCGCCATCAGTTTCATTCACCGAAAACATTCTTCGCCCGATGTTGCCGCACATTTCGGATCGTATTTTCTTGTGGTTGATGCGCATTGTCATTGTGGCTTTTGCTGGCATGGTGCTGGCCATGGCACTTACCAGCAGCACCTCTATTTTCAAGATGGTCGAGCACGCCTACAAAATCACCCTAGTCGTAGCATTCGTCCCGCTTGTTGCCGGCTTCTACTGGAAGCGTGGCAACACCCAGGGTGCCCTCTTTGCCATCTTCAGCGGATTCTTTACCTGGATTCTGTGTGAAGCTTTTTCGACAGAAGATGCTGTCTGGCCGCCGCAGATTCTCGGCCTCATCGCAGCGGTGTTCGGGATGATCATCGGATCCCTGTTACCTCAACGCATCGGCAAGCCAGCCCCAACGCCTTCGCATCATCATGCCGCAGAAAGCACCTACCATATGCCATCCACCGGGCACGAAGCCGGCCAGCACCAGGACCATGGCCGACACACCCGCTAAGCGTTCATCACGCTGGCATACCTGGCAGGCTCGTGCCCGCCAGAAGCCCCTGGCACTGGCGCTGGTGTATGGCTGGATCGTTGTCTATGCCAGCCTCTACTCGGCCACGGCGTGGCAAGACCGTGGCCTGGATCTTTTCTATTTTCTTGAAGGCCGCTGGCCAAAATACTGGACCTGGCAAGACGCATGGTTCAACGTCGTTGCCTACATGCCATTAGGATTTCTTTTATCGCTCTCGCCCACCCATCGCTCCTGGCCGTGGGCAAGGGTACTTATTCCCCTGCTCTGCGGTTTTCTCCTCTCCGCTAGCCTGGAAGCATTGCAGACCTTTATCCCTGGCCGCGTTTCTTCCGGACTCGACTTAACCTTCAATACCGCAGGCACGCTGTTGGGCAGCGGATTGGCACTGATCTTCGGGCCACGGTTACTGGCACTTGCCGGAGATGCGCGCAGAAAACTTGAGGTGCAACGTCTCAGTGCCGAAACCGGATTGATTCTTCTATGGCTATGGCTCTTTGCGCAAATCTCTCCGGAAACGGTGTTCTTCGGGTTGGGTGATTTGCGGGGGCTACTTTCACTCCCCTCCGCCCTGCCGTTCTCGCCCGCCTTATATAGCCAACTGGAAACCGCGGTTGTCGCCATGCAAACGCTGGTCGTTACCTTTCTCATTCAGGCTGTTTTACAGCGGGTGGGTCTGCGCTGGTACATGGTCTTTTTTTCGGCAACCGGCACCCTGGCTGTCGGCATACTCATTCGCGTCGTGTCTAGCTGGTTGCTCATCGGACAAACCATTGGCACCCCGGAAGTCGCCCGCTGGGTAGCGTTAACCCCGGGCGGTATCGATGGCCTGCTCATCGGTCTTATCTTAGCCGTGCCTGCCCTGTTCTTGGCTGGCAACTGGCAGCCACCCATTGCCGCCATGCTGCTCATGGCAGCTACCGTGCTCGTGAACCTGATGCCCACAAACCCTTATTCCATTTCGGCACTCACCGTCTGGAAACAGGGGCACTTCCTCAATTTTAACGGTCTGACGCGTTCAATCGCCGCCCTCTGGCCCTATCTAACACTGCTCTTTCTGGTCTGGACTGACCGTCGTCGCAACCCCCCTGCAGCACCGGGTTCGGCTCTATAATTCCCGCATCATTCTTTACGGATCGCTTCATGAGCTACTTCAAACACCACGTCTTCATCTGCTGCAATCAGCGCACGAATGGTGACCCTTCCTGTAACGACCATGGTGCATCAGACATCTTTGATTACGCCAAAGCACGTGTTGCAGAATTGAAGCTTAACCAGCCGGGCATGGTGCGCATCAACAAAGCGGGATGTCTTGGCCGGTGCCTCGAAGGTCCGGTCATGGTGGTCTACCCAGAAGCCGTCTGGTACCAATTTCTCGATAAAGAAGATATTGATGAAATCATCATCTCGCATTTAGACAAAGGCGTGCCCGTTGATCGCCTCCGTATCTGACAGGAAACTCTATGAGCACCGTTCGTGAAGAAAAGGTCCTGATTGATGGGCCTGCTGGCAAGATCGAAATCCTGATCGATAACCCGGGCGCACCGCGAGGCATTGCCCTAGTCGCACACCCACACCCGATTGGCGGGGGTGCCGCGACCAACAAGGTAGCGCACACCCTGGCGCGCACTTTTGCCAGCTTGGGTTATGCTGCCTTCCGCCCGAATTTCCGTAGCGTTGGAGAAACCGAAGGCGCGCACGACGAGGGCATTGGCGAAACGGATGACCTGCTCACCGTACTCGAGTACGCCCGCGAACGCTGCGGCCATCTGCCTGTGGTGCTCGCCGGATTTTCTTTTGGCGCCTATGTGCAGACACGCGTGGCCAAACGCATGGCCGAAACCGGCCACCCGGCGCAACGCCTTGTACTGGTAGGCACGGCCTCCGGTTTTGTAGAAGGCACGCGCAATTACGACACGGAATCTGTGCCCAAAGACTCCATCGTGATTCATGGCTCTGCCGACGAAACCGTACCGCTGGACAACGTCTTTGCCTGGGCCCAACCCCAGGATCTGCCAGTGATTGTTGTACCCGCCGCCGACCATTTCTTCCATCGACGACTGCATATTCTGCGCGAAATCATCACGCACAACTGGCGCCATTAAATTTATGTCGGTTCAGCTCATTTTCACTACGGCACCGGATGACGATGTTGCCAACAATCTGGCCCAGCAGCTAGTGGCGTTGGGTCTGGCCGCTTGCGTGAAACAACTGGCGCCTTGCCAATCAACTTACCGTTGGCAAGGCCAGATCGAGAACGCTACAGAAATACCGCTGATCATCATTAGCGACGACAGCCGTTATGCCGAGCTGGAAGCCTGGCTGAAAGCGGCACACCCCTACGATTTGCCGGAAATCATTGCGCTGCCTTGCACAAACGGCCTTCCGGAGTACCTGAGCTGGGTCAACGAATCTACCCGAGAGCCTCGATGAGTCTTACAAAACTGGCACAACGCTTGTTGCGCAGTGTTGCCCTATGCGGTGTGCTACTTGGCGCTGTAACAACACAAGCGGCCCCCGACAACTTTGGGGGCACATTTTTGCCGCCAACGCAGGCCTTCCGTCCATCTGCCGAAGCAATTTCCAGCGACCGGATACAAGTGCGCTTTGATGTGCAGCCCGGCTATTATCTTTATCGTGAAAAACTGGGTGTCGATGTCACCGGCCTCGTCCCTGCCGGCGTGCAACTAACACCAGGCGGCCTCCCCAAAGGCCTACAGAAAGACGATCCCAATTTCGGGCCCACCGAGATTTACCAGGAACCACTCGATTGGCCCGTGCAGGTCAATGGCGGCCAACGCCCGCTCACCATCACCGTATCCGTCCGTTATCAGGGCTGCGCCAGCCAGGGCATCTGCTACCCGCCTGAAATTGCACTCTTTCCTGTCACCCTGCCGGTAGCCGCGGAGGTTGCCGCAGAAGCAGCGCCCAATCCTAACGCTACGCCTACCCAACCGGCCAACGGCATCACCGAAATTGCCCGTTCACTGGATGAGGGCATGCTCTGGCTAAACCTACTCATCTTCTTTGGCGCGGGAGTCGGCCTGGCATTTACGCCTTGCATGCTGCCCATGATGCCGATTGTTGTTACCGTCATCCTCGGCCGCCATGATGAGACCCACCCTATCTCGCATACCCGCGGCTTTATGCTTGCGCTGTTTTATGTGCTCGGCATGGCCATCACCTACAGCGTGGCCGGCGTTTTCGCTGGCCTGAGCGGCACCCTGGTTTCCGGGATTCTTCAAAACCCCTGGGTGCTCACTGGCTTTGCGCTCGTTTACGTTGTCTTGGCCGGTGGCATGCTGGGCTTTTACACGTTGCAGCTACCTAACGCATTACAAGGCAAACTCGCTGAGGGTAGCCAGCGTCTGCACGGCGGTTCATTGCCTGCCGTCTTCGGCCTCGGCGCACTTTCCGCGCTAATTGTCGGCCCCTGTGTCGCTGCACCATTGGCTGGGGCCTTGCTCTACATCGGCCAGACCGGCAACGCTTTTCTGGGTGGTTTGCTACTTTTCAGCCTGGCCTTGGGCATGGGCGTACCGCTACTGGCCATGGGTGCCTCTGCCGGTACGCTGGTACCAAAAACCGGCCCGTGGATGGAATCTATCAAGAAAGCTTTTGGCTTCATTCTGCTTGGCACCGCCTGGTGGATTGTCTCGCCCGTGTTGCCCGGTTCGGTTACGCTTGGCGGCTTTGGCGTTCTGGCCATACTGGCAGCAGTCCTTCTGCGTGCTATCGACCGCCTACCACCAAGAGCCCCACTTTCTACAAGATTGGCAAAAGCACTTGGCATCATCTCCCTGATTGTTGGCCTGGCCTGGATCATCGGCGCCTTGGCTGGCGGCACACGACTCGATCAACCACTCAGCCCCTTCACAAGCAACACACCTGAAGATGTCACCCAAACAGCACCGCTCCCGATGATTGCTGCCAGCACACCGGAAGCACTGGACGATGCGTTACGCAACAGCCAGAAGCCCGCCTTCATTGATGTGTATGCCGACTGGTGTGTCAGCTGCAAAGAATTTGAACGAGACACCCTCAGCGACCCGGCCGTTCGCCAGGCCCTGGAAGCCTTCACGCTTATCCGGGTGGACGTTACCGCCAGCGATGACGCGGCGCGCAGCCTGCTCAAACGCTTTGGCCTCTACGGCCCACCAGGCATGGTTTTCTACGCCCCGGGCGGTCGTTTGCTGCACGACGCCACCCTAGCGGGCTACGTTGGTCCAGAAGCATTTCTCAAGCAGCTGAATCACGTGCGCACACTAGCCAGCAAAGCCACGCCATAAAGGCAGAATACCCCAAGCCAGCGCGGTTTCGGGTGGTTGTGCATGTTAGAATTCCGCCATGTTTTCAGGAATTATTGCCGCCGTCGGAAAAGTCCGTGACGTTGCCCCGCGTACCAGCGGCGTGCGACTAACCGTTGACGCCGGTGGCCTAGATCTTAGCGACGTCATCCTGGGTGATTCGATTGCCTGTAACGGCGTGTGCCTGACCGTGGTTGAACTGGTTCCGGCTGACAAGCCAACCGCTTTTATCGTAGACGTTTCGGACGAAACGCTACGGTGCACGACCGGTCTTGTTGCCGATGCGCCACTTAATTTGGAAAAGGCGCTGCGCCTGGCAGATCGCCTCGGCGGCCACCTGGTCACAGGCCATGTGGATGGTATTGGTTCCGTGCGCCACTTTGCGCCCACCACGGCCGATGCCCAGGGTGATTGGTTACTCACCATTGAAGCGCCGGAAGCGCTTGCACCGTTTATTGCCCGTAAGAGTTCTATCACGGTGAACGGCACAAGCCTGACAGTGAATGAGGTCGAGGGTCGTCAATTCTCGATCAACCTGATTCCGCACACGCTACAGAACACGATGTTGCATACTCTCACCGTGAACGCCCCGGTGAATCTTGAAATTGACGTGATCGCCCGTTACTGCGAACGACTGCTGAGCTATACCCAATCATGACCGCTGAAGATAAATTGCCGCGCATTTCACCAACGCAGGAAATTGTTGCCGAGCTGCGCGCCGGTCGCATGGTGGTTCTGGTAGATGAAGAAGATCGTGAAAACGAAGGCGATCTGGTGTTAGCGGCTGACCACGTCACACCGGAAGCCATTAACTTTATGGCCCGCTTTGGTCGCGGCCTGATCTGCCTGACACTCACCGAGCAACGTTGCCGCCAACTGGGACTGAACCAGATGGCGCGTGACAACAAGGCGCAATTCGGCACGGCCTTCACGGTTTCTATCGAAGCAGCCGAAGGCGTAACAACCGGCATTTCTGCTCATGACCGCGCCCGCACCATTCAGGCCGCTGTTGCTACCGATGCCAAGCCTTCGGATATTGTTCAGCCTGGCCACATCTTCCCGATCATGGCACGCCCCGGTGGTGTGCTGGTTCGCGCCGGTCATACCGAAGCCGGTTGTGACCTGGCAACGCTGGCCGGCCTGAGCCCTGCTTCCGTAATCTGCGAAATCATGAGCGAAGACGGCTCCATGGCACGCTTGCCAGAGCTGCGTGAATTTGCCGCAGAGCACGGCCTGAAGATTGGCACGATTGCCGATCTGATTCATTACCGCAGCCAGCACGAAACCCTAGTGGCTCGCGCCGGTTCACGCGAACTGACCAACCGCCACGGAACGTTTACGCTACACACCTATGCCGATAAAACTTCGGACGAAGTGCACCTGGCACTGGTAAAAGGCAAACCCACACCGCAAAGCGAAACACTGGTGCGCGTGCATGTGCCGGTATCGATTCTGGATTTTCTGGCACCAGAAGGCACCGGACACAGCATCATGCTGGACGATGCCATGGCCGCTATTGGTGCCGCTGACCAAGGCGTACTGGTGATGCTGCACAAACCACTTAGCGGACAAGAACTGCTCCAGGGCTTGACCCGTTCGCCAGATCAGGCGTTGCCCCGTAAATGGGATCCGCTTTTGCACGGCATAGGCGCACAGATTCTGCGCGATCTGAGTGTGCACAAAATGCGCCTGCTCTCTAGCCCGCAACGTATTCCGGCCATGACTGGCTTTGATCTCGAAATTACCGGTTTCCAACTGCCCGATGGCAGCCGTACCGGTCTGTAATAACGCAAGGATTCGTAATGACCCGCTATCAGGAATACCCCAGCAATGAAAACGGCACCGGCCTGCGCATTGGCATTGCTGTCGCCCGCTTCAATCAGGATATCTGTGATGGCCTGCTCTCAGGCGCTATCAATCAATTGCACGCACTGGGCGTTAGCGCTGAAGACATTACCGTGTGCAGCGTTCCGGGCGCGCTTGAAATTCCCCTTGTGCTGCAAAGCCTGGCCGATGCGGAAGACTCGCCTTACGATGCTCTGATTGCGCTCGGCGCTGTGGTGCGTGGTGAAACCTACCACTTCGAAGTGGTCAGCAACGATAGCTGCCGTGCCGTTATGGAAGTGCAGCTCGCCACCGGCGTACCCATTGCCAATGGCATTCTCACCACAGAGAATGACGATCAGGCGCTCGTACGCATGCACGACAAAGGCGCCGACTGCGCACGTTGCGCCGTAGAAATGGCCCGTCTGCACGCCAGCATTCGTTTAGGCGACAAACCCCAACCTGCACGAGGCTGAGCATGACCCAACAAAACACCAAACCTGCCAACGGCCCAAAACCGGCGCGGCGCCGCGCCCGTGAAGCGGCAATGCAGGCACTCTATGGCTGGCAAGTCGGCGGCCAGGATCTGGCCTCTTGCGAAACAGCCCTGCACGAAGTTGAAGGTTTCAACACACTCCGTGATCTGGAACAGAATTTTGCGATTGGCCTTCTGCGCGGCTGCATTGCGCAGCACGACACGCTGCGTGAGCAACTGACCCCGCTGCTGGATCGCCCTTTTGAAGAGCTCTCGCCAGTTGAAGCCTGCATTCTGCTGATTGGCGCTAATGAAATGGCCAACAGCCCGGAAACGCCACTGCGCGTGGTGCTGAACGAAGCGATTGAACTGGCCAAGACGTTCGGCGGCACCGACGGACACAAGTTCGTTAATGGTGTACTGGATCGCCTGGCCCCTACGTTGCGCCCGCTGGAAAGCAACCGGCCTAACCGCTGATTCATCATGGCAGGCGAGTTCGCCCTGATCGAACGCCTGCTCCAGCAGGTGACGCCTGCCCACGCAAACGCTGCACCCGGTTTGTTACTTGGACCCGGTGATGACTGCGCGCTAATTGCGCCGCCCGCTGCAGATGAAGTCTTTGCCATTACCACCGACATGCTGGTGGAAGGTACGCACTTTCTAGGCACGGATAATCCCATCGATCTGGGCTGGAAAACGCTGGCCGTTAATTTATCGGATCTGGCAGCCATGGGCGCGCTACCGCGTTATGTCACGCTGGCCGTTTCGTTACTGGCTACCGATGACAGCACCGGCTGGGTTGATCAGTTCTTTATCGGCTTTGCTGACTGCGCCAAACAATACGATGTCTCACTCATTGGTGGCGACACCACTTGTGGGCCACGCTCTTTCAGCGTCACGGCTTTTGGCACGGTTAATCCCCGGCAGGCATTACGCCGCAGCGGTGCGTGCGCACAAGACGATATCTGGATTTCCGGCACGCCGGGGATGGCTGCGTTGGGACTTGCCCACAAGCTCGGCACCACCGCATTACCTGCCGCACTTGAGGCAACCGCCAGCGCTGCGTTACACCACCCATTGCCACGCGTTGCATTAGGTTTAGCATTGGCCGGATTGGCGCATAGCTGTCTGGACGTATCCGACGGCCTGTTACAAGACCTGGGGCACATCGCCCAGGCTTCGGGCTTGCCAGCCACGCTTGAACTAGCCGCACTGCCGCCTACACCCCCCGGTGTTGATACGGCACTCTGGCAACAGTGCTTACTGGGTGGCGGTGATGACTACGAACTCCTGTTCACAGCATCACCAAACAACCGCACAGACATTGAAGCCTTGGCAACACAACTGGCGCTACCGCTGCATCGTATTGGGCAGATGCACACCGATGGCAAAGCAGGCACAATCACCTTGTTAGACACGCATCAGAAATCTGTGGACCTAAGCCATCTGCGCCAGGGTTTCGACCACTTTGCCTAAACACGCATTGTCATGACCGAACTTAAACCCTCAACCGCTACTGAAACCGCTCTGGTTGAACGACCCACGCTGCGGTTTATGTTGGCGCACCCTTTGCATCTGATTGCACTGGGTTTTGGTAGCGGCCTCTCACCCTTTGCCCCTGGCACCTTCGGCACACTCTTTGCTTGGGCAAGCTTTCGTGCGCTCGACATCGCGCTGCCTGCTGATGTCTTTTTATTGCTGATCCTTCTGTCATTCGTGTTGGGCATTGTGGCCATCGAGAAGACCGGTACAGTCCTGGGCGAAATCGATCATGGCGGTATCGTGTGGGATGAAATCGTGCCATTCTGGGCAGTGCTCTGGCTGCTATCTCAGGTCATGGGTGACAACCTGGCCTGGCAAGGCATCGCCTTTGCGCTATTTCGTCTCTACGATATCAAGAAGCCTTGGCCTGCCAGCTACTATGATCGCAAGGTTAAAAATGGTTATGGCGTGATGATGGACGATGTCATCGCGGCGCTTTATACCTTGCTCACGCTTGGCATTCTGTTGGTGGTTGTTTATCTGAACGTGCATCAATAATGTCGCGAACGATATCCGCCGAGCCACTGGTCGCAGAAATCGCGGACCATCTAACGCAATCGGGCCAACGCCTGGTTACTGCAGAATCCTGCACAGGCGGCTTAATTGCTGCAGCAATTACATCACGCGCGGGCAGTTCTGCCTGGTTTGAACGCGGCTGGGTCACTTACTCTAATGCCGCGAAAACCGAAGAGCTTGGCGTTGATGCCACACTCTTTGCACAACAGGGCGCTGTCAGCGAAGCCGTCGCTGCTGCTATGGCGTACGGCGCTTGTGCACGCAGCCACAGCGATTACGCAATTGCCGTTACCGGCATTGCCGGGCCCGATGGCGGCTCCGCTGAAAAACCGATAGGCATGGTTTGCTTTGGCTGGGCCAACAAAGCCACCTGCAAAACAGAAACCGTCTATTTCGACGGAGACCGTCAATCCATTCGTCAGCAGGCAGCGTCTTACGCGCTCGCCGGGCTTCTTTCGTTTTTAATTAATCCCACTTACTTTTCTTCCTGAGGGCTTTGTCATGTTTCGATTCGGCACACCTAACTCTTCCAGCGCACTGCGCGTCATGATGCTCGGCTGTGGCGAGCTCGGTAAAGAAGTCGTTATTTCTCTACAGCGACTGGGTTGCGAAGTGATTGCCGTTGATCGTTATGCCGGCGCTCCTGCGATGCAGGTAGCGCATCGCGCGCACGTCATCAACATGACTGACGGCGAAGCTCTGCGCGAACTCGTTATTCGCGAAAAGCCGGATCTCGTAGTGCCAGAAATCGAAGCGATTGCTACCGACATGCTCGTGGAAATCGAACGCGATGGTCTGGCCGAAGTGATTCCGACCGCGCGTGCTACGCAGCTCACCATGAATCGCGAAGGCATTCGCCGCCTGGCTGCCGAAACATTGAACCTGCCCACATCCGCTTACAAATTTGCAGACTCACTCGAAGAAATGCAGGCTGCCATCAATGAGATTGGCTATCCCTGCTTCATCAAACCGGTGATGTCTTCGTCCGGCAAGGGCCAATCGCTCGTACGTACACCAGAAGACGTGAAACCTGCCTGGGATTATGCCGCCGCGGGCGGTCGCGTTAACCAGGGTCGCGTCATCGTCGAAGGCATGGTCGATTTTGATTACGAAATCACCCAGCTAACCGTGCGTGCTGTAGGCGCATCAGGCAATGTTGAAACCTTCTTCTGCGATCCAATCGGTCACATCCAGGTCAAGGGCGACTACGTTGAATCATGGCAGCCGATGCCGATGTCGCAACGCGCAATCGAACGCTCGCGCGAGATTGCAAAGGCTGTTACGGAAAATCTCGGTGGTCGCGGCATCTTTGGCGTGGAGCTTTTTGTAAAGGGTGACGATGTCTGGTTCTCTGAAGTGAGTCCACGTCCACACGATACCGGTCTGGTAACCCTCTGCACGCAGCGTCAATCCGAATTCGAATTGCATGCGCGCGCCATTCTGGGTCTACCCGTCAACACCGCTTGCAGCCAGCCCGGCGCCTCAGCTGTTATTTACGGCGGCCTGGAAGAAAAGGGTATTGCCTTCGAAGGCGTGGCACATGCCCTGCAAGTACCGGACAGCGATCTGCGCCTATTCGGCAAACCGGAAAGCTTTGAACGTCGCCGCATGGGTGTTGCGCTGGCCACGGCCAAAGATACCGACGAGGCACGTGCCAAAGCCAAACAATGCGCATCACGCGTGAAGCCTGTTAGCGCGGCCAAGTAAGCAGGATGATGCGCACGCAACTCAAGCTCTTTCTCCTCACTCTGTCTTGCTGCGCGCTGACCGCTTGTGCAACACGCCCGGTTAACCCACCCATAGATCGCGTCGAAAATACCAAAACCTATAGCTTTGAACGCAAGGGCACGCAAACAGCGCCAAAAACAACGCTGGTTGCGCTTGCGTTCTCAGGCGGCGGCACACGTGCTGCGGCTTTCTCCTATGGCGTTCTAGAAGCACTACGTAAGACAGAGTTTGTTAACGCACAAGGCCAGCACTCTCGTCTCATTGATCATGTCGACGTGATTACCGGCGTCTCCGGCGGTAGCTTTACTGCCCTGGCTTACGGTTTGTATGGCGAGAAGCTTTTTGATGAGTACGAAAGTCGCTTCCTCAAGCGCAACGTTCAAGGTGAACTCATCGCGCGTAGTTTCAATCCGCTCAATTGGGGCAGTCTCTCATCAACAGGATGGGGCCGCTCCGAGATGGCGGCAGATCTCTACGACGAGATTCTTTTTGACGGTGCGACCTTTGCTGATCTGGATCGCAAAGATGGCCCTGTCGTTGCCGTATCTACAACCGATCTGGCCACCGGCTACCGGATCCTTTTTACGCCTTCCAATTTCGATGCGCTTTGCTCAGACCTTGGGTCTTTCCGACTATCACGCGCTGCAGCCGCCTCTTCGGCCGTACCCGTTGTACTCTCCCCGCTGACCATTAATAGCTATGGCGGTCGCTGCGGCAAGCACATGCCCAGCTGGTTTACGCCCTTCGTAGGCATTGCTAACCCACCGCGCCCTGCCGCAAGGGCGCTGGAACGTATTCGTGAGCTGCAGGGATTCATGAATGATGGTGACCCTTACCTACATCTGGTCGATGGTGGCATTTCAGACAACCTCGGTCTGCGCGGGGGTCTGGATGTCTTTAATACTCTGGAAGCCCTACGTGAAGCTGGATACAAAACACCGCTGGATCACGTAAAAAAAATTATTGTCGTGGTAGTTAACTCCGTCTCCACGCCAAAAACAGATTGGAATAAATCAGAAAACCCACCGGGCACCCTTTCGATCCTGGTTAAAGCAGCTGGCGTACCGATAGACCGCTATTCGAATGAGCAGATCGAAGGCTTGCGTGACATTGAAGCACGCTGGCAGCAGATGCGTGATGTCCGCGACTTGCCTGCTGTTAAACGCATCAGCAAACAACAATCGAATGGTGCCCTGGATGTGATTCGTCGCGTCCCCGATGCAAAGATCTACACCATCGACGTGTCATTTGCTGGTGTGCCCGACGCTGAAGAACGCGCCTATCTCAATGAGCTACCAACATCCTTCGTGCTAACAGACGAAGCTGTTGACCGTCTGCGTACCGCCGCGGGTTCAGCGCTACTGAATTCGCCAGATTTTAAACGTCTGGTGCTAGAAGCAAACGGCAGGGTTGTCGAACACCCCACTACTGCGGAAGCGACTTCGCCTCCACAGTAGCGGTGGCGTCTGGCTTAGACCACGCCGGCGCTGTGCGCCTGCTGGTCTGCCCAGTAGCTGGATCGCACCATCGGACCGCACGCGGCGCCTTCGAAACCCAGAGCCAAAGCCTCGGTTTCGAAACGTTTGAAGGTGTCCGGATGTACATAACGCACCACCGGCAAATGGTGGTTCGACGGTGCCAGATACTGGCCAATCGTCAGCAGATTAATGTCGTGGGCGCGCATGTCTTTGAGTTCTTCGATGATTTCTTCATCGGTCTCACCCAGCCCCACCATCAAACCTGATTTGGTCGGCACATTCGGATAACGCGCCTTGAATGCCTTCAGGAAATTCAATGAGTGCGCATAATCCGCGCCCGGACGTGCCTGCTTATACAGGCGGGGCACTGTTTCCAGATTGTGGTTCATCACATCTGGCAATGCCTGGCCAAAGATATCCAGCGCAACATCCATGCGACCACGGAAATCCGGTACTAACACTTCGATGGTGGTGGTCGGCGATGCTTCGCGCACCGCACGAATCACATCGACGAAATGCTGAGCGCCGCCATCACGGAGATCATCACGATCCACACTGGTAATCACGACATAGCGCAACTTCAGATTGGCGACGGATTCAGCCAGGTGACGCGGCTCATCCGGATCAGGCGGCAAGGGTTTGCCATGGCCGACATCACAGAACGGGCAACGACGCGTGCAAATATCACCCAAGATCATGAACGTGGCTGTACCACGGCCGAAGCACTCGCCAATATTCGGGCACGCTGCTTCTTCGCAGACCGTATGCAACTTCTGGTCGCGCAGCATTTTTTTGATTTCGCCAAAACGGCCAGCGTCGTTGCCGGCTTTAACGCGGATCCAATCCGGCTTTTTCAATGCTTCCTGCGGCACGATCTTGATAGGGATGCGTGCCGTCTTCAGTTCGCCTTTTTGTTTTACCCCGGCGTCAGCCATGGGACATCTCCAATTGAATCTTTAAGTGGTTAAGCAGCGCTTCGCCGGCTGCCGAAGGTGATACGTTAACACCCAAATCACGTAATTGGGTAACCGCCATACCCGCGTAACCACAGGGGTTGATTGCGGCAAATGGCGTCAGATCCATATCCACATTAAGGCTGACACCGTGATAGCTGCACCCATTGCGAATACGCAAACCCAAAGCAGCAACCTTGGCATCGCCCACATAGACTCCTGGCGCGCCTTCGCGGCGTGCCGCCGTGATGCCGTACCCAGCCAACAGATCAATCACCGCCTGTTCGATTCGGTTCACCAATTCACGCACCTTGATCTGGCGTCGTTGCAAGTCGATGAGCAAATACACAACGACCTGACCCGGCCCGTGATAGGTGATCTGTCCACCACGATCAATCGGCACCACCGGCACACCAATATCGTACAGCAGATGTTCTGGCTTACCCGCCTGCCCCTGGGTAAAAACCGGGGGATGCTCTACCAGCCAAAGTTCGTCCGGTGCGGTTGCTGCTGCTTCGCCCACTCGCGCCAGCGTTTGATCACGCATCGCGTGCCAGGTAGGTTCATACGGAACCAACCCGAGGCGTTTTACTTGCAGCGGCAGCGTCACGCTTAGAGCACTACCTTAACGAGCGGATGGCTGGTGAGTGCGCGATACAAATCATCCAGCTGTGCTTTGGATTGTGCGTTGATCGTACACGTCAGGCTGACATATTTGCCCGAACTGCTGGCACGCATTTCCATGTCCTTGCCATCATAGTCCGGCGCAAACTGATGCACCACGCCAAGGACCTGTTGTGCCAGATCGTCCTGCGCCAAACCCATAATCTTGAGCGGGAATGCACAAGGAAATTCCAGCAAGGTTTCTGCACCACTACCGACAGGCTCTTTGGGCAAATCAGACGCATGCGTCATGAGGTCTCTCCCGAGAATTATTGGCGAACAGAGATGTGCGGCTGGCCACCCAGCGCATCACGGATTTTGGCTTGAACTGCATCGGCCTCAGCGCGCGATGTAAATGGACCTACCTGGACACGATGCCAAGGCGGCTCACTATAAACGTGCACACGTTCCGGCGTTAGCCAATCCAGCTCACGCAATAGATGGTTACGCAGCACCTGGGCATTAAAGCCATTCTGGAAGGCGCCCATCTGTACATAGGTGCCCGGCTTCGGCACTTCTTCACCATAGCGAGCCTTATCATCCTGCTTGGCTTCGTTCGCCGCCAGCGCATCTTTGCTCAGATCTGCGTAGCTAATACCGCCCGCATCCGGAATAATCAACTCCACACGAACCGGGCTGCTCCCCTGGTCAACGTAACCCAGTTTGTAGGCAGCGGTGAACGACAGATCGATGATGCGGCCATTATGAAATGGGCCGCGATCGTTAACGCGCACGATCACGCTGCGGTTGTTCTGTGTATTGGTCACCCGCACGTAACACGGCAGCGGCAAGGTCGGGTGCGCAGCGGTCATGGCAAACATGTCATACGTATCGCCATTAGACGTTTTGAGGCCATTGAACTTAGTGCCGTACCAACTACCAATGCCCTGCTGCTGAAACGGCTGCAGGACGGTCATCGGTGTGAAGCTCATGCCCAATACCGTGTAAGGCTTGTTAGCCGCATTGCGCAGCGGTTCCAGGCGCGGCGTGGCGTTCGGAATCTGATCTATGTTTTCCGGGATCTGCGCTGGCAAACCATCGTCTTTATAAAACCCCCCGCCCTTACGCGGATATGGCTTCATGACATAGCCACCCGAAGTTGTCGGCGCAGCAGCCGCAGGTTTGCGCGTTGACGTACTGGAACACCCGCTCAGCAAAACCGCCAACAGAATACCGGTTTGCAGCAACAGGGCAGATGTCTTGAGTTTCATCAGCGATTCGTCCGGTGCGTTTCAATACTCATCAAGATACCGAGTCCTGTGCACAAGGTCACGAGCGCCGTGCCGCCATAACTAATAAAGGGTAGTGGCACGCCGACCACAGGCAGGATACCCGACACCATCCCCATGTTCACAAAAGCGTAGGTAAAGAAACCCATCGTAATCGAACCCGCCAGCAGTCGATTAAATGTCGTACTGGCGCGCAGCGAAATGCGCAGCCCACGCTCAATCAGAAAGCCATAGAGCACAACCAGAATCACGTTACCTAACATACCCCACTCTTCGGCAAATACGGCGAAGATAAAGTCCGTATGCTTTTCGGGGATGAATTCGAGCTGCGCCTGTGTGCCGCTCATATAACCTTTGCCGATAACGCCACCGGAGCCAATAGCAATCGTTGACTGGATGATGTGATACCCAGAACCTAGCGGATCACTGGTCGGATCAATCAGCGTCAGAATCCGTTTTTGCTGATAGTCATGCAGGAAGTTCCAGGCGAACGGCGCAACAGCAACGGCCGCGCCCGTTAAACCGCCAATCACCCACCAGGAAAGCCCGGCCAGAAAGATGACATAGAAGCCCGCCGAAAACACCAGAATGGCGGTGCCCAGATCGGGTTGCTTGGCAATCAGCGCCGATGGCACCAGCAGAATCATCAAGGCGCCGAAATACTTAGAGAACCAGCGGCGATTTTCAAAATGATGGAAGTACCAGGCCATAGCCAACGGCATAGCAATCTTCATAATCTCGGAGGGCTGAATTCTCGTAAAGCCCAAAGACAACCAGCGCTTGGCACCATTCACCTTGATGCCGAAGAGCATCACCAGAACCAGCAGCACCAGACCAAACAGGTACATCGGCCAGGCCAACTGCATTAATCGCTGCGGCGGAATGCGTGCCACAACAAACATGAGTAGCACAGCAGCTGCCATATTCAACAGCTGCGATGGCATACGTTCCTGACCGGACCAGGTTGCCGAGAAGACCGTTAGCAAACCTACCGCCATGAGCAGCATCGTAATGCGGAACAACGGAAAATCGATATGCTCGGACCAGGCATGAACAAAGCCTCGCCAGTTTACGGAACGACTCATGGCTTCTTCCTCACGGGCAAAGCCTGCGTCACCGTAGGCATCCGCACAAAGGGGCCAGGCGTTGGTGTATTTAACGCCTTCTGGGCATCGTAATCATCATCCTGATGATCGACGTAATTAGCCACATCACGTAACTCTGGTACCGGCTCACCGGGTTCATCTGGCGCCGGACCCTTCGGCACAATGCCTTGCAGATAGTAATCAAATACCTGGCGGGTAATTGGCGCAGCAGACGTTGCACCAAAGCCGGCATTTTCGACAATCACCGCCAACGCAATCTTTGGTTTATCTGCCGGTGCGAAGGCAATAAACAACGCATGGTCACGCAAAAACTCTTTGGTGCCGCCGTGCGAGTAATTGCCACCGTTCAAACTAAACACCTGCGCCGTACCTGTTTTGCCAGCGGCAACGTATTTGGCACCGGCAAACGCTTTGGTACCGGTACCTTCTTTATTCACGCCAATCATGGCGTTCCTGATCACTTCAACATGCTCAGGCTTCAGTGCCACTTCGTGCGTTTTTTCCAGTGGAATTTCGCGCGCACTACCCGAACGCACATCACTAATGCTGCGCACCAGATGCGGCTTATAACCAACACCGTTGTTCGCCAGAATGGCCGTCGCCTGGGCCAGCTGCATCATCGTATAGGAGTTATAGCCCTGACCAATGCCGATTGAAATCGTTTCGCCGGCATACCATTTCTGCTGTTCAGGGCGCTTAAAGCGACGCTGCTTCCATGCCTCTGAAGGCAGGATGCCGCGCGACTCGCCATCGATATCGATACCGGTCTTACTACCAAAACCCATCTGCCCCATAAAGTCGGCGATACCATTGATACCCCAATCGTTAGCCAGGGTGTAGTAATAGGTATCGCAGGAATGAACGATCGAGCTGTACATATTCACCATGCCATGTCCGCCCTTTTTATCATCGCGGAAGGTATGGTTACCAAAGTTGAAATAGCCCGGGTCGCTAATGGCCTGCTGTGGCGTACGTTTGCCCGTAGCCAGCGCGCCCAGTGCCATGAAAGGCTTAAAGGTGGAGCCCGGTGGATACGTTCCGTAAATCGCACGATTGAGTAGCGGTTTGTTGATGTCGGTATTCAACACATCCCAGTCATCGCTACGAATGCCATCGACAAACAGATTCGGGTCATAAGTTGGCATGGAAACCAATGCCAGAATCTCGCCATTCGCCGGATCAATCGCCACCAGCGCGCCACGGCGTTTACCAAAAGCTGTTTCCGCTACTTGCTGCAGCTTGGCATCAATCGTCAGGTTCAGGTTGTTACCAGATACGGGCGGCGTACGCGATAACACCCGAATACCCCGGCCACCTGCATCAACTTCAACGCTTTCGAAGCCACTGACGCCATGCATTTCGAATTCGTAGCGCTGCTCCAGACCTGTTTTGCCAATATGGTCTGTGCCACGATAATTAGCCGCCTGGCCTTCTTCATCGATACGCTCCAGATCTTTGGTATTGATACGACCCATGTAACCCAGCGCATGCGAAGCAGTTTCACCCAATGGGTAGCTGCGGAACAGGCGGGCACGTACTTCCACACCGGGGAAGCGATAACGCTGCGCGGCAAAGCGCGCGACTTCCTCTTCGGTTAAACGTGAGCGAATCGGAATCGATTCAAAGGTCTTCGCTTCACGCAACAGTTGTTTGAAACGACGCTTGTCTTTGCCCTCGATCGTAACCACCTTCGACAATTCTTCGATGGTTTGATCAATCGGGCCTGCACGCCCCGGCACAATCTCAAGGGTATACGCCGAGGTATTGGTAGCCATTAGTACACCGTTGCGGTCAAAAATCAGACCCCGGTTAGGCACAACCGGCACCAGCGTTAAACGGTTATCTTCTGCACGTGTCGTGTAATAGCTGTTCTGAACCACGCCCAGCCAGAAGAAGCGCAACACCAGAATAAAAAAAGCGATCAGCATGATCACCGAGGCGGTGCTTAACCGACCCTGAAATTTCTGGCTGGCGTCCCGGTCTTCGAAGTGCGCCATGAATTAGATTGGTCGCTCGAAGTCCCGGTCATTCGACAGGAACTGCGGCAACATCAGCACGTAAGTTGCAGGCACCCATAGCGCAACCGTAACAAAAGGCTGCACGAAATAGAACAGACTTGGCAATTCATCACCGGTGAACCAGCGCACTAAGACCTGCAAGCAGGCACCAATAAAAATGATTGGCAACACGCTGACCAATTGTTGCTTCAATGGCAGCCAGAGAATGCGGTGCGCTA
The DNA here is from genome assembly GCA_964498255.1 of uncultured Dechloromonas sp. GTDB lineage: Bacteria > Pseudomonadota > Gammaproteobacteria > Burkholderiales > Rhodocyclaceae > Fluviibacter. Next base: position 22,428 of record CAZCGW010000011.1, read on the forward strand.
ATACACGGCCTGCATACGACATCAGCACATAGGCTAGCGCATGCTGCCCCATCAGACTGCCATCGACCACATCCATCAAGATACCCAGCACAAAGGCCGTGCCGGTACCCACAACCAGCGGCGAACGAATCGACCTGAACACAATGACCAACGCCACCCAATCCGGAAACCAGGGCCAGAATGAGGTTGGCAGCAAATTCAGAAAAAACGCCAACAACAGCGTCAGCCGGATAAACCCCGGCCGGGCAGGACGCAACAAACGAGACGACTGGAAATCAATCTGCATGATTACTGCGCCTTACGTTTCTTCTTGGACATCGTAGTGCCTGTTGCCTGATCCGCTGCGCGATCTAACGATGCAGGCCGATCAGTCGGTAACGTTACCGGCTCCAGCAAAAGGACTTCACCATACCGGCCCATACCTGCGGCCGGGGTCAGAATGAATTTGGAGAAGATGCCGTTGGGATCACTCTCCAGGCTCTCTACCTTGCCCACGCGCAATCCCCGTGGATAAATGCCATCGATGCCGGAGGTGACAATCCAATCGCCCACCTGCACATCGGCATTAGACGACATGTAACGCATTTCCAAGCGGCCGTCGCCCGTACCAAAAACCACCGTACGCAAACCATTACGCACCACCTGCGCCGGAATCGATTGATTACGATCTGTCAGCAGCGTTACTTCCGCATAGTCTGGCGCCACACGCGTCACCTGACCCACGACGCCCTGATCATCAACGACAGGCTGCCCTTCGATCACACCCTGGTCACTACCCCGATCAAGAATGACACGACGATTGAACGGATCACGCGCGCTGTAAAGAATGGTGGCCGGTTGTACGCGCGCACCCAGTGCGCGCTTGGTCTCTAGCAACTTGCGAAGATAGAGATTCTCAGCTTCAAGCACTTGCAGCTGTTGCGTCTTTTCCGCATCGACTAAACGCGCCTGGCGCAAGGCTGTGTTTTCCTGGCGCACCTGATCCAGCGTCACGGCGTATTCATCAACGGTAGTTAATGCAATCACTGGCCACTGCACCACCTGCTTGAGCGGTGCGGTGACATAAGTCAAAGCCATACGCATGGGCTCAAGGTAACGGAAGCGATCATCGAGCACCAGCAAAGAGATCGATGTACAGACGTACAGAATCAACAGGGCCAGCGGTGCTGGCCCTTGCTTGAATAACGGAGGGGGTTGGTGATCCAGTCCCGACATCAAAAAACTCCACCAGATCGATAACGGACCTGGCGAGAATTTTTATTCGCTGGCGAACACGTTACCCAGTTTGTCCATCTTCTCGAGGGCGATACCACAGCCACGCACCACACAGGTCAGCGGATCTTCGGCCACCATCACTGGTAGGCCGGTTTCTTCGCGCAGCAGACGATCCAGATCACGCAGCAGTGCACCACCACCGGTAAGGATCAGGCCACGCTCGGCAATGTCAGCGCCCAGTTCCGGCGGTGTCTGTTCCAGCGCCTGCTTCACAGCGGTAACGATCTGGTTAGTAGGCTCGGACAGCGCTTCAAGCATTTCATTCGAGGTCACAGTAAAGGTACGTGGAATACCCTCTGCCAGGTTACGACCCTTCACTTCCATCTCCATGACTTCAACGCCAGGGAATGCCGTACCAATTTGCTTCTTGATGTTCTCTGCGGTGGTTTCACCGATCAGCATGCCGTAGTTACGACGGATGTAGTTGATGATCGACTCATCAAACTTGTCGCCACCCACACGCACCGACGTCGAGTACACCATACCGCCCAGCGAAATAACACCGACTTCGGTGGTACCACCACCGATATCCACCACCATCGAACCAGTCGCCTCTTCAACCGGCAGACCTGCACCAATTGCGGCGGCCATTGGTTCTTCAATCAGGTACACCTGCGAAGCGCCAGCACCCAGTGCCGATTCACGAATCGCACGGCGCTCAACCTGAGTTGAACCGCAAGGCACACAAATGATGATGCGTGGCGATGGTGCAAACATACGCACGTCATGCACGCGCTTGATGAACTGCTTGAGCATCTGCTCGGTCACCGTAAAGTCGGCGATCACACCATCTTTCATCGGGCGAATGGCGTTAATGCTGCCTGGTGTTTTACCCAGCATCATCTTGGCTTCTTTGCCTACAGCTTCAATCGACTTGCGCGCGCTCGGGCCGCCATCGGTACGAATCGCAACGACGGAAGGCTCATCCAGCACGATGCCTTTGCCACGCGCATAAATCAGCGTATTGGCCGTACCCAGATCGATAGCCAGGTCGTTAGAAAACATTCCGCGAAAGAGTCCGAACATGAAACACTCCAAATCTAAAATTAGGGCATGCGCGCAGAATCTGTCATTCGCGCTGCAATGCAGCAGGGCTTCAGAATTGAACCCCGACTAAACCGCGTATAATACCGCAAATTCAAGGGGATATTCCAAGGAATGCCTTAAGCATATCCCCCGGCTTGGCGAGCCGATTTCGCCTCCTTAGCTGCCTTTTTCAGGTAGTTGAGGCAAATCCCACGATTACTCACGGCAACCGTAGATTCACATCATGGCTTTTACCCCTGAAGACGTACAAAGACTGGCCAAATTGGCCCGGATTGAGCTCAATAACGAGCAGGTTTCGGCCACTTTAGGCCATCTGGACAACATTTTCGGCATGATCGCCGACATGCGCCAGGTTAATACCGAGGGTATCGCCCCCATGGCTCACGCCTGTAATGTGGCGCAACGCCTGCGCACGGATGCCGTTACCGAAGGCAGCCTGGAGCAGCGTGATCGTTGCCTGGCCCTAGCAGCCGAATCCGAAGCGGGCCTATTCCTTGTGCCAAAGGTGATCGAATGATTAACGCCAGCCTCAAAGAACTATCCGCCGTACTGGCCGCCAAGCAGGTTTCCAGCCTGGAGCTTACCGACCTCTTTTTAGGTCGCATTGCCCAGCACAACCCGCTGATTAACGCCTTTGTTACTGTTGACGAAGAAAAATCCCGCGCCGCTGCCAAAGCCGCTGATACCACACGCGCCGCCGGTAATGCCGGCCCGCTCACCGGCGTGCCCATCGCCCATAAAGACATCTTCTGTCAGGACGGCTGGCGCACTACCTGTGGCTCGCGCATGCTGGAAAACTTCATCGCGCCCTACAACGCCACCGTGATTGAACGCTGCAACCAGGCCGGCCTGGTGCCCCTCGGCAAGGTCAACATGGATGAGTTCGCCATGGGCTCGTCGAATGAAACCTCTTATTACGGCCCGGTACGCAACCCCTGGGATACGGATCGTGTTCCCGGTGGCTCTTCCGGTGGTTCGGCCGCTGCGGTTGCCGCACGCCTGGCACCTGCCGCTACCGGCACCGATACCGGCGGCTCGATTCGCCAACCGGCAGCACTATGCGGCCTGACAGGTTTGAAACCGTCGTACGGCACCGTGTCGCGCTGGGGCATGATCGCCTTTGCCTCGTCGCTGGACCAGGCAGGCCCGATGGCCGCCTCGGCTGAAGATTGCGGCCTGTTGCTCAACGCCTTTGCCGGTTTTGACGCCAAGGATTCCACCAGCCTCGAACGCGACAACGAAGACTACACCCGCTCGCTCGATCAGCCACTCAAAGGCTTACGCATCGGTCTGCCTAAAGAGTTTTTTGGTGCCGACGGTGATGCCGCCACCATGGCCGCTATCGAAGTGGCATTGGCTGAATACCGCAAACTCGGCGCCGAAACGGTTGAAGTCTCGCTGCCGTCGATTGGTCAATCAGTCTCTGCCTATTACGTAATCGCCCCAGCCGAAGCCAGCTCCAACTTGTCGCGCTTCGATGGTGTTCGCTATGGCTATCGCGCTCCGGAATACGGCGACCTCAACGACATGTACGCCAAATCCCGCGCACAGGGTTTTGGTGAAGAAGTAAAACGTCGCATCCTGATCGGCACCTATGTGCTCTCGCATGGCTACTACGATGCCTACTACCTGCAAGCACAACGTATTCGCCGTTTGATCGCCAACGATTTCGATGCCGCGTTCAAGCAGTGTGATGTCATCGCCAGCCCAACCACACCGGGCGCCGCGTTCAAGTTTGGCGAAAAATCTGCCGACCCGGTACAGATGTATCTGTCAGACATCTACACCATTGGCGTTAACCTGGCCGGCATTCCGGCGCTGTCGCATCCTTGCGGCGAAATCAACGGCCTGCCTACCGGCATGCAACTGATCGGCCCGTACTTCAGCGAACATCGCCTGCTTAACGTTGCACACCAATATCAGCAAGTCACCGACTGGCATCGTCGTACGCCAGCCGCCTTCGCCTGATTCACTCATTGAGTCCAGAGAGAGACACATGACCTGGGAAGTTGTCATCGGCATCGAAACGCATGCCCAACTCGCCACCCAATCGAAAATCTTTTCGGGGGCCTCCACCGCTTTCGGCGCCGAGCCGAATGTGCAAACCAGCCTGATCGACCTGGCCATGCCGGGCGTGCTGCCGGTAGTGAATCGCGAAGCCGTCGGCTGCGCCATCCGCTTCGGCCTGGCTGTTGGTGCCAAGATCGATCAGCACTCCATCTTTGCCCGCAAAAATTACTTCTACCCGGATCTGCCCAAGGGCTACCAGATCAGCCAGTTTGAAAACCCCGTCGTGGTGGGTGGTCAGATCGTGCTGCAACTTGGCCAGGGTGACGATGCCGTTGAAAAGGTCGTTAACCTGACTCGCGCGCACATGGAAGAAGATGCCGGCAAATCCCTGCATGAAGATTTCCACGGCCGCACCGGTGTCGATCTCAATCGTGCCGGCACGCCGCTACTCGAAATCGTTACCGAGCCAGAAATGCGTTCGTCGGCAGAAGCCGTCGCCTACGCCCGCGCGTTGCACAGCCTGGTACGCTGGATCGGCATCTGTGATGGCAACATGCAGGAAGGCTCCTTCCGCTGTGATGCCAACGTCTCCGTACGCAAGCCGGGTCAACCTTTCGGCACGCGTCGTGAGATCAAGAATCTCAACTCCTTCCGCTTCATGCAACAAGCCATCGACTTTGAAGTCCAATGGCAAATTAACGAACTGGAAGAAGGCCGCGCCATTCAGCAAGCCACAGTCCTGTTCGACCCCGACACCGGTGAAACGCGTGCCATGCGCAGCAAAGAAGACGCACAGGATTACCGCTACTTCCCAGACCCGGATCTATTGCCCGTTGCGATTAGTAACGAATGGATTGAGCGTGTACGTGGCGAAATGCCAGAACTGCCACAAGGCATGCGCGAACGCTTCCAGACACTCGGCCTCTCGGCCTACGATGCCGCCGCCGTGACTGCATCACTGGAAATTGCCCGTTACTACGAAAGCACCCTCAAGGTGGCTGGTAACGCACAAGCCAAGGTGGCCGCTAACTGGATCATGGGCGAACTGTCTGCACGCCTCAATCGCGAAGACCTCGACATCGAAGCGGCCCCGGTCAACCCGGAGCAACTGGGTGGCCTCATCGCCCGCATTGCCGACCAGACCATTTCCAACGCCATCGCCAAGAAAGTATTCGACGCACTGTGGCAAGGTCAAGGCAAGAGCGCCGATGAAATCATTGAAGCACAGGGTTTGAAGCAGATCACCGACACGGGTGCGATCGAATCGCTGGTGGATGAAGTGTTGGCTGCGAATCCCGGCAATGTGGCCGAATTCAAAGCGGGCAAAGAGAAAGCACTCAACGCCTTAGTCGGCCAGATCATGAAGGCTGCCAAGGGCAAAGCCAATCCGCAACAGGTGAATGATCTGTTGAAGAAGAAGCTGGGCTAATTCATTGCAGCCCAAAGCAAAAAAGCCGTTCTCATGAACGGCTTTTTTGTTAGTCGCACAACATCAAATACCGTACTGCTCGCGATAGGCTGCCACGGCTGGGCGGTGCGTCGCTAACTCGGCATTGTCCTTAAGGAAGTCGAGCAGATCTGCCAGATTAGCGATCGCGATGACCGGGATGCCGTATGAAGCTGATACTTCCTGCACGGCCGATAATTCGCCCGTGCCGCGTTCCATACGGTCGAGAGCGATCAATACGCCAGCAGGGGTAGCGCCCTGATTACGGATGAGCTCCACCGATTCACGCACCGAGGTACCCGCAGAAATCACATCATCAATAATCAGCACACGGCCTTTGAGTGGCGCACCGACCACATTGCCACCCTCACCATGGTCTTTAGCTTCCTTGCGGTTAAACGCATAAGGGAAGTTATGGCCTTGCTGTGCCAGAATCACCGAGATGGCGGCAACGAGGGGAATGCCTTTATAGGCCGGGCCAAAGAGCATGTCGAACTGCAAGCCGGATTCCAGCAAACGCCCCGCATAAAACTCGGAGAGCTTGGCCAGTGCTGCACCGTCCTGAAACAAACCCGAATTAAAGAAGTAAGGCGACAAACGACCAGCCTTGGTCTTGAATTCACCAAAACGCAGGACGTTCTGATCTAGAGAAAAGCGGATGAAATCGTGGCTGAGTGTCGACATGGCAATCTTTCTTCGGTTTTTGAAACAATGCCCGCATTATCTCAAGAACTTGGCCGATAGCCACCCTCGCTTTTTATATCATCCGGTCAATCAGCTCGATCCAGTGACGCACCGGCACATCGGTGCCCGACTGCAGGTGATTGATACAACCCACATTGCCCGAAACAATCTCCTGCGGCTCTGTTTTGAGGATATTCGTTAGCTTGCGACCCAGCAGCTCTTGCGAGAGCGCTGGTTGCAGAATCGAATAGGTGCCGGCCGAGCCACAGCATAAGTGGCTGTCTTGGCAGAGGCGAACCGTGACACCCAATCCACTCAGCAGGGTTTCTACTGAGCCACGAATCTTCTGGCCATGCTGTAAGGTACACGGTGGGTGATACGTCACACGCTCTGGCGTAGCACTCTGACGTTTGTTTTGTGCCAGCGTACCGATTTGCGCTGCATAGGTCGGCATGATCTCGCTTACATCTTTGGCCATGGCTGAAATGCGTTTGGCTTTATCGGCATACGCTGGGTCATGCGCCAGAATTTCAGCATAGTCCTTGATCATCACACCACAACCGGAGGCATTGATGACGATGGTGTCGAGACCGTTCTCCACATGCGGCCACCAGGCATCGATGTTGCGCTTCATCTGGTCTTCGGCACCATGATGATCATTCAGGTGTTGACGAATAGCGCCACAACATTCTGCATCGCTTGCGATAACCAATTCAACACCCAGCTTATCGAATACACGCGCTGTAGCGGCATCGACATTCGGCATCAATGCAGGCTGCACGCAACCCACATGCAGTAGCATTTTGGTTTTGTGGGTCGCCGCTGGCCACTGGCCGGCAGACGGTGCCAACTGGATCTTCTTCTTCAACGTGGCGGGCAAGAACGGGCGCACAGAACGACCTACGCCAAGCAGGAATGAAAAGATCCCGCGACGACTGAGCGTCTCACGCATCAGCCAGCGTTGCACCCGTTGCGACAACGGACGCACCACGCGTTCGTCCACATAACGACGACCGACATCGACCAGACGGCCATAGCGCACACCGGATGGGCAGGTCGATTCGCAATTGCGGCAAGTGAGGCAACGATCCAGATGGTTCTGTGTTTTTTCAGTAACTGGTGCACCTTCGACCATCTGCTTCATCAGGTAGATGCGACCTCGCGGGCCATCGAGCTCATCACCGAGCATCTGGTACGTCGGACACGTCGCCGTACAGAAACCGCAATGCACGCAGTTGTTAATAATGGATTTAACCGCGTCAATGTCGCGATCATTCTTGAATTCGGGAACGATGTTGATCTGCATCTTACAAACCCTGATAGAGGCGGCCCGGGTTAAACACCCCGTGCGGATCAAACGTATTTTTCAGGCGATGATGGATCGCCAGGAGTGCCGGAGGCAATGCATCAAAGACATCGCCAACGGCGTGTTGATTATTAAACTGAACGGCATGGCCACCTATGCTGCGGGCCAGATTGCGGATGACTTCCGGCGCGGCATCACTCCACAACCAGCGTTGCGCGCCACCCCATTCGATGAGCTGCGTGTCGGCACCAGGCACTTTGCCGTCAATCGCTGGCGCGACGGCAGGTACCGACAAGCGCCACAACTGGCGTCCACCTGCGGTGCACTGTGCCTTGTCGAAGAACGGATGTGTCTGATCCTGCAAATCGCCCCAGAGCCTGGCCGCCATTTCTGGTGGCAGCCTGGTGCCGCCCAGCTGCTCTTCGGCAGAAGCCACTGCGGCACGCGCACCGGCCAATCGCACACTCAAAACACCTTGGCTCCAGACACTACCGGTAATGGGCAATGGTTTTGCAGACCACGCATTCACCTGGTGAATCGCGGCTGCTTCAGACAATTCGAAGCACAAGGTGCTTTGTGCCGGCGGGATCGGCAGCACCTTCAACGAGACCTGTGTGATCAGCCCCAGCACGCCGAGCGAGCCCACCATTAAGCGCGACACGTCGTAGCCGGCCACGTTCTTCATGACCTGGCCACCGAACTTCAAGGCATCGCCTTTACCATCAATCATATGCAGGCCGAGTACAAAATCACGCACACCGCCGGCATAAGGCCGTGCCGGACCCGAAAGGCCCGCGGCAATTACGCCACCCAGGGTTGAACCGATTGCATAGCGAGGCGGCTCGAAAGGCAGCATCTGACCACGCTCAGCCAGGGCTTTTTCCAGATCGGCAATCGTCGTGCCAGCACGTGCCGTCAGCACAAGTTCCGCCGGGTCATAATCCAGTATGCCGGTATGGCCTGTAGTGCTAAGCGTTTGTTGCGCTTCAACGGCATTGCCGTACCAGCGCTTGCTCCCGGCGCCTTCAATAGTCAGCGGTGTTTTTTGTACCACTGCTTCGCGGATTTGCGCGACAAATTCGTTGGTTAAGTCAGCCATATCAATCTCTAGAAGCGGGGCAGATCGGCATGCGGCAACTGGCCACGATGCACATGCATACGACCGTATTCGGCACAACGATGCAACGTTGGGATCACCTTGTCCGGATTCAGCAGTTTGGCCGGATCAAAAGCGGCCTTAACGCCAAAGAAGGTATCGCGCTCTTTCTCTTCAAACTGCACACACATGGTGTTGATCTTTTCAATGCCGACACCATGCTCACCGGTTACGGTACCCCCCAGCGCCACACACGCTTCGAGAATCTCATTACCGAAATCTTCTGCACGATGCCACTGATCTTCGTCTGAACCATCAAACAGAATGAGCGGGTGCATATTGCCATCGCCCGCATGGAATACGTTCATACAACGCAAGCCGTAACGGTCTTCCATTTCCTTGATCTGGTTGAGCAAGGTTGCAATGGCTTTCTTGGGGATGGTGCCATCCATGCAGTAATAGTCAGGCGAAATACGGCCCGCTGCCGGGAAGGCATTCTTACGGCCACTCCAGAACACCATGCGCTCTGCTTCGCTTTGCGATACCTGGATGCGAATGGCGCCTGACTGGCGCAATACAGCGCTCATGCGCTCGATTTCTTCGGTCACTTCTTCTTCGGTACCGTCTGACTCGCAGAGCAGAATGGCTTCTGCATCCAGGTCGTAACCGGCGTGCACAAATTCTTCCACCGCGCGCGTGGCGGCTTTGTCCATCATTTCCAGTCCGGCGGGGATTAACCCGGCAGCAATCACATCAGCCACTGCATTACCGGCCTTGGTCATATCATCAAAGCTGGCCATGATGACGCGGGCAACCGGTGGCTTCGGCACCAGACGTACCAGCACTTCGGTCACCACGGCCAACATGCCTTCGCTACCGATCATCACGGCGAGCAAGTCCAGACCTGGCGCATCCAGCGCTTCGGTGCCGAATTCAACGACCTCACCATCCATCAAGACTGCGCGCACCTGAATCACATTGTTCACGGTGAGCCCATACTTGAGGCAATGCACACCGCCCGAATTCTCGGCAACATTGCCACCGATAGAACAGGCGATCTGGCTGGAAGGATCTGGTGCGTAGTAAAGCCCATAGGGCGCCGCTGCGTCAGAGATGGCGAGGTTGCGCACACCCGGCTGCAAGGTCGCTCTGCGACTCAGCGGATCAATACCCAGGATCTGATTCATTTTGGCGGTCGACAGCACAATGCCTTCTTGAATAGGCATGGCACCGCCGGACAAACCAGTACCCGCACCACGCGGCACGACTGGCACGCCAAACTCATTACATAGTTTCAGTACCGCCTGCACCTGCGCTTCGTTCTCAGGCAAGGCTACGGCCAATGGTAACGTCCGATAAGCTGCGAGGCCATCGCACTCGTAAGGGGCGGTATCTTCCTTCTGCCAAAGCAGATTGGCAGCTGGCAGCACTTTCTGTAAAGCCTCAACCAATCTCTGCTGATTAGCGCTCATGACGCCCCTTTATTCACAATAGTGGCAAACTCCAGCATGGAGTTCTTAAGCAAATTATAAAAAGACTCTGGGCACGTCATATGAAAGTTTTTCTGCTGATGCATGAGTTTTATTCACGCTCAGATGAGCCTGGAAAAAGTTTGTATGACACTACCCGGTATTCCTTAACGCCGCAGATATGCCGTTGATGCTGAGATGGATCCCGCGCTGAATGCGCTCCCCGGACTTACCTGATCTGTAGCGACGAATCAGCTCCAGTTGCAGATGATGGAGTGGGTCAATATAGGGAAACCTATGACGTATGGACCGCGCCAACCCAGGATTCGCAGCTAGTCGTAGCTTCTCACCGGTTATCCAATGCAGGGCTTCCGCAGTTAAGTGCCACTCGTTTTCGATCACGCCAAAGATCTTTTTACGCAAACGGCGATCTGCCACCAGCTCTGCGTAACGTGACCCCAGTGCCAGATCACTCTTTGCCAGCACCATGTCCATATTAGAAAGCAGCGTGCGGAAAAACGGCCACTCACGGTACATGCGCTGCAACATGATCAACCGGGCTTTGCGTTCTGACGCATTCTGATTTTCAAGGAAACGATGCACTGCCGAACCAAAGCCATACCAACCCGGCAGGGTCAGACGACATTGACCCCAGCTGAAGCTCCACGGAATCGCACGTAGGTCTTCAATCTGCTGCAAGGCTTTACGGGATGCAGGGCGCGAGCCGATGTTGAGCTGCGCCAACTCTTTCAGGGGCGTTGCGGCAAAGAAATAATCGGTAAAACCGGGTGTTTCATAAACGAGTTTGCGGTACGCCATGGTGCTGGCTTCCGACAAGCAAGCTGCTACCTCCAGAAAGGACTGCGGGGCTGGCTTGGTTGGCTGTAGCATTGTCGCTTCCAGCGTTGCCGCGACCAGCGTCTCGAGATTGCGCCGACCAATCTCCGGATTGGCATATTTAGAGGCGATCACCTCGCCTTGTTCGGTCAGACGAATCTGTCCGCGCACCGTCCCCGGCGGCTGCGCCAGAATGGCTTCGTAGCTCGGGCCACCACCACGGCCAACCGTGCCCCCGCGTCCGTGGAACATACGCAAACGGATACCGTGTGCCGCAGCTAGGCGATCAAAACATTGCGCCAATTCTAGCTCTGCCCGATACAGTTCCCAGTTACTGGTAAAAATGCCGCCATCTTTATTGCTATCGCTATAACCCAGCATGATGTCCTGCTCCGCACCCGAACGGGCGACGAGCATCGCTACACCTTCCAGGGCATAGAATTCGCTCATGATGTGTGCGGCATTGCGCAGATCGCCAATCGTTTCGAACAATGGCACGACAATCAGATCGGTAACACCTGTTTGCGCCAAAGTGCCGCGCATTAGACCAGCTTCTTTAAGCAGTACCAACACTTCCAGCAGATCGCTGACGCTCTCGGTATGGCTAATGATGTAATGACGAATCGCCATCGCTCCATACTGCCTGACGACACGATAAGCGGTTTCAAAGATTGCCAACTCATCTAGTGAGTGCGATGAATACTCGTGCGTTGGCACACGCAGCGGCCGCACATCGTTAAGCACCTGGAGCAATAGTGTCCGGCGTCCCGTTTCATCCAGCGCGCTGTAGTCAGCGCACATGCCCGCGGTAACCAGCAATTCGGCCACTACCGCCTCGTGTTTATCCGAACTCTGCCGCAAATCCACGGTGGCCAGATGGAATCCAAACACCGACACGGCGCGAATGAGTGGTTGTAGACGTTGCGAACACAACCCCGCTACACCTTGGGCATGCAGACAAGCTTCAATCGTCCGTAGGTCTTCAATAAAAGCTTCCGGTCTGTCATACGCAGCGCCGCTCGACGATGGCATATCCGACAACACGCCAACGCGTAGCTTCTCTAGCGTAGCGAGCAATCGAGTCTGCACACCCGCCAATGCACGGCGATAGAGTTCATCACTACGGTGTTCGCTCTCGTCACCGGATGCATTGGCCAATGTAATGAGTTCCGGCGTAAACACCGCCAGCATCGATGATTGCGACAGCTCTCGACCCAACGCATGCACTTCCTGCAAGTAGTGTCGCAAGGCTACTTCACTCTGCCGACGCGTGGCGTAATCCAGCGTTTGCGCTGTAACGTTAGGATTGCCATCACGATCGCCACCGATCCAGTGACCCATCCGGAAAAAGCTGGGCACCTGCCATCCGCTTAAATCTTCCTCCAGCGTGGCATACAGCTTGGGGATCTCTTCCAGGAACGTCGCATCATAATAACTGAGCGCATTCTCGATTTCATCGATGACCGTCAACTTGGTAAAGCGTAAGAGCCGAGTCTGCCAGAGTAGCGTGACACGTGCGCGCAGCTGTTGTTCGTTGTCGTGCAGTCGCCTGTCTAGCAGCGCCTTCCGGCTTTTAACGCTGCCGAATTCATCGCGAATGGCGTCACGTTCTGTGAGCAGCTGTGCGATGTCGCGTTCCACATCCAGAATGCTTTTGCGCTGCACTTCCGTCGGGTGCGCGGTGAGCACTGGCGAGACATAGGCTTCAGCCAGCACCTGCGCAATCTGACGCGGTGTTTTGCCACTGGCGCGCAAACGTTTCATGGCTGCACCAATGCTCCCAGGCTGCAACTGACCGGCCCTGTCATATACCGCACGACGACGAATGTAATGACGATCTTCTGCCAGGTTAGCGAGATGACTGAAATAGGTAAACGCACGGATGACGCTAACTGATAATTCGTCGCTCAGGCCACTCAGGACTTTTTTCAGATTGCGCCCTGCCAACTCATTCGCATCTCGACGAAAGGCCACAGACAATTTGCGAATCGCTTCGACACGTTCGTAAACGACATCGCCCTCCTGGCTGCGAATCACATCACCGAGGATGCGGCCGAGCAGTCGAATATCTTCGACCAAAGGTTTTTCGGCATCTTTCTTATGGCGATGTGTTTCCATCTCTTGTGTACCCCAAGTTTCTGAAGAAGCTACTTCAGAAAATTATAGGGTTTACACACGCAATCCATATGAAAACTTTTAACCGCGCACCTGAGGATTATTCAGCTGTCTGACCCAGAGCGTCGACCAGCCATTCGATGAAGGCCGCACATTCCCAACGTTCTGCTACTCGGGGCTTCCAGCAGAGGTAATGATGATTTGGCGCAGCCACCGTGCGCTCCGACAGTCGGACAAGCCGCCCGGAGTCCAACCAGGCCGCACCCAGCGTGGTACGCGCCAGGCACACCCCGAGCCCAGCGGCCGACGCATCATAAAGCATGCCGAGATCATTAAATTTTGCGGTGGTTTGCAATCGCGTCTTATCCAGTTTGCAGCTGTCAAACCAGGTTTCCCAAGGCTCCAGTTCGCTATGAATCAGCAAGGCTCTTGCCACCTGTTCTTCATTGTCAAAACCACCGAGACTACCGAATTCATTCAGATAGTTCGGGCTACAGACCGGCGTTACATGGTCTGACAAAAGATGTACTGATTCGCGATCTGCAAATGGCCCGACGCCAAAGCGTACTTCCAAATCAGTTTCCTGCGAGACCACATTGAACAAGGGAATTGAGACCTGCAGCACCAGATCAATTTCCGGATAAGCGTATCGGAACAAAGGCAGGCGCGGCATTAACACCTGTCGAGAAAAGGTGGGCGTTACGGCAATCCGTAACAAGGTTCGGGCATCCTGTATACCCGCAGGTTCGGCGGCTTGCAGAATCGCTAGCGCCTCCCGAACCCGTTTAAGATAGGCGTCACCTTCTGGCGTTAGGCTGAAATCCTTGCGCACGAAGAGTTTGAATTTAAGCTGCGTCTCAATCTGGCGAATCCGATGGCTGATGGCGCTGGGCGTAATGTGCAATTCGTCCGCCACCTGCGTGACGTTCCGGTGCCTTGCCAGCGCTTCAAATGCCAGCAATCCCTGAATATTGGGAACTCGTGGAATGATCGCCATCGCCGTTTACCGATTACCCTTTCTGACCAGACAACTGTTCAAGCAGTTTCAATACCGCAATCGAGTCTTGCTCACCCAGACCAGAACCCACCATCGCCTTGTACATCTGTGCTGTCGCCGCAGATGCCGGCAAATAAAGCCCGAGGTCATGAGCTGTCTGCATCACGATATTCATGTCTTTCTCATGCATCCAACTCTTGAAACCCGGCTTGAAATTCCGGTCAATCATGCGCTGCCCATGGTTCTCGAGAATCTTGGAACCGGCAAAACCGCCCATCAATGCTTCCCGCACTTTCGCGGGATCCGCATCGTTCTTTTTAGCAAAAGCCATCGCCTCGGCAACCGCCAGCACACCTACACCGGTCAAAATCTGGTTGGCGGCTTTCGCCACCTGACCTGCGCCAGACCCACCAATATGAACCACGTTCTTGCCCATACAGGCGAACAGAGGCGCTGCTTTGTCGAACGCCACTTTGTCACCGCCGACCATAATCGACAACGTGCCCGCTACGGCACCAACTTCGCCACCGGATACCGGTGCATCTAGAAATGTGACACCTTGAGCGGCCAGATCTGCGCCAATACTTTTAGCAGCGGCCGGCGGAATTGTGCTCATATCAACCGCAATGAGTCCCGGGCGCTTGCTCTGCACCACGCCCTGGCTGCCCAGCATGACTTCATGTACATCCGGTGCGTCTGCCACCATGGAGAAAACCACGTCAGCGACTGCGGCGACGCCGGCCGGGCTATCGGCTCCCTGCGCGCCCGCTTCGAGCAGCGGTGCCATCGATTCTTTACGACGCGCCCAGACAACAACTGCATGCCCGGCTTTCAAGAGGTTTAGCGCCATCGGGCGACCCATGATGCCTAAGCCAACAAAACCTACGCGCATATCAGCTCCTGATGAACTTGTTAGCCACTGCCGTGACTACCAGAGGAAAACTTCAAGGATAATGTTACGCAGTTTCTCACAGTCTGCGACCCACTGAACATGCGCATTATCTCTGCCAACCTCAATGGCATCCGCTCTGCCTGGAAAAAGGGCTTCGCCGAATGGCTGGCTACCCAGCAAGCGGACGCTGTCTGTACTCAGGAAGTCCGGGCCACGCTCAAAGACATGGCCAAAGACGGCACCATGGAAAACCCCAGCGGTCTCACCGGCTACTGGCATCTCGCCGAGCGCCCCGGTTATAGCGGTGTTGGCATCTGGACGCCGCACCCACCCAGCCAAATCAGTCAGGGCATTGGTCACCCCGATTTTGATGCTGAAGGCCGCTATCTGGAACTCGATCTAGGCAAAGTCACCATTGTTTCGCTTTATCTGCCTTCCGGTTCCAGCTCGCCCGAACGCCAGACTGCCAAATTTCACTTCATGGATGAGTTTCTGCCGCGCATGAAGGCGCTTAAGGGTTCTGGCCGCGAAGTGGTTGTCTGCGGCGACTGGAATATTGCTCATAAAGAACAAGATCTTAAAAATTGGAAGTCCAACCAGAAGAATTCCGGCTTTCTGCCGGAAGAACGCGCCTGGATGACCCAACTGCTTGATGAGCTGGGCTGGGTTGATGTCTACCGCGCAGTGCATCCAGAAACCACCAGTGAGTGTTACACGTGGTGGAGCAATCGCGGCCAGGCTTATGCCAACAATGTCGGTTGGCGTATTGATTACCAGATCGCCACACCGGGCATCGCCGCCAAAGCACGCAGCGCATCGGTCTATAAAGATCAGAAATTCTCGGATCATGCGCCGCTCGTGATTGATTACGACTTAACGCTTTAACAAAGCAATCATTGCAAGCGCTGCACGTTAAGCGTAGGCTAAGTTTGCGGATACATCATAAGCATTCGTGAAGACACATTTAGAAAGGATTCACATGTCGAACACCACAGCCTCCAAAGAAAAACTCGTTGCCGACCTGAAACTGGTCGTTGCTGACACTGAAGAGTTGCTGCGCGCGACTGCTGGTCAGGCTGGCGAAAAAGTGACCGAATTGCGCGGTCGCTTGGAAAAGCGTCTGCAAGAAGCCAAAGTATCGCTCGCCGATGCCCAGGCCTATGCGACAGAGAAAGCTAAAGCAGCTGCACATGCTGCCGATGACTTTGTACAGACCGAGCCATGGAAGGCCGTAGGCATTGCCGCGGCACTCGGCCTGGCACTGGGCGTGCTGATTGGCCGTCGCTAATATCGCCCGTCTCTGTTCATGAAACTGCTCGACGCAGCACGCGATCAGCTTCGCCAGTTACTCGGGGTGGTACAAACCCGCCTCGAGTTACTGGGTCTGGAACTCGCCGATGCACGCGACCATCTGGTCGCGCTCTTTGCTTTTACAGCAGTCGCCGTTTTTTTCTCAGGCGTTACCGTTGTGACACTGCTCGCCTGGCTGGTCGTTGCCTATTGGGAGCAACGGTTAGTCATTCTGGGTGGTGCTACGGGTTTGTTTGCACTATTCGCCCTGCTCGCCATCTGGCGTGCCAGCACGCACGCAAAGGCTGGGGCTGATATTTTTTCAGATAGTTTGCAGGCACTGCAAACCGATCGGGCCGCACTCAGACCGCCCGCTCAGGATAGCCATGTCAACGCTGACTGAACGCGCTATCAAACGCGGCCGCCTGCTGGAGCGTATTAGTCAGCAACGTATTGCCCTGACGGCAAGTTGTGCGCCGATCGCCGATGCCTTAAATGCCGCAGACCATGTCGTTGAAGGTGCCGAACGCACAAGGCGCTGGATCGGTGAAAACCCGATCGCCGTAGGCGTGGGTCTTTTTGTACTAGTCCTCTGGCGACCCAAAGGTGCACTCAAACTGGCAAGTAAAGGCTTGCTCGGTTGGCGCACGCTGCGTTTCGTTCGCCAGAAGCTTGGGCCATTGCTGGCCTAACTTACAGGCATTGCTCGCCGGCCTAAACCTCGGCGCGCCAGATTCCCTGCTCAATCATTTGTCGCGTTGCAGCTTCTGCCCAACCGCGATTAGCTGCGGGTGATGCCGGACTCGGATGCAACACACGCCCAATACGCGGCTGATGGCTGCTTGATGCCAGCGCCCGCACAGCCTGCGCCTCCGCATATGCTCCTACGCCAACAACCCACTCGGGCTGCATCGTTTCAACCAGCGTACGCAAATGTGTGTCACAGGCATCAATCACGGGTGCCATTTCTGCAGCTGGCAATTTATCCGGCGTGACATTGCGCGCATTGTCGAAGAATGCGAGTGGACAATAGTTCGCCACAAAATGTTCTGCAAAAAAAGCTTCGGGTGTTACGAACCGGTCACGGAACAAACCCCATAAACGTCGCCCGCTGACTTCTGATCGGGTGCAGGCCCAACCTTCGATGGGGCGCTTGGGGTTCATATGTAACGGCTGCTGAATAGGTGCATCAATCCGCAACCACTCATGTACGATGCTCACTTCACCAAACGGCACACCCACCTGAACCATACCGAAAGGACCCGGGTTCATGCCCAGAAAAATCACCCTGCGCGACTGCGGTTGATTGCCCCACTGTGTCAGATACTGTGTGTGTGCAGCACCCGCATAATCCAGCGGATTATAGACGTGCGTTACGGGTACTGAGAAATTCAGTCCATCTAACCGGGCAGATAAAGCCTCCGCCGCAGCAATGAGTGCTTTTGCACTCATGCAGCACGTGCCTCGCTGGCCGTCCCACTGTCATCACCAGACCAGGGTGCTACCTTAAAGAGCAGCAGCATGCCCGGGATCGCGAGGAAAGCGCACAACCAGAAGAAGCCATACCAGCCGATCTGTTCGACCAACCAACCTGCCGATGCATTCACCAAGGTGCGCGGCACGGCTGCCAGACTGGTAAACAGCGCAAATTGCGTAGCCGTGTAAGCGCGATTTGTCGAACGGGCAATAAAGGCCACAAAGGCGGCTGTGCCTAAACCCACGCCCAGGGCTTCGAATCCAATCACTAACGCCAGGCTGGCCAGCTCTGATGGGCCAATCGAGGCTTGCGGGCCCGCTGCGGCCAACCAGGCAAAACCGAAAATAGACACGACTTGCACCACACCGAACAACCAGAGTGCGCGATTGATGCCCAGCTTCACCATCCATAAGCCACCCAGCAAACCGCCAATTACCGCAGGCCACAGACCCGCATTCTTGGCTACTAAACCGATATCGCTTTTAGCATAGCCCATGTCCAAGTAGAAAGGCGTTGCCAATGCGGTGCAGAGCGAATCACCCAGCTTGTAGCAAAAAATAAACGCTAGTACCGTGAGCGCACTTTTCCAGCCTGCACGCGCCATGAATTCATTAAAGGGCTCAACAATCGCTTGTTTAAGCGTACGCGGTGCCAACGCATCTCCCTGCGGTTCGCTCACCCAGAAAGTAGCAATGACACCTGGCAGCATGAACGCCGCCGTAATCCAGAACACCTCTGGCCACGGCAAATGGTCCGCCAGGATCAGTGATATGGAACCCGGCACCAAGCCGGCAACACGATAGGCGTTAACAAAAACGGAATTACCCAGACCCAGCTCTTCATCGGAGAGCAGCTCGCGACGAAATGCATCCAGCGCAATATCCTGTGTTGCCGAAAACACCGCCACCAGGGCGGCGATCAGCATGATGGTACTAATTTCCGTGTGTGGATCAAAGCCGCCCAGCGCACCAATCGCCCCGACTAAACCTAACTGCGTTATCAGCATCCAGCTACGACGCCGTCCTAGCTTCAGGAAATTAAGGCCATAACGATCCAGCAACGGTGCCCAGATAAATTTCCAGGTGTAGGGAAATTGGATCAGCGCAAATAAACCAATGGTCTTAAGATTGACACCGCTCGAACGCAACCAGGCTGGCACCAGATTCAATAACAGATAGAGCGGCAGACCTGATGCAAAACCGATCAGGACGCAAATAGCCATGTGGCGCGTCCAGAGAGCGCGCCACATGCTAGGTTTCTGTTCTGAAACCACCTGAGTCATGGACGGCCCAAACGATAAATTGCTGTATCTGCCAGGAAATTAATATCTTCAGTCACTCGCGCACCGTTATCCAGTGCAATGGTTTCCAGAATGGCAATGCCCTGTTCACGACACAACGCTTCGAAATCAGCGATCGTAAAGAAACGCACATTCGGCGTATCAAACCACTGGTAAGGCAGACTTTCCGAAACCGGCATGCGGCCCTTGAGAATGGCCTGACGGTGGGTGTAGTAGCCAAAATTCGGAAACGACACCACCGCCTCATGCCCAACGCGCAACAACTCGTTCAGCAGGCCCAGGGTATTCTGAATCATCTGTAGCGACAGCGACATGATCACATGATCAAAGGCCCCATCTTCAAACCCGGCCAGACCCCGCTCCAGGTTTACCTGGATCACATTGACGCCGGACTTGAGACACGCCAGAACGCCTGCAGGATCTTTTTCAATCCCGTAACCGATAACTTGTTTCTCATCCATCAGACGGCGTAACAACAAACCATCCCCACATCCCAGATCAAGCACACGCTCGCCCGGCTGAATCCAACCGGCAATCGCATCCAGATCGGCGCGCAGATCGGCCAGATCTAAACGGGTACCCATACGTGATGCCGTGCTCATAGCACCACCTCCTCGAAATAGGTGCGCAACACAGCGTGGTACTGCGCGTCATCCATCAGGAATGAATCATGACCATGCACACTATCGATTTCGGCGTAACTCACACGGCGCCCGTTATGTACCAGAGCGGTCATAATTTCGCGGCTACGTTCTGGCGAAAAGCGCCAGTCGGTTGTAAAGGCCACCACCAGAAAATCGGCTTTGGCGCCCGCTAAAGCGGCATCTAGGTTGCCACCCGTCTTTACCGCAGGATCAAAGTAATCCAGCGCTTTCGTCGTTAGCAGATAGGTATTGGCATCAAAGTACCCGGAGAACTTTTCGCCCTGATAACGCAGGTAAGACTCGATCTGGAAATCCGTTTCGTAGCTGTACTTCAGTGCGCCATCTTTAAGCGAGCGGCCAAATTTCTCTGCCATCTGATCATCAGACAGATAGGTGATATGACCCAGCATGCGCGCGAGCTTGAGGCCACGCGCTGGCACAACGCCCTGTTCGTAATAATGACCGCCGTAAAATTCCGGATCGGTCAGAATGGCCTGACGGGCGACTTCGTTAAAAGCAATGTTCTGCGCGGTCAGCGTTGGGGCCGACGCAATCACAACGGCGTGCTGCAAACGATCCGGGTACGACAACGTCCATTGCAATGCCTGCATACCGCCGAGCGAACCACCCACCACAGCAGCCCAGCTCTTAACACCCAGATGATCTGCCAGGCGTGCCTGGGCAACCACCCAATCCTCGACAGTCACTACCGGAAAGTCAGCGCCATACAGCTTGCCGTTTTTCGGATTAACGGTGTTCGGCCCACTGGAACCATAGCAGCCGCCTAGGTTATTAACACCGACCACAAAGAATTTATTTGTATCAAGCGGCTTACCTGGCCCCACGAGGTTGTCCCACCAACCCAGCGTACCTTCTTTATCAGCCGCATCGGTGTAACCCGCCACATGATGATTACCAGACAGTGCGTGGCAAACAAGCACGGCATTACTGGCATCTGCATTGAGCGTGCCATAGGTTTCATACACCAGCGAAAACTCGGGCAGCACGGCGCCGCTCTTCAATGGCAGTGGTTCTGCACAGTGAAAAGTCTGCGGGCGGACTAGACCGACCGAGCCGGGAAGGACATCGTTCATTATTCTTATCAGTTAATGGGCCGAATGATCGGCCGGTAAATTCAGGCGACGAATCTGCTCACGAATCTGGGCAGCATCGTCCAGGCGCAGCAATTTGCGCACCATGGGGGCTAATTGTCCTACATCCGAGGTCAGAACCTGCTGTTTGACCTCCAAAATCTGTGATGGGTGCATCGAGAAATGTCGCAGACCCATGCCGAGCAGTAACCGTGTGAGCTTCGGATTACCCGCCAACTCGCCACAAATCGATACGGGCACGCCAGCCTTCTCCCCGCCCGCCAATACGTGCGCTACCAGCATCAATACCGCCGGATGCAGCGAATCGTAAAGACCAGCCACTTCTTCATCACCCCGGTCTATGGCCAAGGTGTATTGCGTCAGATCGTTCGTACCGATCGACAGAAAATCCAGCCGCTTGAGGAACATATTCAGCGCCAGTGCCGCAGCAGGGATTTCAATCATGCCGCCTAGCTGAATGTCTTCGCCGAAAGCGACACGCCGGATGCGCAAGTCTTCACGCGCACGATCCAATGCAGCACGCGTTGCATCTACTTCCTGCACATTGGAAATCATCGGGATCAGTATGCGTACCGGCCCAAAACGTGCGGCACGTAGAATGGCGCGCAGCTGCACACCAAACATCGCCGGCTCCGACAACGACAAACGAATACCCCGCAAGCCCAAAGCCGGGTTAATGGCACTACGCGCCTGGTCCAGCGCCTTATCCGCACCTAAGTCGTAAGTGCGGATCACGACCGGTTTACCGGCCATGCCCTTCACCACTTTACGATAGGCTTCGTATTGTTCGTCTTCTGATGGAATCTCTCGACGATTCAAAAATAAAAACTCGGTACGGAACAGACCAACACCATCCGCCCCATTGTCTTTAACGGCCTGCACATCGTCCGGCAGTTCGATATTCGCCATCAGATCCACGCGCACATCATCCAGCGTCAGCGGATCGGCTTTCTTCAACCGTTTGAGCTTGCTGCGCTCGAGTTCAATCTGGGTTTTACGTAGCCGGTACTCTTCCAGCACCCGCTCGTCGGGGTTAACGATGATGACACCACGAAAACCATCAACGATCAGCAGTTCGCCATCACGAATGACTTCACGCGCACCACGCAAACCCACCACAGCAGGAATGGCCATGCTCCGCGCCAGAATCGCGGTGTGTGATGTTGCACCCCCCACGTCTGTCACAAACGCAGCAAACCGGTGTTCCTTGAAGCTAATCAGATCAGACGGCGGCAAATCATGCGCCACGATAATCTGTTCTTCTTCTTTCACCCCTTTGACGTTTTTGCTGGCTTTACCACCTTTGCCCAGCTTGCCGCCACGCCCCATCAATTCCTTGATGACACGTTCCACCACCTGCACCACATCGGCCTTGCGCTCACGTAAATACGGATCATCAATGGCGTCAAATTGTTTCACCAGATAATCCATCTGCTGCACCAGCGCCCATTCGGCATTGCACCCGCGTTCGCGAATCAGATTCTTTGGCACGTCGACCAGTTCGGGATCTTGCAAAATCAATGAATGCACATCGATAAAGGCGCGCATTTCTGCTGCCGAGTCGGCCATCTCGTTACGCAACTCATCCAGTTCGGTGCGCACACGATCCACCGCTGCTTCAAAGCGCGTTACTTCTTTTTCCAGCTGACGCGCCGGCAATGTTAAGTGGGCAACCTCCAGCGTCGCATGTGACAGCAATTGCGCTTGACCGATGGCAATGCCACCGGAAACACCGAGACCGTGGAGGGTAAAGCTCATGCGTTGTCCTTACTCGCCTTCGCCGAAATAATCGTTGATCAGCCCTACCAGCGCCGTCATTGCCGCCTCGGCATCGTCACCAATTGTCTCGATGGTTACAGATGTCCCTTTGCCAGCGGCCAGCATCATCACGCCCATAATGCTCTTGCCGTTAACACGGCGGCCATTGCGCTCCAGCCAGACTTCACTCTGGAAGGTGCCCGCTAGTTGCGTAAATTTGGCCGAAGCACGCGCATGTAGCCCGAGCTTATTAATGATTTCGACATCCTGGCGCACTGTAGTCATAGTCGTTCCTAAGGGATCTATTGTCTCTGGGCTTATCGTTCCGACTCGGAGGTCATGGCAACCGTGCATTCGGTACCCGCCAACAAGGCCTTTTTGGCCAAAGCAGGCAGCAAACGATTGCGATAATTAATTGCACGCAACAACATCGGCAGACTCACACCCGACAAGGCTTCTACCTTGCCAGGCTCAATCAGGCGCGTTGCTACGCGCGCCGGTGTTGCCCCCAGCAAATCAGTCAGCACCAGTACGCCCGCGCCCTGATTCAGGGTTGCCAACAATTGGCGTGCCTTGGCTTCGACTTCGTCTACGGGCTCATCCTGACCGGCGCTCAGCACCGCCAGCTCAACCGGCAGCTGACCGCCCAGAACGTGGCTCGCGCATTCAATCAGGGCTTCACCAAGACGGCCGTGTGTCAAAAGCAGAATGCCGACGGGTAGTGTTGTGGATGTTTCTGTCATAGCGCCTAATTTTATGGGGAAATTCGCCGTATATCCGGCAGTTTGCCATCATGTGGCTGAAATTTCAGCCGGTCGGCCAGATTTGCTGTCACAGACACCGTGCCATCTTCTGCAACATGCAGCACAGACTGCACGGCCAAACGCTGTGCCATCGCCGTCCAGTCGTTCGCTCCCGCAATAAACAAAGGCTTGGTCAGCACATCAGATCGCTCTCCAGCAGCCGGCCCATCGACCACGATGGTTACGGACTGCACGCCCGGTGCCGGATAACCGGTACGTGGATCCAGCAGATGTGGATAACGCTTGCCGTCTACCTCGAAGTAACGCTGATAATCGCCTGATGTACCGGTTGCTTCACCGTCATGCAATTCCAGTACAGCCAACGGTCCGGCATAACGCGGCGCCTGAATAGCCACACGCCAGGGTGCGCCATAACGGGTACCAAGCGCCATGACATTGCCGCCGATATTAATCAGCGCGTTATTCAAGCCTGCGTCGCGCAGAATAGTCGCCGCCCGATCCAGCGCCGTACCTTTTAACGAACCGCCAAAGTCCAGCGCCACCTGGCGGTTGCTGCTGCTTACCCAGGCGCCCGTATCATCTGCTGTGATAGTCAATTGCGCCACCGACGGATGCGCGTTCAGCCAGGCCTTGATCGCGCCTGAATCTGGCAACTGGGCAGCATAACTATCGGCATGAAAACCCCAGAGTTCAATCAACCGGCCGATACCCGGATCAAACAACCCGGCCGATGCTTTGGAAAATGCCTGTGCCTCAAGCAGCAACTCGGCCATCTCTTTAGACACGTGATGCCGCTTACCCGCCGCCAGCGCATCGTTCAGTTGCGTTAACTCGGAAGGCTGCCACGCATGATAGGTGCGGTGCATCCGATCAAACTCGGTCAGCACTTTGGCCACTGCGGCGCGCACCTTGTCATCGGACACATCTTCCGCCACTTGCACCTCAACCCGGGTGCCAAAGACAAAAGACTCACTGGTCACCGGTTTTTTATCGCCGCAGGCCGTCAGCCCCAGTACTAAAAAGGCAACCAGCAGCCAGGCGCGCAACCGGCTCATACCATCAGATACCAGAAGGATCCGTGGCTTCCAGCTCGTAAGCAGCGGCCATCAGCGCCAAACGGGCGATAACGCCATAGGCATAAAAACGGTTCGGCGGCGAATCCGGGTTGGCGCCGTAATCCGGCAGATTGCAGCCCGTTTCAAAAGCCAGCGGCTCGAAATGCATGCCCGGCGCATTGAGGTTCTCTTCCGGGCCACGCGCTTCGTGCACCCGATAGAAACCACCCACCACAAAGCGATCCATCATGTAGACCACCGGCTCGGCCACCGCGTCACGAATCTTTTCCAGTGTCGGCACGCCTTCCTGAATAATCACGGACGACACTTCCATGCCTTCCTTGATCACGCTCATCTTGTTGCGTTGTTTGCGGTTAAGCCCGATCACTTCACTGGCATCACGCACAGTCATCACGCCCATGCCGTAGGTGCCGGCATCAGCCTTCACCACTACGTACGGATCAGCCTGGATATCGTACTCACGATATTTCAGACGAATCCGGTTAAGCAGTTCATCCACGCGCGCTGCCAGGCAATCTTCGCCCACGCGTTCATGGAAATTAATGTCTTCACAGGTGGCAAAGTAGGGATTGATACGCCACGAGTCGATACCAACCAATGCAGAAAAGTCCGTAGCCACGCGGTCGTACGCCGCAAAGTGCTGGCTCTTACGACGCACATGCCAACCGGCATGCACGGGTGGAATCAGTATCTGACCCGTCGGTGCTTGCAGAATGTCCGGCACGCCGGCCGACAGATCGTTGTTCAGCAACACCATGCACGGCTCGAAACCCGCCACGCCCCAGCGCCCGTTATTCAGTTGCAACGGCTCCAGATGCAGCGTCTGGCCGTCATCCAGATCCAGCGTCACGGGCGCCGTAATTTCCGGCGATACCGAACCCAGTCGCACCGTTAAACCGGCCTGACGCAGCACGCCCGCCAAAGTAGCCACGTTCTTCAGGTAGAACTGGTTACGCGTGTGGTTTTCCGGGATGAGCAGCATGTTGCGTGCATCCGGGCAATACTTTTCGATAGCCGTCTGAATGGCCTGAATACACAGCGGATAAAACGCCGGATTCAGATTATTAAAGCCGCCCGGAAAGAGGTTGGTATCCACCGGCGCCAGCTTGTAACCGGCGTTACGTAGATCCACCGACGCATAAAACGGGGGCGTGTGATCCTGCCAGGCACAACGAAACCACCGCTCAATCGCGGTCGTCTGATCCAGAAAGCACTGTTCCAGTGCATGGATGGGGCCGGCTAACGCCGTTGTCAGATTAGGAACCATGCGACAAGTTTACCCGAAGCACCGCACGCCGGCGCTGCGTTGCAGCGTGCCGACTGGTAGAATGTCGTCTTTAAAAACATCGTCTTAGCGGTCAGCTACCTTGGCCGCAACGCTTTTCTGGATTTTCCATGCTCGTTGCAAACAATATCACCATGCAGTTCGGGGCCAAACCCCTCTTTGAAAACGTTTCGGTCAAATTCGGCGAAGGCTATCGCTACGGCCTGATCGGTGCCAACGGCGCCGGTAAATCGACCTTCATGAAGATCCTGTGCGGCGCACTAGAATCTTCAGCCGGTAACGTCACCAAAGACGTCAACGAACGCATGGCCTATCTGCGCCAGGACCAGTTTGCGTACGAAGATCAGCGCGTGCTCAACGTCGTACTGCAAGGCCACGAAGAAATGTGGGCCTGCATGCAGGAACGCGACGCCATCTACGCCAATCCGGAAGCCACCGAAGACGACTACATGAAGGCCGCCGATCTGGAAGTAAAGTTCGGCGAATATGACGGCTACACCGCCGAAGCCCGTGCCGGTGAACTGCTGCTCGGCGTGGGCATCCCCATCGACAAGCACAATGGCCCAATGCGCGAAGTCGCTCCCGGCTGGAAGCTGCGTGTACTGCTGGCACAGGCGCTGTTCGCCAATCCGGAAATTCTGCTGCTGGATGAACCCACCAATAACCTGGACATCAACACCATCCGCTGGCTGGAAGACGTGCTCAACGAGCGCAACGCCACCATGATCATCATCTCCCATGACCGTCACTTCCTGAATCAGGTGTGCACGCACATGGCCGATCTGGACTACGGCAAGATCACCACCTACGCCGGCAACTACGACGACTTCATGGAAGCCTCGACCCAGGCGCACGAGCGTCAGGCCAATGCCAACGCCAAGGCCAAGGAACGTATCGCCGAACTGCAGACCTTCGTGCGCCGCTTCTCGGCCAACGCCTCGAAGGCCAAGCAGGCCACCAGCCGTATGAAGCTGATCGACAAGTTAAAGCCGGAAGACGTCAAGCCGTCGTCACGCCAGTATCCGTGGATTCGCTTCGAATACGACGACAAAGACAAGCTGCACCGTCAGGCGGTTGAAATCGAAAACCTCGGTTTCGCCTATCCGGACAACGAACCGCTGTTCAAGAATCTATCGCTCACGGTCAATGCCGGTGAGAAGATCGCCATCATTGGTGAAAACGGTGTGGGTAAAACCACGTTGCTTAAACTGCTGCAAGGTGAACTCACCCCAACGTCCGGCACGATCAAGTGGACCGAGAAAGCCAAGATCGGTTACTTCGCACAGGATCACGCTGCCGACTTTGCATCTGACGAAAACCTCACCGACTGGATCTCGGGCTATGTCCGTGCGGGCGGTTACGAGGGCTCGGATGTCGAAACACTGATTCGTGGCACCCTGGGTCGTCTGCTGTTCTCGGGCGATGACGTGAAGAAACCCGTCAAGGTGATCTCCGGTGGTGAACAGGGCCGCATGATGTTCGGCCGCATGATGCTCTTGCACTCAAACGTCATGCTGATGGATGAACCTTCCAATCACCTGGACATGGAATCGATCGAATCGCTGAATACGGCGCTAGATCTTTTCCCGGGCACGCTGATCTTTATCTCGCATGACCGCGAGTTCGTCTCGTCGCTGGCGACACGCATCATCGACATCAAGGCAGATCACACCGTCATCGACTTCCAGGGTAACTACGAAGACTACCTGCTCAGCCAGGGCGTGAATTAAGGCTTCTGGTTTTTGGCGGCTTGCTGCGCTTCGTAAGCCGCCTTATCCGCAGCTCGCTGCTGATCGGCAGCTTCACGCTTAGCGCGTTTTTCAGCGGCTTTACGGTCACGCTCGGCGGATGCAGCCTGAATTTCGGCATCCGACTTCAGCGGCGTAGCTGATTGTTCGGCATCGCGAATCTTCTTTTCCTGCTCAACCTGCTTAACGGTCTTGCCTTCGTCGATCGCCTTCTTGATCGAGCCGGCAGGCGGATTCGGCTGACGCAATTCTTCTGGCGGGTTCGCCAATTGATTGATCAGACGGCGCTCGCGCACTTCACGATCAATTACGGCGGCTTTCGCCTCCAGCGCCCGCGCCTTTTCCCGTTCTTCGTAACGGCGATCCTTGGCTTTATCGATACAGTGATTCACCAGAACCTTGCTATAGCAGTTCCAACGATCAATCTCTAGCTGGGTGTCGGCCTGGGCACGAATGGCTTTGCCTTCATCCTTCAGTGCTTTAGCTTCCTGGTCGCGCGCATCCAGCACGGCCGGATCAAATACTGGTGCTGGTGGCGCTGCCATTGCAGGCACAGATAGCACCAGCCCGGAGCAAACCCCCAGGAAAATCCGGAACGAAGTGGAATAATATCGGTTCATGCGCCCTGCATTGTAGGGCAGGCGGGCGCTATCGGGTAAAATTTGCCCCTTAACTATTTCTCTTTTTCATCGGGAGTCCCGCCGTGCAAATCGTCTGTCTTGATCTTGAAGGTGTTCTTGTTCCTGAAATCTGGATCGAATTCGCCAACCGCACGGGCATTGAAGCGCTGCGTCGTACGACGCGCGACGAACCCGATTACGACAAGCTGATGAAGTACCGCCTGGACATCCTGCGCGAGCACAAGCTCGGCCTGCCGGATATCCAGAAGGTTATCGCCGAAATGGGCCCCATGCCGGGCGCCAAAGATTTCCTCGACCAGCTGCGTCAGGATTTTCAGGTAATCATTCTGTCGGACACTTTCTATGAATTCGCCATGCCGCTGATGAATCAGCTGAACATGCCGGCACTTTTCTGCCACAAGCTGGAAGCTGATGCCGAAGGCATGCTGGTGAACTACCACCTGCGTATGCCGGATCAGAAGCGTGCCGCCGTTAAGGCCTTCAAGGGTCTTAACTTCAAAGTCACGGCCGCCGGTGACTCTTACAACGACACGGCCATGCTGGGCGAAGCCCACGCCGGCATTCTGTTCCACCCACCAGAAAACGTGATCCGTGAATTCCCGCAATTCCCGGTCACCATGAACTACACCGAGCTGAACGACGCCATCCGTAGCGCTTCGGCACGTATCTAAGCAGGTTGGGTCGGCGCATGCATCGCGAACGTTTCTACACACTCACTGCATCCTGCCCGGACCGGGTAGGCATTGTGGCGGCCGTCTCTGGCTTCTTTGCCAAGCATGGCGGCTGGATTCTTGAAACCACGCTGCATTCCGAGCCGCCTAATGATGAAGGCGTTGCTGCCTACTTCATGCGCCTGGAAATCAAG
The DNA here is from genome assembly GCA_964498255.1 of uncultured Dechloromonas sp. GTDB lineage: Bacteria > Pseudomonadota > Gammaproteobacteria > Burkholderiales > Rhodocyclaceae > Fluviibacter. Next base: position 51,563 of record CAZCGW010000011.1, read on the forward strand.
GCCGACTCACTACCGTTCGATCTGGAAGGCCTGCGTGCTGCATTCCAGCCCGTAGCTGACGAATTCAACATGACATGGAAGATCTCGGATTCCGCCAAGCGTAAGCGCGTGGTGATTCTGGTCTCCAAACAGGAGCACTGTCTTTACGATCTGCTGGCACGCTGGCAGTCCAAAGAGCTGGATATCGACATCCCCTGCATCATCTCCAATCACGAGACACTGCGCGGCTTTGTCGAATGGCACGGTATTCCGTTTCATCACGTGCCCGTCACACCAGACAACAAAGTGGACGCCTACGCCCGCATTAGCAAGCTCTGCACGGAAGCCCAGGCCGATGTGATGGTGCTGGCCCGTTACATGCAAATTCTCTCGCCAGAACTCTGCGCGCAATTCTCTGGCCGCATTATCAACATCCACCATTCGTTCCTGCCGTCTTTCGTCGGTGCCAAGCCTTATCACCAGGCATGGGAACGTGGCGTCAAACTGATCGGTGCAACTTGCCATTACGTCACGGCTGATCTTGACCAGGGTCCGATCATCGAACAGGACGTCATCCGCATCGACCACTCCGATTCTGTCGAAGACATGGTTCGCTACGGCAAAGATATTGAAAAGACCGTACTGGCTCGTGGCCTGCGCAACCATCTCGAAGGCCGTGTGCTGATTCACGGCAACAAGACCATCGTCTTCCGCTAAACCAACCCCGGTTTAAACATCACACCGGGTGATCACCTAAAGGCCATCCGATGATTACAGGTCAGCCCGTCTCCGACATTGCGCACGTTGTACAAATGGCCGTGGCGCCGGTCTTTCTTCTCACAGGGGTAGGCGCGGTGCTGTCTGTACTCACCACGCGTCTGGCCCGTGTGATTGATCGGGGCCGCCAGCTCGATCACTGGGTCTCCGAAGGCCATGATCCGGCCTGGTATCAACATGAGCTCAACAAACTGGCTCGCCGCAACACACTAATCAACGCCGCCATTACACTGGCCACCATGGCCGCCTTTTTTGTATGCGGCGTCATTCTGGTTATCTTTACGAGTCAGATCTTTCCGAACCAGAGCGTATTCGGGGATGTCGTTACCAGCTGCTTCATTTTGGCCATGCTCTGCCTGATGGCTTCTCTGGCGTTGTTTCTGGGTGAAATTCGGGTGGCCAGTACGATTCGTTATTTTGGCAACACGCCGCGTATCGACCCATAAAAAAGGCGGGTTTCGAAGAACCCGCCAAATCCACACGGAGAGGAGAATCTCTAAAGAACTACTCTTGCATACAACGACCGACCATTAATCGTGATACGCGTTTTCACCGTGGGAGGTGACATCCAGGCCTTCACGTTCCTGATCTTCCGGAACACGCAGACCGATAACCAGATCCAGCAGCTTGAAGACTACGAAAGCCACAACGCCTGACCACAGAACCGTGGTGCCGACTGCTGTTGCCTGAATCACCACCTGATCAGCGATCGAGTAACCTTCAGCAACCGCATTGGTGACGTAGTCATAGATACCTGTGCCGCCCAGCGCTGGATCAGCAAACACACCCGTCAGCAGCGCGCCGGTAATACCACCAATACCGTGGATACCGAACACGTCGAGCGAGTCATCAACCTTGAGGATTTTCTTAAGGCCACTTGCACCCCACAGACAGATCACGCCGCCAACAAGGCCGATGATGATGGCACCGCCAACACCCACGAAACCGGCAGCAGGTGTAATCGCCACGAGGCCCGATACGGCACCCGAAGCTGCGCCCAGCATCGAAGGCTTACCCTTCACCAACCACTCGGCGCCAATCCAGGACAGCGTTGCAGCTGCAGTGGCCACCCAGGTGTTCACGAAGGCGAGTGAAGCTGCGCCACTGGCTTCCAGCGCCGAACCGGCGTTGAAACCGAACCAGCCGAACCACAGCAGCGAAGCGCCGATCATCGTAAACGTCAGGTTATGCGGTGACATGGCTTCACGACCGTAACCAATACGCTTGCCAGCAATGTAGGCAACCACCAGGCCAGCAACTGCAGCGTTGATGTGAACGACCGTACCACCCGCAAAGTCGAGCGCGCCTTTCTGGAACAACCAACCCGCTGTTGCACCAGCCGCTTCGGCAGCTTCAGCCGAGGTATAAGCATCAGGACCCGCCCAGAACCACACCATGTGCGCGACTGGCAGGTAAGCCAGCGTAAACCAGGCAGTAATACCAAGCAGTACGGCAGAGAACTTGATACGCTCAGCCCAGGCTCCGACGATCAGCGCACAAGTAATGGCTGCAAAGGCGCCCTGGAAGACCACAAAGGTTAGCTCTGGCAGCGCAACACCTTTGGAGAAGGTGCCTGTCAGTGTTTCTGGTGTAATACCCTTCAACAAAATTTTGTCGAAAGACCCGAAGAAGGCGTTATAGAGCGAATGACCTTCAGTGAACGCTACGCTGTAGCCATAGACCACCCACAACAGCGAAACCAGGGCAAACACCACAAAGACCTGGATGAGCAGCGACAGCACGTTCTTTTTACGGACGAGACCGCCGTAGAAAAGTGCCAGACCCGGAATCGACATCAGAATAACGAAAGCCGAACACACCATGATCCAGGCGTTATCTGCCTTGTTCATCACCGGCACTGCTACCGCTGGGTCTGCCATAGCCACACCGCTGGCCAGCAGCGGTAGCAGCATTGTGAGATACTTTTTCATGAATAAACTCCTTCGATTCCGTTAAAGGGCCGTCTCACCGGTTTCGCCGGTGCGGATACGAACCACTTCTTCAAGCGGGAAGACAAAAATCTTGCCATCGCCGATCTTGCCGGTTGCGGCCGACTTCTCGATGGCCTCAATGACCTGCTCGAGAATGTTGTCAGCCACTGCGGCTTCCAGCTTGACCTTCGGCAGAAAATCGACAACGTATTCGGCGCCACGATAGAGTTCGGTATGACCTTTCTGACGACCGAAGCCTTTGACTTCAGTAACAGTCACACCCTGCACACCGACAGCGGCGAGTGCTTCACGCACTTCGTCCAGCTTGAACGGCTTGATAATTGCGGTAACGAGTTTCATGGACTGGTTCCTTGTGCGTGTACAGACTTAGAAAGTCTTTGTGATCGAAACAACACCCGTGGCATTACCCAGGTTACGCGGGGTGCCCGTTACGTTATTACTACTATCCCAAGTCTTACCCAGGCAATAAGGCTGCGTGGTGGTTGACGCATTGCCACAGTTACCATTTGCGTTGGTTTGAATATATGAGGCAGATGCCAACCAACCATTACCCAGATCCTTGGTAATGCCCAGCTTCCAATCCACATAGTTCGCTGCACTGTAGTTACGAACGGCCAGAAAGCCTACGTGACCAACAACGCCCCATGTAGAGAGTGAGTCACTGATAAAACCAAGATCTTGTGTACCGGTAATATCGGTATAACTCGTACCAGAGGTGCTATTACCCGTCGGGGACACTTGGCTAAAGTAGTCCGAGAAAGAGATATATTCCTTCAGACTCAGCGTCTTCCAGTTACCCCCAATGTAGTATTCGAAGTTGTTGACCATGCCTTGGTTAACGCCACCGTACGATGCGTTTCCATTGACATACGGACCTGTTGCACTCGAACCTTTGCTACCCGGGTACAGATAAAAAATCGCGCCTGTGTCCAGGCCGAAATCTTCGTTAAAAGCGTACTTCCAGCCACCGTACAAATCGGTTTCTAGATTGCCGCTTGGGTAACCAGCACCCGAAGCCACATTCGAGTTCCAGTTACCGACATAGAAACCCAATGGCATCGTGATATCAAAACCGCCCTGTACTGCAGGCTGACCAAAAGTCTGTGCAATACCCCGGAAGCGGTATTCACTGACTACGCCAACGTTGGCGGTTACTGCCCAATCCGTACTTGGTGCAGCTTCTTTTTCGTCTTTGCTTGAGTCATTCGTTTGCGCAACGGCCGCCATCGAAAGTGCGGCGAGGGATGCTGCGAGAAGTGTTTTCTTGAAGGTCATGGTCATATCCTTATGCGAAAATAAAAATTGAATTGCTACGGTGCTTTTAATGCACAGACCGTGCCAACTTCAAATTTTTAGTCGCAAGATCTTTTTAACCATTTGTTATTGAATCGTTAATTTCAGTTAGAACGCCCTCGTTACGGAAAGTTTTTTGTAATTTTTGGGCAATCATCCCCTCAAACGTTTCTATCGCAATGCACAAAAACGTGCGCACCGAGATGAAGCACGGCCTCCGAAACAGCCCCCGATTGCACCACTATAGTGCGCCCCGTTGATTAACCAGCACCACATCCCTAAATAGATCACGTGCTACATGCTAGACTGCCCCAACACTGGTTAACTGCGGAGCTATGCAAGATGCTTGACCCAAAAATGTTTGAAGACTTTACCCAACGTGTTTCTGGCCTCATCGCCAACAGCCCGGCTGCCGACATCGAAAAGAACGTCCGCAGCATGATGGGCAGCTTCTTCAGCAAGCTAGACCTAGTGACTCGCGAGGAGTTCGATACCCAGGCCAATGTGCTGGCGCGTACTCGCCAGCTGGTGGATCAGCTCACCGCCCGCCTGGATGAACTGGAAAAGAACGATAAATAAGCTATGACGCTAGCGCTCATTCATACAAGAGCGCTGGATGGCCTGCAGGCTCCGCCGGTAGTGGTGGAAGTGCATGTGGCCAACGGCCTGCCCGCCTTTAGCCTGGTGGGGCTGGCCGACGCCGAAGTGCGCGAGGCGCGTGATCGTGTCCGTGCTGCACTACTCAGCTCCGGCTTTGAATTCCCCGCCCGCCGCATTACCGTTAACCTGGCACCGGCCGACCTACCCAAAGACTCGGGGCGTTTTGATCTACCGATTGCGCTGGGTCTATTAGCAGCCTCGGGGCAGCTACCCGCGCTCCATCTCAACGACTACGAATTTGCAGGCGAGCTTTCCCTTACCGGTAGCCTGCGTCCGGTTCGTGGCGCGCTCGGTTTAGCCTTGGCCAGCCAACGCGCTGGCCGCACACTGATTCTGCCCGAGGCCTCTGGTGCCGAAGCCGCGCTAGCTGAAGGCGCTTCGGTCTGCGTTGCCCACACGCTGCGCGAGGTCTGTGCACACCTGATGGGTGAAGATCAGCTGCCGCACCCCAAAAAGCCCGATCTCAGCCATCTGGCACATTACCCCGATCTGTCCGAAGTGAAAGGACAAGCGCAAGCCCGTCGCGCGCTGGAAATTGCCGCCATTGGTGGCCACGCGCTGCTCATGCTGGGCCCACCAGGCACGGGGAAATCCATGCTGGCCACCCGCCTACCCGGCATTCTGCCGCCGCTTGAACCACAATCGGCGCTCGTATCGGCGGGCATTCTTTCTCTCGCCGGGACTTTTAATCCCGAACGTTTTGGTGAACGCCCTTTCCGTGCCCCCCACCATAGCGCCTCTCCCGCGGCAGTGATCGGTGGGGGCAGCCAGGCATTGCCAGGAGAGATATCTCTGGCCACCGGCGGCGTGTTGTTTCTGGATGAACTGCCCGAGTTTGACCGGCGCGTTCTTGAGTCACTCCGCGAACCACTCGAAACAGGCGAGGTACATATTGCCCGTGCCAACCGCCGCGCCAGCTACCCGGCCACCTTTCAGTTAGTGGCCGCGATGAATCCGTGTCCCTGCGGCTACCAAGGCCACCCCACTCGGGCGTGCCGGTGCACACCCGAACAGATCCAGCGTTATCGCAACCGACTATCGGGGCCACTGCTTGATCGCATTGATTTGTGTATTGAAGTGCCCGCGCTATCTTCTGCCGATCTGGCTCAAAGTGCGCCGGGCGAATCGTCGGCTGCCGTGCGCGAACGCGTTATTGCCGCCGTGAGCATTGCCCTCCAAAGGCAAGGGACGGTGAACGCCCGACTTGAAGGCAAAGCACTCGAACAACATGCCATCTTGGATGCTGCAGGACAAAGCCTACTCAACCAGGCCGTTAATCGGCTTGGTTTATCGGCTCGCGCCTACCATCGCTTACTCCGTGTTGCCCGAACCATTGCAGATGCCGCAGGCAGTGAGCAAATCAGCACCGCCCACATCGCCGAAGCCATCCAGTTTCGCCAACAGACAAACAACCCCTAAGCCACATGCGCGTCAGCACATTGTTCTTCGCCATCGTCTTATGTACCGGCTGCGGCTCATCGGCTTGGCAACGCGACAGCACGGCACGGTCTGTCGGCTGCACACCAAACGAAGTCAAAGTTGTCAGCAAAGACTCCGGCGCTTTTGACAACATCCAGAGCTGGTATGCCGATTGTCGTGGCGCGCGCTATCGCTGTGTTTTTGTGCCGGGCGACAAAGGCGGTTGCTACCCAGTTAGCAGCAAGGCAAGCTAATCAGTCCGCCCAGCGGTACTGCCAGACTACGCCATACATCGTGTAGTACTGACCCTGATTAAAGAAGCTGCCTTCGGCCAGGTGAAACTTGATCGCGTTGTTGGTGTTTACCGGCATCGACAACGTGGCGCCAAACAACCAGTCCTGGCTGTATAAAAGTTCTGTTCGCACCCACGTTAAACAACTGATTGCTGTTGTACTCACCCCAGGGCACAATCACATTGACCTTGCCGGATTGTCCGAAAAAATCAAAGGTTCGGTTATAAGCCAGCAACTCCGTATTTAACTGAAACTTATTGGTGGTGATCTGCGTAAAACCCACCCCCAGAAAGTTGTAGTTCACCGGCGCATTGGAATAAAGCCGCGCCTCAATTTCCTGAGCCTGCGCACCGCGTCCGAAGAGTGCCAATACCGCCAAGGCAATCAGCAGGCACCGACAGAACACAGGCACAGGTTTCAGCACAGCTAGTCTTTATGTGCAGCCAGCGCAGACTTCAATTTATCGCGCACTTTTGCACGCAGCGCGGGTGGCCCAATGACTTCCACCTCCGGCATGTGCCGCAAAATATCCATCACCAGTTCGGTTTCAATGCTGTACGGCACATCAAGCTGATAGCTACCGTCCGGCAGCACATTGCCGCGCTGATCCGGGTGCCATTGCTCCGAAGCTACCCAGCGCGCCCGCGCCGGTGTAAACCGCAACTGCGCCCACTGCGTGCGCTCACCCCCGAAAATGCCGTAGCCATTCTGTACCCGGCTATCCAACACTTTGGCGGCAACTTCCTTAGCGGCTTTATCGAGCAGGTCGACGTCACTCAGCGTTTCTACCGCAAAACTACGCAAATCCTTACGCAGGTGGCACCAGGCATCCAGATACCAGTTGCCCCGATAGAACACCAGGCGCTGTGGCGAAATCTCGCGCGCCGTCGTTTCATCGCGTCCGCGATGCCAATGCTGCAGTTTCAAACGCTTGCGCTTAAGCAATGCCGAGGCAATCAACGCAAAATTGGCCGGCTCTGGCGCCCGCTGCCCGGTGTGCACAATACGAATGCGATCTTCAATGTCTTCCGGGCGGTTATCCTGGCTGCTCAGCAAGGCCGACAACCGCGACTGCAACGGCGCAATATGCGGCCCCAGCAAACCCGGCTGCACCGTATTCAACAGCTGCTGCATCATCAATAGGGCATAGATCTCACTGGCGTTGAACCAGAGCCCCGGCAATTCGTATTTCTGTCCAGCCACCGGGCTAGCCCGGCCTGTTTCCTGAGCAAAGCGGTAGCCGCCGCCCATCCGGTCATAAATAATCGGGGCGTTCAAACGGTCACGTAGATACTGCATATCCCGGCGGAGCGTGGCACGGGAAACCCCCAGCGCCTCCTGGATCGCCTCAAACGAGAGGCATCGCTGCTCATTAAGCAGCTGATCAATACGGTAAAAGCGTTCGGTGCGGTCCAATTTGCCCTCCCTTGTTTGCCACGCTTTTTGGCCGAAGCCGCTTCTTTACTTCGGCAAGCGTGATTTTTTAGCCAACGATCGACCCCGGTAAGGAAATATCTTTTGGACATTGCTGTGGTTATAGCAAATTAACCTTTCGATGTCCTCACATTTCCCAATAAGTCTGTCACTCTGCCGAAAAACGCGGACTGAATCGTGGACAAATTTCTAGACAAATGATACCGTTCAAAATTAGTAACACATTAATTCAGTTAGATTTTTTTAAGCAATGTAGCGGACATTTTCTTGGACAAAATGCTATCCATTGGCGCACCTCTCCGTGTCGACACTGATCGTTTCGGCCCGTTCGTCTTTCAGTGCGGCATCGACATAGACGCGCTGAAGCTCCCGCTACAGCGCGTTGAAGACGCGCACGCACGATTTGCTGCATCGCCTCTTGCCCAAGTGGCCAACCTGCTTGAACGCGAAGTGATCGCTAGCAGCATCTTTGGAACCAATACCATCGAAGGCGGCACGCTGACAGAAGAGGAAACCGCGTTCGCAATCGATCTTGACCCAGCAAAGGTTCAGGAAATAGAACAACGTCGTGTACTGAACATTAAAGCAGCCTACGATGCCGCCCGTAAAGCAGCGCATACGCCCGGATGGGCCCTATCTCTTACGTTTATTCAGGAAATCCATCGATTAATCACCGATGGCCTGCCACACCCCGATAACCAACCCGGCGTGCTTAGAGACAACCCAAAACACAAAACCACGGTCGTAGGAGACGAGGCTCACGGTGGCAGATACAAGCCACCCCAGTACGGTGGCGACATTAACCGCCTACTCACAGCCCTGATTTCTTGGCACCAATCGCTACTGGATTCAGGTGTACACCCACTGGTGCGCGCACCACTACTACATTTCTACTTCGAGTTGATTCATCCATTCTGGGATGGCAACGGCCGTGTTGGCCGAGTTATTGAAGCAACACTGCTCATGGCGGCCGGCTACCAATATGCGCCCTTTGCGATGGCTAGATTCTATTTGGGAAAAATCGACCACTACTTCGCACTATTTAATAGTTGCCGCAAAGCCGCCGAGCGGAAAGCAGACAACCCCAACCAGGGATTTGTGGCGTTTCACCAAGAGGGCATGCTGCAAACAATCAACACCCTTCACGATCGCGTTAATAGCATCGTAGCCGTTTTGTTGTTTGAAGCGCACGTGCGCGATTTATTCGACAAGAAGGCAATCAATCCACGCCAATACACCATTCTTTGCCAACTACGCGCAGGGCCGGTGCCTGTTGACGAGCTGCGTAACACACCCTGGTACAGCAGCCTCTACATCAAACTCAGTGACAAAACGCGTGGGCGCGACATACAGCAACTACGCGAACAGAATCTGATTCACCTTGATACCGAAAACAAGCTCTACCCAGGGTATATGCAACCCGCAGCTGCAAAGTTATAGGCCAGAATTCTGGCGCGCTCGACACGATTCGAACGTGCGACCCTTGCCTTCGGAGGGCAATACTCTATCCAACTGAGCTACGAGCGCGTTGAAAACACAACGTTGTGTTTCAATTACTTACGCAAACTGCAGCGTAAGTGTGCAGGCATTATACCAGCCGATTTTGTCCTGATTTTGTAGGATAAGAAGGACAAGAAAAGGACAAGCCCTCCTCAGCCGAAGGACAGCTTTGCAGATTCTCTGCAAAGCGTCACACGTTCGTTGAAATCTACTTGCAGGCAAACTGCCAAGTCGTGGCGAAGCGACGACCCTCACTAACAATCTGAGAAGCTCTTAAATGACGAGCGCAGCTCTGGCAGATCAAGCAACACGAACTTATGTAGCTCATGTTTTAAGAGCGACGAGCTAAAAATTAACGTGACCGTCCAGCCTTGATGACATGAAGGGGTAGGTGGGGACCAAGCTGATAGATCAAACCTAGTAAAGTCTTAGCCTGACAAAATTTTTAGTATTTCTGAAACAAAGGTAGCGTCTTAAAGGCGGTCTGCTGTACGTAGCAAATCTGAAACCGTCACTTCTAACGTATTTGCCAACTTTACGAGCGTCTCTAGGCTCGGATTCGTAAGGCGTCGCTCAATTTTACTGATCATTGTCCTGTGGACTTCTGAATCTAGCGCCAATGAATCTTGCGCATAGCCCCTAGCCTCTCGGAGAGACTTTAAGTTTACTGATAAGTCGAAAATAAGTTGTTCAAGTGTTTCCTGAGCCATGCTCAGCAGTGTTCCTTAGTAGTGCCTGCCATTCCACAGCTTGACAGGCGACAGCTCAAATAGTTCAATTGCAAAATAAACTATATGAAAAGAGGCTGGAATGCTTTTCCCTTCTAAGACGCTCACGGCATTTGCCCTCTTTGCCGCTGCTTCCTCTACCTTTGCTCAAGCCCAGCCATTGCCGGTACTCGACCCTGGAACGACACGGCTCTATTTCTACGGAGGAGATAAAGAAGTGGCCGGGCAAATTTGAACAGGGCGATAAGTGGAAAGATCTGCTAATTTG
>CAZCGW010000012.1:0-51160 GCA_964498255.1 uncultured Dechloromonas sp.
CCAACCAACCACTGCTGGCTGCCTGAGGAATTTCTGGGTTGTTCAGCGCGGACTACTTAACCGATGGCCAATAGTCAGGGCGATGGCTGTGCCGCCAATGAGCGTTAAGTCTTCTAACTGTGGAAACTCGGCCAGCAAAGAAAAAAGTCTGGCCGTTTCCGGCCGGATGGCGTCAAGCCGAATGGAGTTGCTCATGGGCAAAGCCCTGCTCAATGTTGTTGAATGATCGACGTAGGCTAGGCGACAAGGCAATCTTGTCACTGGCGATCTTACGAACGCGGTCTAAACCATAACGCTTACAGATAACAGCCAGATCATGAAACCGCCCTTTGTCGACGACTTTGCGAATGAGCGTCTCATCGGCCATATTGGAATTGGCCCAATCGTAGGCAAATTGCAATTTGGCAGTGTAAGGCGCTGTTTGTTGCTGGGCTGTTGCCAAGTAACGCTGCATGGCATTGGCGCGTTTTGATGCGCTGGATGATGACTGCTTGTAAACGCCACTAGAAGGGGGCGTTTGCAGCGATAGCATTTGGCCGTCGAGGGCCGATAGGGCGCGCGCATAGTGACCGATTTGCACATTGGGCCGCCCTTGCTCAATGAACAACATGGTTTGGGGGCTAATACCTATTGAGGTAGCCATCTCTCTTTGCGTAATGCCACGCGCCTTGCGTGTTGCCGCAATTTTCTGGCCGAGCGACTCCAGAGAGGCCAGAACCTCGGGGGCTAGGGGAGCGAGTTCAAAAGAACGGATTTTCGGCATGATTTATCAATTATTTTCCCATAAAGAATGATAAGTCATTGCTGAATTAAGTCAAGAAAATAAACCCTGTGGCGATTTTGCTTGATCAGGAGCTTTCAAGCCGCGCAATGACGCTTACCGCAGCTTCAATATGCGTCTCTAGCGCCGCAATGCATGGCTGAAACGCCGGGGAAAAACCGGCTTCATCTTGTAATGTCGCTAAGTAAGAGCGTGCAACTTGTTCTGCTTTATGCCATACATAAGGCGAGATGTAGGCATGAATCCTAGCCGGAACAAGCGCTGTTGGAATTTCGCCCCCTGTTCGTGGGGCAAACCCCATGGGCAACATATCGTATGCGGGTGCCAGCTGATAGGGTCTGCCATGTTCAGAAACAAACGACAGATTGCCTGCGTGCATGTCTGTATTCCCAATCAGCACACCAAAAGCCTGCAAATGGGCGGCGGTCTCAGCGGCGGACGCCTCAACGCAGCCTTGTTGTGCCAACGCTTGAGCAACCGGTGCCCAGCCGGCATTGCCCATGCCAACAAACTCGGCATCCAGCGCGGCCAGGCTGAACACGGCGCGTCGACCGAATTCGCCAATGCGATCGAAACGTTCAACTTCTAAAAAGCGCTGTGTGCCAGCATCCACGATTCGCGACTGCGCGGCAGAAATGTTTGCGGCACGCAGCGTATGGAGTGCCAAGTGTTCTGCCAGCAGTAGATCTCGCCAACGTTGGCTAACCGCATGGTCCTCTGCCGCCGTAAATTTAACAATCACATGGCGTGGCCCGGATGGGGTCTCCGAATAAACCAGAAACTTAGGTTGTTCACCCCCGGCGGAAGACCCGGGCGAGTCTCCACTAGCAGCTTCTAAAGCCCGGCGGGTGTAAGCCGCTTGTTTCTTATCTTCGGCAATGACTATCGGGCTGTTGTTGGCTAAAAATGCATCGCGTGCCGCATTGCCCAAAAGCAGGTTGCCGATGGCATCGTGCCCGTGCGCCAAAAGGGCGCGCAAAGCATGCGTGTCGTTCCATTCATTCAATGCGGCCGGTAGCCCCAGCGTTTGAGCGTGCCTCGATGCATAAGCCCGACCCAGATAGCCCTGTGGGCGCATATCGAAAAGCCACCAAGGCAGGCTTTCGCTGTGCAGGGTTTTCCCATCGCTTTGTACCATCACATAGCCATCTGGCCGCACTGGGATGAGTGTACCCAATTCGCGTAGCGTCCCCTCAGCTGATACGCGGTACACCGGGGTCTCGCCAACACCTCGGGCTGTATCGCGCAGCGCATAATGAATAGATGGCCCGGCACCAAGACGCACAACTTCGTCTCCCAGTGCGGCAATAGCACGGGAGAGTGTTGGCTGGCTTAGTTGAATTTTTTCAACAAGTTGCCGTGCCCGCATGGGGCCGCTTGCCAATTGAACGCGAACTTTTTCGAGGTGGAGAGACACAGGCGCGAATTAACGAATGAATAGATAAACGAATAGATATTCTACGGTAATTCAACAAATTGAACTACCAAAGTGTCTGCAAACCGAGTGACCGATAAGCTTCGATGTCACCATCCTTGCTCACTAGCGTGAGAGATTGCTGCAAACACTGCCAGATCAACATTCGATCAAAAGGATCTTTGTGTACATGGCGGGGCAATTGGTAAAAGCTGGCATATTCTTCAGCAGAAGGTGCGAGGAGCTCAAAGCCGGTACGTTCAATTGCATCAGGTAGATCGGCAGGGGTAATGGCGTTCAGCGTAATTTTGCCGAGATTGAATTTGATCGAGATCTCCCACAGAGATAACGTGCTCACGTAAATCTCGTTGTCCGGTGACTCAATAGCCTCAATAGCCCGTTGGCTCAATTGGTTGGGCGATATCAATGCCCAAAGCAGCGCATGTGTATCAAGCAGCAGCTTCATGCTTGCAGAAATTCTTCATCGGTCAGGCTGAAGTTCGGCGTGAATGTGACCGATGCTGTAGTGCCTAAAGTGCCAAGTACGCGCTTTGATGCGGGTTTGACTTGGTCAATTGGTACAAGTGCCGCAACCCGTTCTTTCTTTTTGCCATAGCTGATCACCACGGCCTCGCCAGTCTTGAGTACCGTGCTCAACACTTCTGAAAAGTTTGCTTTAAGTTCGCCAACAGTCAGGGTTTTCATCGTCGGGCTCCTCTCTATTGATTCATTGTAGAGTTTCTTGACAAGTTGTCAAGAAAATAGTGAGGTTCGCCTACCCAATCCGCTTCGTTATCAACCGCTTCAGGGCATACTCGTAAGCAGCCAGTCGCTCTCGTTTGCCGATCGCCAGCACAATGACCACCAGAACATCATCTTCAACCACGTAGACGAGGCGATACCCTTGTTTGCGAAGTTTGATTTTGTAGCAACCAGCAAGTTCTGATCCAAGCACCGCACTCGGCACGTGTGGATTCTCCAGCCGTTTTTTCAGGGCAGATCGGAGTGGCGCTTTGATACTGCCATCGAGCGCCTCCCACTCTTTCAAAGCCTCGGGCAGAAACTGCAGGCGGTAAGCCACGGCGTTAAATACTATTGATGTCGATGTCGATGGCTGTGGTTTTGCGCGTTAAGCGATCTCGAACGATGTCGATCAAATCGTGATCAGCCAGCTCTTCAACCAGAGATTCAAATAGCTGTGGCGTCACCATGTAAAAAGCGGGGCGGTTATGGCTCAAAACCGCCACTGGCTTTTCACCTGCGGTGCGCAGCACTTGAGCCGGGTTCTTCTTGAACTCGGACATGCTCACTGAGTAGTCTGCGTAAATGGTATCCATGATTGACCTCGTGGCTCAATATTCAGAGCTCATTATAGATCTAAATTCGTAGCTGTAAAAATTTCTTGTTGGCCCTGATCATTGAGGCCGTAAAGTTGCCGCATGTCACGGTTATGCTAAGCATGCTTGGTACTGCGCTTATCTGTGCGTGGGCATTCAAATGAATCGGATCTGTTGGGGGTCGTCATCCCTACCGTTTCCGGTGGCGCAGAACCAGTATTATGCTTATAATAATCAAAATTCTGCAAAAAAATGTAGATTTTTGATTACGGAGCAGATCAATGATCATCTCGTTTGAGATTCAGAATTACCTATCCTTTGCCGGTGCATCGACAGTTGACCTGTCTGTAGGCCTCTCCGCGCCAGACAACTATCACTTCCTGGGCGATGGTACCGAAAAGGGTCGCGTTGCCAAAATTGCCGGTGTATACGGCGCTAACGCGTCGGGTAAAACGAATCTCATTCGAATTCTGCCAGCGCTGGCGGACTTCATTACCGAATCGTTTGGTTATAAGCTGGACGAAGCTACGCCGTTTAAACCGCATTTCTTTCATCGTGAAACCCCGATCTCCGTTCGCATCGAGTTCGAAACACGGGATGCGCAAAGCCAGGAAGTAAAGCGCTATCGATACGATCTGGATGTGGCCGATCATGTGGTGCATTACGAGCGCCTCAGAATCAAGAGCAGCAAACTCTACAGCCGCGTATTTGAACGTCAATGGGTTGACGGTCAATACAAGGTACAGGGCTTAGGTGAAAAGCTCGCGGCCAACCTAAGACAAAACGTATCCTGGCTTGCCTGGCTTGGCCAATACAATGTGCCTGAAGCTGTGAGCATTATTCAGTACTTCAAGCGGATTAAAAGCAATCTTTTTGGCGGTGGCACGAGAATCCCCGGCTTTATTAGTAGCATCAGTGCGATCGACGTTTACAGAGGCAATCCCGACTTATCCAAGAATATGGTCGCCCAGCTTAATCGCTGGGATATCGACATCCATGATGTGGTGTACGAACGGATTGACGGCACGGAAGATGGCCCCGGCCATTGGATGGCCTACTGCATCCACAAACTGGGCGACAAAGAGGCGCGGCTATCGATTCTGAACGAATCTTCGGGCACCATGGGCTTGTTTTCCCTACTATCAATAGCCTTGCCTGTTCTCGAGCGGGGTGGCGTTGCTGTGATTGATGAGTTGGAATCCGACCTACACCCGCACATGCTAGAAGCAGTGCTTAATCTGTTTGTGCAGCCAGACACTAACCCACGTGGTGCACAGTTGTTGTTTACGAGTCACGCCGATTGGCTCATGAACGTACTGCACAAGAGTCAGATTTTCCTAGTGGATAAGCAAGAAGCGGGTAGCGAAGCGATTCGACTATCGGACATCCGCGGTGTTGCGGCCAGAGAAAATTTCAGCGCTCGATACCGGGCGGGCTCTTATGGCGCAGTACCGGAAATCGACTAATCATGCCTAAGCACGTACGTAAAACAGTACTGCTTTGCTGTGAAGGTAAGGCCGATCAGACCTTTATTGCTTACTTGCGCGCAACGTACACTGCAGGGCGCCCGGGCGTGCCGCACGTAAAACCCAAGCAGGCAGGTGGCAAGGGGAGCAATAACGTCATCGATACCTTGTTGGGCGAGGCCAAATGCTCGCAGCCAGATAAATTGGTTGCGTTGCTTGATGGAGATGCGCCACCGTCAACCGCCAAAAGACGAGAGGCAGAACGCAAACATGTTCAGTTTATTGTTCTAACACCTTGTCTCGAAGGTTTGCTGCTTAATATCCTGGGGCAACCGGTTTCCGGTAGCAGCCAAGAATGCAAAGATCGACTCAAGCAGATTGATAGCCGAGACCCATTTGACCCTGGGTTTTATGCGCAAAATTTCCCGAAAAGCTTACTGGACCAAGCCCGTAGTCGAGTGGCTGAGTTAGATGCGCTGCTCATATTGTTCGGCGCATAAACTGGTGCGTGACCCGTTGTATCTGCGTGTGTTGAGTGGGCCATGCCTGATATTTGGCCGCAGCGCACTTCAGATTTTATTAAATGAAGCTTCTGCTTTCGACCTTTAGCCGTCTAGGTCATCTTAAAACCGGACGCTCAGGATCGTGGAATTGATGCTCCTGCGCGAGTTTTCGCACAGATCGCCTCGAACGCATGGTTAGGTCTCAAGAGGTTAAAGTTGAATAACACGAACCTTCCTTTGGCCGTGCTTCGAATCACGCCATACCTCAACACGAAGATGTTGTGGCGGAGGTGTGACTGGCAGAGAAGGTGCCGGTCGAGGCTTTCGCTTCTTTTTTGGGGTGTCGAATCCTGCGTCTTGTTCCGTAGCGTCAGGCAACAATGGCAATTGCTGATAGAACAAAGGAGTCCGCTCAATGGACTGCTTTAGATCAGACATAAATCCAGGTGCATCAGCAGCTTCATCACCGAAAAGAGCCTCAGCTTCTAGCATTGCCTCCTCTGTTGTCATTTCCCGCCGCTGAACCTTTGCAAACAAGCCTTGCAATTGCCCTAAAGAGCCGCTACGTTTTCGAACCTTCGTTTCGTAGTCGCTAGCCTTAAATGGATCGCCGGCTTGCTCTGCCAAGTAGTCTCCAACTGAGCTGACTTGGCCGCGGATGGTTTGAATGCCTTGTATAAAGTCGCCATAGTTCCCGATACCCAAGTAGAGCACACCGAGAGCAACTACGATTCTTCCGGCTCCTTTAACGGAGCCCTCTTCAACATCCAGTGCAAGAGAGTAATCCGGGAGGTCAAGATTTCGCCTGACGTGGTCTTCCCACTCATCGAATAGACAAGTGGAATACTTTCTGAATTCGCTCCGAGGCATGCTCGGTACGCCAATAAAAAAGTCAGTTGTGCCGAGATCAATCATTGCGCTTAGCTCGGAGTATTTGAATAAGCCCTATGCCTCATCAATTTCAACGGACTCGGCCTCGAACTCTTGAAAAGTGTTCAAGTCCTTTCCAAGACGTACCACCGGTCGTCCCTTGAACCGAAGTTGCTGCTCTGAGCCGGTTTTATAGCGGACGAAATCAAAGTCTTCCTCACTAAGGCCAACTTTGACATAGCGAGAGGGCGCAAGTTTTATCTCCGCCAACAACCTATTGGGCGACATGTTTGTGACGTAGCCAACGATTTCGTCTGGCTCACCGCGATAGCTTTCGTTCTTGATTTCTCGGACATAGGTCTGGGTTTCTGGCGTTAACTTGATGGACGGCATGTTCAAAGTCGGAGACGGTATTATTTCAATGCTGTCGATGCCGCCAATGTTGTTGATGTGGTTGGTGATCTGAACAGTTTCTGCATAAATGGCACCAACCAGAACTGACCCTTCAACATCTCGGGACTGGATTGATGTCGTGCCCGATTTCGGTTTGAGCACACTCTTAAGTGCATACTTAGCAAGCGAACCTAAGCCCATTTTTAACAGAGTATGAAGATGCTGCTGTAGCACAGGATCAGCGGCGAAAGGGATAAGCGCGTAGAGGTCGGAAGATTTACGGTGCTCCGAAATTTGAAGCGAAAGACGTTTTCGTTCTGCTTGTGTGAGATGAGCGCCCTTCTTGAGCCGGCCGTTTTCAAATTGGAAGGTCTTATGAATGATCCGCTGAATAGCAACCAGAGTGTCGCCAAGCTCGTAAATTGGGATGGATCGCACATCAAGCTCATCGCCCGAAAATTTTAGCCAGATCGACGGATCTTCTCCCATAGCACAACTCTCCTACACTGCTAATAAAGCATAACTGTTATTGAACAGACAACCGTTCTGCATCTGTGATGATAGTACGGGCTAGGAAAATCCGGTATGCCAACGACAATAATATTTGGGCAAATTGCTCCTATTAAGCCGTTTCTTTAAGGACCGCTTCTGGCCGAAAGTAGTCATCACCACTTCCGCGCATAGCGCTTCCTGGTGCTTCTCATGATGTAGCTGTTTAAACCAGATCCAGCCTTCGCTAAGGCGTGCATAGTTAAGACATTTTGTATGCCAGCGGATGCCGCCGTGTATAGATAGTACGAACCATCCTTAAATAAGACAGTAATCGAATCGGGGGCGAGCTCGAATTCAGCCACGCCAGACTGCCCGCTCTTGTTTGCATACCGTTCCATATCAAACCCCTTGATGTTGCCTTGACCTTACCTCTTTAGTGAGCTGGGTGGCACTCCCACTTCTACCAGCCCCCACAAACCAACCTATTAGTTCTGCCAGTTACATGAAATAAGCCTTCGACATATTTTTCGTGCGTCCCTTTTACCCAAATCGACTAAACGGAGGCGCACATGTCGAGCAATATCCAGGTTGGTACCCGTCGTGACTTTCCCAGTAAAGTACTCTGGGATATGCATCGTTTACGCACTCGCGTATTTAAAGACCGCATGGGCTGGGAAGTGCCCGTGCTTTCAGGCATGGAAATAGATGGTTACGATGCCATCGATCCGTATTACATGGTGATCCGCTCCTCCAATGATGGCGTATGCGGGTGTTGGCGTATGCTCCCAACAGAAGGGCCGTACATGCTCAAAGATACATTCCCGGAATTGCTGCATGGCGCACCGGTGCCGGAAGCACCAAACGTCTGGGAATTAAGCCGCTTTGCTATTGAAGCAGATGGACCTCAAGGCTTTGGCTTTGCCGGTATGGCGTTAGATGCCATGCGTGAAATCGTGACCTTTGGTGACCGCATGGGTATCACGCACTACGTAACGGTAACCACCACCGCGATTGAACGGCTGCTTCGTAAAACAGGCATAGCCATTACCCGATATGGCCCACCAATTCAGATTGGTGTGGAACGTGCCGTGGCGCTAGAGATCGATATCGGCGAGCAGACGCATCGGGCACTGTTTGGAGAGGTTGGTAAAGCTGCTTAATTAAAGGAGGGGGCATCGAAATGGTGTCCTCATGAACCTATTAGAGTTGCTAGATGATTTGAAGTTGGTTGTCGTGTAGATTGACTCAGGTAAGTCGGATTCTCGGCCAACCCGGACAGGCAGTGGTTGTTTCTTGAGCGGCGGCAATGTGATCAATATCGGCCGTCCGAAAGTTAAGGCTTAAGCGGCAACTTTCTGCCCGGTGAATCCATGCCATAATCATTTCCACGCAACTGCTGCCTGAAAAAAATAATGCGCATCGAATTCGTTGAGATCGCCAACTTTAGAAAGTTATTATCGACCCGGGTTGGTTTGTCTTCCGAAAAGACCGTTTTCGTTGGAGCTAACAACAGCGGCAAAACGTCTGCTATCACGGCACTACGTTATTTCCTGGTCGATCGAGAGCGATCTAACTTTTGCTTCAACGACTTCACCCTCTCTCATTGGCCGGCAATCAACGCGATGGGCTCCGCTTGGGAAGTGGCAAATAGCACAAATCAACCCCTACCCGAGCCTGAGTGGGATCAGATTTTGCCGTTCCTCGATGTCTGGCTTCAAGTAGCTGAGGGAGAAGTACACTATGTCCGGAAGATTCTGCCCACCCTTGATTGGGATGGTGGCCGGCTAGGCGTACGCATGCGTCTGGAGCCGAAGGATGCCGCACAACTGCAACAGGAGTATTTAGCGACACGGGTGCAGGCATTAACGCTGCAGGCGGCCGGCGCCGCCCTAGCCCAAGAGCAAGGCGGGGCTGCTGGCGACTTTCAGGTTGCAATCTGGCCGCAGAACCTTGTCGAGTTCCTGCAGCGCCGGCTGGCAACGCACTTCACTGTCAGGGCCTACGTGCTCGATCCAATTGGCTGTGTCGATCCGGAACATGGACTCGCCAAGCCGCAGGTGCTCAATGGCAGTGAGCCAATCGACGGCGACCCATTTCGCGGCCTAATTCGTATTGACGAAATCAGCGCTCAGCGCGGCTTCGGTCTGGCAGGTGACGATAACAGCGAGGAATCTACCGCCACCACCAGCGGATCGAGAAAATTGTCAGTCCAACTCCGCCAATACTACGCTCGACATCTCGACCCCTACGAGAACCCGGATGCACAAGATCTCCTTGCGCTCAAGGCGATCGAGGAAGCCCAGCAAGCCTTTAATCTGCGGCTTAGCGATGGCTTCAAGAGCCCGCTCAACGAAATGCACAAGCTCGGCTATCCGGGCGTCACGGACCCGAAACTGAGGATTTCGACAAGATTGCGCCCCGTTGAAGGACTGAACCATGACGCTGCCGTGCAGTTCGTCGTGCCGATCCATGACGGAGAAAACGCCACCGACCTATACCTACCGGAGGATTCCAACGGGCTGGGCTATCAAAACTTAATATCCATGGTCTTCCGTCTCATGGCCTTCCGCGACAGTTGGATGCGGGTTGGAAAGGCCAAGCATAAGGCGTCTGATGACACGATCATCCCACCTTTGCATTTGGTGCTGATCGAAGAACCAGAAGCGCATCTTCACACTCAGGTCCAGCAGGTATTCATCCGCCAAGCACACAAGATCCTGCGCAATCACGATGACCTTCGAACGAACCCAAATTTCGTGACGCAGATGATAGTCAGCACGCATTCAAGCCATATCGCCCACGAGTGTGATTTTGAGTCCCTGCGTTATTTCCGCCGCATACCGGGCGGTGAGAAGGCAATCCCGACCTCGTGCGTTGTTAATTTGGAAAATGCTTTCGGCGCCGACTCGGACACCAAGCGCTTCGTAACCCGCTACCTGCGCGTTACTCACTGCGACCTGTTCTTTGCCGATGCAGCAGTTCTGATCGAAGGGCCGGCCGAACGTATCCTTGTGCCCAATTTTGCAAACTACCACTCGGAATTTAAGAAGCTCTCGGAGAGTTATATCACTTGGCTCGAAATCGGCGGCAGCCATGCTCACAAGCTACGCAGCCTGATCGAGAAAATCGGGCTCACCACTCTGGTTATTACCGACATCGATTCTTGCGATGCCGCAGGCGCCAGTGCACCTCCCGTGCGCGGAGCTGGCTGCACGACCCGCAATGCAACCCTGCGAACATGGTGGCCCGTCATCAATGACCTCGACCCGTTGCTCGACAAGCCTGAAGAAGAAAAAGTCAAAACCTACTTGGACGAGAATTTCTCGGTGCGCGTCGCTTACCAGTCGCCTATCCAGGTAATCTTTAAAGGCGCCACCGTAGAGGCGCTTTCTTACACCTTGGAAGACTCGATAGTGATGGCAAATCTTGATCTGTTCGAGACCTTGCCTGGAACTGGACTCATCGCCAAGTTCCGTGCTGCCATTACAGATAACGCCAATCTGAATACCCTGAGCGGGGCATTTAAGACTGCGCTCGCAGGTGGGGGAAAAGCTGAATTCGCACTAGACCTACTTGAGATCGAAGATCCGCTTTCGCTGAAACCTCCTGCTTACATCCGCGACGGTTTGCTGTGGCTAGCAACCCAGCTTGAGCACAAGCAGGTAGAGCTTGGGCTCGTTCAGGTGGCAGGAGCCGAGGAGGTTGATGCAATAGCCGCACCTAAGGAGGTTGAGGCAGCAGGCGTACCCGAGGAGGGCGAGGCGGCTGCCTCGCCTGAGGAGATCCCGGCATGAGTAACGTAGCCGGCGCTCCGTCAAATGTTACGCTCGACGATCATGTAGAAGAGGCGTTAGCAGGGTTCCTGAGCTTGGAGAAGCCTACGAGTTTTTTCCTGTTTGCTGGCGCCGGTTCGGGCAAGACGCGCTCACTTGTGAACGCGCTGAACTATTTAGCGAAGACATATCGCGATACGCTCCGCCTACGCGGGCGACAAGTTGCCGTTATCACCTACACCAATGCTGCATGCGCTGAGATTACGCGGCGCACCCAATACGATCCGCTGTTCGTGGTGCGCACCATCCATAGCTTCGCATGGTCGCAAATACAGGGATTCAATAGGGATATCCGTGTCTGGTTGAAAGACAACCTGCTGCGCGAGATTGCCGACCTTCAAGCCGAAGAAGCGAAAGGCCGGCCGGGCACCAAGGCATCGGCCGTCCGTCAGGCCCAAATCGAGTCCAAGCAGCATAGATTGGAACGACTAGCCGACATTAAGGCCTTTACCTACAATCCTAATGGTGACAACCGGGAGCGCAACTCGCTGAACCACAGCGAAGTCATAAAGATATTCTCGACGTTCCTGCTTACGAAGCCGCTAATGCAGCGCATGTTTGTCGAGAAGTTCCCGTTCCTGCTGATCGACGAGAGCCAAGACACCAGCCGGGCGCTTATTGACGCACTACTCATCGTGCAGAACGCGCATGCAAGTCGCTTTTGCCTGGGTTTGATTGGCGATACGATGCAGCGCATCTACCCGGATGGTAAGGAGCGAATCGAGAACGAAATACCGCAAACCTGGGCAACCCCAGAAAAGAAGCTAAACCACCGTTGCCCACAGCGTATTGTTCGACTCATCAATCAGATTCGTGGTGGCGCTGACAGTCATAAGCAGGAGCCGCGAGATGACCGGCCGGAAGGCTGGGCGCGGCTCTTTTTGTTTCCGATTGATGCCCCAGACAAACCTAGCCTTGAGCAAAGAGTCCGGGATTACATGGCAGGGCTGACCGGAGATAAGGATTGGAGCAACGCCAGCAAATGCAAAATACTTACCCTGGAGCATCACATGGCAGCCAGGCGGATGGGCTTCCAAAAAATGTTCGAGGCACTTGGTTCCATGGACGATTACCGGACGGCCTTTCTCGATGGAAGCTTTGCACCGACCCGGTTCTTCACCCACTACATCCTGCCGCTCGTTACGGCGCAGCAGAAGGGCGATAAATTCGCTGTGGCGAAGCTGGTACGAGAAAGCTCCCCACTGCTTAGCATGGAAACGTTGAAGGGCAACGAAAAACCAATAGCACAACTTCACACCGCCCAGGCCGCTATTGACCGCCTAATGGCTCTTTGGGCAAATGGCGAGCCCACTTGTGCTGCGATCACCGCGAACATCGCCGAAACCAACCTTTTCGTTATCCCGGACAGCCTCAAGGCCGCCTTGGCAGCCAAGCAGGCTAAGCAGACTGCGACGCCCGACGATGAAAAAGCTGATCCAGTAAACGAGCAGATTGCAGCACTCGTTGCGTTCCTCGACTGCGCATTCTCGGAAATCGCGCCATATGCCGCCTACGTGGCGCACGAGGCCCCATTCGATACTCATCAGGGGGTGAAAGGATTGGAGTTCGAGCGAGTGATGGTCCTCATGGATGACGATGAGGCCCGGGGTTTCTTATTCGGTTATGACAAGCTATTGGGCGCCAAAGCGCCCTCGGCAGCCGACATCAAAAACGTCCAGGAGGGCAAGGAAACCTCCATTGATCGCACGCGGCGCCTATTTTATGTAACCAGCAGTCGTGCCCGCTCAAGCTTAGCGCTCGTCGCCTATTCCCTCGAGCCCTCTGCAATTCGGGCGCATGTCATCAAAAATGAATGGTTCTCTGCCGACGAGATCCTATCCGAGGTACCTTAACAAAAAGTACGGCTCCTCAAGATTCTGTTTGCCAGCTCAGGCTTGAAATCAGTTGCTGCCATTCGGCATGGTCTATACCCGCCGGAAAGCGTTTGTTGCGTCACATTGCCACTGAGAGTCAGCATATAGCGAACAGCGGCCATGCTTTATTGGCAGCGCGAACGGCAGCTCTGGCCGAACCGCAGCCACCCACCCACCCCCTAACCCCCCACAAAATGCCCAGCCGTCTTCACCAAATCAAAATAGGTTGAAATAGATGGTGGGTACGGTTTGTTTGTGGTGTAAGGGTTAGGCAACTCATTCGACAGCCTCCCCCTCAAGCAACTAGGGTAGTCGTGAGAGCTGTTCTCAGCATAATCATTCTTGATCTTCTTCAGATCAAGGTCTTTAACGCCGTAGTAAAGCCATGCAATATCCCTGAGGGAAACGGTTTTTGTTTGTTCTTCATATCCGCCGCCTGGCATTCGGATAGTTTTATTGATTTCAGATATATTTGCGTTTTCCCACCCGGCCTTAGAGCTCCCTGTCAAAGACACTGCCTCAAACTCCGCCGGATTTTTGTGCCGCAAGGCACAAAGCGTTGCAAGCCAGATTAAATGAACCTTTTTCCCTTTCGGAACGCCAGCCGCAGAGGCGACGATCATTTCTAAAACGGTACGTTGAGACCGCAGATCTAGGTTAAAGCTATCGGCAACCCAGGTTAGTACGAAGCAAGCGTCTTTCTCCTCTTTGCTGCCAACAAACTCTTGAGTGGGTAACCCAAGCTCCAGATCGTAAGACTCCAACTCCGGATGTTCCCCAAGCAGCAACCGGATGTAATCGTGGTTCTTACAGGGCGGCAGCGCGTACTCCACGTTAAAAAACCGCTTTAGGTAGCTATAACCGTCGAAATTGGCGCCATAAATCGCTTTTACCGATTCTGATAGCTGCGCCATATTGGTTGCCACGACAAAACAAACCCCATTAATGCCGAACAAATGTTTGATGCCTTCCAGTAATTCAATCGCAAAGTTGGGGCGGCAGCGATCCAGTTCGTCCACAAACACAAACATCGGTAGAGTCACCACGTCCGCTTCAGCAAGCGTTTCGAGTGCACGCTCAATGCCCTCTTTAAAGTCACCAATAGCCTGCTCTAAAGCTTTTTGCTCCGTAAGTAGCTGGTCAAAAAATACATCTAGCCCCTTGTTTAAGGAGTCCAAACCCGCTTCGCTAATGGTTTCCGTTGAACGCGTCGTAGATGTGCCTGCCTCAGAAACCCATGCCTCATACACCTCTTCAGCCGCAATGCCCGTTGTTTTTCTCAGCACCCCTTTGCCTATCTCCTTGCCCGCTGGCAGAATCGCGCGCCGAAAACCTGATAAAGCACTGTTAACTTGTTTGGCAATCGTTTGCTTGGTAGTTTTCTTCAGGCCTGCCGCATTGATCCGCTCATCCAATGCGGTTTTAAACGCAGCCATAAAGGCAATTAAAGGGTCAGCCGTATGATCTGCCTGCCAGGCATCAAATACAAAAGTAGGGTGGGGCTTTTCAGCACTGGCCAGATCGGCTGACCAGTTTGTAATAAAGAAGCTTTTGCCAAGACCCCACCGCGCATCCAGCGACAAAGTGAATGACGCCTTTGGCTTGCTGGTAGATGCCTTGAATTTTGACACCAAATAGGCCGTTAGAAAGTCTGCATACGGCTTTCTGTTTAAAACGTCTTTGTTCCAAGGGTCTGTAGTCATGTCCCCAACCCTACCGCTATCCTCAACCCACTACTACTAGTAGACCTATCAGGAAATTTACCCACAATTAATAACCGTTCCTAGTAACGCATCTTGGCCAAAATTATCTACTCAAAAGCCATGCTATCCATCACAAAATAGGTGCGAACATGCTTACAATTAGACAAACATTATTTATTTAACTGGCCGGTGCACTACATGAAAATGGAATTTTGATGAGTAAAATGCTTCCAGCACAAGAAACCAAGGCCTTTGAGGGGTTACGGCAGACCAACGAACATGGTGCCGAGTACTGGAGCGCCCGTGACCTGCAAAGCATGCTTGGTTACAGCCAGTGGCGCCGGTTTGAGGATGCCATCAAGCGGGCGATGACCTCTTGTGAGACCTCTGGTAACCATGCGGATTATCACTTTGCCGGCGCCGGCAAACCGATCGCAGGCGGCAAAGGCGCTATCCAAGTTGTTGATGATTATCACCTTTCTCGCTTTGCCTGCTACCTTATTGCTCAAAATGGCGATCCCCGTAAACCGGAAATTGCCAATGCTCAAAAATACTTTGCCATACAGGCCCGTCGCCAAGAGCTGAGTGATCAAGCCGCAGCAGACCTCGAACGGCTGGAGCTGCGAAAGCAAACCAGTGAGGAATTTAAGGCGCTGTCCGGTGCGGCTCAAGACGCTGGGGTACAAAGCAGAATGTTTGGCGTATTCCATGATGCCGGATACAAAGGTCTGTATGGTGGGCTGAGCGGTGCAGCGATCAAAGCGCAAAAGGACATCCCCGAAAAAGACAACCTGCTAGACCGTATGAACGCCACAGAGCTTGCTGCCAACCAGTTTCGCATGACACAAACACGCGACAAGCTTGCACGTGAAGGAATTAGTAATCAAGCGCAGGCAATTCAGACGCACGAACAGGTAGGGCAAGAAGTGCGCGATGCAATTAAGCGTATTGGCGGCACCCTGCCAGAGCAGATACCACCTGCAGAACACATCAAAGAAGTTAAAAAGCGGCTCAAAAACGCAACGCCAAAACTAGAGCTAGATGAGCGTGAGGCGGGTGGGCTTTTAGGTGAAACCCCGAATAAATCGACGAGTGCCAAGCCGTAACTGGGCAGCCAATCGCATATTCGAACGGATAGTCTAATGACGGTTACTCACACGAGAATACAGCACGGGGTTGGGCAAGGCTCGTTCCACTCTGCTTCAGTAGAAGTGAGCGAGTTGGGAAGGCGTTACAGATTTGATTACGTTTATGACTGTGGCGCAGGCGCTAATCAACCAACTAAAGCCTTGACCAGGTGCATTAAAAGATTGGATTTGGTGTCACGGGTTGGCGAGGTTTCGACAAAAAGTTATTTAGACCTTTTAGTGCTTTCTCACTTTGACCAAGACCATATTAATGGTGTTGAGCAGCTGGCGAAACAGTGCACAATAGGGCGCATGGTTGTGCCATATGTTGGGATAGAAGAGCTTAGTCTTTTGATAGCAAGTCAGGCGGTTGAAGTTAAAACGATTCAAGCCTTGCATGAATTTTTACACGGCGAAAAAAGGCTATGGGGCATTCCGGTTACGATGATAAAAACCGGGAGCCGTGGCGAAGAAAACTTTGAATCAACCGAGTTCCCTCCAGAAATTGTTAACGAAATAGCGGTTGATGTTGATACGCCACACAAAATGACCATTGTTGCTGCTGGGTCAGGCAAAGAGCTCGGCCAAGAGCACGAAGATGGCAAAGATATACATATCGACTCAATGGCTGGTTTAGCAAAGTGGAAGTTGCGTTTTTGGAATCGAGGCCTTGATAAAAAGATACTAGAAGCCGTAGAAAATAGATTGAAGAGCATCGGTTTTCCATTCGGTATGGTTGCAAGTAAAAATTCAATTGATGGCCTGATCAATTGGGTTAAAGAAAACAAGCCAAAACTGCACTGTGCCTACAGAGAAGCTATTAAAGATTGCCACTCGGATTGGGCTGTGAGCACAGGCAACCTGCCTAACTTCATATCAGTAGGTATGTACTCGGGGCCGAGTTTCCGCTTCACGGGCATCAAAACTAAATACTGGCGTATAGCCAGCGGCGAACCAGTGTTTTGGCCTTGCGAGTGGCGATACAGGGCGCGTAGATTTCGGGCTCGTGCAGGCTGGCTTGGTACTGGAGATGCTCCGTTGGGGGAGTCAAGCTATTGGAATGATTTTAATGCGCATTATAAAAACGAATTACCAAAAGCTTCAACGATATTGATTCCGCACCACGGAGCGGCGTCTGCTTCTGGGCCTAGATCTTTTAACCCTGGCTTGATTTATAAGCCGGGTGTTGTAGCTGTGATCTCATTCGGCACCAACAACACTTATGGACACCCCAAAACCTCTGTGTTGGAACAAATATTTTCAAAAGATGGCGACATTCAGTGCGTTACAGAAAATACTGTGCCGGGTTTTTGTGAGTTCTTTGGTTTTGAGTAGACGTTCCAAGAAAAGGATTTCCGTCAGACCAAGTCGGCTATCAAGGCGCATGCGCTGCTCGATCTGCGAGCAGCGATTCCGGTGTTCATCAGCCGGTAGTTCAGCAAGGTGCACGATGTAAAGATGCTCAATTAACTGATGATAATGCGATAAATGATCCTCCTTTAAAATCTACCGCACAGTAGTGCTCATAGGTATGGAATACGACCAAATTCTATCGTTGGAAGCATATCGTGATGCTGTAGAGAAAGAAATTTTCAACGTCGAAAATCGGCAGCATGTTTCTTATCCTGAGAGGGCTGCTGCTCTTTGGAACGTAGATCAGCTGGCAAGACTGAATGAGCACGTCCTCAAAATGGTAGCTAGAAACGCCAATGTTTACGCTGTTTTTGTAAGTCGATGTGAGGTTGAGTTTCGGTCAAGGTGAGTAGGTATGCAGAAACCACGCGAAGAATCCCTGATCTTTGAAGACCTTGCCAGGCTAGCCACATTGCCCGGGTACGTGCATTCATTGGCTGAGATTGTATATCGGGATACGTTCATTCACATTGAAGACAGGCTAAAGCCGTCTGACATGGATAGGCTGTTTAGTAGAGAGCGTCTTATTCGCACGGAATTGATGACGCTGATGGGCCTAATGGTAAAGCAGCCTTTAGATCTATCTATGCAGCAGACTGATGTGACTGATTGCTACATCAAACGCACGTATGCTCTTATGCAGGAATTGCACGACTTGATGTCTTACCCGGTATTTTCGAGCATCATCGAGGCAGCAAAAACGGGCATTGCACCACTAAATCCGTGGCAGGGCCTGGGGATGCGTGAGCCGATCTTTTACGGCACTGAGTCGGCTTACGCCTTTCAGTACAGAGATTTTGCACCCGAAAAGTATGGAGCCGATGATGCGTGGATGGGGATGGTCAAAGGTTTCACGGCTGTTCAGGCGCGGGCCATAGCAAAGACGATGTGCACTTTGATGGATGAAAAAGTGACGCGGCTTGTTGCAGAAGCTCGAAAGGCGAAGGCTCCTCCAGCGACTTGGTTGTCTGCATTTGAGTTTTCGCTGGATGAAGTGGTGTTTCATAGTGGTATTGAGAAACACACAGTCGAAGCGTTTTTCTGCGCGTTTCTCTTTGATAGGGGTAACTCTGGATTCAACGAGGTCGGTGATTTTAACGAGGTCGCCGCTCGGCCACTCCTACCAACCGGCAGAGGAACCATGCTGCTCTTCTCTCAATACGCGATTTATGAGGCTCTCTATGAATCTCCATTCTTTTGGATGTGGGACGACGAGGGTTACCGCCCGACGGCAGCCAAACATCGAGGCGCATTTACGGAGAAGTTCGCGGCCCGAAGGTTGATTGAAGTCTTTGGCCGTAAACATGTCCATACAAATGTGAACCTGTACCGTCGCAAAGACATAGTTGGAGAGATCGATGTCCTCGTTGTCTACGGAGACCGGGCCATCATTTTGCAGGCCAAGTCTAAAAAGCTGACCATTGCTGCCCGTAAGGGGAACGACAACCAGTTAAAAGCTGACTTTGCTGCGGCCATTCAAGACTCCTATGATCAAGGGTGGTCCTGTGCGAACGAACTGCTTACCGGAGATTGTCGTCTGCTGGACGATAAAAAAGAAGAAATAGAGGTGCCACCCAAAGTCAAAGAAGTATTTCTGTTCACTCTTGTCTCGGAGCACTACCCTGCGTTGGCCTTTCAGGCAAAGCAGTCCTTGAGGTGCCAAGCCACCGATGTTATCCGCCCTCCCTTTGTGATGGACGTTTTCCTGCTTGATACTCTGACAGAGATGTTGTCGACGCCGTTACGTCTACTTAGTTATGTGAAATTGCGTGCGGATGTTGCGAATAAGCTGATGAGTGGGCATGAATTGACCGTGCTCGGCTACCACCTTCAGCAGAACCTGTGGCTCGACGAAGGGCATGATCTCGTCATGCTGGATGACTCTATTGCACGAGACCTAGACGCGGCGATGCTAGTTCGCAGGGACAGCCACATTGGAGATGACACGCCGGTTGGCATTCTTACAAAAATGCGCGGCTCTCGGTATGAGAGCCTGATTAAAGAGATTGAGGTTAGGGCGGACCCGGCAACGCTCGAACTCGGCTTTCACTTGCTTTCCATGAACGAAGAGGCGTGCAGGAACATTCATCGCCTACTCGAGATCATTACAAAGAAAGCGCGTTTTGACGGCGAGCTCCACGACATTACGCTCGCATCAAGTGCGCCACCTTGCGGGGTAACCTTCCATTGCAACCCCAAGCTATCTCCCGAAGCAATGGAGTTGTTGGAGATCCATTGTGCTAAACGCAAGTACCAGCAGCATGCAGCCCGGTGGTTTGGGGTTTCTGTAAACCCGTCTGGGCAAGTCCAGTTCGGTATCACCTTGGACTTTCCGTGGGCGGCATCAGATGAAATGGATCAGTTTGCTGCCGATATGAAGCCAGTAAATCGTGCGCGTGATGTGCTTCCTGGATATGCACGAGAGGCCAGTCGTTTGAAACTAGGCCGAAATGACCCATGTCCGTGCGGCAGTGGACGCAAGTATAAAAAATGTTGTATGGACTAAAGGCTTGGCATCTATCCAGTGAGAGACAAGTTTCAGCGCGGCTAAGTAATAATCATTACTAACAACCGTCCGGGCAAGCGCACCAGCCCAAATTCACCCCCTAAAACCTCCCTCGCCACTCACCAGATAGGTGCATAGCAGCGTACAATTGCAACAATTAATTTTACGTAACCCGAGTAAAAAACTCGGTTACCGCCACGTCCTTTGGAAAACAACGTTAAATCCAAGGGCGGTAGCTTATGCAGTCATTGCTGCATAGCAAACCAAACAACATGCCTCCTACAGCACAAACCATCCTAGTTACCGGCGGTACCGGCTACATCGGTTCGCACACCGTCGTGCAATTGCTCGAAGCGGGTAACAAAGTCGTCATCCTCGACAACCTCTGCAACAGCAAGCGGGAAGTCGTTAACCGTATCGAGCAAATCACCGGTATGCGGCCAGATCTGGTTATCGGCGATATCCGTGATCGCACCGCCTTGCGTAGTCTGTTTGCCAATCAGAGCATTAATGCTGTTATTCACTTTGCTGCCCTTAAAGCAGTGGGCGAATCCGTTGCCGAACCGCTCAAGTACTACGACAACAATGTCTCTGGATCCGTCGTGCTCTTCGAAGAGATGGTGCGGGCGAATGTGAAAACGCTGGTCTTCTCATCATCGGCCACTGTCTACGGCGATCCAACATCCGTCCCTATCCGCGAAGATTTCCCGCTGGGAGCCGCCAACCCCTACGGCCAAAGCAAGCTCATGGTAGAAGCCATGCTTGCTGATCTGTACAAAGCTGATCCGAGTTGGGCCATTGCACGGCTGCGCTACTTCAACCCAGTGGGGGCGCATGAGTCTGGCCTTATCGGAGAGGATCCGAGCGGCATCCCGAACAATCTTATGCCTTTCATCGCCCAAGTGGCAGTGGGTAAACGGCCAGCACTACAAGTTTTCGGTAACGACTATCCCACGCCAGATGGTACGGGTGTGCGTGATTACATCCATGTGGAAGATCTAGCAGCGGGGCATCTAGCTGCGCTTAAAGCCCTTAATCCGCGGCAGCTGCTGACAGTTAACCTTGGCACAGGCTGTGGTTACTCCGTGCTGGAGATGGTCAAAGAATTTGAGGCTGTGTCTGGTAAGCAGATACCCCTTGAGATCGGAGGTCGACGATTGGGCGATATCGCGCAATGTTATGCGGACCCTCGACAAGCGAAAGAGCTGCTCGGCTGGGTCGCGAGATTTGATATTCAGCGTATGTGTGCTGATAGTTGGCGCTGGCAGTCAAATAACCCGCTTGGATATGTGGAATGACCCAGCTTTGTCGTGTTTTTTGTACTGTTAGGTTTTGAGCGTAGTGATGCACACGGGTATGCAATCTGACTTGTTAACTAGAGGGCTCTACGCCACCGATGCAAGCATGTATCAGATGTTGCCTCTGGGGGTTGTGACACCTAATACCCGTGAAGAGATCCTAGAAGTAGTAGCAAATGCAGCTTTAAACGGCCAAGCTGTTCTGCCGCGAGGTGCTGGTACAAGTCTTACCGGGCAGTCCGTTAACAAAGCCATAGTGCTGGACTTCTCAAAAAACTATAACCGGGTGCTCGAACTTAATCTTGATGAGGGCTGGGTGCGAGTTGAGCCGGGTATTGTTTGTGCTGAACTGAACCAGCACTTGAAGAAACATGGAGTGCATTTCGCCCCGGATCCAGCGACAGAGAATCGTGCAACGGTCGGCGGCATGATTGCTAATAACTCGGCGGGCATGCGTTCAGCAGTGTACGGGATGACTATCGATCATGTTTTGGCCCTGGAGATAGCGCTCGCCGATGGTGAGGTTGTCAACCTCGAATCACTGGACGGCTTGGGTTTTGCTGCGAAGTCTGCGGCAGCCACGCGCGAGGCCGCCATCCATCGTGGTGTTCGGGAACTGATTGGAGGGTGCCGCGAAGAAATACGACAGCGTTATCCAAAAGTGATCCGTCGTTCAGGTGGCTACGCGTTAGACGCGTTGTTAGATGAGAACAACTGGAACTTGGCAAAGCTCATTTGCGGCAGTGAAGGCACCTTGGGTATTATCTTGGAAGCTAAGCTCAAGCTGACACCTTTGCCGAAGCACAGTGCGGTATGCCTAGCCCATTTTGCAACCTTGGATGCCGCATTGCGAGCTGCAGTTCCCGTTGTGAAAGCAGGGGCCAGCGCAGCTGAGTTGGTTGATGGAATCATCATCAAGCAAGCTCGTTTTCACCCATTGACGAGGGATATCTGCCAGCAAATTGAAGGCGATCCAGCCGCAATTCTCGTCATAGAACTACAGGGTAATGACGCTTCTGTGGTGCAGCAACGCGCCGATAAGATGGCTAAATCGTTAGCGAAACTGACCTATGCTGCACCTGTAATGAGTGTGTCGAAGCAGATTCAGGCGGTTTGGCAGATGAGGTCTAGTGCGCTCGGGTTGATGGCAACCGTACGGGGGCTAAAAAAGCCGACCCCTTATATTGAAGACGCCGCTGTTCCACCTGAAGCGCTGGCAGACTACGTCGCGGAGGTACTCGCCGTTTGCCAGAGATATGGACAACCTGTTTCTCTCTTCGGTCACGCGAGCGTTGGTCTGGTGCATATACGTCCGTTGCACGATTTGCACTCGAAAGAGGATGTCGATCAGATGATGAAAATTCAGTCTGAAGTATTTCCGCTCGTGAAAAAGTACGGGGGCTCATGGAGCGGGGAACACGGTGATGGGATCGTGCGAGGTGCGTATAACCGCGAGTTTTTTGGTGAAGCTCTGTATCAAGCATTCACCCAGATCAAAGCACTATTTGATCCAGAAGATCGTATGAATCCGGGTAAAATCATTTCGCCGCCCCCCATCGATAGCAACTTGCGCTATGACGGGAGATATCAATCACTGCCACTGAAAACACACTTTCATTATCGCGATTATGGCGGCATGCTCGCTGCGGTTGAGCAATGCAGCGGCGTGGGCGCTTGTAGAAAAACACTGGGAGGGGTGATGTGCCCGTCCTATATGGCAACGAGGGATGAGCTGCACAGCACGCGAGGGCGCGCCAATGCACTACGCCTCGTCATGACAGGACAGCTGGGCTCGGAAGGTTTGGCGAGCCCTGAGCTTGCGTCTGCGATGGAGCTGTGTTTAGCCTGTACAGGTTGCAAGGGTGAGTGTCCGAATGGCGTGGATATGGCGCGCCTCAAGGCCGAAGTTATGCAAGCTCATCAGCATAAAAAGGGCACTAGCTTGCGAACCCATTTGTTTGCAAATCTGCCAGCGTTGGGGCGTCTAGCGGCTGGCCCGCTAGCGCAGCTCATCAACCCGATGCTGAACAACCGATTGCTACGTTTAATGTTCGAGACTTTTGCCGGTATCGATTCGCAGCGACAGATGCCAATCTTTGCAAAGCAACGATTTAGCAAATGGTTTGCTACCAGAAGTAAGCAGAGAAACGGTGTGCGCAAAGTAGTCTTATTTAACGATACCTACACTGAATATTTTCTATCCGTAGTGGGGCGTGCTGCGGTTGAGTGCCTGGAGCTTGCTGGTTATCAGGTGGTGCTGGCGACTTTGGGTGATAGTCAGCGCATTGCCATCTCGCTTGGCTTGCTCAATCAGGCAAAGCGAAATGGTGAAATTCTGATCAGAAAGCTTGCCGATATTTTGGATGCGGACACCCCTATAGTGGTTTGTGAGCCAAGTTGCGCTTCGGCTCTGAAGCATGATTTGCCCGATTTGCTTGATGATCAGACGCTTGCTTTGAGGGTGTCTAGTCAGATAACAATGTTTGATGCCTTCATTGAACAGGAGTTGGCGGCCGGTAGCATTAGATTCAATTGGAAAGAAACGGTATCCCGTGATGAGCAAAGACATTTCATTGTTCACAGCCATTGCCACCAAAAAACACTAGATGGTGGACGCTGGACGCATAAACTGTTGCAACGAATACCTGGGGCGATTGTCAGTGATACCAATGCGGGTTGCTGCGGAATGGCAGGGGCATTTGGTTATGAAAAAGAACATGCTGAACTGTCTCGCACTATTGCAGCTCAGAGATTGTTGCCGGCCCTCGCAACAGCAAATCCTAACGCTGCTGTTGTAACCAACGGCTTTTCGTGTCGCCATCAGATTAGCGACCAAGGCAAACGGGAGTCAGTTCACGTTGCCGAGGCCTTAAGAGCATTTATCCAGTAAAAAGGCAGAATTAAAATGAGTATTCTCGACACGGGTGTGAAAAATGTCCGCAACGTGCTCCGATACACTGTAGGTGAAGGAGCTCTGACGGGTGTGCCACAGTTGTTAGCAGCGCCTAGATCCGAAGGCTCGGGTTCCGTCATTTTTTTTATTGACAAATTTTTCGAAGGCCAATCGAATACGATCAATAAGCTCGGTATTCTGTCATGTGACGAGGTTGTTTTCGTCTCAACCGAGCAAGAGCCGACAACAGATGCAATCGACAAAATCACGGATCAGTTGCGTCGGATCGGGCAGGAGCAACCAAGCGCTATAGTTGGGATGGGCGGAGGTGCCACCATGGATGTCGCCAAGGCCGTGGCTAATCTCCTTACCAACGATGGCAAAGCGGAAGAGTACCAGGGGTGGGATCTCGTTAGAGTCCCGGGTATCTACAAGGTTGCTGTGCCTACTCTGTCAGGAACCGGTGCTGAAGCAACTCGAACATGCGTTATGACAAATAAACGCACCGGCCTCAAGCTGGGTATGAACAGTGACTATACAGTCTATGACCAGATTGTTATGGATCCGTCCCTTACAGCCACTGTACCTCGTAACCAGTATTTCTATACTGGCATGGATGCATACATACACTGCGTTGAGGCGTTGGCGGGAAGCTATCGGAATGCGATTGGCGATGCTTTCTCACGTGAAACAATTAATCTTTGCAGGCAAGTTTTTCTGGAAGGTGACATGATGAGCGCCGTAAACCGAGAGCGCCTCATGGTTGCCTCTTATTTAGGCGGATGTGCTATTGCAACAAGTTATGTTGGATTGGTTCACCCGTTTTCTGCCGGGTTAAGTGTGGTGCTTGGTTTACATCACTGCGTGGCGAACTGCATTGTCATGCGAGCTATGCAGCCTTATTACCCGAAGGAATATGATGAATTCTGGTCAAT
Organism: uncultured Dechloromonas sp.; assembly: GCA_964498255.1. Classification (GTDB taxonomy): domain Bacteria; phylum Pseudomonadota; class Gammaproteobacteria; order Burkholderiales; family Rhodocyclaceae; genus Fluviibacter. The sequence goes on from CAZCGW010000012.1 coordinate 24,839, forward strand.
GGTTGAAAAACAGAAGATTGATATTCCTGAAGGCGTGGCACGCAGTTTAAGCGATGTTCAGTACGAACAACTCTTTGAATCAACCGTAATTCACCAAAAACCGCTGACTAATGCGTTGGGCGATTCCTACCGAGAAATATTGACTAAAGAAAAAGTGCTGGAAATTTTTAAGTCAATGTGAATAAAAGTAAAAACTAAACGAGAAATTAAATAATGCCAGGATACGAAGTCATTGGAAGCGAAGAGTTTGCAGAAGTGCAAGATGTCTTTGATCGCGGGGGGATCTTGTTCCGTCATGGTTTCGATGCATTACGCAATAATTGCTATAAGGTCAAAGAGTTTGAGCAGAATTTCGCAAAATCCATGGGTGTTGATTACTCGTTGGCTGTGAGTTCGGGTACGGCAGCGCTTCGTGTGGCGTTGGCTGCCTTGGGAGTTGGCCCAGGTGACGAGGTTATTACACAGAGTTTTACATTTGTCGCCACGGTAGAAGCAATTATTGAGGCTCAAGCAATACCCGTCTGCGCAGACATTGATACCACGCTAAATATGGACCCGGCTGACCTTGAACGTCGGATAACGCCGAAGACGAAAGCGGTTATTGTTGTGCACATGCTGGGTACTCCAGCAAGATTGCCTGAAATCGTTGAGATCTGCCGACGTCATAAATTACTGTTGATTGAAGATACTGCTTGGGGTTGTGGTGGGAGTTTGCAAGACCGGCCCTTGGGGACATGGGGAGATATTGGCACTTTCAGCTTTGATTTTGCTAAAACCATGACCACCGGAGAGGGGGGCATGCTAGTTTTTCGTGATGAGGCTATCTATCAGCGTGCAGCTGCGTGGCATGACCATGGTCATGAAAATAACCCGGCGGTGCCGAGGTGGGAAGACACCCGTGCAAGTAGTGGGTTTAACTACCGCATGATGGAGTTGCAAGGGGCTGTCGGTTTGGCGCAGCTTAAAAAGCTGCCGGAGGTGGTTACTGCCCAGCGCAAAAACAAAGCTGCCCTGTGGCGCGAAATTTGTGACGTGGAAGGAGTAGAGCCGCGTGCTGTTCCTGATGAGTCTTACGAAACGGCGGATGCGCTGGTTTTCCTGGTACGAGATAATGCAACGGCTCGTCGTTGTCGAGATGAGTTGATTAAGATCGGGTTGGCTACCAAGATTCTTCCTGAAGCATACAGCTGGCACTTTGCCGGAACGTGGGACCATATGCCTGAATTGGTTAACGTCCATGGGGGAGATCTGACAACTGCCTTTAAAGCTTCAAATGAAATTCTTTCTCGAGCGGTGTCCTTACCTGTTGGAGTGAAATTGGCAGAGGATGCTCCAGAAAAGATTCGATCTGCCTTGTGTAGAGCGTTGATGGCCTAGAAAATGCAGGAAAATCCAACGGTGCTGCCTAAAATCTCTGTAATTGTAGCTGCATACAATCAAGAGCGGTTTATTGGTCGCTGTCTGCGTTCACTGTTGCATCAAACGTTGCAACCTCACGATTATGAGGTCATCGTGGTCGACGATGGCAGCACAGATAGGACGGCATATGCTTTAAGCCTCTTTACCGACCGGTTTGATGCCCCAATTAAAATCATTACTAATGAAAGTAATTTGGGGTTGCCGGCGTCACTAAATCGCGGCATTAAAGCAGCGAAAGGAAAATATATAGTCCGAGTTGATTCGGATGACTTTGTCAATGCAAATTTCATTAACTTTCTGCAATTTTATTTGGAATCAAATGATTATGCGGATGCAGTCGCGTGCGATTACTTGTTAGTGGATGATGCAGAGAATGTGTTAGAGCGAGTCGACTGTATAGCCGCACCAATTGCCTGCGGTATTATGTTCAGGAAGACTCAGTTGTTTGAAGTAGGTCTCTATGATGAAGCGTTCCGATGTCATGAAGAACGTGACCTACGCATTCGTTTCGAAAAAAAATATAAAATCCATCGTTTGGAACTACCTCTTTATCGTTACCGTCGGCATGAAAACAATATCACCAACAACACAGACCAGATGAATGTGCACTTCGAAAGCTTGGTTCGTAAACATGGCAATGTTGTTCCTGAATAATTTTGAGAGAAAAATGACAATATCAATCCAGCTCGGGAAAAGAGTAATAACTCCAAGCAGCACCCCTTATGTAATTGCAGAAATAGGCGTTAATCACGAGGGCTCGTTAGAGCAAGCAATGCGTCTGATTGACCTTGCTAAAGAAGGGGGGGCGGATGCGGCAAAATTCCAGAGTTACAAAGCGGGCACGCTAGCATCTAAACATTCTCCCTCTTACTGGGACACCAGTAAGGAGGCAACCCGCAGTCAATATGAGTTATTCAAAAAATATGACAGCTTTGGTTCGGACGAATACATAAAGCTGGCTGAACATTGTCAACAAGTTGGTATTGATTTTCTCTCAACCCCATTTGATGATGAAGCTATAGAATTTTTAGATCCGTTGATGCCATTTTTTAAAATTGCGTCAGCTGACCTGACTAATGTTCCATTTCTTCGCAAGGTGGGGAAAAAAGGTAAACCTGTGGTGCTTTCCACGGGGGCTTCAACATTAGGCGAAATTGATGTTGCCGTAAAAACTTTAACACAAGCTGGTTGCAGTGAATTGGCGCTGTTGCATTGCATTTTGAACTACCCCACTGAAAATGTGAATGCCCATCTAGGGATGATAAAGGGCTTGGCAAGGGCCTATCCCAATCACATCATTGGTTATTCTGACCATACGCTCCCTGATGAATCTATGACACCATTGGTCACGGCCCACTTGTTGGGTGCGGTAATTCTTGAAAAGCACTTTACGCACGACAAGAGTTTGCCAGGGAATGATCATTATCACGCAATGGATGTGGCAGATCTTGCAAGGTTTACAGAGATGTCGCGACGCGTGCATGAATTATTAGGCGACGATGAGCATAAAGAGCCGATTGCAACTGAGGACATTTCAAGGAGAAACGCAAGACGCAGCATTGTTCTCCTCAAAGATGTTACCGCAGGTTATGTGCTCACAGAAAACGATATTACCTATAAGAGACCGGGTAGCGGTATTAGTCCGCTATTTTGGGATGAAGTGATCGGGAGGAAGGTTGCTAAGCCTTTGGAATCTGACCACGTCCTGCACTGGGACGATCTGGAGAGCTGGGGGCAGTGAGTCGAGTTGTTGCACTGATTCAAGCCCGTATGGGTTCAACCCGCTTCCCGGGGAAGATGCTTGCCAACTTAGGAGGGTATCCTATCCTGGAGTGGGTGGTGCAACGAGTGAGTCATGCGAAGTTAATCGACAAGGTCGTGCTAGCTACAACCGACTTACCGCGTGATGATCCATTGGTCGCGTTGGCTGATCAACTTGGTGTTGAAGTATTCCGAGGAAGCGAGGCTGACGTTCTTGGTCGTTTTGCTACTGCAGCCGCACAACACGAGGCAGATCTCGTAGTGCGTATCTGTGCCGATAACCCATTTATTGATGCAGATGAAATTGATCGGCTTGTAACTCATTTCAAGAAGACCTCTTGCGATTACGCATGTAATCATCAAGAGCGTCTTGGCAATTCCTATGCAGACGGATTCGGCGCAGAAATTCTTGCCAACTCGTTATTGCAAAGAATTTCTCAGCTTGCTACTGAGAAAAATCATCGTGAGCATGCCACATCGTATATATGGGATCACGCAAGCGAATTTCACATAGAAGCGGTGCCGGCTCCCAGAGAGCTTGCATATCCTGAGCTGCGATTTGATGTCGATACGGCTCATGATTTAGACCGTCTACAAGAGTTAGTGGCCGCAGGGGTTAGCATTGATACGGCGGCGCCAGTTATTACTAACATCGCGCTAGGTAATGATAGAGCGTTGCTTGTAACCACCGATGTTAAGAAGAGTCCCGTCAACGTCGGAAATACCTATTTTCTGGGGACTTGGTGTTTTTCATCATGGCAAGATGAGCGTTTAGCAAAGCAGGCGGGGCGGATTATTCCTTACCATTGGGATGATCGCAATAAATTAAAAAGAGATTTTGAACGGTTGCAGGATCTTAATGATGAACTTATTGAAGAGTTGATTCCTGTTCTCAATAAGCTCCATGGTGTAAATGAACGCGGTGAATTTTGGAAATTATTGTTGGGTTATTGGTTAAATATTTATACTACAGTAATTTTTGATCGATGGGAGTCGCTCACTCAAGCAACAAGGCAAAAGAAATCATTGGATGTAGAAGTTTTTCCTGGAGACAATGAAATGTTTGCCAGCAATGATACGGGAAGATTTGTTAGGGCGGCGACAGAGTCGTCGCAGTGGAACGAGGCGCTTTTTGCATTGTTGATTGAATTTATGCCTGAAATAAAGTCAATCTCTATTGTCAATGAAAACCACCGTGGTTCGGAGAGGGCTCGGCAGGGTTCAAGGCTAGGATTGTTAAAAACGGGCCTTAAGAAATTTATTAATACAATTGTATGGAAGCTAAAATCAAAAGAGCGTTTCTTTTTGATTTCAACATATTTGCCAATCAAAGAATTGTTGAAACTTGAAATGGCTTTGGGTCAGATTCCTTTGCCTAGGTTTTCATTTGGCAATCAGTTGGTTGCGAAATTCGATCCTCTGTTCCGGCAATGGAGACTTCCTGTAAAGTCAGAACAAGATGATTTTGAGAAAATTGTGCGAGATTTGTTGCCTAAGTTCTTGCCTCGTGTATTTTTAGAGGGTTTTCAAGATTTAATGTCTTCGGCAAATACGATATCGTGTCACCAGCCGCCGAATGTTATATTTACATCAAATTGCCATTTTTCTGACGATTTTTTTAAGTCGTGGGCCGCTACAAATATTACAAAGGGCGCGCGTATGGTTGTCGGTGAGCATGGAGGCTTAGGGGTTGGTTTATTTAACGGGGCCCACTCTTATGAGTTATCTGTTGCGAACACATATCTAAGTACTGGATGGCAAGACTCTCAAAATAGACATGTGCTTCCGGTAGGAAACTTCAGAGTGATGGGAAGATCGATAAATCCAAGCCCTACTGGTATGGCGTTGATGGTTTGCGGGAATATGCCCCGGTACGCTTTCGATATTCGTTCTATGGCACTTTCAGGCCAACAACTCGATTATTTAGAAGACCAGTTCAGCTTTGTTGATGCACTACCAATTCGCTTGCAGTCTGAAATCCAAGTCCGCTTATATCCATCGGACTACGGTTGGGAGCAAAAGTTACGCTGGTTGGATCGTCATCCTTCAATTAGATTCGACGATAGGTTGTCGATGGAAAAATCCTTGCGAAAATGTAGATTGTTTATCGGTACATATGCTGCTACCACGTATGTTGATACGTTGGCTTTGAATTTCCCCACGGTAATATTCTGGAATCCACGGCTTTGGGAAATTAGAACGGAAGCGCGACCACTTTTTGACGCGCTTAAGAAGGCTGGTATTTTTCATGAAACCCCGCAAAGCGCAGCTGCCCACATTTCAAGAATATGGAACAATCTCCAAAGCTGGTGGTGCAGCAATGAAGTGCAAATCGCTAGAAGCTCATTTTGTAAAGAGTATTCAACAATGCCCACTAATTTGCGCAGTCTAGTCAAGTCAGCTCTTATCAATGAAGCTGAGCGATCAACGATGCGGAATCCCAGGTAGTACTACAGTTGTCTGTCCGTTCCCGCTTTGGATTCAGTCTCTTTGCCAACGTGTCGAAAGCAATAATTACTTTCGGCACTGGAATGATAGTCGCGCGCGGATTGGGGCCAGAACAGTACGGCATGATGATGTTTCTGCTCGGTACTTTTACAGCGGTACGACAACTGCTTGACATGGGTAGTTCAACAGCTTTTTTTACGTTGCTATCACAGCGCCAGCGTAGCCTCCGATTGGTTAGCTGGTATTTTTTTTGGCTCGGTATACAGTTTTTACTACCCTTGATTGCTGTCGGGGTGCTATTCCCTGATTCATGGATAGAGCTGATTTGGAAATCTGACCAACGTTCTCTAGTTGCTCTTGCTTTTGTTGCGGCCTTCATGCAGTCAATGTTGTGGTTGATTATTCAACAAATGGGAGAATCGCAACGTTTAACCCATTGGGTGCAGAGTACCGCGGTGATGGTCGCGCTAGCGCACTTTTTACTTATTGCTGTTGCTTGGTGGAGCAGTTGGCTTGCAGTGAAAACGGTATTTTCTCTAACAATTATTGAGTGGGTCATTGCGGTGGTCGTAATTGTTAGAAAGTTGCAATTTACGTCAATGGCAGAAGAACACGATACGCCCGTGTCCGTCATGGCGGAATTCTGGAATTACTGTTGGCCATTGGTTCCGTATGCTTGCTTGAGTTTTGCGTACGAATTTGCTGATCGCTGGCTTTTGCAAAATTATGCAGGCAGTACTCAACAAGCTTACTTTTCTGTGGCGTTTCAATTTGGTTCAGTTACGGCAATTGCAACTTCATCTATTCTAAATATTTTCTGGAAAGAAATTGCCGAAGCGCATCATCAAGGAAATCGTGAACGTGTTGGCGTGCTTTATCAGAAAGTATCGCGTGGTTTGTTTTTTATTGCAGCAGTAGGTGCCGGCTTTCTTGCCCCATGGGCTAAAGACATCTTGTTCTTGACTCTTGGAGCACCTTACGCAGCTGGTAGCATCACGTTGATGATTATGTTCTTTTATCCGCTTCATCAAGCGTTGGGTCAGATAGGAGGGGCCATGGCGTACGCTACCGGTCGTGTCCGGCTGTACGTCAAGAATGGTATGGTAATGATGGGGTTAAGTGTAATGGTTACATACTTCGTCTTGGCGGATAGTGCAGCTCCGATGCCTGGATTAGGACTTGGTTCGCTCGGACTTGCAGGTAAAATGCTAGCAATGCAAATAGTTTCAGTTAACGTTCTGGCTTTTTGCTTATCTCGCAGTTTAGGTATCCGGTTCGACTGGCAGTTTCAGCCGTTAGTAGTGTTGGTTTCTGTAACTGCGGGGCTTGTGGCGTACGCTATACCGCTGACGTTGTTAGATTTAAACTCCCAAATTTGGGTTGCGTTACCGATATCGGGAGCGATCTTTGCCTTAGTGATGATGGCTTTGGTCGGATTGTCGCCCAACCTAGTTGGGCTCAATAGAGAAGATGTGACGGCATTATTTTCTTTTGCGAAACGGTTGGTGCACAGTTGACGGAACTTCGCATCAGTTTCGTAAAGCCTACTGCGTGGGAGCACGAAGTAGCGTCAAAAATAACGGAGGCTGTTTTACAGGCCTGTATAAAGCACGGTTCATGTACCGTATTGCTAACAGGCGGACGCAGCGCTGAACGCCTTTATAAGGCATGGTCAGCATTGCCTAAATTTACCCAGCTACGGAACGTACACTTTTATTTCGGTGATGAACGTTGTGTGCCCCCTGGGCACGCCGAGAGCGTTTATGGACTAGCGATGCGGTCATTGTTTCAACGGGGTGTTCCAAAAGATTGCACGGTTACTCGCATGCATGCTGAACAGCTTGATCGTGAGGCGGCCGCCGAGGCATACGGAAAACAATTGCCTAGCAGACTGGATGTAATGCTGCTGAGCGTAGGCGAGGACGGGCATGTAGCCTCCTTATTTCCGCATAACCCGGCCTTGCTTGAAACTCGTCGACGTGTCGTCCCCGTTCATGCCCCCAAGCAGCCACCAGAGCGTTTAACGGTGACTCCTCTCATTATTACGCAAGCTGCGCAAGTGTTTGTAATGGCGATTGGTTCTGCAAAAGCCTCTGTTTTTCGGCGGGCGCAAAGCGTACCAAATGACATTTTGGCGTTACCTGCCCGATTGGCTTTAAACGCTACTTGGTTTCTTGATACGCAACTCGTCTCTTAAACTAACGTGCCCGTTTCACAGGAGAAACTTGTGCCCAAAGTATTAATTACCACCGTTCCTTTCGGCGACAAGAACCGCTTGCCAATCGAGCAACTCGAAGCCGCGGGCATTGATTATCTGATAAACCCTATCGGCCGCAAGCTCAAAGAAGAAGAATTGGCTGAAATGGTGTCGGATTTCGATGTGTTAATCGCCGGCACCGAGGCTATTACTGATAAGGTGATGGCTCGCGCCAAATCCTTGAAACTGATCTCTCGGGTTGGGATTGGCCTTGATAGCGTCGATCTGCTGGCAGCGGAGCGCCGAGGCATACAAGTCAGCTACACGCCGGACGCCCCGGCACCGGCCGTTGCTGAACTCACCGTTGGTCTAGCGTTCTCACTTCTTCGATCAATGCACGTGGCAAATTTGCAGATGCATCGGGGCGAGTGGGAGCGCCACTTTGGCCGTCGTATCTCTGAGGTTACGATTGGAATCGTCGGGGCTGGTCGCATTGGGGGGCGCGTTCTGCGCCACTTCGCCGCCTTAGGAGCGAGACGTATTTTGGTGAATGACTTGATCCCTAACTTAAAGGCTGAACAGAGGATCCATCTAGACTGGGTAGAAAAGGAAATCATTTATCGAGAGGCGGATGTTATCAGTCTACATGTGCCACTGACCTCACAAACCAAAAATATGATCTGTAGGGCTCACCTATTGCAGATGAAAAAAGATGCTGTGATTATTAACACAGCACGGGGCGGCATTGTTAATGAAGCGGATTTAGCGTTAGTCATGGCTGCGGGCCATTTGAGTGGTGCCGCTATTGATGTGTTTAATCAAGAACCATATAGTGGCCCATTGGCACAAGTAGAACGTTGTTTACTTACGTCACACATGGGTTCCATGTCCATTGATTGTCGAACTCAGATGGAGATTGAGGCGACTGAGGAAGCAATCCGTTTCCTTACTGGAAAGCCCCTTCAAGGGCAGGTGCCACTCGCGGAATACGAAATACAAAGGCAGGGGTTGTGAACATGCGTGTTTGTGTCATCGGCGGGGCGGGTTTCCTGGGTAGCCACGTTGCTGAGCAGCTCAGCAGTGCTGGTCATGAGGTGGTTGTTTATGATCGAAAACCCTCGGCATGGTTACTAAAAGAACAATCTATGGTTATTGGCGACCTCCTCGACATTCAATCGCTGCAGGAGGCTGTTAAAGGTTGTGACGTTGTCTATAACTTTGCTGCATTGGCAGACCTGAATGAGGCTCTCGATAAACCCATTGAAACCGTCAGAGTAAACATACTTGGCAATGTTCAAGCGCTAGAAGCATGTCGATTGCAAAAAGTTAAACGTTTTGTCTATGCCAGTACAGTCTATGTAAATAGCCGGGAAGGTGGTTTTTATCGCTGTAGCAAGCGGGCGGCAGAGCACTATGTCGAGGAATATCAGCAAGTCTACGGCCTAGACTACACTATTCTTCGTTATGGCTCACTCTATGGGCCCCGGGCTGATTGTTCGAATGGGTTGTATCGGATAGTTAAGAGTGCGCTAGAAACTGGCAAATTGCGCTACCAAGGCAGTCCCGATACTTTGCGTGAGTACATTCATGTGGAAGATGCGGCCCGTGCAAGTGTGGCTGCATTGCATGATGATTTTTGTAACCAGAGCGTAGTGCTTACAGGGCAGGAGCCGATGCGTGTGCTTGATCTGTTGGAAATGCTGGCCGAAATTCTAGGGTTAAAAAATGCCGTTGAATTTGTTGCCGGTGAACAAGCGGGGCACTACGTTCGAACGCCTTACGCCTATCAGCCAAAACTTGGCAGAAAATATGTTCCACCGATGCATGTGGATTTGGGGCAAGGTTTGTTGCAATTGATTGACGTAGTACGAGCAGTGGAGGTGGATGGTGGGAGTTCGCAGGTGTAAAGCGCCGTCCCATCAGTGCCTGTTTCGGCACAACATTCTCTTCGAATTTTCCCAAAGGTAACTTATGCTCAGTAGCATCAAAAAACTGGTAAAGACTTTAATTTACAACGCCGTAAGTCTATTGGCGAAAACAACGGTCGGCAGCTATGCATTGGATCAGGTTTTGAATTCCGCGATGGAGGCGAAACAGACAGTCACGCATCGAGAAACTCGACTTGCGTTCACCACTCCGAATAAACTCAATCGCTTCCGTGTTGACAGTTTTTCGACTAAAGAACCCGAGACATTAGAATGGATAGATTCAATTCCCCAAGGGGCTGTGTTCTGGGATATTGGCGCTAATGTTGGTCTGTATAGTTGCTATGCAGCAAAAAGTCGTAAGTGCCGTGTGTATTCATTTGAGCCATCAGTATTTAATTTGGAACTGCTTGCGCGGAATATATACATTAATGATCTTGTTGATCAGGTTGTCATTGTTCCTCTGCCGTTGTCAGATTCTTTAAAAATTAACACCCTTAATATGACGAGCACTGATTTGGGTGGCGCACTTTCGACGTTCGGGGAAAATTATGGGGATGACGGTAAAGCTTTAGACAAGGTGTTTGCGTTCAGCACGATTGGAATGTCAATAAAGCAGGCAGTTAGCTTGCTGAACATACCTCAACCGAGCCATATAAAGATCGATGTTGACGGATTAGAGCATCTTATCTTGGCAGGGGGAGGTGCTGTTCTTAAACAAATTTCTGAACTGGCTATCGAAGTTAATGAGGATTTTGCTGAACAAGCCATTGATGTTACAAAGTACTGCACCGAGGCGGGGTTGGTTTTCAGGGAGAAGAAACATTCGGTCATGTTTGAAAACAATGCCAGATTTGGTAAAACCTATAACCAAGTTTGGTTCAGGCCGAAAGAAAACGAATGACGCATAGTTTAAAAAAAACAAGAGCGATAATAAATCGTGCCGAGTTGGTCTTTTGGGACTTCGACGGCGTGATTAAGGACTCTGTTGATGTGAAAACCCATGCTTTCGTACAGTTGTTTCTTCCCTACGGAGAGGAGGTTGCCAACCGTGTCCGGCAGCACCATGAAAGCAATGGCGGTGTCTCACGTTTTGACAAGATACCTTTCTATCTCACTTGGGCGGGCGAGCCGGCCAGCGCGGCACGTATCGAAGAGTTTTGTGCGCGATTTTCACAAACGGTGCTGCAGGCGGTAGTCGATGCCCCCTGGGTTCCAGGGGTGCGGGAGTATTTGCTGCAACACTATGTTGAGCAATATTTTGTGCTGGTGACCGCCACGCCGCAGGAAGAAATCGAGCAAATTCTCGTCGCGCTCGATCTAGCTCATTGCTTCCGCGAGGTGCATGGTGCGCCGAGCAAAAAAGCCAGCGCTATCGGGGCGGTGCTGGCACGGCAGAAGAGCTCGCCTCACCAAGCGTTGATGATTGGAGACGCGGAAACGGATCGACAGGCTGCGCAGGCTAACGCGGTGCCTTTTCTCTTGCGCCGCACGCCGCTTAACCTGAAACTTCAGGCCAACTATGGCGGCCTGATATTTGATGATTTGAATGATGAATAGACTGTCAGCAATACAAGCCATCCGCGCCAAGCTTCGAAGCGGCGGTAAGTCCATCGGAAGTTGGATGCAGATTCCACACCCTTCTGTGGCCGAAATCATGGGCCAGGCGGGTTACGACTGGGTGGCAGTCGATATGGAGCATGGTGCGGTTGCGGTAAATCAACTTCCTGATCTGTTTCGAGCGCTGGAGCTGGGCAACACCTTGCCACTGGCCCGAATTGCACACGGACAGCCGAAGGATTGCAAGCAGGCGCTGGATGCTGGTGCCGGCGGTATTATTGTGCCGATGATCGAAAGCGCCGCGCAGTTGGTGGCCGTGCGCGATGCCTGCCGCTGGCCACCCGCTGGGACGCGCGGCGTTGGTTTTTCGCGCGCCAATCTATTTGGCAAATACTTCGATGCCTACCGCGAGGAGGCACAAGCGCCGTTACTGGTGGCGATGATCGAACACCATCGTGCAGTGGCGGAGCTGGAAAGTATTCTGTCCGTGGAGGGTCTGGATGCCATCCTGATCGGACCATATGATCTTTCGGCCTCGATGGGGCTGACCGCCCAGTTCGAGCACCCCGATTTCTGCGCTACCATGGACAAAATTCGCACCCTTGCGGCGGACAAAGCAATTCCGGCCGGGGTTCATGTGGTGGCACCGTCACCGGAGCAGTTGCAGCAGCGCTTGGACGAAGGATACCTGTTTGTTGCGTATTCGATCGATTCTGTATTTCTGCAAATGGGGTGTGATTTTTCCCTGGTCCGACAAGACGAATTTTGAGGGTTCTAGAAAGGCAAATATGCGTGACTCAAATTTTATCGATCCAGCCTTGAGCAGGAAGTCCGATATCATCAATGACAGTTTGCAACTGGTAGACGGCTGGCCATTACCATCTGTGGTAGAGGTTAGTGAGTCAGGTACGTGTAATCGTAAATGCAGCTTTTGCCCAAGAAGCGACGATAAATTTCCTGACATAAAGGAATTTATCAAACCAGAGTTAATTTCAAAGCTGGCAAGCGAGTTATCTGTGCTGGGCTATGCAGGTATTTTTCTATTCTCGGGCTTCGTTGAACCTATGCTCGATAAGAAAATATTCAACCACATAAAGGTAGTTCGTAGCCATCTCCCGCTCGCCAAAATAGAAATGGTTACAAATGGTGATGTGTTGGATACCGTGCGCTTAAAAAGGCTATTCGAGGCTGGTTTGTCGACTATTTTGATCAGTGTTTACGACAGTGCTCAAGATGCAGAGCGTTTTAACAACATGTGCATCAATGCCGGGCTTGCTAGTAACCAGTTCGTTATTCGGCATCGCTATTTGCCTGAGGAGCAGAGCTTTGGCATAACGATGAATAATAGAGCTGGAATGATGGCCACAGCCGAATATGCTATTCCTGCGTTACAGGAGCCGCTGGTAGCGCCTTGCAACTACCCACATTACACCTTTTTTATGGATTATCTAGGAGATGTCTTGTTATGTCCTCACGATTGGGGAAAGAAGAAGATATTAGGCAATATGTTCAATCAGACATTTCGCGAAATATGGCTTTCTAAGATGTTTATGATTTCACGAGAAATGCTTGAAAATTCAAACCGAAAATTCCCTCCCTGCAATGAGTGTGATGTCAAAGGGACGCTAATGGGCTCGTCACATGTGGCCAGTTGGGATAGGTTCCGCAGAGCAGCAGGTTCTAGATGAGAGTATTTGTTATCGGAGCAAGTTCAGATATTGGACTCGCTGTTTGCGAGAAATATTTGTCTGAAGGGTGGGACGTACTAGCTCATTATAGAACGCATCGTACCGAATTGCAGGATCTAGCAAATGCGAATCCTGAAAGAGTAGACCTGCTGGAGATTAACTTCGATGATCCATCCGCTATTGAAAAGAGCTTAGCGCAGCATAAAGCGAATTATTCTAAGTGCAGCTCAATGGTCAATTGCGCTGCTTTCTACGAGCCTGGAGAGTTCGCTGATATAACTGCACATAGCATAATCAGAACATTTTCCATAAATGTACTACCAGGATTGCTTATTATGCGGGACATGCTCCCTGTAATGGTTGAGAGAAAATGGGGGCGGATAGTTCATTTAAGCAGCATCGGTGTAAAGTTTGGCGGTGGTGGTAATAGCTTCACTTACTCACTAAGCAAGCATGCATTGGAGTTTTTGCCGGCGGATTATCGAATGTGGGCTTCAACTAACATTTTTCTGAATATTTTGCGAGTGGGCGTGACCGATACGCGTATCCACCGCCACAATCCATCAAAAGATATGGCCAAGCGAGTTGAAATGATCCCGGCAAAGCGTATGGCAAAAGCAAGTGAAATCGCAAATGCTGTATGGTTTTTGGGGTCTGAAGAAAATTCGTACATTACTGGACAAACTGTTTCAATCTCTGGAGGTGAATGATAATGACTCCATCAATCCTCGCGCTAATCCCCGCCCGCATGGGCAGCAGCCGTTTCCCAGGCAAACCAATGGCGCCTATTCTCGGCAAGCCGATGATCGGCCATGTCTTTGAGCGAGTGGACAAGTCCCCCTTGTTGAGCATGACGGCGGTGGCTACCTGCGACCAGGAAATCTTCGACTACATTGAATCAATCGGCGGCACGGCCGTGATGACAGCCGATACTTACGAACGTGCGTCGGACCGTTGCGCAGAAGCTTTGTTGAAACTGGAGGAAGCAAACAGCACGCGCTACGACATCGTGGTGATGGTGCAAGGCGATGAGCCAATGACGCATCCCGACATGATCGCCGAAGCGGTGCAGCCGATGCTGGATGACCCTAGCATCCAGGTCGTCAATCTGCTGGGTGAAATCAAGGATGCGACTGAGTTCGAGGATAGGAATTGCATCAAGGTGGTGTGCGACTTGCAACTAAACGCGATGTATTTTTCCCGCGAACCGATTCCAACGCGCTGTAAGATCGACCAAATTACTATGGGCAAGCAGGTGTGCGTCATCCCGTTCCGGCGCGACTATCTGCTTGAATACACCCGCCTCGCACCCACGCCGTTGGAGATTGCTGAGTCGGTGGACATGATGCGCATCCTTGAGCACGGCATGAAGGTGCGTATGGTGCCGACCAAGCACAGCAGCCAGGCGGTGGATACACCGGAAGACCTGAAGAGGGTGGAGGGGTTGATGCAAGGGTTAGATGCCTGATTCTGGCGCATCGGCGGACGGCAAGCCTGGGGATAGCCTTTTGATCTGGGATGCAGACACATCTCATCCCCCTAGTGACAACAGTGTGATCCTGCTTTGGCGCAGTTTCGCGGCGGTTAAAACAGCAGACGTCGTCTCGATTCCTCAGTTGATTGAGGAAAATTCCGATTCACTCAGAGCGCGTTATCTTGCCTGGGTGTATGACCTTGGCGAAATGCGCATTAAGGACAGGCGTCTAGTCGATCACTTGCAATTACGGCCGAGCTTCAGCTATTGGTGGATGACGCTGCTGGTTGAAAAGTGCAACTACAGCAAATCACCTCAGATTGACGACGCAATTCGCTTGCTGGCCTTTAGCGATTGGGCTGCGGGACAAACCGTTAAGCGGATAATGCTGACCAGTGCCAATCAACCATTGGCAGAATGCTTGCGCCTTTGGTGCGAGAAAAACGGTGTAACGTTTGAATGGCGCCCTTTCCCTAGACTGGCGGTGCAGCGGTCGCTTTTACGCAGTATCTACGCAGCGTTACCCCTAGTCATGCAAGCATGGATATGGTTGCTGAAGTATCTTCTGGAGCGTTGGCCGTTGCGCGGTGTGGGTATGCATGGGTGGCGGCAGACGACGGGGCAAACTACATTCGTGACCTATTCCGATAATTGTGTTCCTGAGGCAGTTAAAGAGGGTCGCTATGAAAACAGGTATTGGGCGCATCTGCCGGTCGCGCTGAAACAGGATGCAATGCCAACGAATTGGCTTCACATTTACGTCAAGGATGGCCTGTTACCGACGGCCAGGCACGCGGCCTCTACCCTCGATGCTTTCAACAAGTCAGCGAACGGCCTGCAATGTCATGTCACCTTAGATACCTTTATTAGCCCAGGCGTGATTTTAAAAACAGTACGTGACTGGTTCTATTTGGTTCGAAAAGGCATGCAATTGGGCGAAAGTCTGAATCCTACTCTAGGTTCATCGCTCAATCTCTGGCCGTTGCTGCGAGAGGACTGGAAGAGGTCAATGTTTGGCATGGTTGCCATGAGTAATCTTTTGTATCTAAATCTGTTTGAAGCCGCTCTGAAAAAACTGCCGAAACAGCAGCAAGGGGTGTACCTTCAGGAAAACATGGGATGGGAATTCGGGCTTGTTCATGCCTGGCGAGCAGCCGCGCATGGGCGTTTGATTGGTGCGCCTCATTCGACGGTCCGCTTCTGGGATTTGCGCTACTTCTTTGATCCACACAGTTACCTGCGCACGGGGCATAACGATTTACCCCTGCCTGATCGGGTGGCGTGTAATGGGCCGGTGATGCGTGTCGCTTACCAGCAGGGCGGGTATCCAGCGGAGAGTTTGCTTGATGTGGAAGCGTT
The DNA here is from genome assembly GCA_964498255.1 of uncultured Dechloromonas sp. Classification (GTDB taxonomy): domain Bacteria; phylum Pseudomonadota; class Gammaproteobacteria; order Burkholderiales; family Rhodocyclaceae; genus Fluviibacter. The sequence goes on from CAZCGW010000012.1 coordinate 40,670, forward strand.
GCGCTATCTTCATCTTGGGCAAAGGCAAGGGGCAAGAGATAGCGTGTCGAACAGAACAAATGAACCGGCGCGTTTGTTGATCTTGGGAGATTATCTGGCCAGCAACACCCAATCCCAAATAAGGCTGCTGGAGCAGACAGTATCTTTAATGTCGCAGCCTATGCGCATAATTGTTAAACCTCACCCCAATTGTCCGGTTCAGCCGGGCGATTATCCTGCGCTCCACATGCAGGTCAGCATGGAACCGATAGCAAAATTACTGGCTGAGTGCGATGTCGCCTATGCCAGTTCGGCGACCTCGGCAGCCGTCGATGCCTTTTGCGCTGGAGTGCCGGTCATATCAGTGCTCGATACCAATACCCTGAACCTCAGCCCGCTTCGGGGGTGTGAAGGAGCGGTATTTGCCCGCAACCCTGAAGAGTTAGCTATCGCTTTGACATCTGTGATTAGTGATCAGAACAAGTGCAACACTGGTCGAGAATTCTTTAGCACTAATTTGAACCTGCCGAAATGGCAGGAGTTGTTGTTGGCATGAAGCTTTTAAATAGCGGCCTGCTGTCGGAGGTTCTCAGCCGCCTTCGGCGAGCATTCCAAGCGCCATATTATGGTTTTGTGCAGGGACATGCACACTTGAGCGCTGACGATTTTGAGAGAATGGGCAGCCTAGTTGGCATCGACGATGATGTACTTGTGGCAGATTTCGAACGGAAGTTTGCGAAGCTGATAGGTTCAGGAGAAGCTGTTGCGTTTGCTGCTGCTCGTATGGGGTTTTATGAGCTGATGCGGCTGAATAGGATCGGTAAGGGTGATGAGGTCATCCTCCCAGGGGCCACCTGTTCAGTGATGGTTAATGCAATCATGCGGTTAGGCGCCACGCCCGTGTTTGCTGATATTGATCCTGCAACTTTCGGTTCATTATGTGAAGCAATTGCGGCCTGCGTTACCAATAAAACTCGCATGATCGTGGCGCAACACTCTTTTGGTATTCCATGTGATATCGAACCGATTGCAGATCTAGCGTTAAAAAAGAATATCTTTCTTCTGGAAGACTGTGCGCTGACATTGGGTTCGGAAGTTAACGGTGTGCCCGTTGGAAACTTTGGTGATGCCGCACTATTTTCTACAGACCATAGCAAACCATTGAATACGTTAATCGGTGGTCTTGTTTATACTCAGAACACAAGACTCGCCGAATGCTTAAAAGATGCGCAATTCCGTTGCCCAGAACTTTCAGTAGAGCGACAAAGAGCTTTATGGAAACGATTATTGCTTGAATCACGTTACTGCATCCCTGCGCGATACGGAAAAATGGGCCTAGTGGATATATATTCGTTTATCCGAAGAAAGTTATTCCGTTCAGAGAAAGATTTTCTAATTGAGGATTGCGGCATACCGTCGACAACCTCATACCCTTACCCGGCGAAGCTCCCAGCGTTTTTGGCTGCTCTTGGTCTAATAGAAATAAGGCGTTGGCCTCAAGTGGCGATGGATCGCTCGGTCGGGCTTGAGTACTTGTTGGGTCTCTTTGCGGAATCTCAAAGTGGTGCCCACCTGCCCGCAGCGTATAAGAATAAGGCACTAAAAATCATACCCCTGCGATTGGCTTGGTTTGAACCAGATGGTGCCCGGATTCGTAGTGCGATAAAGCGTTACATTGATGTGTCTTGGACGTGGTTCATGGCGCCGGTTATCGCTACAAAAGAACCGCTTGAAAACTTCGGTTACCGTAGTGGATCTTGCCCTGTTTCGGAGAGTGTTGGCCCCTGTATGGTCAACATACCATGCAACATAGACAGAGAAGTGGCGAATAAGCTTCTGTTGCTTATACGAAAACAGGATATATGAGTAAGCGTAATCGTTTGATATGGCAAAATGATCACCTGTCCAATCAGTAGATTAAAGGATGCAATAAATGATCCGCTTGTCGAGATCAATTGTTGGCGAAAAAGAAACTGTCGCTGCTAGCACCGTCCTTGGACGGGGTTTTTTGGGAATGGGCCCAGAGGTTCAGCTATTTGAGGATGAGCTGTCTGAGTATGTTGGCGGGCGCGAAGTTGCCTGCGTAAACACGGGTACGGCAGCACTGCACCTCGCGCTGCAAGGGTTGGGAATCGGCCCGGGTGATGAAGTGCTGGTTCCGAGCCTGACTTATGTGGCATCGTTTCAGGCGGTTGCAGCAACAGGGGCAACGCCCGTGGCGTGTGACGTTCGTGAAATCGATGGTTTGCTTGATCTTAAAGATGCTCGGCGGCGTGTTACACCGCGGACGCGCGCTATTATGTTAGTGCATTACGCTAGTTTCATGGGTGATTTAGATGCAGCCTACACTTTTGCGCGTCACCACGGATTGCGAGTTATTGAGGATGCTGCCCACGCCTTTGGCTGTAACTATAACGGACGACGTATTGGGAGCTTTGGCGACGTTATCTGTTTTAGCTTCGATGGCATTAAGAACATTACCGCGGGTGAAGGCGGTGCGGTAGTTAGCGCAGATCAAAAGGTTATGGCGCGAGTCAAAGATGCGCGTTTGCTGGGTGTTGAACGAGATTCAGAGAAGCGTTATCGCGGAGAACGTAGCTGGGATTTTGAGGTGTCCGCTCAAGGTTGGCGATACCACATGAGCGACATCATGGCTGCGATCGGTCGGGTTCAATTAGGCCGTTTCGAATCGGAGTTCAAGCCGCGCCGCTGTCAGTTGGCGGCGCGATACCGGGATGCGTTGTCGAATGTGGCAGGGCTACGTTTGTTTCAAAATAATGAGGATGGCGTGGTACCTCACATCTTTCCGTTACGTATTCTTCATGCATCCCGTGATGCGGTAAAGAGTAAATTGGAGAAAGAAGGTATTCAGGCAGGCATTCATTACAAACCCAATCATCTACTTGAATACTTTGGTGGAGGGCAAGTGTCGCTTCCTGTGGCAGAAAGGCTATACGGGGAATTGCTGACGTTGCCGCTGCATCCCGGGATCTCTGATAAAGAATGTGATCACGTGGTAGATACTTTAATGAGTATTTTGAAGGCATAACTATGAAAACAGTAATTCTCTGTGGCGGTCTAGGCACACGATTGGCCGAGGAGACGGGATTGCGCCCAAAGCCAATGGTTGGAGTAGGTGGGCATCCGATTTTGTGGCACATACTGAACCTATATGGACACCATCAACACAAGGATTTTGTACTCGCCCTAGGTTACAAGGGTGAGGTGATTAAGGAGTACTTCCTTAATTATTATTCGCTCGATAGTGACTTACGTGTTGATCTGTCATCGGGCTCTGTCGAGCATATTCGCCCGAGTCGTCGCGATTGGCGGCTAGAGCTTGTCGATACGGGTGCTGAATCAATGACCGGTGGTCGTTTGCATCGCCTTGAGCCTTTGCTAAGGCCCGAGGGGACGTTTATGTTGACGTATGGCGATGGTCTGTGTGACATAGACATCGAGCAGCTGGTCGCCTTCCATCGGGCGCATGGCAAACTTGCTACAGTAACTGCGGTGCGCCCCCCGGCGCGTTTTGGCGGCATGGTATTTGATGGAGACCGTGTTGTGGAATTTCTTGAAAAGCCGCAGACCGGAGAGGGGTGGATTAATGGGGGCTTCTTTGTTTTTGAGCCCCAGGTTTTTGACTACCTCAATGGTGATGCTACGGTACTTGAGGGGGCGCCACTGGAAAATCTGGCTCGGGATGGGCAGCTTATGGCCTATAAGCATGAAGGTTTTTGGCAATGTATGGATACAGTACGTGACCGGCAGTTGCTGGAAGGCCTCTGGTCCAGCGGACGCGCACCGTGGAAAAAGTGGCAGGAGTGAAAATGTTTTCTGATGTGTTTCGTGGTCGACGCGTTCTTATTACCGGCCACACAGGGTTCAAGGGTTCGTGGCTGTCGCATTGGTTGCTGGAATTAGGCGCTGACGTAGCGGGCTATTCGCTTTATATACCATCGTCGCCCAGTAACTTTGAAGTACTTGGTCTAGAGCGGCGGTTGCATCATTACGTTGGTGATATTCGTGATGCTGATGCTGTTTTGGCTGCTTTTGACGATTTTCAGCCAGAAATCGTTTTTCATCTCGCTGCCCAAGCGATTGTGCGTACTTCCTACGATGACCCTAAAACGACATTTGACACCAACCTTGGTGGCACAGTGAATGTGTTGGAGGCTGTTCGTACGACGCCTACGGTGAGCACAGCGATATTTATTACTAGTGATAAGTGCTACGAAAACGTCGAATGGGAATACGGTTATCGCGAAGATGATCACCTCGGTGGTAAGGATCCTTACAGCGCATCTAAAGCTTGTGCAGAAATTGCCATTTCCTCTTATGCGCGTTCCTTTCTCTCGGCGCAAGGCAAGCGTATTGCCTCAACGAGAGCCGGTAATGTAATCGGCGGTGGAGATTGGGCGAAAGATCGTATTGTTCCGGATTGTATGCGTGCCTGGGCAGCTGGCCGTGCTCCTATTGTGCGTAGCCCCTCTGCGACACGTCCATGGCAACATGTTCTTGAACCTCTCTCTGGATACTTGTGGCTGGCAGCTGAACTGCAAAGTGGGAAGGATGGGCTGATTGGTGAAGCTTTCAACTTTGGGCCTCGTGCAGAAGTTAACCAGCCGGTTTCACGTTTAATTGACGAGATGCGGTTGACCTGGTCGGCACCTGGTTGGGAGGCTGACCCAGCTGGCGTGGGTGTTAAGGCTGAAGCCGGACTTCTTAAACTGTGTTGTGATAAGGCCCTCCACCGCCTAGGCTGGCAAGCTGTATTAGGCTTTGGCGAGACAGTGTCAATGACAGCGGCGTGGTACAAAACCTATTATGAAGGTGTCAGCGATATGTCCGATTTCACAAGAATGCAATTGGAGCAGTACACCCGTCTCGGGAGGGAGCGAGGGGCACCGTGGGCGAAATGAGGATGCCTATTGCCGGAGTAAGCATTGCACCGTTGCGAATTATTCAAGACGAACGTGGGGCGGTAATGCATATGCTACGGGCAGATGCGCCAGATTTTGTGGGATTCGGCGAAGCCTATTTTTCAATAGTCAAACCGGGAGCGGTTAAAGCGTGGAAACGCCATCGGGAAATGGTGCAAAACTTGGCTGTTCCAGTGGGCGCTATTCGACTCGTAGTCTATGATGATCGCCAGGATTCGCCAACGCGTGGCACCGTGGGAGATCTTGTTACAGGAGCGGGCATTGACCGCTATGAATTGGTTCGGTTGCCGCCGATGGTTTGGTATGGTTTTGTTGGTTTAGGTGACGGTGATAGCGTGATCGCTAATTGCGCTTCCTTGCCTCATGATCCGAGCGAAGTGGAGCGTTTGTCGTCAGACTGCGACGGAATTCCATACAAATGGTCACAGGTATGACACAAAACCAGCCATTAGTCAGCGTGATCATGAATTGTCTCAACGGTGAGGCATATCTCCGTGAAGCAATCGAGTCGGTGTTTGCTCAAACTTACCAGAATTGGGAAATTGTCTTTTACGACAATGCTTCCATAGATGCTAGTGCGGCTATTGCACACAGCTATGGCAACAAATTGAAATACGTTCGCGGAGAGAGCACGATTCCACTTGGCGCTGCGCGCAACGCAGCTATTGCCCATGCAAGTGGGGACTTTGTTGCGTTTCTCGATACTGATGATAAATGGTTGCCTCAAAAACTTGAGGAGCAGATCCGCCTTATGGCGGCTCACCCGGAATCGAAATTGTGTTATTCGAATGTATATGTTCTGAAAGCGTCCTCGGGGAAGATGTGTTTAGCATATGAGCAGCCACAACCCTCTGGCAATGTATTCGCATCATTCTTGCGTTACTACCCGATGAATCTGCAGACGGTTGTTGTGCAGAGACATGCGCTCCTGGAATTGCCAGAGCTATTTGATGAAACACTCGAGGTCTCTGAAGAATACGATGTGTTTATGCGATTTCTTTATGGAGCCGAAGTGATCTATTTGGATCAGCCAACTGCGATCTATCGTGTTCACACTAATATGACTAGTGTACGTAAAAGTGATCGCTACCCCGTAGAAAATGAATACATACTGAGCAAGCTGAAAAAGATGGTGCCAAACCTAGACCAGCTTTACCCATCGCAATTGCGTTATCTACAGGCGAAAATTGGTTATTGGTATGCTGTGGCAGATATGGCCAAGGGTAAAAAGCTTCAAGCGAGAGCACACCTGAAGCCTCATAGGCTTATAGCGCTTGAGTTTATGGTTCTTTTCCTTACAACGTATTTGCCGATTAAGGTTTGGCGTTTATTGCTGTCATCGAAAACATTGCTTGGTGCGCGGTGAATGATGCTGGTTTTGTGGGGCCCGATTTATAGTTGATCCAGATGCTAAATCAACCAGTATCAAAAAGACCTCTAAAAGTTTGCGTGACAGGAGGGACGGGATTTATCGGGAAAGAGTTGGTTGCTTCCTTGTTAGATCTGGGAGTCACGGTTGTAGTGCCAACGAGAAATAAAAGCTTGCTTGATATATCAAGCAACTATCTTCAGTATATTGATTGCAATCTCCTTGATCCTTCAGTCGATCTGCAACTCTGCTTGGCGGGATGTGAGGTTGTTTTTAATTGCGCTGGCGAGATTCGTAATAAAGCTCGAATGCATGATCTTCATGTTACGGCGACTCAAAGATTGCTGCATGCATTTCTAGCGGAAATTAAGAGTCACGGCAGGGCAGGGCACTGGGTCCAATTGAGCAGTGTGGGAGCATATGGCTTTGCGTCGCCAGCGAGCGCTAAACGTATTGTCACTGAGGACACTCCTCCGCAACCGGTTGGTGAATATGAGGTTAGCAAGACAAGGGCCGACAGTCTATTGATGGACATAGCCCAGAGAAATAGAGATGCGCTCACGTACAGCATCCTAAGGCCGTCTAATGTTATTGGGAAAAATATGCCCAATAACGCCTTAAGAGACTGGGCGGCAGTGATTAAAAAAAATTTATTTGTCTTTATTGGGCCAAAGAATGCCATTTCAACCTACGTTCATGTCAGAGATGTGGTGGATGCATTGATTGTGTGTGCATTTGATAGACGCGCTGCGAATCAGATCTTTAATATTTCGAACGACTGTCTACAAGTAGAACTCGTGCGAGCTATGGCGGCTGCATCACATTCGCACAATCCGAGATATCGCATTCCAGAGTGGCTTGCCAGGGTTCTTGCTAGAGTTTTGGGGCGCCATAGCAGATTCCCCTTAAAGGAATCTCGTGTTGATGCGTTGGTTGCGCGAACACAGTACACGTGCGAGAAGTTGCGTTCAGTTCTGGGGATAACACCCAAGATTAATATACCTGGCGCAGTGAAAGAAACCATCGGATAGCAATGCGTCAGCATTCAAAAATAAGCAAAGCGTCAGCGCAACTCAAGATTGCTCGGATTTCGACGGTTGCGTTCTTTGTGGAAACCCAGCTAAAGCAACAAATAAAGACTATGGTTAGCGAAGGAATGGCTGTTACGGTGATCGCCAGCGAAGCTGATCTCAAAAACTCGATTCAAGGTGTGACCTATAAGCCCATCCGTATTCCTCGTGAAATAAGTGTGTTTGACGATTTATTGGCTGTATTTAAATTGACTTTCTTCTTTCGATCTAATCGATTCGACATTGTGCATTCAACAACGCCGAAGGCGGGTCTGCTGACGGCAATCGCCGGATATATAGCTAGGGTGCCTGTTAGGATCCATACGTATACAGGCCAAGTGTGGGTAGAGAAGAAAGGTTTGGTAAGATTGTTGTCCATATGGGGTGATCGTCTGATTGGCCTCTTGAACACTCAATGTTATGCAGACAGTCCGTCACAAGTTCGGTTTCTATTAAAAAATAAAATCCTCTCAAAGAAGAGGATTGACTGTTTGGGATTCGGCTCATTGGCAGGCGTTGATTTAGCAAGGTTCAACTCTGGAAATTATTCTGAAGCAGATCGGCGTCTATTGCGAACGGAACTTAGTGTGCCAGCAGAAAGCAAGGTTTTAACCTTTATTGGACGTTGCACAAGAGATAAGGGGGTGGCTGAGCTCCTCAAGGCATTTGAGCATGTTATACAAATGGGCGTAAATTTAACGTTGTTGGTTGTGGGGCCAGTAGAAGGCGATGTTCTGGATGAATTTAATCATTTAGATAAATTGACGCAAAAATACCTACGTCTTGTTGGTCACTCATCCGTTCCCGAACGCTATTTGTCTATAACGGATTTGCTTGTATTGCCCAGCTACCGTGAAGGATTCGGAACAGTTGTGATCGAAGCAGCTGCCATGGGGGTTCCTGCAATTGGTACTCGGATCTATGGCTTGCAGGATGCTATTGTGGATAACAAAACAGGGTGTCTCGTTGAGCCCAAAAACGTGCAGGAATTGGCGCATGCAATACTCAGCCTGGTATCGGATGACAAACGTCGACATGATTTAGGTACCGCAGCCTTGGATAGAGTTAAGCAGTGTTTCTCTGACACATACGTCAATCGGCTTCTTTTTGACGAGTATCAACGATTATCGTTAAATGCTGGAATTGCTAGATGACAAGTTTTGCGGATCGCTGTGCAGAATTAATACGGTTGCCTAGATTAACGAAGATCGCCATTCAGATCGTTTTTGATATTCTGGCGTGCGCTTTGAGCTCTATCTTGGTATTGACCATGGTGTTGGGGCCGTCAGTAGATGCCAATCTGAATCTATTACAAACCATCGCCATATCAGTCGGGTTGCTCATGCCCATTGCAATGAGCGCTGGTTTGTACAAAATGGTAGTCCGCTTTATTGGGTGGCGCAGTGGTCTACGAATTAGCACAGTTGTTGCGCTCTACGCCATATTTTTGTTGGCCGCGCATTTTTTTATGCCAAAGGCCATCCCATTCATATATAGCGTTATTCAGCCCGTTATTCTTTTATTTATGCTTTTGGGTGCTCGCTCATTGATGCGATACCTTTTGGGTCGCGCCATCAGCGAAAAGAGCATGAATAGAAGTGCGCAAGCCAAAGTCTTAATCTATGGTGCGGGTTCAGCGGGAAGACAATTAGCGAACAGCTTGATTATTGATGGAAAAACCAACGTCGTAGGATTTATTGATGATGATGTTGAACTACAAGGTTGTACTGTTAACGGGTTGAAGATAAGGGCTCCCCGCGAAATTGGCGCTCTAATCGAAAGCCGGGAGGTATCAGACATCTACTTGGCTATACCATCTCTGGCGCGCCACAAACGTCATGCGATGTTGGCAGAATTAAGCGTATTGCCTGTCGCAGTGAGATCTTTGCCAACTCTGGCAGAAGTCGTTAATGGCAAGGTACATGTCAGCGATCTGCGTCCTGTGCAGATTGAAGAGGTTTTAGGGCGAGAGCCAGTTCTGCCTGACCTTAAGCTGCTTAAGCAGGATATTGCCGATCAAGTGGTGCTGGTGACCGGAGCGGGTGGCTCGATAGGGTCTGAGCTTGCTAGACAAGTGCTAGGACAAAATCCTAGAGCGCTGATTCTATTTGAACTCAATGAATACGCCTTATATACCATTGAACAAGAACTACTGAAACTAATTGCCGGTGGGGCATTATCAACCCAAATTATTTCTATTCTTGGATCGGTAACAGATTCTGCATTGCTAGTAAAAGTGTGCAACAAATTTGGTGTGCAAACAATTTATCATGCCGCAGCCTATAAACATGTGCCGTTGGTAGAACAGAACCCTCTAATGGGGATATGGAACAACGTCGTCGGCACAAGGCGGCTCGTTGAAGCCGCTAAATCGTCTGAGGTCAATACGTTAGTTCTAATATCGACCGACAAAGCGGTGCGCCCCACCAATATCATGGGTTGCACAAAGCGTATTGCTGAGCTGATTTTGCAAGCCAATCAACAGGAATTTGGACGTGAATCCAAGCTTAAATTAACAATGGTTCGTTTTGGTAACGTTTTAGGTTCTAGTGGTTCGGTGATACCTGCATTCAAGACGCAAATTCAAGCGGGCGGGCCGGTGACGGTTACCCATCCAGAAATCGTACGGTATTTCATGACGATTCCCGAAGCGGCGCAGCTGGTGATTCAGGCGGGCGCCTTGGGTAAAGGTGGTGATCTAATGGTCTTGGACATGGGTGAGCCCATTAAAATCCGCGACCTTGCCGAACGAATGATTCACTTGAGCGGTTTACGTGTTAAGTCAGGCGCTGATCCAGATGGAGACATTGAGATTGTCTACACAGGTCTCAGGCCTGGCGAAAAGCTCTATGAAGAATTGCTGATAGGTGGCAATACAACTCCCACAGAGCACTCAAAAATATGCCTTGCTCGGGAGCAAATGATCCCTTGGGAAGAGTTGGCACCCAAGTTAAACCAAATTGAAACCGCTGTTCAAGAAGGCGATAGCGAGTTGGCGCGCAAACTGGTAATGGAACTCGTCCCGGAGTTTATGCCCCAATGTGGTAACCAGGATTTGCTGCTGCCCCATGTCTCTGACCTTCCCCCGATAAATCGTCTTCCAAGGGGATCGTAAAATCACGATCAACAT
>CAZCGW010000013.1:0-46693 GCA_964498255.1 uncultured Dechloromonas sp.
CTGTTAATCCGTAGGTCCCTGGTTCGAGCCCAGGTCGAGGAGCCAAAAAATTCAAGGGGTTACATTCGCAAGAATGTGACCCCTTTCTCATTCGGCAGCGCCGACTTCCTCCCACGGCTCATCACAGCCTTGCTGCCTACAAACTCCAGCAAGAGCTGCACAACGTATTAAGCTTTACGCATTGCTATTACCCGGCGCAGTGACGGGTTTCAGACCTTCGTATCGGATATTGGCGCCATAACCCCGGTAAAGCGGCAGAAAATTGCCATTGGTCGCTGCTTGTGGGTCGATAGGGTCATCCATATTGATAAAAGCCACTGAGGCGAAATGTCCCAGGGCGCTCATTTTTGCGCAATGGTCGATGATGTCCACCATGTTATCCGGGAGCGCTGCATCACTCTTGGGATAGCGGACTTCGCGGACCACCACCCACTCCGGTCCCTGCTCTCCTTCGAACCAGACGGATGGATCCACGCTGGGGTTACTCTGCCAAGTGAGTAGCTTTTTACCTTGTTCTTCCAGATTCTGCCTGACGACCTGCACCGCAAAGTCGTGGAGCTCCCAATCCGTCATTTCGATCTTTTCTTCGCTGATCAAGTCCGGTGGGTTAATCATCTGCTGGGTATTCGGGTCTAGCAAACCCCAGCCCGGCAGCAAAGGGTGCCACTCATCATTCTTTTTCTGCATGGGCATGACACAGGCGTTGCCTTTGCATTCTTCGGCGATCATGAATAGCGCTTCGGGGTTGCCCGGCCCAACCAGTGCTTCATCGGCATCTTCGACGCGGACAAAAAAGAGCTGATTACCCAGCCTGAAAGACAGATGCTCCAGAAATGGTGGCTCCAGGTTGGCTTTGATCCAGCTGCTGATGTGGCCACCTGCCTGGTTTTCCAGGTGGATTCCTGCTGCCTGCCAGCATTTGGAAAATTCCTGGCTGGCTTCATCCATGGTGATTTCTTTCATGACGCTGCTTTCTCTTCAAATATTTCCGATGATCATACTTCAGAAGCGATTATGCAATTTGGTGCAGCGCGGATAGATCTTAAGAAAACCTTAAGGCATGATGCCTGATTCATGCCTAAAGACTACCGAACCCACATTGCCAGCCCCCGCCGGGTAAGCCATCGGCTGCTTATGTGCGCCCTGCTCTTTGGCGTAGTACCGGCACATGCTACGCCTGTTGCACCAGTTGTGGGTATTGGCTATCTTGAAGCAGAAAACGTGGCGCTCAAACACAACGCCCAGATCCAGAATGCCCGAGCAGCGCTGGATGGCGCCCAAGCAGATCTGATTACGGCGGGCGCTAGGCCCAACGCTGTCATGTCGGTCAACGCGTCTGGCGTTGATAAGACACAGTATCAATATGGCACACGTTTGAATGCGCTGGATACGATTGTCAGAATCGACCAACCTTTTGAGCGCGGCAATAAACGGGATTTACGCATTGCCAAAGCAACCGATCTGGGTCAGGCAACCGTCTGGGACATGCATGACACGATTCGTCAGGAACGCTTTCGTGTTGTATCTGCGTGGCTGGATTTGCGTGTAGCAGAACAGGCCTACCAGATTGCCGAAGTGAATCTGGCGCATGCCAATCAGGTACAGGACAAAGCCCGCCTCCGATTTAAAACAGGTGATCTTTCCGGGGCTGATCTGGGGCGCATCGAATCCGATCACGGCCGCTTACTGGCTGAGTCGCAGGCCGCCCAGCGTGATCGGTCACGCGCAGCTGCCAATCTATCAAATCTGCTGGGTTCGGAAATGCAACGTGAACGAATAGGCACCCGGGGTGAATGGCCCGGTGTAATGAACCATCAGGACGCAGAGAGGCTCATTGGCTCTTTGGCCGATAGACGTCCGGATGTTCAGGCAGCCCGTGCCCGGTTAGCCGCTGCTAAACAAAGTGTTGAATTAGCCCGTGCACAACAGACCCGCGATTTTTCAGTCGGTCTGCAATATGAACGTAATAACCCGACCGTTATTAACTCGGTGGGTGCCGGCATCGCCATACCGCTATTCACCGGCAACAATTTTGAAGGCGACATACGCAAAAGCATGGCGGAGATGACCCAGGCAGAAATTGCCATGCTACAGACCGAACGTGCTGCACGTTCCGAATCCCTGCTCTACCTGCATGAACTGGATCAGGCAAATGCACGCTTGAAAAGCCTGCAGGATCAAACCTTGCAATCAGCCCGACGCACCGACAAAGCTGCCGATGTTGCCTATACCCGCGGCGCCATGAGCACCTTCGAATACCTCGATGCCAAACGTGCTTTGCGTCAGGCCGAATTTGAGGCGCTTGTAGCTCGCGCCGAGGCGGCCAAAGCGGCCAGCGCAATTCGTATTCTTGCATCCGTTTCAGAGGCTGCCGTGGCCAACAAACCAGCTCACTATGATTCCCCTGTCCAGTCTATGGCCCCAGCTAATCTGCCAGACAAAGATCTGCAATTGCCGGACTTACCCGGAGCACGCCAACAATGACGCAGTCCCGCAATAAACTACAACGCGCCTGGCATTTATTGCTATCAGGCACGCTCGACTGGTTAAATTCAGATGCAATTCGCGGTCGTCTTGAACGCGGCCTGACGCGCGTAAAAAATGATCCGGCTATTACCCGCACAAAGGCTTTCCTGGAAAACAACTTCCCACTGTGGGTAAAGAAATACCAGGAATCACGCCAGTTCAAGGATCAGGTCTGGTACACGGGAGGCTTTGCCATATTCATGGTGATTGTGCTGTGGCTATCTTTTGGCAGCGCCCCTGAAGTGCCTAATTTTCGTATTAACCAGAACGAGATCAGCTTCAAAAAAGGATCACCTCAGCTTTCATTTATCCGCTCCGAACCGCTGGTCCTGTCTCCCCTGCCTACCGGCGCCCCTGTTCCTGCACGCGTTGCGGTCGATGACACCCGTACTGCACCGATCAGCGCCTCACTCAATGGCCGCATTATTAAACAGCATGCGCAACTGGGTGATCAGGTTGAAGCGGGTGATGCGCTAGTGACTATCGATTCGCCTGATTACGGTACAGCGCTCACGGATTGGCAAAAGGCCGAGGCAGATGCCAAGCGCAAGAAAGCCGCCTTTAGTCGTTCGAAGGAGCTGCTGGCTGGCGAAGCGATTGCCAAGCGTGATTACGAGGTCGCTGAAAGTGATTCCCGTATTGCTGATGCAGAGGCACGTCGTGCCTATTTGCGCATTGCTAACCTGGTGCCCTTTGGTAAACCCGATCCGGAAAGTGAGCGGCTAACATTACGCGCACCAATCCCCGGCGTGGTTGCATCGGCCAACATCAATCCCGGCCGTGAAATCCGTTCGGATCAAAGTGATCCGCTATTCGTTATTACCGACCTGGGGCACTTGTGGGTTATCGTCGATGCGCCTGAACAATCTGCCAGCAGCGTCCACATTGGAGACGTGTTGCTAGTGGCTTTTGATAGCTTGCCAGGGCAGGTTTTTAAAGCCAACGTGACACGTATATCGCCAGTTCTTGATTCCCAGATGCGTCGTGTCCAGATTCGTGCCGAACTGGACAATTCAGATTTAAAGCTACGGCCCGAGATGTATGGCCGCGCGCAACTGGCTGACCCTAATGCGACGATGGCACTGCGCGTACCGCTGTCTGCATTGAGCACAGACGGCATCTACACCACGGTGTTCATCGAGGCGGAACCCGGCCTTTTCCGTCGTCAACGAGTGATGGTGGCATTCCAGGATGGCCAATGGGCCTGGATACAGCCGGACGACGGCATCAAGGTAGATGACAAAGTGGTCACTACGGGTGCACTACTACTTGCCTCCGAATTTACACAGAGCGCCCGGTAATGTTGCGACAGCTTGTTAACTTTGCGGTCAGCCAGCGGGCATTCATCCTGCTGGCCTTTGCCATTATGGCGGTCGTTGGTTTACGTGCGTTGAAAGACCTACCAATTGAAGCATTTCCTGATGTCCAGGATGTCCAGGTTCAAGTCATCACACAGGTGCCAGGCAAAGCCCCGGAAGAAGTGGAACGCAGTGTAACGCTACCGATCGAACGGGAAATGAGTGGCGTTCCCCGTGTTACGCAACAACGTTCTGTATCCATTACCGGCCTCTCGGTTGTAACCCTGATTTTTAGTGACGGGACCCAGGATCGATTCGCCCGTAGTCAGGTGTTAGAGAAACTTCAGGGTGTCACCCTCCCGCCTGGCGTCACACCAACGCTTGCGCCTTTAACAACGGCGGTTGGTGAGATATTCCGTTACGTCATTGAAGCACCTGCCAATACCCCGCTTAACGAGATCCGTGCCATTCAGGATTGGGTGGTCAGGCCAGCATTGCGCCGCGTGCCCGGTGTTGCTGATGTCACCAGCTTTGGCGGCACCGTCAAAGAAATCCAGGTCAATGCCAATCCGATACTCTTGCGCCGCTATGGCGTGACCCTGAACCAGCTGTCCGATGCCTTAAGCGCTAATAATGAGAGCACGGGCGGTGGCATTTTACGTCGAGGTAACGAGGGCCTGGTGTTACGAAGCACTGGCCTGTACCGGAATATTGAAGATATCCAGAGCACAGTCATTCGCTCTCAAAATGGCCGCGCCATCCTGGTTGGCGATGTTGCAGAAGTTGGCATCGGGAATCATCCGCCATCCGGCAGCGTCTCGGTCGCGCTACGGAGCAAAGACGGTGACGTTGTACATAAGGAAGGCGTGGTCGAAGGCATCGTCATGATGACCAAGGCAGAAAATCCTGCCATTGTTATCGAAGATCTACGTGAAAAGATTGATTGGCTTAATAGTCAGGAGCACCTGCCACCGGGGGTGATGCTCAAGCCACTTTATGATCGCACCGAACTCATCAATCACACGGTAAACACCGTCACGCACAATCTTATTATTGGTGCGCTCTTGGTCATCGGCGTTCTGATCGTTTTTCTACGCAACTGGAAAGTCTCTCTCATCGTTGCCAGCCTGATCCCGCTGACCCTGCTCTTCGTGTTTATCATGATGGATCTGTTCAAAGTATCAGCCAACCTGATTTCCCTGGGTGCCGTTGACTTTGGCATCATCATTGATAGCGCGGTCGTTGTCGTTGAAGCGCTGATGGTCAAGATGACTTTGCAGACGGGACCTGAATACGAACATCTGGGTCACAACCGACCGGTATGGCGTTTGAATGCACTAAAGAATACCGTCTCAACGTTGGCTTCGCCTATTCTGTACTCCAAGGCGATCATTATTCTGGCCTTTATTCCGATCTTTACCTTTCAGCGTGTTGAAGGAAAAATCTTCTCGCCGGTCGCCTTAACCCTATCGTGTGCACTGCTGGGCGCCATTCTTCTCACGCTGACCTATGTCCCGACCCTGCTCGCCTATATGGCAGATAAGGGCCCATTACTTGAGCCGCATCTGGAATGGATGGTACGCATGCAGCATCGCTACCGGGAAAAACTGGAAGCAATGCTCGCCACACCACGTAAGGTATACGTTCGCACGGGGGGTGCCATTCTGGCATCACTCTGCCTGATACCTGTAGTGGGTACGGAATTTCTACCCAAGCTCGATGAAGGAAACATCTGGCTCACGATCATGATGCCTCCTTCTACGCACCTGGAGCAGACACGTGAGATTGAGCGCTCCGTACGTGAGTACATGATCAGTTATCCGGAAACCCGGAAAGTTATCACTCACGTAGGTCGTCCAGACGAAGGTACCGACCCTAAAGGCCCCAACAACATTGAGGTGCTTGTCGATCTAGCCCCTAAAGATGATTGGCGCTTTTCAACAAAAGAAGAACTGGTACGCAATATGAGTGCCGGTCTTAATTCAATGCCTGGTGTCCCGACAAACTTCTCCCAGGTAATCCAGGACAACGTTGAAGAATCACTCTCGGGTGTTAAGGGCGAGATTGCTGTGAAGATTTTCGGGCCTGATCTGAATATTCTTCAGGAAAAGGCCAACCATGTGGCGGGCATTCTAGCCGGCATCAATGGTGCGATAGAAGTCGCGGCCATTCAGGTTGGCGGCCAGACCGAAGTCACCGTTATTCCAGACCGTCAGCGCATGGCGCGACTAGGCATTTCAATCGCTGACGTTAACCGCACCTTTGAAACTTCCATGGGTGGTTTCGAAACAACCGGTTTTTTTGAAGGTGATCGCCGTTACGATGTTACGTTGCGCATGGGGGCAGACTATCGGGGATCTATTAACGACATTGCGAATCTGGCTATCCAGATACCCGGTGTTGAAAACGGTTTCATACCCCTGGGAGAAATTGCCACGATTGAATTGAAACAGGGGGCATCACGAATCGCTCGCGAGGCGGGTATGCGTGCGGTATCGATTAAAGCAAACCTCACGGGTCGTGACCAGGGTGGTTTCGTCAAGGAAGCACAGCGCAAAGTAAAACGTGATGTCGCGTTGCCTCCGGGCTACACCATGACCTGGGGTGGACAGTTTGAAAACCAGCAACGCGCCATGGCACGGCTCAAGATTGTAGTGCCTGCCAGCCTG
This sequence comes from uncultured Dechloromonas sp., assembly GCA_964498255.1. Taxonomy (GTDB): domain Bacteria; phylum Pseudomonadota; class Gammaproteobacteria; order Burkholderiales; family Rhodocyclaceae; genus Fluviibacter. The sequence goes on from CAZCGW010000013.1 coordinate 6,494, forward strand.
TTGGCTATTTTTGGACTCCTGTTCTGGATGTTCCGCTCTTATAAAATTGCTGCGGTGATTCTTGCAATTGCCCCTACCACCCTGATCGGCGGCTTAATCGGCCTAGCGCTGAGTGGTATGCATCTCTCGATTTCCGCAGCCGTTGGCTTTATTGCTGTATCGGGCATCGCCATTCAGAATGGCGTAATCATGGTTGAAGAAATTGTGGAAATGCTACGTAACGGCAAACCCTTTCAGCAAGCCATTCGTGATGGCGCCGTGTTGCGTATGCGCCCGATTATCATGACGGCACTCATGGCAGGTTTAGGGTTGTTACCGGCGGCGCTTTCACATGGCATCGGATCAGAAACACAACGTCCATTTGCCGTAGTGATTGTGGGCGGCATTATTTCCGCCACAATCTGTACCCTCTTCCTATTGCCTGTGCTCTTTTCAAGGCTGATCAAGCAGGATAAACCCGCTAACTGATCACATCAATCAGGCCAACGTGCTGCGGGATTTGATGAGCAGATTCAGATAGAAAGACGCGACTTCTTCCTTACGCTGATTGATCGACTTGAATTTCAGTTTAGCAACACCGCGGTCAGGCTTTGAGCGCGAAGGCGTGACGGATTCAACGATCACTTCGGTGTGCAGCGTGTCTCCCGGACGCACAGGCATCGTCCAGCGAACTTCATCAATACCGGGCGAACCCATGCTTGATGTCTGGAAAATACCCAGCTGCATAAACAACCTGAAGCTCAGCGCAATCACATGAAACCCACTGGCAATTAAACCGCCATAAATGGAATCAGAAGCTGCCAGCGTATTCACATGAAATGGCTGCGGGTCATAAGTCAGTGCAAAACCGATAATTTCACTTTCGGTGATCGTCACGCCCGGGCATATAAACACATCGCCCATTTTCAGGTCTTCGAGGTAGCGGGAATTCATAGTGTCTCCATTTTTTTAGAGACTAACGAAACTCCGGACAAAGCACAACCACGTATAAAATAACGTCTCTCAACAAAACTGTGACAGAACCATGGCCTGCCGAATCCGTCCCGAACCAGAATCACCTTGCGTCAACATCTGCCGAATGGATACAAACAATCATTATTGCGTTGGTTGCTGGCGTACTCTGGAAGAAATCCGTCTCTGGTCTACGATGACCGCGGAAGATCGCCATCGCGTACTCGATGAACTTGCTGACCGAGTACCCGTTTAAGCGAGACCCGGTTAGGCTACAGAGCGCGAACTGTCCACCTGACGTATATCCCGCCAGCTCTTGATCAGGCTATGAATATGTTCAAGATCGGAAACAATCCGAATGCCTGGCAATCGTTTGTCTTTACGATGTAATGCCTGACCACCGGCCCAGAGTTCTATCTTGGGGTCCAGGCGATCTCTAAACTGCTTAAGGTCACGCACAGCGTTCTGAGATGGGTAGGCCGCGCTAAACGAGAGCGCCACGACATCAAAATTGCCTTCCTGTGAATACTTGGCGATATCCGCAATTGGCAACCGGGTGCCAAGAGATAGGGAATTAGCCCCTTCTGCCAGACAGAGCGCTTCCACCATTAGTATGCCTAGCTGATGCGATTCATCCGGGAAGGTGGTCAGAAGAATATTCGGTCGGCCATCTACACCTTGCTGGCTTTGAATCGCGTGACGCAGGACGTTCTGAACCTGTTCGGTGTAGAGGTGCTCTTCAGGCACGCTGATTTCTCCACGCACCCAGGCATCACCTACTGCCGTATTCAAAGGAGCTACCGTCTCAATAATGAAACGCTTGAGGCCTTCGCGCGCCAGAATGTTGTTCAGTGTCTGTCTTAGCTCTGCGCTGCGATGCAACCTCAGTAGCTTAAGTAACGAAGCACAACGTAGCGTCTGATCCTGACTCGGGTTCGTTTGGCTAATAGAATCCAGCATCTCGTGCAGCTGCCCGAGATTTTTTCCCAGCACTTTGCTCGGACGGAACCCGTGACCAATCAGACGACGGATCACCCTGAGCTGTTCTACCTGGGTAAACGGATACAGGCGTTCACCAAGTTCATCACGTTCTGGTTTGGGGAATTGATATCGGCGTTCCCAAACGCGCAAAGTTTCCTTCGCCAGCCCGGTATCTCTTTCAACCTCGGCAATGCGCATCGGCAACCGAGAGTCTTCAAAATCGAGCATCATTTTGTTTAGGACAATTTTTTTTGTGTAAAATGTTGATGTCATATTATCACAACATATTAAAAAACGTGTGTCTAGGACAAGCAAGTGGATGCCCAAGAAAACAAAAAGGTAAGTAGACGTTCAAGCGTTGTTTCCGGAAGCCTTGCCTACTTCAACTTGCTGACCGGGATTAACGTGGCGCGAGCTTCTGCACAGAAACAGCGGATATCTGCTGATGTCGCCCAGACATCACACAAATCAGGCAAAAACGACGCTGCCAACCACTGGGCTCACGTATGATCGCGCTTCATGAACCATCCGTCGCGCACACCTTTGCATTGGGATATATTTTGCAGGGTCATCGATAACCTCGGTGACGCTGGTGTTTGCTGGCGACTGGCCGCTGATCTGGCATCCCGTGGTGAATATGTACGTATTTTTATTGATCATCCGGAAATACTGCCCGGACTTATCGGTAACAGCCCGGCCGCACAGTTAGTCGAAGTTCAGACCTGGTCAGACGATCCACAGCGTTTTTTAGCTCTAGACATAGCAGATGTGGTGATTGAAGCCTTCGCCTGTGAAATCCCAACTGCCTATCTAGATTCGATGAACGTGGCGAACAAACCCATTACCTGGATTAATCTCGAATACCTATCGGCAGAATCCTGGGTGGAAAGCCATCATGGCATGCCCTCGCCCCACCCACGCCTTAATTTAACCAAGCATTTCTATTTTCCGGGGTTTACATCCACTACCGGCGGGCTATTACGAGAACCTGAAATAACCTCATTGCTTCAGTCTAGTGAGTGGATGCAACCCGCCGAATCTGAAGCCCCGCTCAAAATCTTACTGTTCAGTTATGAGCAACCTAACATCGGGCGTTGGCTGGATAGCATCCAGAACGGAAATATAAAGACATCGCTGAGTGTGACACCTTGCCCGGCAAAGATACAGGTTGAGAATTGGCTGTGTGGTCAAACGAATCATGAGAACCTCCGTGTTGAACCTCAGGAATTTGTTGCCCAGCATGAGTTTGATGCGCTGCTCTCCCGGTTTGATGTGCTCTTTGTTAGAGGCGAAGATTCATTTGTCCGGGCACAATGGGCTGGCAAGCCTTTGATATGGCACATCTACCCACAGGAAGAAGACAGCCATCTGATCAAATTGCAGGCTTTTTATGATCGCTATCTGGATCAGGGGATACTCTCACCTGCCCAACGTTCGATTTTCTGGGAGTTTGTACTTGCCTGGAACACCCGTTTCGCCGAAAACGCGCTTGCCGAATTATGGCCACAGATTATAAGCATGCTCCCGGCACTCTCTAAAAATGCGCAGGCGTGGCGCAAACAACTGCTGCAACAACCCGACCTAGTAACGCAACTCAGGGATTTTGTGAGCCATCTGGTAAAATACTAGGTTTCGCGAGTTGGGCATTATGGCCGGCACGCCACCCGGTTTAACTTAAAGAAAGCACGAAGAGTATGAAGACAGCACAGGATTTACGCGTTGGTAACGTAATCATGGTCGGCACTGAGCCACAGGTTATCCTGAAGGCCGAGTACAACAAGTCGGGTCGTAACGCCGCTGTTGTCAAAATGAAGATGAAGAACCTGCTCACCGGCAGCGGTAGCGAGTCTGTGTACAAGGCCGACGAAAAGTTCGAAGTCGTTGTGCTTGATCGTAAGGAAGTGACCTACTCCTACTTTGCTGATCCAATGTATGTCTTCATGGACGCCGAATACAACCAGTTCGAAGTTGAAGGCGAGAACATGACCGAGGCGCTCAATTACCTTGATGATGGCATGCCTTGTGAAGTAGTCTTCTATGATGGCAAGGCTATCTCGGTAGAAATGCCTACTTCGGTTGTTCGTGAAGTGGAATACACCGAACCAGCCGTTAAAGGAGATACATCGGGCAAAGTGATGAAACCAGCCCGTATCAAGCCAACGAACTTCGTTATCAACGTACCAGCATTCGTTGAAATCGGTGACAAGATCGAAATCGATACCCGTACACACGAGTACCGCTCACGCGTGAAGTAATCAAGCGCGAGACCCGGGTGAATTCTTCAAGAGTTCACCCCGACAAAAAACCCGCCTGAAATTTCGGCGGGTTTTTTGTTGGTCACAAATCCTGATCAGGATTCGCGCGATGCCTTCTTGCGCTCGTGCTCTTTCAGGTAACGCTTACGCAGACGAATCGATTTCGGTGTCAGTTCAACCAGTTCATCATCAGCAATAAACTCAATGGCCGATTCCAGACTCAACTGAACGGCTGGCACCAGACGAACGGCTTCATCCGTACCCGAAGCACGCACGTTGGTCAGTTGCTTACCCTTGATCGGGTTCACGACCAGATCGTTTTCACGGCTGTGAATACCAATGATCATGCCTTCGTACAGCTTTTCGCCCGGCGTCACGAACATACGGCCGCGATCCTGAAGCTTCCACAGGGCGTAAGCAACAGCTTCGCCATCATCCTGCGAAATCAGCACGCCGTTGCGACGTTCGGCAACAGCGCCTTCTTTAACAGGGGCGTATTCGTCGAACACGTGGCTCATCAGACCGTTACCACGAGTCAGGTTCATAAACTCGCCCTGGAAGCCGATCAGGCCACGGGCAGGAATGCGATACTCGATACGTACACGACCACGGCCATCCGGAACCATATCCTGAAGGTCGCCCTTGCGCTGGCCGAGTGTTTCCATCACGCCGCCCTGGGTGTCTTCTTCAACGTCCACGGTCAGCATTTCGTAGGGTTCGCACTCAACGCCGTTAACCATCTTCTTAACAACGCGTGGACGACCAACAGCTAGTTCGTAACCTTCACGACGCATGTTTTCCAGCAGGATGCCCAGGTGAAGTTCACCACGGCCTGCTACGTCGAAAATATCACCGTTTGCAGTGTCTTTAACGCGTAACGCCATGTTCGTCAGCAGCTCTTTGTGCAGACGGTCACGCACCTGACGGCTGGTAACGAACTTACCTTCGGTACCGGCCAGCGGGCTGGTGTTCACCATGAACTGCATTTCCAGCGTTGGCTCATCAATCTTCAATAGCGGCAGCGCTTCCGGATTTTCAGGATCGGTTACGGTACAGCCCAGCACCAGATCTTCAATACCCGTGATCTGAACGATATCGCCAGCGAGGCCTTCATCCATCTCAACTTTGTTCAGGCCTTTGTAACCAAAAACCTGGCCAATCTTGGCCTTGATCGGTTGACGGTCGTGTGCAGCAGCCTCTTCTTCGGTGCCGAACAGCACCATAACGTTCTGACCAGTCTTAACGCGACCGCGAATGATCTTGCCCACACCGATACGACCCACATACGACGAATAATCCAGAGCAGTAATCTGCAGTTGCAGCGGTGCATCAATATCAGCATCCGGTGCTGGCACGTGCTCGAGAATCGTATCGAACAGCGGCTTCATGTTTTCGCGCGGCTGATCCAGCTCCATCGCAGCCCAACCATTCAGGCCCGAGGCGTACACAATCGGGAAATCCAGCTGTTCGTCAGTAGCACCCAGCTTGTCGAACAGGTCGAACGTCAGGTTAACGGCCTGATCAGGATCTGCGCCATCACGGTCAACCTTGTTCACCAGAACGATCGGGCGCAGGCCCAGTGCCAGTGCTTTCTTCGTAACGAAACGGGTTTGTGGCATCGGGCCTTCGGCCGCATCAACCAGCAGTACGACGCCATCTACCATACCCAGAACACGTTCAACTTCACCACCGAAGTCGGCGTGACCCGGTGTGTCGACGATGTTGATATGGACGCCGTTGTATTCAACAGCGGTGTTCTTGGAAAGAATCGTGATACCACGTTCCTTTTCCAGATCATTCGAGTCCATGACGCACTCAACCAGCTGCTGGTGAGCAGCGAAAGTACCGGACTGGCGCAGCAGTTGGTCAACCAGCGTGGTTTTACCATGGTCAACGTGGGCAATGATGGCAATGTTACGAATCGGACGTGCAGACATGTATATTCAACCGGAAGTCAGAAAGTGGTTACAACAAACAACGGAAGGCCTGCTGCGGCGCAGCAGGCCTAAATAATCTTTAAATTATAGCAAAAAGTCGTTGATTCTGGCCAACAAATTGCCGATCAAACGTCCTTGTTACGCATCCAATCGGCAGTTTTGAACAGTGAACCGATTAATGCACTTCGCGCTTCTTCACTTAATGAGGATTTCTGCATGACATCGGCCATACACGTCATCCATTGATCCCGCTCGGATTCACCGATGGCAAAGGGCAAATGGCGCGCACGCAAACGGGGATGGCCGAATTTCTCTTCAAACAAAGGGGGGCCACCCAACCAGCCGGATAGAAACCAGAAAAGCTTATCCCGCGAGGTGCTCATATCCTGCGGATGCATGGCCCGAATGCCGGCAAAGCGGTCATCCAGTTGCATATGATCGTAGAAATCATCCACAAGGGTTCGTACGCCCTCCTCGCCACCCAGAAGTTCGTAATAGCTTTGGTCAATCCGTGGGACAACCATGGTCTTTCCTTTGTATGATTCGTTGTTGGTTAATTTTACCGGTAGTCAGGAACAACAGATGATTAAAGATTTTCTCAAATTTGCGGTACGTGGCAATGCCGTCGACATGGCCGTGGGTATTGTCATTGGTGCGGCCTTTGGCACCATCGTTACCAGCCTGGTAAACGATGTGCTGATGCCACCTCTTGGCCTGCTGCTCGGCGGTCTGGATTTCTCGAGCTTGTTCATCGTGCTGAAGGAAGGCGCTACACCTGGCCCCTATGCAACGCCGGCAATTGCCAGAGCAGCGGGTGCCGTTACCCTCAACTATGGCCTGTTCGCTAATGCGATGGTGAGTTTCTTCATCATCGCTTTTGCCGTTTACTGGGTTGTTAAGGGCTACAACAAAGCAGCGGATACACTCATTCCGAAAGAAGCGCCAGCTATAAGCACCAAGGCTTGCCCGGAATGCTGTACGCAAATTCCACTGGAAGCCAAGCGCTGCCCGGCCTGTACCTCAACGCTTGGTTGATCGCTTAGCCAACGGCCTAGCTGTTCGATTCGCTGAAGGGGCTCCCGAGGGAGTCCCTTTTCTTTGAGCTGCCCCTGTAACGCCCGCTGCCAGGCGAGCGCCCGGACGCATCAGACCAGAACGTGGCGTGCCCGTTGCGGTAGAAGTGAAGGATCGCGTGGCATGCTCCCCTTCCCCCTTGGGCTGCCAGGCAGGAATTAATTGCTTCTTGCCGTTACCAATCAGATCGGCACGACCCATGGCATTCAGCGCTTCCCGCAACATCTGCCAGTTAGCCGGATCGTGATAACGCAAAAATGCCTTATGCAATCGACGGCGACGGCCTTCGCGAATCACCTCCACATCCTCTCCGCCACCCTTCAAGCCCCGCAACGGGTTCTTACGGCTGTGATACATGGTCGTTGCCAGCGCCATCGGCGTCGGTAAAAACGTCTGCACCTGATCCAGGCGGAAGTTATTGCGCTTTAACCAGAGCGCCAGATTGAGCATATCTTCATCACTGGTGCCCGGGTGGGCCGCGATGAAATACGGAATCAGATACTGCTCTTTACCGGCTGCCTTGGAGGCTGCTTCAAAGAGTTGTTTGAAACGATCATAGGCACCCATGCCCGGCTTCATCATTTTGGAGAGCGGACCGGTTTCGGTATGCTCCGGGGCAATCTTCAGGTAGCCGCCGACGTGGTGTGTCACCAGCTCCTTAATATATTCCGGTGATCGCACGGCCAGATCGTAGCGTAGCCCGGAGCCCACCAGAATTTTCTTAATGCCGGGAAGCGCACGTGCCTTTCTATAAAGCTGAATGAGCGGGCCATGATCGGTATTGAGGTTGTCGCAGATATCCGGATAAACACACGAAAGTTTGCGGCAAGAGGATTCGATTTTCGGGTCTTTACAGGTCAGCTGATACATATTGGCCGTAGGGCCGCCAACATCGGAAATAATGCCTGTGAAGCCCGGCGTTTTATCGCGAATCGCTTCGATCTCTTTAAGGATCGAGTCTTCCGATCGGCTCTGGATGATCCGCCCTTCGTGTTCGGTAATTGAACAGAAGGTGCAGCCCCCAAAGCAGCCGCGCATGATATTGACCGAAAACCGGATCATTTCCCAGGCGGGAATTTTCGCAGCGCCGTAAGAAGGATGCGGCGCACGGGCGTACGGCAGATCAAAGACCCCATCCATTTCACGCGTTGTTAAGGGAATTGGCGGCGGATTCAACCAAACGTTGCGCTCGCCATGTGCCTGAATCAATGGGCGTGCATTCCCCGGATTGGATTCCAGATGGAATACACGCGAGGCATGCGCGTACAACACCGGATCAGCATTCACCTGTTCATAGGCAGGCAGGCGGATTGCCGTATGCTGACGCACTTTCTTATGCGCAGCGATTTGCGCAGCACGCGGCACAATGTGTACAGGCTGCTCTAGAGGCACGGCTGTTGAAGCCGAACCACCATCTTTAGGCGTTGAGGGGCCGCCCTCGGCCATTGCATAAGGATCGGTATGCGGCTCAATGCGACCGGGTCGATCAATCTGCGTGGAATCAACGACCTGCCAATCCTCACCCGGCAACCAGTTCTTTGGCGTCATAAACGCCGTGCCACGCACATCACGAATCTGGCTTGCAGGTTCACCCTTGGCAAGACGATGCGCTAAATCCACCAATGCACGTTCGGCATTACCGAAGATCAGCAAATCCGCCTTGCTGTCGGGCAGCACAGAACGTCGCACTTTGTCAGACCAGTAATCGTAATGCGCAATACGCCGTAAGCTGGCTTCAATCGACCCGATAATCACCGTGGTATCGGGATAGGCTTCACGGGCACGTTGACTGTAAACGACGACTGCCCGATCCGGGCGTTTGTTAGGTTCCGCATTAGGCGTGTAGGCATCATCCGAGCGGATTTTGCGGTCTGCCGTGTAACGATTGACCATGGAATCCATATTGCCGGCGGTTATCCCGAAAAACAGCTTGGGCTTACCCAACCGCTGGAAGTCCTTGGCGGAATGCCAGTCCGGCTGACTGATAATGCCAACACGGAAACCCTGCGCCTCAAGTAAACGGCCAACGAGTGCCATGCCAAAGCTGGGATGATCGATATAGGCATCACCTGTTACGAGAATAATGTCGCACTCATCCCAGCCCAGTAGGTCCATCTCGGCACGGGACATCGGCAAAAACGGCGCTGTGCCGAAGCGCTGCGCCCAGTATTTGCGATAACTGAACAGGGGTTTCGGCGTTGCCGAAAAATCAATGGACATCGTAATTCCTGAGTCTTAAAGCGCGAAAGCGCGCTCGACGGCTTCGTCCAGCCGACGTACTGCAATAACGGTTAAGCCCGGTATTGCTGATTTGGGGGCATTTGCTTCCGGAATCAAGGCATGCGTGAAACCAAGTTTGGCCGCTTCCTTGAGACGTTCCTGCCCGCGCGGTGACGGACGCAACTCACCCGTTAACCCTACTTCGCCGAATACACAGAGCTTCTGATCCAGCGGCTTATTGCGGAACGAAGACAAAATCGACAAGATCACGGCCAGATCAGCCGCTGGCTCGTTGATACGAACGCCGCCTACGGCATTGACGTAGACATCCTGGTCGGCGCAATGAATGCCAACATGACGATGCAGCACGGCCAGCAACATCGATAAGCGCTGGGACTCCAGACCCACCGTCAGTCGACGCGGGTTACCAAGCGCCTGATCAACCAGCGCCTGCACTTCTACCAATAACGGGCGAGAACCTTCCTGGGTAACCACAATCGATGATCCTGCCACGGGTTCTGGATGTCGCGACAGAAACAGGGCCGAAGGATTAGTGACTGCTTTGAGCCCCTTTTCGGTCATCGCAAACACGCCCAACTCATTCACCGAGCCAAAGCGGTTTTTGAAAGCCCGGACCAGACGGAAGCTGGAATGGGTATCCCCCTCGAAGTACAACACGGTATCGACAATATGCTCAAGGACACGTGGCCCGGCTAGCGCGCCATCTTTAGTCACGTGGCCGACAAAGAGCAACGTGATGCCATGCTGTTTCGCAAAGCGGGTCAGCTGAGCAGCACACTCACGCACCTGTGCAACCGAACCGGGTGCCGATGTAAGCGCTTCGGACCAGAGCGTCTGAATGGAATCGATAACGGCAACGCGCGGCTGACGTGACTCCAGCGTAGCAAGAATTTTTTCCAGGTTAATTTCGGCGTAAAGCGGCAAATCCGGTGCATCGACATCCAGACGCTGGGCACGCAGTGCAATCTGCTCGGCAGATTCTTCACCGCTGACATAGAGCACCGGCACCCGGGTCGAAACGGCTGCCAGACATTGCAATAGCAAGGTGCTTTTACCAATACCCGGGTCACCACCAATCAGCGCAACCCCACCCGAGACCAGGCCACCACCCAGAACGCGATCAAATTCATCAATGCCGGAGCTCAGCCGCGGTGATTCACGCGCTTCGACTTTGCCCAACGTCTGTACACCGCTCACCGGTGCAAGACTGGCAAAACGATGCGCACTGGTCGCTGCCTTTTCGGCCACCGTTTCAACCAGCGTATTCCAGGCATTACAGTCCGGACATTGCCCCTGCCATTTAGGCTGAGTAGAACCGCATTCGGTACAGATGTAGAGCGCTTTAGCTTTCGCCATGGTTAATCTTTCCAGACCCGGGGAACACGGGCAGCCAAAGCGCAGAAAAGTTCATAGGCAATCGTACCGGCAGCATCAGCCACTTCGTCTGCGGACAACCCTGCACCCCATAAAGTCACGGGTGAGCCGACGCCTGCATCAGGCACATCGCTCAGATCACAGCACAACATATCCATGGAAACGCGACCCAGTACGCGGCTACGCTGACCATCCACCAGTATCGGTGCCACATTACTCGCATGGCGCGGATAGCCATCGGCATAGCCACAGGCAACCACACCAATTCTCATCGGGCGATCTGCAACAAAAGTACCGCCATAACCAACACGCTCACCCGCTGCCAGATGCTGGACGGCAATCAACGAGCTTTTAAGTGTCATCACCGGCAACAAACCAAGGGCTTCTGCTGTTTTAGAGGCCTCTTGGGCTCCCCATGGGGAAGCACCATAAAGCATGATGCCCGGACGGACCGCATCCCCCAGACGGGTTCTATCATTAGCCCCCACCAGCAAAGCGGCAGAATTGGCAAAACACAGCGGCAAGGCAAAAACATCCGGCCAGGCTTCAGTTAAACGTTGTAGCTGCCAATCCGTGCCACGCGCATTGTCTGCATCGGCAAAATGCGTCATGAGGGTCACACTACGAACAGACTTCAGCGTTGTCAGGCGGTGATAGGCCGCCTTAACATCTTCCAGCGCAATTCCCAGGCGATTCATCCCGGTATTCATTTTCAGGAATACATCGATCGGTTCAGCAAGATCTGCGTTGGCAAGTGCCTCAATCTGATCAGCGCGATGAACCACCGTACTTAAGCCAAGCTGGCTAAACAGCGCAAATTCATCCGGGCTAAAAAACCCTTCGAGCATGACGATAGGTTGCTTGAAACCCTGCGCTCGAAGCCATTGAGCCGCAGATAACTCCAGAATCGCGAAGCCATCAACCGCCTGCCCGATTCGTTTGGCAACCTCGGCCAGCCCATGCCCATAGGCATCCGCCTTGATCACGGCAAAGACCTTGCCATCAGAGGGTGCTAACGCCCGCGCCCGCTGGACGTTATGGATCAGTGCCTTACCGGAAAACTCGGCAATGATCGGTCGCGGAGAAATTTGAACGCAGCTAGAATTCATGATTACGCAATTCTACCTGCTCTACCCACGCACCGCGCGGGTTCGTTGCGGCGCACAATCGAATGTCATGAGATTCATGCTATAAAGCGGACTGATTTTTACAGGCGAGAAGCATGCCATTTGGGTTCTATATCATCATGGCGGCGCAGTTTTTTTCAGCGCTGGCAGATAACGCACTACTGATTGCAGCCATTTATGCACTTCATGAAATGCAATCGCCGCTGTGGTTTGACCCAATGCTAAAGCTTTTATTCACAGTTTCTTATGTGGTTCTGGCCGGCTTTGTAGGTGCTTTCGCTGACTCCATGCCCAAGGGCAAGGTCATGCTGATCTCCAATACCATCAAGATTGGCGGTTGCCTGATGGTTTTTCTGGGGGCGCATCCGTTACTGGGCTATGCGGTTGTTGGCCTGGGTGCTGCCACCTATTCCCCTGCCAAATACGGCATCCTCACCGAACTGCTGCCACATCGTCTGCTGGTCGTTGCCAATGGCTGGATCGAAGGGCTAACGGTACTAGCCATTATTCTGGGCACCGTTGCGGGCGGCGCACTCATTAACCCGCATATCGCATCGGCTTTGCTCAGCTTTGATATGCCAGTCATCGACACGCCGATTGATTCCGTACTTGAAGCATCCCTGATGATCATTACTGGGATCTACGTGCTGGCAGCGGTATTCAACATCTATATCCCCGATACCAAAGTGGACCATGTGCCGCTGTCTTTGAAACCGGCGCATCTATTTCACGAGTTTAACCACTGCCTCAAACTGCTCTGGCGTGACAAGCTGGGTCAGATTTCCCTGGCGACCACCACCCTCTTCTGGGGAGCAGGAGCCACGCTACAATTTATCGTGATTCGTTGGGCTGCCGATGCGCTGGGCTACGATCTGGGCAAAGCCTCGATGCTGCAGGGTGTTACTGCCATCGGCGTTGCCGTAGGTGCTGCCATGGCAGCCCGCATGATCACCTTACGTAAATCCGTGCGCGTTATCCCCATGGGTATCGCCATGGGCTTTGTCGTGATGCTTATGAACTTCTCGACCAGCCTGTGGAGTGCCGTCCCCTTGCTGATCATTATTGGCGCCCTCTCCGGTTTCTTTGTGGTCCCGATGAATGCCCTGCTACAGCATCGTGGTCACATTCTGATGGGCGCAGGTCACTCTATTGCTGTTCAGAACTTCAATGAAAACCTGGCCATTCTGATGATGACCGGGCTTTATGCGGTTCTTATCTGGGCGGACTGCAGCATTTACACCGTGATTGTGACGTTCGGGCTATTTGTGGCCGGCACCACGTATCTGGTGAAACGCCGCTTTGATGCCAATCAGCGCATTCGGGATGACGCGTGCCATCTCGACGACTGCACTACGCATTAAGCGTCGATTGCTTTCCTAGCCAACAAGAGATCCTGCCAGGCTTTCCACTTTTCGGCAGGCTCTCTTAACAGGTAGGCCGGATGGTACGTCACCACCACCGGCATCCTTATCTCGCCCTGCGTACGATAATGCACGGCACCACGCAAGGTCTGGATAGTAGCTTCCTGCCCCAAGACCGCATAGGCCGCAGAGCGGCCCAGGGCAAGAATCACTTTGGGCTGGATCTGTTCAATCTGCTGGTTTAAATACCCGTTACAGAGATCTATTTCATCTGTGGTCGGTGTCCGGTTTTCTTCCGGGTGGCACTTAACGGCATTAGTCAGATAAACACCCTGATCACGCTTAAGATCCAGCGCAGCCAGCATGGCATCCAGCAATTGTCCGGATTGGCCCACAAATGGCAGTCCGGCCCTGTCCTCATCGACACCAGGCGCTTCACCTACCAGCAACCACTCGGCCTTCTGATCACCCGAACCAGGCACCGCCTGTTTCCGATGACGCGCCAGACCACATTGCTTGCAGGATTTAATTGCCGCATCAACGGATGCACCATCCAGCTGAATATCGGCAACAGGGGTTGATACGCCTGATTCAACTGGTTTTACGGTTGGCTGCTCATCCACAATCCAGAAAGGATCAACGCCCAGCGCCTCAAGCCACTGTCCCTGCGTCAGTTCACGACGAACAGAGGTCATTCTCGTAGCCCCGCCAATTCCAGACTCATCAATAACGCATGCTCCCGTCCTGCGGGACGTTGCAGCAGCGGATCAGCGGGAGTCGGATAGTAGTTTTTACGCATGCCGGACATTTTAAAGCCCATTTGCACATAGAGGTCGATAGCAACCTGATTGCTCTCTCGGACCTCAAGAAATACTTGACTCGCCCCACGCATGCGCGCGCCGCTAACCACCTCCTGCAGCAGACGTTTACCGTAGCCTTGCCCCATTTGGTCGGGTCGCACGGTAATCGTGAGCAGCTCCTCGTCATCACCAGCCGTCATGCAGACGCAATAGCCCAGAATCTGTTCATTCGCGCTTTTGAGCACACTGCAATGCCAACCACAGCGTAAAGCATCCACAAAGCTCTGGACTGACCACGGCACATGATGTTGAAGTGCCTCTATCTGGGCAACTTGCGGCACATCAGCCTCACACATGGGCTGGATCGTGGGCAACGTCACTACTTATAGACTTTCACCGGCCGCACGCTCGGCCGTGGTGAGTGCTACTCGGTCACGCACATACACCGGGATAGCATCGGCGGGATCAGTCAGTTGTCCCTCTGCAAAACGGATCGCGCCCAACCGCGCCAACGCCACGGCCGATGGATAACGCACCCCGGCATCTGCCACCGCCTGTTTATCCAGCCAGGCTTTTACCGGGGGGTATTCTTCAACCCCTGTCCCTGCAGCAACATAAGGTTCAGGCAGATCAGGCAATTGATCCAGTGCGTCCGGGTTAACCAGGCATGGTTCGAACACCGGTTGCCACCCGGAGGCTGATTTCGTCCAGCCGCCTGCATAAATCTGGTTCATGCGTGCGTCCAGCAGCGCCAAAACAGTTGTAGCACCAGTTGGCTCGAACGTGGACTCTGCCAGCACTTCTAATGAAGAAACCGGAATCAGCGGCTTATCCAGGGCAACTGCCAGCCCCTGAGCGAGTGCGGCAGAAACCCGCAAACCGGTAAACATCCCCGGTCCCGCATCAAAAGCAATGGCATCCAGAGAGTCCAGCGTCCAACCCAGGGCCATTAGAGCCTCCCGAACGGCCGGCAACAGTGTCTCGGCGTGCGGTTGACCACTCGGACAGTTGAATTCACGACAAATCGTCGTCGTGACATTGCAGTCCACAACGTCACCAGACCAGAGTGCAAATGCACCGCGGTCAGTCGAGGTTTCGAGACTCAGTAGTCTAGGCATCGGTTTGCGATCAAATCGGGTCAGTGATCATCGTGATCGTGGTCTTCTTCATCAGCCAGTTCGCCCAGCAACACAATGGCCTGGGCAACAATCGCTTCTTTGCGACCCACCGCATCCAGGTGTTCGTTGGTTTTGGCTTTAACGTTGATGTCTTTTTCCGGCAATCCCAGATCTGCCGCAATATTGGCAATCATGGCGGGCACATGCGCAGATAGCTTGGGGCTCTGGGCAATCACTGTGCTATCAATATTGAGCACACCAAATCCTGCAGCTTCCACACGCTTCATCGCTTCCCGTAACAAGGCACGCGAATCGGCACCCGCAAAGGCCGGATCGGTATCCGGAAAGTGGAACCCGATATCGCGCAAAGCAGCGCCACCTAGCAACGCATCGGTAATCGCATGCAACAGCACATCGGCATCCGAATGGCCATTCAAACCGTGTGTGTGCGGAATCGTAACGCCGCCAATAATCAATGGGCGGTCAGGCACCAGCGCGTGAATATCGTAACCTTGTCCAATACGGAGCATAAATAACCTGTGACTTAGAGATTGTGAGCGTTGCTGTTAATAATCGCCGTCGCCAGCGATAAATCAGCGGGATAAGTAACTTTAAGATTCGCTAGACTGCCCGCAACCAGTTTCGGGGCATAACCCAGAGCCTCGATAGCCGCCGATTCATCCGTCGCTACGGCCAGATCGATGGCACCCAGAGCTCGTTGCAGAAGATCGAGGCGAAACATCTGGGGGGTTTGTGCTTGCCAGAGGGAGCGACGATCAACCGTGGCCTCCACCCGTTGTGCGCTATCCGCGCGCTTAACGGTATCTGCCACAGGAATCGCTAGTAAGCCACCTACCGGATCATCGCTTAAAGATGTGATCAGGGCATCAATCTGCACCGGTGTCAGACAAGGCCGAGCTGCATCATGTACCAGAATCCAGTCTTTAGATTCAACATTAGAATTCTTTACTAACCAACTGATTCCGTTAAGAACACTCTCGGCTCTCGTGGCGCCGCCGATGCGAATGACACTGACACGATCCTGTGACTGTGCAGGCAAACAGCCCTCGTGCCAATCGTTATCTTCCGGGGAAAGCACCACCACCACGCGGGCAATGCGCGCATCCGCCAGCAATGCATCAATGGCATGCCGGATGATGGGCAAGCCATTAATGGTCAGATACTGCTTGGGCAAAGGTGCGCCAAAGCGGCTACCCGATCCAGCGGCAGGAATGATGGCGAAGTATTGAGAAGACATCCGCGTATTCTACCAATCGCCTATAATTTCGGCCTTCTGCTTTGTTTTAAATTGTGCAACAGGCCTTATGCCCCAGGATTCCCCACTCAGTCCGGAACAAAATACCCGTCTACCGGAGCTCCCTAGCGGCGTATTGCCAGCACGACTACCGGATATAGGTCATCGCCACACCATTCGTGGCGTAGCGACCGGCGCGCAAAGCCTTTTAATTGCCGAGCTGGCGCGCCTGAAAACACAGCCCCTGCTGGTGGTCTTTACCGCAGACGCCCTGGAACGGCAGCGGCTATATGAAGAACTGCAGTGGTTAACGCCTGAATCCCGTATCCGCCAATTCCCGGATTGGGAAACCCTGCCCTACGACCCGTTTTCGCCGCACCACGATCTCATCTCCGAGCGACTGGCGACACTGTCTGCACTACAGCGTGGCGAATGTGACATTCTGCTGGCTTCAGTGCAAACCGCATTGCACCGACTACCGCCACCCGCATTCCTGGCGGCACATTCATTCAGCTTCACCCAGAAACAGGCACTCGACGAAACGGCTTTGCGTGCCCAGTTGGCTCTTGCCGGCTATCAGGCGGTCACCAACGTAATCTCCCAGGGTGAATTCTCTATCCGCGGCGGACTCATCGATCTATTCCCGATGGGCAGCATGCTGCCATTCCGACTGGATCTGTTCGACAAGGAAATCGAAAGCATCAAGACCTTTGATGTCGACACACAACGAACCCTGTTCCCGGTCCCTGAAATTCAACTCCTACCGGCGCGTGAATTCCCCACAGATGACCGCAGCCGCACCCTGTTCCGCCAGCGCTTCCGCGAAGTATTCGAGGGAGATCCGGCCAAAACAGGTGTCTACCGCGACGTCTCACAGGGCACGCTACCAGCCGGCATTGAATACTACCTGCCGCTGTTTTTTGAAGACAACGAAACCGCGACACTCATCGACTACCTTTCGGGAGGCAATGCGGAAAACCCGCCGCTGGTAGTCTTTACATCAGAGCTAAGCACGCCGATTCAGAGTTTCTGGCAGGAAGTGCGTTCTCGTTACACCTTCCACCAGGGTGAAAAAGAACGTCCGCTACTTCCCCCGGAGTCGTTATTCCTGAATGAAGAAACCTTCTTCAAGGAAATCCAGCACACCCCGCGCATTTTGCTGGCCGCGGCTGAATCCGAATCCGATAAGAAAGCTTTCCCGGAGATACCGTCCATCGGCCTGGATCGTCGCCGTGAAGACCCGCTAGAAGCCTTCCGCGCCTTTACGCAGCAACATGCCGGCAAAGTGCTGGTGATGGCAGAAACACCCGGCCGCAGAGAAAGCATTCTGGCGCTCCTGCAGGAAGGCGCCTTCGTTGTTCATCCCGTTGAATCCATGGGTGCAGCGCTCGATGCGGATGACAAACTGCAACTCCTGACCGGACCTTTACACCAGGGCTTTGCCATCCCGGGCCTGGCCATCGTTACCGAAACAGAACTCTTTGCCGGTACACCACGCCGCAAAAAACAGACCCGTAAGAAATCCAGCGCTGATAACTGGTTACGCGATCTCACAGAACTGCGCATTGGTGACCCGGTAGTCCACGAAACCCATGGTGTCGCACGTTACCAGGGACTCACCCACCTGGATCTGGGCGATGGCGATACTGAATTCATGGTCCTGGAATTCGCCAACGAAGCCAAACTCTATGTGCCCGTGGCCCAGATGCATCTCATCAGCCGCTACTCCGGCGGCGATCCGGATCATGCACCCATCCATACCCTAGGCAGCGGTCAATGGGAAAAAGCCAAACGCAAGGCGGCACTTCAGGCCCGCGATACGGCTGCAGAGTTGCTGGCGCTTTATGCTGCCCGCGCATCGCGCCAGGGTCATGCCTTCCATTTTGATGAAAGTGACTACGAACGCTTTGCTGATGGTTTCGGCTTTGAAGAAACCATCGATCAGGCCGTGGCCATTGATGCTGTCCTCTCTGACATGCGATCCGGCCAACCGATGGATCGTCTGGTCTGTGGTGATGTGGGCTTCGGCAAAACCGAAGTTGCCCTGCGCGCGGCCTTTGCCGCAGTCGCCGGTGGCAAACAGGTTGCCGTTCTCTGCCCCACCACCCTGCTCTGCGAACAGCATGCCGAAAACTTCCGG
The DNA here is from genome assembly GCA_964498255.1 of uncultured Dechloromonas sp. Lineage (GTDB taxonomy): Bacteria > Pseudomonadota > Gammaproteobacteria > Burkholderiales > Rhodocyclaceae > Fluviibacter. The sequence continues at coordinate 25,108 of CAZCGW010000013.1, forward strand.
AACCGCTTTGCTGATTGGCCGGTCAAAGTGGTTGAGCTCTCCCGCTTCCGCTCGGCCAAAGAAAGCCAGGCTGCACTAGATGAAATGGCCGATGGGCGTGCAGACATTGTTATCGGCACCCACCGCCTGATCCAGAACGACATCAAGTTCTCGCGTCTGGGCTTGCTGATCATCGACGAAGAACACCGCTTTGGTGTGAAGCAGAAAGAACAGCTCAAGGCATTGCGTGCCGAGGTCGATGTGCTGACCCTGACTGCAACACCGATTCCCCGCACACTCGCCATGTCACTGGAAGGCCTACGGGATTTCTCAGTCATTGCCACGGCACCACAGAAGCGGCTGGCGATCAAAACCTTCGTCCACAATCTGTCTGATGGCATCATCCGTGAGGCAGTGCTACGTGAACTCAACCGCGGTGGCCAGGTTTACTTCCTGCACAATGAAGTCGACACCATTGAAAACATGCGTGAGCGCCTGGCCAAGCTGGTACCAGAAGCCAGCATCGTCATTGGCCACGGCCAGATGAACGAACGCGAACTCGAGCGGGTCATGCGTGATTTCACGCAGCAACGTGCCAATGTGCTGCTCTGTACCACCATCATCGAAACCGGTATCGATAACCCGCACGCCAACACCATCCTGATCAATCGTGCCGACAAATTCGGCCTTGCCCAGTTACACCAGCTACGCGGCCGCGTTGGTCGCTCCCATCACCAGGCCTATGCCTATCTGATGGTTCAGGAGATGAAAGGTCTGACCAAGGCTGCCAAGCAACGTCTTGAAGCCATTCAAATGATGGAAGAGCTCGGCTCCGGGTTCTACCTGGCCATGCACGATCTGGAAATCCGCGGTGCCGGTGAGGTACTGGGTGACTCCCAATCCGGCGAAATCCAGGAAGTGGGCTTCGCCCTCTTTACCGAAATGCTCAACCGCGCCGTTAAAGCCATGAAGGCAGGTGAAACACCAGATCTCAGCCAACCCCTGGGTATAGGCACCGAGATCAACCTGCACGTACCCGCCCTGCTGCCGGATGCCTATTGCCCGGATGTACATGAACGCCTGAATCTCTATAAACGTCTGGCCAATAGTGACGATGCGGAAGAATTAACGCTGATGCAGGAGGAGCTGATTGACCGCTTCGGCAGTCTGCCCCCGCAAGCAGAATCGCTGATGGCCACACACCAGGTTCGGCTACAGGCTAAATACTGGGGCATGACCAAAGTAGATATGTCACAGGACCAGATTGTGATCCAGTTCGGGCCACAGACAACGGCAGATCCCATGACCATGCTCTGGCTCATCCAGAACCGGCGCGACCTGAAACTGGCTGGTCAGGATAGAATTATCCTTTCACGTCATATGCCCTCTTTGTCGTTGCGCATCCAGGCTTTCCGCGAACTTTGCAGTGCGCTGGAAAAGCCACCCGCCGCACTCGCCAAAGCCAGCAACAAGAACAAATAGTTAAATAACGCACCACCGGAAACGCTTATCATGACCCAGAGCACCCAACAGCCGATCAGCAACCTGCACATTGCGGCTTTTGATCCGATGCCAACGCCCGAGGCGATCCAGCAGCAACTGCCGCTCAGCGCAAAAGCTGCCCAGACTGTTGCCGAGAGCCGTGCTGCACTCATCGATATTCTCGAACACCGTGATCCACGTCCATTTGTCGTGGTTGGCCCCTGCTCGATTCATGATCCGGTCGCCGGACTGGATTACGCCCGTCGCCTCAAAGCGCTTGCAGAAGAAGTATCCGATGCACTGATGATCGTGATGCGCGTTTATTTTGAAAAACCACGCACCACCGTCGGCTGGAAAGGCTACATCAACGACCCGGATATGGACGATTCCTTCAAGGTCGATGCCGGCATGGCCAAGGCCCGTGAATTCCTGCTCGCCGTCAACGAACTCGGCCTGCCTGCCGGTACCGAAGCACTCGACCCGATTTCACCGCAATACCTGGGTGACCTCATCGCCTGGAACGCCATTGGTGCACGCACCACTGAATCACAAACCCACCGTGAAATGTCTTCGGGGCTATCAACACCGGTTGGCTTCAAGAATGGCACCAATGGTGATCTCACCATCGCCATCAACGCCATACTTTCGGCGAGCCGTCCTCATAGCTTCCTCGGTATCAATGGTGATGGCCGCGTTGCCATCGTGCGCACCAAGGGCAACCCGTATGGTCACATCGTGCTGCGCGGTGGTGATGGTCGTCCGAACTACGACACCGTTTCGGTGACCCTGGCAGAAAATGCCATGACCAAAGCAAAACTGCTCCCTAACGTCATCGTTGATTGTTCGCACGCCAACAGCAACAAGAATCCCGAACTACAACCGCTGGTCATGGCCGATGTGATTGGTCAGATCGTTGCCGGTAACAAGAACATCACCGGCCTCATGATTGAGTCCAACCTGGTGGCAGGCAATCAACCTATTCTGGCCGACCGTAACCAGATGACCTATGGTTGCTCGGTCACCGATGGCTGCGTCAACTGGGACACGACCGAACAGATGATCCGTGAAGCTGCGGATCGTCTACGCCCGATTATTGCTAACCGCAAAGGCTAAGCAACATGTTTGATCTGGTTGTTTACGGTGGCCCGGTACCTACCTATCTGATTGAAGCCATTCAATCAGCACTTACGCCTGCCGACGTAAAACCCCAGGGCATGCAGGCGGTACGCTTCATCGGCATAACAACACAACAGCTGCCAGAATCTCTGAGCCAGAGTTTGCACAACGAGCAACTCGACTGGGGTGTGGTCGCTGCAGGTCGAACGCTTAAAGACTTTAAACTGGTGGTGTTCGATATGGACTCCACCCTGATCAATATCGAATGCATTGATGAACTGGCTGACTTTGCCGGTCGCAAAGCGGAAGTCTCAGCCATTACCGAAGCGGCCATGCGGGGCGAACTGGATTACCGCGAAAGCCTGCAGAAACGCGTGGCGATTCTTGAAGGCTTGAGCGCCAAAGTACTGGCGCGCGTCTTTTCCGAACGCCTGCTGCTTAATCCGGGCGCCCGTGAGCTTCTCGAAGCACTACAGACGGCTAATGTACATACTGCGCTGCTTTCAGGTGGGTTCACCTACTTCACTGAGCGCCTACGTATCGAGCTGGGCCTCGACTTTGCCACATCGAATGAACTTGAAATTGTCAGCGGTAAACTCACTGGCAAGGTCGTTGGCGACATTGTTGACGCAGCGGCCAAAGCCGACAAACTGCTACAACTGGCTAAAGAATTCGGTCTGACTAAAGACCAGGTCATGGCAGTAGGTGATGGTGCTAACGACCTACTCATGATGGCGGAAGCTGGTACATCAGTGGCCTATCATGCAAAACCCGCCACACAAGCCAAAGCAACCCACGCCATTAATCACGGCGGGCTGGAAAGCATACTGACGCTTTACCCCGCCGCTTGAGGCTTTAAAACCTCGTGAAACCGGTTAAACAGGTTTAGTTGGTGTCTCTCAAACGGGCATTGAGTTCGTCGACCACTTCGGCCCAATCGGCGTCGTCCTCGATTTCCTCTGCCAGAAATGTTGCCTGAGATGCAGTCCAGAAAGCGGCTTCATGTAACAGACAATGGTCAGGCAACGGGCGATGGAACGCGATGAAGGCATCCACTTCCGCAGTCTCACTGGGCAATCCCAGTTGCTTGAACAGGCTGTTCATCGAATGAATCGGGGTTTCCATACCAACCTCCTTAGCGCTCATCGATCCAGGTCTGCTGGATCGCTTCTAATATACGCTCACCACAACGATTAGGCTCATCGTCAAACTCTGGCAGCGCCATGACCCATTGCATCAGATCCACAAAGTTAATCTGTGTCGGATCCTGATCCGGATGCGCCTCAATCAGTGCCTCAGCAACATCCAGCGTGTCTGTCCACTTAAGCCCCATGATTAACGTTTCCCTTCACGCGTCATATTGATCGAGTACTTGGGAATTTCAACTACCAATGGCGTGTCGGCAACAATGGCCTGGCAGGACAAACGCGATTCAGGCTCCAGACCCCAGGCCTTATCCAGCAAATCTTCTTCGAGCTCTTCCGGTTCATTGAGTGAGTTATAGCCCTCACGCACGATCACGTGACACGTGGTGCAGGCGCAAGAACACTCGCAGGCATGCTCGATTTCAATGCCATTATTGAGTAGCACTTCACAGATCGATTCACCCACGGGGGCTTCGAGAACTGCACCATCCGGGCAATACTCTGCGTGCGGCAAGATAATCATTTGTGTCATTTTTTGTCCTTAACCGGTGTGCTGGTTGCCTGGTGCAGATCCTGAATCGCCTCTTCCACCGAATCAATCGATCTACCGGCGAGCGCCCGGTTAACCGCCTGATTCATACGTCTGCCGGCAAATTCTTTACAGTCTGCATCCAGATCATCCATGGCGATCGTGATCTGCCGGCGATTACCCGACAGGCTGGCCGTTTGCAATTTAACAATGCCCGACTCAATCAGCTGGAATTCCTGTTCGTTCAATAGATGACGATCTTCCGCCAATGCCGAGCGTACCGCTTCGATCAACCGCTGCGCATCGACCTGGGTTTCTTTAAGCGCACGGGTCTGGGCATCATCACGTGCATGATCCACAGAGGCTTTGAGCATCCCGGCAATCTGGTCATCCGATAGCCCATAAGACGGCTTCACTTCCACATGCGCCTCAACGCCCGTAGTCTGTTCACGCGCCGTTACAGAAAGCAAGCCGTCTGCATCCACCTGGAAGGTCACGCGAATACGTGCGGCACCCGCCACCATCGGCGGGATGCCGCGCAATTCAAAGCGGGCCAGCGAACGACAGTCATCGACCAGCTCACGCTCACCTTGAACGACATGTACCATCATGGCCGTCTGGCCATCACGATACGTCGTAAATTCCTGTGCACGGGCGACTGGCAGTGTTGAATTACGGGGGATCACCTTCTCAACCAGGCCACCCATCGTCTCCAGACCTAGCGACAGCGGAATCACATCCAGCAGTAGCCAGTCTTCGCCTGGCGCACGGTTACCGGCCAACAGATTCGCCTGTATCGCTGCACCTAGGGCAACCACCTTATCCGGATCCAGATTGTTCAGCGGTTCCTGCTTGAAGAACTCGCCAACGGCTCGCTGGATGAGCGGAATACGGGTCGCACCACCTACCATCACGACCCCCTGAATATCTTCAGGACGCAGACCGGCATCACGCAATGTTTTCTTAACAGGCTGCAGCGTCTTTGAAACCAGCGTCTGGCTGATCTCGGCAAAGGTAGCCATGTCGATAGTGACATCCAAAACCTCACCGGACGCCAGACGCGCTGTAATCGGTGCTTCCGGATGCGTCGACAGATACTCCTTGGCCTCACGTGAACGCAACAGCAGCAGCGCGGTATCTTCTATCGTCGGTGGCGACTTGAGCTTGGCCTGATCCAGCACCCAGCAGTAGATACGGCGGTCAAAGTCATCACCACCCAGCGCAGAATCGCCGCCGGTGGCCAGTACTTCGAATACACCACGCGTCAGACGCAGGATTGAAATATCAAAGGTGCCGCCACCCAGATCGTAAACGGCATAAACGCCTTCCGACGCATTATCCAAACCATAAGCCACAGCGGCAGCCGTTGGTTCATTTAGCAGGCGGAGCACATTCAAACCCGCTAGTCGAGCTGCATCTTTAGTTGCCTGACGTTGCGCATCATCAAAATACGCCGGCACAGTAATCACCGCACCGACGATATCCTGCCTGAGCGTCTGTTGGGCACGCTCATTCAGCACACGCAGAATCTCGGCAGACACCTCAACAGGCGTCTTAACGCCCTGCCGTGTTTTAACACTCACCATCCCCGGGTTATCTACCAGGTCCAGCGGTAAATTCTCGCGGTGCGCGATATCTGTCAGCGAACGACCCATCAGGCGTTTCACCGAAGCAATCGTATTCTTGGGGTCTTTGGCAATGGCCTTGAGTGCATCATAGCCAACCAGCACCGAACCATCTTCCTGGTAACGCACCACCGAAGGCACTAGCGCTCGGCCCTGAGCATCATTCATCACATGGGACATGCCCTGACGCACACTGGCGACCAGTGAATTGGTAGTCCCCAGATCAATACCGATGGCATGCCGCGTCTCATGCGGTAAAGGGCTTTGGCCGGGTTCGGCGATTTGCAGTAGTGCCATAGAATCAACAACAGTATTTGTGAGTAAAGGTTAAAGATCTTCAAGCGCAAAAACTGCGTCTTCAATCTCTTCCCGTAATTTTTCCAGAAACATCAGCCGCCGCACACCCTCAACCGCATCGTGTGGTTGATTTTCTTTATCGAGTGCGGTCGCCAGATCACTATAGGCATCGCGGATATCGTCGGCGATTTCCGCCTGCAAACGTTCCAGTTCGCCCAGGTTCTTATCACCACGCGCATCGGCCACCTGCTCCCGCCACATCATCTGGCTCATCAGAAACTCAGGGGACATCGCGGTATTAGATTCGGCACCGATATCAATACCGGCCTGCTCCAGCAGGTAACTGGCGCGCTTTAATGGCGAGCGCAAGGTCTGGTAGGCCGCATTAATCTGCGTCGCCAGCATCATCGATGCACGACGGGCGGCATCATCAGCTGCTGCAAAGCGATCCGGATGCACTTCTCGTTGCAGCTCGCGAAAACGGGCATCCAGGGCAAGCGTATCCAGCTCGAAACGCTTGGGTAAACCCAGCAACGTAAAAAAGTCTGCACCCAGCAGATCTGCCGTTATGGCAAAACCGGGCGCAACTTTTGCATCAGACATGGAATGACTCGCCGCAACCGCACTCGTCCTTGACGTTCGGATTATTGAACTTGAAGCCTTCGTTCAGGCCCTCACGCACAAAATCCAGTTCCGTACCGTCCAGATAAGCCAGGCTTTTCGGGTCAACAACAATCTTCACGCCATATGATTCGAATACCGAATCATCATCAGCCAGATCATCCACATACTCCAGCCGGTATGCCATGCCGGAGCAACCCGCCGTACGCACACCAAGGCGCAGGCCAACACCCTTGCCGCGTTGTGCCAGTGCCTTACCCACGTGCGTAGCGGCACGTTCAGTCATGGTCACGCTCATCGTGATCTCCTTTTCAGGATTCCTGTTTCTTCTTGTAATCGGCTACGGCTGCCTTGATAGCATCTTCAGCCAGAATCGAACAGTGGATTTTTACCGGTGGCAGAGCCAGCTCTTCGGCAATGGCCGTGTTCTTGATTTCCAGGGCTTCATCCAGGTTCTTACCCTTCACCCATTCGGTCACTAGCGAGCTCGAAGCAATGGCAGAGCCACAACCATAGGTCTTGAACTTGGCGTCTTCAATCACGCCTTCCTTGTTCACCTTGATCTGTAGTTTCATTACATCGCCGCAAGCCGGTGCACCTACCATACCGGTGCCCACGCCAGCCTCTTCCTTATCGAAAGAACCAACGTTGCGAGGATTTTCGTAGTGGTCAATGACCTTAACGCTATATGCCATGAGAGACTCCTTTGAATAAGATCAGCTGCTTAGTGGGCAGCCCATTGAACCGTATTGAGGTCGATACCTTCCTGAACCATCTCCCACAGCGGAGACATTTCACGCAGGCGTCCGATTTGTTTATGCAGCAGATCAACCGTGTAATCGATCTCTTCTTCGGTGGTGAATCGGCCAATCGAAAAACGGATCGACGAGTGAGCCAGTTCGTCTGTCAGGCCCAGTGCACGCAGTACATAAGAAGGTTCCAGTGATGCAGAGGTACAAGCTGATCCAGAAGAGACCGCGATATCACGCACGGCCATAATCAGCGATTCGCCTTCTACGTAAGCAAAGCTCACATTCAGGTTGTGCGGTACACGGTGCGCCAGATCACCATTCACATAAATCTCTGGCATATCCGACAGACCCTTCAGCAAGCGGTCACGCAGCGCCGTAATACGCTTGTTCTCTTCATGCATTTCCAGACGGGCAAGACGGAAAGCTTCGCCCATGCCGACAATCATGAATGTCGCCAAGGTGCCTGAGCGCATGCCGCGCTCATGGCCACCACCATGCATCTGGGCTTCCAGGCGCACGCGTGGCTTACGACGTACGTACAACGCACCGATGCCTTTAGGGCCATAAGTCTTGTGCGCCGAAAAGCTCATCAGATCAACCTTCAGCTTCGACAGATCGATATCAATCTTGCCCGTTGCCTGAGCGGCATCCACATGGAACAGAATGCCTTTGCTTCGCAGCAGCTCACCAATCTCGGCAATCGGCTGTACCACACCGATCTCGTTGTTGACCGCCATCACCGACACCAGAATCGTATCGGGGCGTAGCGCAGCTTCTAGCGCAGCCATATCGACCAGACCATTCGGCAACACATCGAGGTAAGTGACTTCGAAACCCTGACGCTCCAGCTCACGCATGGTATCCAGCACCGCCTTGTGCTCGGTTTTCAGCGTAATGAGATGCTTGCCTTTACCCTGATAAAAGTTGGCAGCGCCCTTGATCGCCAGATTGTTGGCTTCCGTCGCACCTGAAGTCCAGACAATCTCTTTAGGGTCAGCATGCACGAGCGCAGCGACTTCATTACGTGCATTCTCGACGGCCGCCTCCGCGTCCCAACCGTACTGGTGTGAACGCGATGCAGGATTACCGAACTTCTCGGTCAGGTAAGGCATCATGGCCTCGACCACACGCGGGTCGATTGGGGTGGTTGCCGAATAATCCAGATAGATTGGGAACTTCATCATTAACTCCACAGAAAACTGTCAGGCCACAGCAGCAAAGCGCTGCAGCTGACTCAAAACCTTATCCAGCTGACCGGTTAAACGATCAACCTCTTCAATTGAATTAGCGCCATAAGGCATCATGCCTAGGCTAATACGAAGTGCGCCTTTAGCCAGTAGCGGATCCACGCCCATCGCCAGCAAGACTGCCGATACCCCGCCCTTGCCCGAACCACAGGCGGCACCACTGGCAACCGCAATGCCTTGCCGATCCAGTAGCGATACCAGCGTCTCCCCATCAATATCGGGAAAAGCCGCAAAACTTGTATTTGGCAGGCGTTGAGCCGCCTCAGAGAAAACCACGGCACCACGGCTTTTAAGCCAGGCTTCCAGATGCACCTGCAAACTTCTGGAATGCGACATACGTGTTTCCAATGAAGCCACAGCACGCGTACAGGCCACACCAAATCCAACAATCGCCGCCACGTTCTCGGTACCCGAACGCAAACCCTGCTCCTGGCCACCGCCATATACCAGTGGCATTAGCGGCAATTGGCGATCACGCACCAGAGCGGCAATGCCCTTCGGGCCACCGATCTTGTGCGCCGATACGGTCAGCGCATCTACGCCAGCGGTATTCAAGTCGCGAAAACTCAACGGGTGCTTACCAAAGGCCTGTACGGCATCCGTATGAACACAGCACATACCATTACGTACAGTTTTGAACGTCTGAGCAAGCTGGGCGACCGGTTGCAAAACACCGGATTCGTTATTCGCCGACATCACCGACAACAAGCGCGTGTCGAGTGGCAGTTCTGAAATGCTGGACGTTTCAACCACACCGGCAGCATTGACAGCAAGCGTGTTAACAGCCCAGCCAGAACGGCCCAGGGCACGCATCGGCTCGGCCACACAGGGGTGCTCAATCGAACTACAGGCAATACGTGTAGGCGCATCACTTTCTGCCAGCAACGCATCAGTAAAACCACGAATCAGTAGATTATTGGCTTCACTACCGCTTGCGGTAAAAATCACTTCGGATGGATCGGCATCAATCGCAGCAGCAACCTGCTCTCTCGCCTGGTCGACAGCACGGCGCGCTTCTCTGCCAGCCGTATAGGTTGCCGAGGCATTGGCGAACTGAGACCCCATGTAGGGCAACATGGCTTCCAACACAAACGGATCCAGCGGTGTGGTCGCGTTATGGTCGAAGTAAAGTGTTGCCATGATCTAACTCAGGCGGCCTGTGCCACGCTAAAAGATACGGTCTTCGAATCCGACTTGGCAGCTTGCGCTGCCACTTTCTTACGCTGCTTTTCGACCAGCTCAGACAAGGTCACCGATGCCAGATAATCAAGCATCTTGCGGTTCAGAGTCGACCACAGGTCATGCGTCATGCAACGATGATCGGATTTGCAATTCTCGAGACCGCCACATTGTGTGGCATCGAGCGGCTCGTCGACAGCCAGAATCACATCAGCCACCGTGATTTCGAGGGCGTCACGTCCCAGACAATAGCCACCACCCGGCCCACGCACACTCTCGACAATCTTGTGCCGACGCAGTTTGGCAAACAACTGCTCCAGATAAGACAGGGAAATATTCTGCCGTTCGCTAATCGATGCCAGGGTGACTGGACGATCACCGACGAAGAGCGCTAGATCAATCATGGCTGTCACTGCAAAACGGCCTTTGGTCGTTAATCTCATAATGCCTCCCGTTGGGATTGGGGCTGGTTTTAACTGAGTTGGAGCGCCAGGCGCTATATCCAAGTATTTGTGTCAACTATACTGCGTGGCGCAGCGATTAGTCAACTATTTTACTCAGGTATTGCGGATCAAACTTGTCGGCCACCGAATTAGCCTCTTCTACCTGCATACCTGAAGCTTCAAGCTTCTTGAGTAGCTGCTCCAGGCGTTGATCTGTTTCTGCGGCATGTTCCAGCAACGCATGCAATGCCTTGGCATACGGGTCGCTGGCATCGCGGTTGATAGCATAGGCCGTGAAACCGAGCTTCGCAGACTGTGGCGAGGTGTCCTGAGCCTTTTCGTTTTCAATGATCCGTGCAGGGTTACCCACGGCAGTTGCGCCTTCCGGCACATCCTTCACCACCACGGCATCGCTACCTACACGGGCACCTGCGCCTACCGTAATCGGGCCGAGCACCTTTGCGCCGGCACCAATCACCACACCGGATTTCAAAGTCGGGTGACGGCGCCCTTTGTTCCAGCTGGTGCCGCCCAGCGTTACCCCGTGGTACAGCGTGACATCATCTTCAATAATGGCTGTCTCACCGATCACCACACCCATGCCGTGATCAATAAAGAAACGGCGGCCAATTGTTGCCCCCGGATGAATTTCAATACCGGTGAGAAAACGTGAAATATGGGAAATAAAGCGTGCCAGCCAGTAAAAGTGCCATTGCCACAAACGGTGCGCCAGACGATGAAACATCATGGCATGCACTCCGGGATAGCAGGTCACAATCTCCAGCGTCGAGCGCGCCGCAGGGTCGCGTTCGAAGATGGAGCGGATATCTTCCCGAATGGACTTGAGAATGGTCATCTAGGCGTCTGAGTCTTGTAATTTGAAAAGGCTTTAAATCAAGCCTTCGACGCCTTGCATTGTACTAATTCCGACTTTTTTAATCAACCTTCTGCGGTGCTTTCAACGCAGAAATGATGCCCCGCAGAATATTCACTTCATCAGCCTCCAGACGGGTGCGTTCGAAGATACGCCGGATCTTCGGCATAAGGCGTCTGGGCTTTTGCGGATCATGGAAACCCGCTTCAATCAGCGCTGCTTCCAGATGGCGATAAAACCCTTCCACAGCATCAACCGTCGCTAAGGGCGATGCATAGCGTGTGGCACCCGTATCCACGGAAGTTGTATTTCCGGAAACTTCTTTCAGCAGATAGGTCATGATCTGCACAGCCGCCCCCAGGTTCAGGGAACCATACGCCGGATTCGTCGCAATACTTACCTCAGCCCGGCAATGCTGCAGCTCTTCATTGGTCAGGCCATTGGTTTCATTGCCAAATACAAAAGCCGATAACGCACCCTGCGCCCCGCCCTGCTGCCAGTGCGTGTGCGCGACAGCCACTGCGGCCTTGGGCTCTAATGGCTCCGGCCCCAGTTCACGGGCGCGTACCGTCATCCCGAAGGCGCCCGTACAGCCGGCCAGCGCCTCGGCCAGGCTATCCGCTACCCGGCAATCGGTCACCAGATCTGCCGCTCCCGATGCACGGCGTATCGCCACCTCGTCAATCGCACATAACGGGTTCACCAGCACAAGCTGGGGTCCCTGGCTGCTGTAACCCAAACCCATGGTTTTCATGGCGCGTGCCGCAGCACCGATATTGCCCGGATGCGATGGCCGGCACAGCACAATGCGCTGGCAATCCAGAAATGGAATCATCGGTAAATCCGTGTGGGTCAATTCGTCAGTCATGGGCTTTTCGTTACAGGTAAAAGGTGCGGCATTGGTCGACCAGCGGGCTGCCAACAGGTACAATAGCGCCAATCGCGCGAACGAACCTCGTTTGCCACTTGCTCTGTGTCCCTGATATGCATCCCTTTCTTAATGTTGCCGTTAAGGCCGCACGTCGTGCCGGTCAAATTATCAACCGCGCTGCCCTCGAAATCGAGAACCTTCAGGTTGCCCGCAAAGGCCAGAGTGACTATGTCACCCAGGTAGATCGTGCCGCAGAGGATGCCATCAAGGAAATTCTGCTCGAAGCCTATCCGACCCACGGCATTCTAGCGGAAGAATCAGGCAGCACTAATGCCAATGCCGAGTTCCAGTGGATCATTGATCCGCTCGATGGCACCACGAACTTCATTCACGGCTTCCCGCAATATGCGGTATCGATCGCCCTCACCCAGAACGGCCAATTGGCTCACGGGGTGATTTACGATCCGATGCGCAACGAACTATTCACTGCCAGCAAAGGCCGTGGCGCGTTCCTTAATGACCGTCGCATCCGTGTTAGCCGCAGTGATCGTCTGGCAGACTCGCTCATCGGCACCGGCTTCCCGTACCGCATTTTTGATCGCGTCGCTAACTACATGGGCGCCTTCCGTGAGCTGACTGAAAAAACCGCCGGCATGCGCCGTCCAGGGGCTGCATCACTGGATCTGGCCTACGTGGCTGCCGGCCGTCTTGATGGCTTCTGGGAATTCGGCCTCGCCCCCTGGGATATGGCGGCAGGCACCCTGATGATTCTTGAAGCCGGTGGTTTTGTTACCGACCTCAATGGTGATGGCGACTACATCAAAACGGGTGACGTTGTTGCAGGTACGCCGAAAGTGCACACACCCTTGCTGCAGATCGTACAAAAACATCTGACAAAGGCCAGCGCCTAAGGCTAGCAACACCGGGGTCATTGCCGACATGAGCAAAAAGAACGCCACCGCAGAGACCCCGGAACCCACATTGACGCCCATGATGCGTCAATATTTATCGATTAAAGAAAGCGTCCCGGACACCCTGCTGTTCTATCGTCTGGGTGATTTCTACGAGCTTTTCCAGAGCGATGCCGAAAAGGCAGCACGCATTCTGGACATCACCCTCACCAAGCGCGGCCAGACCCCCATGGCCGGCGTGCCGTTCCATGCCGCCGATCAGTACATTGCCCGCCTGATCAAGGCCGGCGAATCGGTGGCCATCTGTGAGCAGATCGGCGACCCGGCCACCTCCAAAGGCCCCGTCGAACGCGCCATCAGCCGCATCATTACCCCAGGCACGGTCAGCGATGCCACCCTCATGGATGAGCGCCGGGAAAACCATCTCATGGCGCTCTTTCCTGCCGGTGCCCGTTGGGGGGCCGCCTGGATATCGCTAGCGGCAGGCCGCATCACCCTGAGTGAAATTCCTGCCGATCAGGTCAGCACCCTACTGGGGCGTATCGAACCCACAGAACTCCTCGTCCCGGAAAACCATCCCTGGCAGGAATCCAATTACAAACCGTTGCGCCGCGCCGACTGGCTGTTTGATGCCGAGAGCGGTGCTCGCACCCTTTGCGCCGCACTCAATGTCAGCGCCCTCAGCGCCTACGGCGTAGACACCAACGAAGATCAGCCTGCACTCGCCGCTGCCAGCGCATTGCTCGATTACATTCAGGCAACACAACTGCGCAAACCGGAAATGCTGGGCATCAGCCAGGTGCTGGTCGAGCGCCCCAATCAATATCTGCGCATGGATGCCATTACCCGTCGCAACCTGGAACTCACCGAATCACTGCGCCTGGCCGCTGGTCCCAATGCCGAAGCCACCACTCTGTTCAGCATTCTGGATCAGACCATGACCAGCATGGGCGCACGGGCACTGCGTCACGCCCTGCATCACCCATCGGCCGACGATGCGGTCCCGGGAAATCGCCACCAGTTAATCGACACCCTACTCGACCGCACCGATCTGCTCGACGCATTGCGCACCTTGCTGCGCAGTTTCTGTGACATCGAACGGATTGCCGGTCGCATCGCATTACAGTCAGTACGCCCACGCGAACTCGCGGCACTGCGCGATACCCTGCAGCAATGGCCAGCCCTTTCTGATCTACTCGGTCAGATCGAAGCTGCCACGCTCAACGAGTCTGCGCTACAGCAACTAACCACCCGCATCATTCAGGCAGCCGCACCTGCGCAAGTCAGCCAAGTATTGCAGCGGGCGCTGCATCTGGAACCATCACTCAACGTACGTGATGGGGGTGTTATTGCCGATGGCTACGATGTCGATCTGGATGAGCTGCGTCAGATCCAGACGCATTGCGGTGACTTCCTGCTTGATCTGGAAACCCGTGAGCGCGAGGCCACCGGCATCAGCACCCTTAAAGTCGAATACAACCGGGTGCATGGCTTCTATATTGAGGTCTCGCAGGCGCAATCGGCCAAAGTACCCGAGCACTACCGCCGTCGGCAGACATTGAAGAACGCCGAACGCTACATCACGCCTGAACTCAAAGCCTTTGAAGACAAAGCACTCTCGGCGCAGGATCGTGCCCTCGCCCGTGAAAAGCTGCTCTTCGAAGCATTGCTCGAACAACTGCAAACGCACGTCATCGCCATTAAATCACTGGCCAGCGACATTGCCGAACTTGATCTGGTAGGTAGTTTTACGCAAACCGCGCATGAGCGTGGCTGGTCACGCCCCGTGTTTAGCCCCATTCCGGAAATTGACATCTGCGAAGGTCGTCACCCGGTCGTCGAACATGCGTTACGCAAAGACGGCAAACCCTTTGTAGAAAACGAAACCCGCCTGCATCCCGATCGTCAGTGCCTACTCATCACCGGCCCTAATATGGGTGGTAAATCCACCTTCATGCGGCAGACAGCACTCATCGTCCTTCTGGCGCGCATCGGCAGCTATGTCCCGGCACGCAGTGCACGCATCGGCCGCATTACGGCACTCTTCACCCGCATCGGCGCATCGGATGATCTGGCCTCCGGCCGCTCAACCTTTATGGTTGAAATGACCGAAACCGCGGCCATTCTGAATCAGGCCGACGCCAACAGTCTGGTATTGATGGATGAAATCGGACGCGGCACGTCCACCTTTGATGGCCTGGCGCTGGCATCTGCCGTGCTTAAACAGGTATTACGCCAGAACAAATCGCTCACACTGTTTGCCACGCATTACTTCGAACTCACCCGCCTGAGTGAGAAGTTCAAGCAGCTGGAAAATGTACACCTCAATGCAGTAGAGCATCACGACCGCATTGTTTTCCTGCACAGAGTGCAACCGGGCCCCGCCAATCAGAGCTACGGAATTGAAGTCGCCTCTCTCGCCGGCATACCTGCCAGCGTGGTGCGTGATGCCCGCAGAACCTTGCTCGAGCTAGAAGCCCAATCGGTGCATCACAGCCAGAACACACCAGACAGCAACAACCAGACTGACTTCTTTGAAAGCGACAATGTGCTTCCGGAAGTTACTGATAACCTTCCAGCACAGATCACCAGCATCGAAAGTGCCCTCATTGAGGCGCTCACCGATCTCGACCCGGATAGCCTGACCCCACGTCAGGCGCTGGATGCTCTGTATCAACTCAAAAATATTTCAAGGCAATAAGATGATGCAACGTACTTGCCGCACCATCCGCGCAATGATCAAAGCTGCCGTTCTGGCTGCTGCACTAAGCTGTAGTCACAGCGTCTTTGCCAGCAACCTCACCTTCGCACTCTTTGGCGATGTCTACATGACGCCGGAACATCAGGGTTACCTCAAAGGCATGCTGGCCGACATGGCCGCTAAAGGTTCGGCCCTGGCGATTTCTACCGGCGGCCTCAAACCCGCCGACCAGAACTGTAAAGACACCAATCTGCTGGCGGCCTACCCGGTATTCGCCGCAGCACCATTGCCCACCTTTTATGTGCCAGGTGACGCCGAATGGTTGCTCTGCGGCAAAAGCGCCACGGGTAACTTCACACCTGAAGAGCGCCTCAATCTTTTGCGTAAGACCTTCTATCAATCAGATCGCAGCTTAGGCCAACCCAGCCTGCCGCTCATTCGACAGGCCGATTACCCTGAGCACATGCGCTGGCAATCGGGCCCCGCCCTGTTTATTACGCTCTCATCCCCCAACAACATCAGCGTTGACCGTAAAGATGTTGCCGGGACTGAATCACTACAGAACCGAACCAGTGCCGTTGAAGCCTGGATCAAAGAAGCCTTTAGCGAAGCACGTAAGCAAGACATCAACATGCTCGTAATGGTGATGCCGCACCAGGTTGTTTTCGATGCACCCGATGCAGATAGCAAAGCACCGCCAGAAAAGCAGCTACTCGCCAATCTGATCCGGTCAGAAACCTTCGGGTTTCCCGGTCAGGTATTAATGGTTCACGGCGGCAATGGCGTGCATCGTATCGACCACCCGCTCCTCAACCCGGACAACCAGCTACCGATACAAAACTTCACCCGGGTAGAAACCTACGGCGCCTTACAACAGGGCTGGGTGCAGGTAAAAATCGAGCGCAATAAAAAATCCGGTGACGATCCCGTACACCGGACTGAATTTCAATTTGAATCCTACCCCTGGCCGCCACTCGATATGAAGGACGACGAGGGAGATCCGCAAACCGCTAATTAGTGAATGACCACCTGCGGCGCTTCGCCGTCTTCGTCGTCATCACCCACGCATTCGTCTTCCAGCTCATCGGCCGTTGCCGGACGCACATCACGTACCGTGCAGGTAAACACGAGCGACATACCAGCCAGCGGATGGTTGCCATCCAGCACCACCTTGCCGTCTGCCACATCGGTAACGCGATAAATCACGATATCGTCTTCGTCAGAACCTTCAGGTGCGCCTTCGAACTGCATACCCACCTTGGTTTCTTTCGGAAAGCGTGACAGCTCTTCAATCTGCACCAGCTCGGAGTCGTAGTCACCATAGGCCTCTTCCGGCTGCAGCTTAACCGTTACAGACTCACCGATCTTCTTGCCTTCCAGAGTTTCTTCAATGCGATCAAAGATGTCACCATAACCGCCGTGCAGATAACGGATCGGGTTACGACCATCATCAACCACCTGGCCATCCGAATCCGTAACGCTGTAATCCAGCGTCACAACGGTATTACGGTGAACGAGTCCAGTCATTGTTTTTCCTTCTCAGATTCGGGTTTGGCCGTATCGGTTTTGGCAGTATCAGGCGCCACTGTTTCGGCAGCAGCCTTCTTGCGCTGTGGCAGCTGATAGAAAATCTCATCAGGCTTAACCATACCGAGTTCATACCGGGAGCGCTCTTCAACCGCTTCCAGGCCAGATTTCAGATTACGAGTTTCTGCTTCCAGACCTGCATTACGCAGCTCCAGCTGGCGATTTGTCTCGCGCTGCTGACGCAGCTGCGAATCGCTTTCCCACACCTTCAACCAGCCACCCTTACCCAGCCATAGCGGGTATTGAATCACCACAGCCAGGCCGATCAGAATAGCGGTTGAAGGACGCATAGGGAGATGAATTAACGCAGGTTGTAGAACGCGTCACGACCCGGGTACGACGCAGTGTCGCCCAGATCTTCTTCAATACGCAGCAGCTGGTTGTACTTGGCGATACGGTCCGAACGCGACAGCGAACCCGTCTTGATCTGACCGGCATTCAGGCCAACAGCGATATCGGCAATGGTCGAATCTTCGGTTTCGCCCGAACGGTGCGAAATCACGGCGGTGTAACCGGCGCGCTTGGCCATCTCGATAGCTGCGAAGGTTTCACTCAGCGTACCGATCTGGTTGATCTTAATCAGGATCGAATTAGCGATACCCTTCTGGATACCTTCCTTGAAGATACGGGTGTTGGTCACGAAAATATCGTCACCTACGATCTGTACCTTGTCGCCCAGGCGATCGGTCAGCAGCTTCCAGCCGTCCCAGTCGGCTTCCGACATACCGTCTTCGATCGAAACGATCGGGAACTTATCAACCAGCGTGGCCAGATAATCAACAAACTGGGCTGATGTCAGCTGCAGGCCTTCGCCCGACAGATCGTACTTACCATCCTTGTAGAACTCGGAAGCGGCACAGTCCAGCGCCAGCAGCACATCTTTACCTGGCACGTAACCAGCAGCCTGAATGGCTTGCATGATTACTTCCAGGGCTTCGGCATGGCTACCTAGGTTCGGTGCAAAACCACCTTCATCACCTACGGCAGTCGAGTGGCCGTTCTTGTCCAGCAGCTTCTTCAGCGCATGGAAAATCTCGGCGCCACAGCGCAGTGCTTCGCGGAATGAGTTCACGCCCACTGGCATGATCATAAATTCCTGAATGTTCAGGCTGTTGTTGGCGTGCTCACCACCATTGATGATGTTCATCATTGGCACAGGCAGCGACATCGGGGCAGCGCCACCGAAGTAGCGGTACAGCGGCAGACCGGCTTCTTCAGCAGCAGCCTTGGCCACGGCCATCGAAACAGCCAGCATGGCATTCGCGCCCAGACGGGCCTTGTTATCGGTGCCGTCCAGATCGATCAGAGTCTTGTCGATGAACGCCTGTTCCTGAGCATCCAGACCGATCAGCGCTTCGCTGATTTCGGTATTCACGTGCTCAACAGCGCGCGTCACACCCTTACCCAGATAACGGCTCGCATCACCATCACGCAGTTCGATCGCTTCACGTGTACCGGTCGAAGCGCCCGACGGCACAGCCGCACGGCCCATAACGCCGGATTCCAGCAGCACATCGGCTTCAACAGTTGGGTTACCGCGCGAATCCAGGATTTCACGGGCGATGATGTCAACAATTGCGCTCATGGTCAGGCCTTTCTTTGTAGGTATTTAAATACGTAGTGGTTTAGACAGGTCGTCAAAGTACTTCAGGAAAGATCAAACATGCGGGCGCTTTTGACCGCACGGTCCAGCGTCAGCAAGTGTTCAAGCAACTGGGGCATCTGTGCCAGCGGCCAGGCATTCGGGCCGTCGGACATGGCTTTGGATGGATCCGGATGAGTTTCCATGAACAGGCCATGAATCCCCGTGGCAACCGCAGCACGTGCCAGTACCGGCACGAACTCGCGCTGCCCACCGGACGAACTACCCTGCCCACCCGGCAACTGTACCGAGTGCGTGGCATCAAACACCACCGGGCAACCAGTGCGGCGCATGATCGCCAGCGAACGCATATCCGAAACCAGATTGTTATAACCGAACGACGCGCCACGCTCACACACCATAATGGTGTCTTCGGTTACGCCGGCTTCTTTAGCCGCAGCACGGGCCTTATCAACCACGTTCTGCATATCGCCCGGCGCCAGGAACTGGCCCTTCTTGATATTCACCGGCTTACCGCTGGCGGCGCAGGCTTCGATAAAGTCTGTCTGGCGGCACAGAAAGGCCGGCGTCTGCAACACATCACACACGGCGGCTACCGGTGCAATGTCATCAATACCATGCACATCGGTCAGCACGGGCACACCGATCTGCTCACGCACCTTGGCCAGAATTGCCAGGCCACCTTCACGACCGGGGCCGCGGAAAGATTTACCCGAACTGCGGTTGGCCTTATCAAAGCTGGCTTTAAAAATGTACGGGATACCCAGACCGCTCGTGATTTCCTTCATCGTGCCGGCAATCTCCAGGCACATCTGCTCGGACTCGATCACGCACGGTCCGGCAATCAGGAAAAACGTCGAGGTATCCGTAACTTCAAAGCCAGCGAGCTTCATCAGGCAACTCCGGTTTTAACTGCGGCGGCTTTCTTAACACCCGTGGTGTCTTGATGTGCCACAGCGGCATTAACGTAGGCCGTAAACAATGGGTGACCCTGACGTGGGTTCGAGGTGAATTCCGGGTGGAACTGGCAGCCCACAAACCATGGGTGTACCGACTTCGGTAATTCAACCATTTCGCACAGATCGGTAACCGGCGCACGGCCAGCAACGACCAGACCGGCTTCTTCCAGCTTGGCCAGCAGCGTGTTGTTCACTTCATAGCGATGACGGTGACGCTCGGTAATCTCATCGGCGCCGTAAATTTCACGGGCCAGCGAATTAGGCTTCAGCAAACAGAGTTGGCCGCCCAGGCGCATCGTGCCGCCCAGATCGGAGTCTTCCGAACGCTGTTCCATCTTGCCCGAGCGATCCTTCCACTCGGTAATCAGACCTATCACCGGGAACGGCGATGCCGGATCAAACTCGGTGGAGTGTGCATCCTTCATACCGGCCACATCACGGGCGTATTCCACCACGGCCAGTTGCATACCCAGGCAGATACCCAGGTAAGGCACCTTGTTTTCGCGGGCAAAACGAATTGCGGCAATCTTGCCTTCCGTACCGCGCTTACCAAAGCCGCCTGGTACCAGAATGGCATCCATATCTTTCAGGGCGCCACAACCGTTACGTTCCAGTTCTTCCGAATCCAGATAATGGATACGTACCTTGGCGTGCGTATGAATACCGGCATGCACCAGCGCTTCAATCAGCGACTTGTATGACTCGGTCAGATCCACATACTTGCCGACAAAAGCCACATCGACAAAGCGCTGTGGGTTGTCTAGCGAATGCACCAGCTTGTTCCAGATCGACAGATCGGCCGCACGGGCCAGAATGGCCAGCTTGTGGCAAACGATCTCGTCCAGCATCTGGTTATGGAGCATTTCAGGGATCTTGTAGATCGACGGCGCATCCAGTGCTTCGATCACGGCTTCCGGGGCCACATTACAGAACAGCGCAATCTTGCGGCGCTCTTCCACAGGAATCTCGCGGTCAGCACGGCAGAGCAGCACGTCTGGCTGAATACCGATTTCACGGAGTTCCTTCACCGAGTGCTGGGTCGGCTTGGTTTTCAGTTCACCGGCCGTCGGAATCCATGGCAACAGGGTCAGATGGATGTAGCAGACATTTTCACGGCCTTCTTCAATACCCATCTGGCGAATGGCTTCCAGGAACGGCAGCGATTCGATATCGCCGACTGTACCGCCCACTTCTACCAGAGCCACGTCGGCGCCTTCGGCACCGCGCTTGATCAGATGCTTGATCTCATCGGTAATGTGCGGAATGACCTGAACGGTTTTACCCAGGTATTCACCACGGCGCTCTTTCTTAATAACCGACTCGTAAACCTGGCCGGTCGTAAAGTTATTGCGCTTGTGCATACGGGCGCTAGTAAAGCGCTCATAGTGGCCGAGATCCAGGTCGGTTTCTGCGCCATCTTCCGTCACGAAAACTTCACCGTGCTGGAATGGGCTCATCGTGCCGGGATCGACGTTGATGTAGGGATCGAGCTTTAAATGGGTGACTTTGAGGCCACGCGATTCGAGAATCGCACCCAGAGAGGCTGCCGCAATTCCCTTACCCAGGGAAGACACGACACCACCCGTGACGAAGACATATTTGGTCATAACAAAACGTGCAGCGGGAAAGCCCGATGATACCCGAAGCTGGCCACCTTCTCAAACG
>CAZCGW010000013.1:46793-51138 GCA_964498255.1 uncultured Dechloromonas sp.
GAAGCCCAGTTCCGCGAAGGCGGCTTCCGCGTGGTGCCACCGGCTACCGCCCGTCGTGGCTCGTTCATCGCCAAGAACGTGGTGCTGATGCCTTCCTATGTAAACATCGGCGCATTCGTAGACGAAGGCACCATGGTTGATACCTGGGCCACCGTTGGCTCGTGTGCCCAGATCGGTAAGAACGTTCACCTGTCGGGTGGCGTTGGCATCGGCGGCGTTCTGGAACCACTGCAAGCCAACCCAACCATCATTGGCGACAACTGCTTCATCGGCGCCCGTTCGGAAGTCGTTGAAGGCGTGATCGTTGAAGACAACTGCGTTATCTCGATGGGCGTCTACATCAGCCAATCGACCAAGATCTACGATCGCGAAACTGGCGAAATCCATTACGGTCGCGTACCAGCTGGTTCGGTCGTTGTAGCCGGTAACCTGCCATCGCCTGATGGCAAGTACAGCCTGTACTGCGCTGTTATCGTCAAGAAGGTCGACGCACAAACCCGTGCCAAGACCAGCCTGAACGACCTTCTTCGTGATTAATCGCGACTAATCGAAACAAACCCATGAGCGAACCCGTCCGTCAGCTAACCGAAGCCCTCATTGCGCGGGCTTCCGTCACCCCGGAAGATGCCGGTTGTCTGGAACTGATCGCCGAACGCCTCAAGCCCCTGGGCTTTAGCTTCGAGCACATCGACCGCAACGGCACCAGCAACCTCTGGGCACGGCGTGGCACCACAGCACCGCTCATGGTGCTGGCCGGTCATACGGATGTGGTTCCTACCGGCAGTCTTGATGCCTGGACTACGCCCCCGTTCCAACCCTCGGAACGAGACGGCAAACTCTACGGCCGCGGCGCTGCTGATATGAAAAGCTCGCTGGCTGCCTTTGTGGTGGCTGTCGAGCAATTCGTAACAGAGAATCCGAACCACCCCGGTTCTATCGCCTTTCTGCTGACCTCAGACGAAGAAGGCCCGGCCAACGACGGCACCACCATTGTGGTCGATGCCCTCAAGGCGCGTGGTGAAACAATTCAATACGCCATCGTCGGCGAACCGACTTCGGTCAATCGCTGCGGCGACATGATCAAGAATGGCCGCCGTGGTTCGCTCTCCGGCAACCTCACCATCAAAGGCGTGCAAGGCCACGTGGCCTATCCGCACCTCGCACGTAACCCCATTCACCAGTTTGCCCCGGCACTGGCCGAACTCTCGGCCACCGTGTGGGACAACGGTAACGAATACTTTCCGCCCACCACCTGCCAGATCTCCAACTTCAATGCCGGTACCGGTGCAACCAATGTTATTCCCGGCACGCTGAACCTGAAGTTCAACTTCCGCTTCTCCACCGCCAGCACGGCAGATGGCCTGAAGCAGCACGTTGAAGACCTGCTCAAGCGCCACGGCCTGGAATACAGCATCGAGTGGACGCTCGGCGCCAAGCCCTTCATCACCCCCGAAGGCCCGCTGGCCGATGCAGCGCGCAATGCCATTAAAACCGTGTGCGGTATCGACACCGAGCTCTCCACCACCGGTGGCACATCGGATGCCCGCTTTATTGCCGACATTGCCGAACAGATTATCGAACTGGGCCCGGTCAATGCATCGATCCACATGATCGACGAGCACATCGAACTGAGCGCCCTCCCCGAGCTGGCCGCCATCTACAAAAACATTTTCAGCCAGCTGCTGAAGTAAGCCAAAGCGCATGACCGCACCTGCAGACAGCATTGCCGAGTTTTACGAAACCGCCGTCACCCAACTGGAAAGCGCCGGCCTCAGTTTTGGCCATGGCTGCACCTGTGCAGAAGACGAAGTGGCCTGGCTGCTTAGCGCCACGCTCGACATCCCTTTCGATGAACTCGACAAATTCTGGTCAGACACACTCACCGCAGATCAACGCACCACGCTGACTCAGCGCCTGAACGAACGCTGCACCACGAAAACACCACTCGCCTACATTCTGGGCGAAGCCTGGCTCGGCCCTTACATCTTCAAGATCGATCGCCGCGTCATCGTGCCGCGTTCGTTCATTGCAGAACTGCTCATGGACGATCTGGCCCCCTGGGTACAAAACCCGGATGCCATTACCCGCGTTGCTGATATCTGCACCGGTTCCAGCTGCCTAGCCATACTGGCCGCACTGCACTTCCCTAACAGTGAAGTTGATGCCGTTGATCTATCGCCAGACGCACTGGAAGTGGCACGCATCAATGTAGATCTCTATGGCCTGCAGGATCGCCTCAAACTGCACCAGGGTGACCTCATGGCACCGCTGCTGGATCAGAAGTACGACATCATCATCAGCAACCCGCCGTACGTTGATGCAGCTGCGATGGATGCACTGCCAAGCGAATACCGTCACGAACCAGAGATGGCCTTGGCGGGCGGTAAAGATGGTCTGGATCTGGTGCACACACTCATGCGCCAGGCAGCAAAGACACTTAACCCGGGTGGCTGGTTGATCGTAGAAATTGGTCACAACAAAGAGGTGATGACCAACACCTACCCCGATCTACCACTCGTATGGTTAGACACAGAGGGTGGCAGTGATTTTGTGTTCCTGATTGATCAGGCGTCGCTTCAAACACTCAACTAGAAACGAAAAAGGCCAATCGATTGATTGGCCTTAATTCTGTGTTTTTTGGGGTGGGCGATGGGATTCGAACCCACGACCCTCGGAATCACAATCCGATATTCTAACCAACTGAACTACGCCCACCACTGTACTGCTAACTGCTAAGTTGGCGCACCCGATTGGAATCGAACCAACAACCTACGGCTTAGAAGGCCGTTGCTCTATCCGGTTGAGCTACGGGCGCCTTGCGGAAACGCGTTACTCTTGGATACATCAACCACAAAAAAAGTGGTCGGGGCGGTGGGATTCGAACTCACGACCTCCTGGTCCCAAACCAGGCGCGATAACCGGACTACGCTACGCCCCGACGAGCTGCGAACTATACGTAAACATGTGCGCTGCGTCAATACTTCTTTGCGAAGTTTTTAAGATTTGCTGATGGTTTTCTTCAATTGAACGCGCGCGGGATCAATCTCGGCTACTGCCCAGATCCAACCCTTGTACCGATGATCTTTTTGCAGATGCGTCATAGAACTTGGCGCAGGAATATCCATTCCGCTATCTAAAGCTGTTTCAATCCAGAGCTCTATTGCTTCCTTAGCATTAACGATCGCTTCATCGACTCCGCTATCAGCCGCAGAAAAGCAGCCTTCCAGATCAGGCACAACAATGCTCCAAGCTTCACTGCTTGAGTTTGGATTTTTAATTGCTATTGGATACTTCATAAACCCTCCTGAGTTCTAAACCTATTTCCAGAACACCCGATACCGCGTATCCCTTACAGACATACCCGGATACACCGCGTAATACAGCTTTGACGTACCGACCACCCGTGACGCAGCCTGAAATGGCGTAGAAAATGGCATAGCCATATCCGTACCATCAATCACCGGATAGATCAGCGGCTTTCTGCCCTCTTCTTTCACAAGCACCTGGCCAGCGCTCTGACCACCATCCGCAGCTAAAGCCAGCGTCAGCGTCTTAAAGGTACCAATCGCGTAAGTAGCCACAGCAAACCACAGCGCACCCTTAACAATCTGTTCGAACACGATTTCTCCCCACTGGTACTAAAAAAATTCATATAGGGAGCATCCTAGAGGTCGAGAGTCTCACCTGGTGAGACTCTTGAATGTCAGAATAAATTTAATTCCAAAGGTGGATATCCAAGCCAACGACATTCATCTTGTTCTTCATACAAAAACTTGTATCATTTCAAAATGAAAACAATAAAACACGATTCAGTCTGGGATGCCATCACCGATACCCCCCAGGAATCCGCCAGCATGAAGATCCGTTCGGATCTCATGAGAGCACTACAGGAATGGCTTAACATCCAAGGGTGCACACAGGCGGACGCCGCTACATTCTTGGGCGTGACTCAACCAAGAGTCTCTGATCTAACGCGTGGCCGTATCAGCCTCTTCTCTACAGACGCACTGCTGGATATGGCTGCAACAGCAGGACTAAAACCAAAGCTGACCGTAAGCGCTACAACAATAAAACCTACCGGTCGCCTTCCGGCAAAGCGTCAGCGAAAAGAAGCTATCGCAGCCTAAGCAATACCCGTCAATTACAGAACGTCGTGCCTCACATCTCTGTCCTCTTGACCAAATCAGTTTCCAAACGCCCTAATACCAACCGACAAACTGGACGTATCATTCTGCAAGTTCGATAAGCTGCAATTTAAAACCTGAGATTCTTTGCGCGGAACAAAATCATGAACACACTATGCTGTTTAGATTATCTATACAGGGATACCGGCAAAGAATCTCAG
>CAZCGW010000014.1:0-50745 GCA_964498255.1 uncultured Dechloromonas sp.
ATGTTGATCGTGATTTTACGATCCCCTTGGAAGACGATTTATCGGGGGAAGGTCACACCATATCGACCACACCCTCAACGTGTCGGTCTGCCGGTGCTAGTGCGCCGATATCTACGCCGAGGCGGCGGGCTATGGATGAGCGCACCGATTCCGGATTGAGCGTTGCACCTTCGATCTCACTGGTCTTGAGGACGTCTTCGGTGAGCACACGCAGATTGGCCTGGTCTTGCTGATCCATGCCGAGGCCATGCAACCGACCACGCAACAGACCCTGAGCCAGGTGCACCTGGGCGAGCAATGGCATCAGCCGCTTGGGGTCATAAGACCAATGCGGCCACTCCGGTTGCTGCCAGATATAACGATAATCTCCGCTTTTCATGCGGAGATTATTAACTTTATTCTCCGCAGCGTCAATTAATTCAGTAAGTTAGCGATTTCACTCATTAAGCAACGATGCGGAGATTAATCAGATAACTTATAGATTCGTTCAATGCATCAGGTTATAATGCGTCCTTAGGACGCATTATAACCTGATGCAAGAATAAAATTCTGTTTTCTGCGTCTTGACTATCAATCTTAGTGTGATTACCATTCGTCCTAAGGACGAATGGTAATCACACTAATGAACCGATCTAAGATCGCCGATAACGCCACACGCTTACTGGGCGAGCTAGCTCAGCCCGTAGTGACGCGTTACCAATTGGGGCTGTGTGTGTTTCAAGCAATTGGTACATTGCCTGATCTAAACCCCCTAGAGACATACACCCAATGTGCGCAAGATATCTTGCAGCGTGGCGTGCTGCGCCCTATCGCCGGTTTGCGGCCGAGCAATGCGTTTAGCCTGATTGGTACCAATGCTCAAGATCCACGCGTTCTGGCTTGTGGCATAGACCCTTTTTGTTATGTGTCTCACTTGAGCGCTATGGAGTTCCACGGGCTCACCAATCGCATGCCCGAAATTCTGTATCTTTCTACACCTGCCCCGAAAGATTGGAAGGCGTTTGCGCTAGAACGGATGAAGCACGATCTTGGTGACAATGTCGAAGCCTACCGGGATGCGGGACTACCCGCCATGCAACCCACCAGCTTCAGCAAGCTGTTGGGCAAGCCGGTGCATCGTACCGCTAGCGTGCATTACGGTGCCTATCGGGTTTACCCGGATCAACACCTAAGGGTTTCGACACTCGGACGCACTTTTCTCGATATGCTCCGCGCGCCAGAACTTTGCGGTGGCATTCACCACGTTATTGAATGCTTTCAAGATCATGCCAAGCCTTACTTGCGGTTAATTGCTGATGAGCTGGATCAGCATGGCAGCGCCATCGATAAGGTACGTGCTGGCTACATCCTGGAATGCCTGTGCGGCCTTTCAGATGCCCGTATTGAAAACTGGAAGACATTGGCCAAGCGGGGCGGTTCTAGAAAGTTGGATCCTGCCGAAGACTACAGCGAAAACTTCTCTGAGCCGTGGTGTCTTTCGATCAATGTGGCGCTACCTACTGAATGAGCGTTATTAATCTCCAAGACTGGGTTTTGGCCGAAACCGACCCCGCTAGAAAAACATTTCGCCAAGCGGTGCACCTGATCTTAAGTGCCATCGCCAACTCGCATCGACTGGCACCGTTGATGGTAATGAAAGGCGGTTCCTTGCTGGCCATTCGCTATAACAGCCCAAGATTTACCAAAGACATCGATTTCTCGACAACGGATGTCTTCTCAAAATCTGAGGTGCCCATATTCCTAGTTGATCTAGACGAAGCACTGCTCACAACTAATGCGGACAACGAATACGGTTTAAGGCTCAGGGTTCAATCAACCTCCCTCAATCCGCAAGCTGAGCAGAACCCAACCTTCCCTACCTTGCGGATCAAGATTGGGTATGCAAAGCTTTCAGAGCCCAATCAGCTCAAACAGCTTAACGTCAAGAAAGCGGCGCAGGTTGTATCCATCGACTACAGCTACAACGAATGGTCGACGGGGATTGAACAACAATCGATCGATGCTGGCCAGTTGTCGATGTATGGCTTTCATGACCTGATCGCCGAAAAGTTCCGGTCTGTCTTGCAACAGGTTGAACGGCAGAGAAAGCGCTACCAGGACATTTATGATTTATTCCTGTTGCTGGATGGCCATAACTTCAGTGAGGCAGATAAAGCCGACATCCTCAGCAAGCTCTATGAGGCTAGCAGTGCACGTGTTGGCATAGCACCTTCGGAAGCATCCCTCCGCGATCCAGAAGTCATTTCTCTGTCACGGGCTGATTACGACACACAGCTACCAGCACTCTTGAAAGAACCCCCGCCAGCGTTTGACGCAACCTATCAAGCGATTCGCCATTTTTACGAATCACTTCCTTGGTAAGGTCAGTGGTTATTTGGGGCGTGCAATGATGCGGAGATCATTCCCGACCATTCGCACATCCTGAAACTGCCATGCGGTCTTCTGGTCCAAATTTGTCAGATTCAGATCGTCAAACCAACCGCGCGCATCACTGCCCAATAGCGTCGGAGCCATGTAGAGCAGCAGCTCATCAATCAGCCCCGCTTTGAGAAATACACCGCTCAAGCGTGGGCCTGCCTCCAGATGAACCTCATTAATGCCACGCTCGGCAAGATTGCGTAGCAACGCCTTCAAATCCACTCGGCCTACGCTATCCGGAACAACCAGCACCTCGGCGCCGGCCGCACGCAGCGCTGCGGTACGCTCGGCATCAGTCGATGCCGTTGCTACCAGGCAGCCCCCCTGCAGAATTTTAGCGGTAACAGGCATACGCAAATGGCTATCCAGCACCACACGCAGTGATGGTGCCAAAGGCACGGGTGTTGCCGTTACTTGAGCCATTGGGGTATCAACGCCCCGCACCGTCATTAAAGGATCATCTTCGAGGAGCGTTCCTACGCCGGTAAGAATTGCTTGCGCACGAGCACGAAAACGATGCCCATCAGCACGAGCTTCAGGACCGGTGATCCACTGGCTCTGGCCATTGACCAAGGCACTTCGGCCATCCAGACTGCCAGCCATCTTGAGACGGACCCAAGGCAAACCCTGGCGCATGCGTTTTACGAATCCGACATTCAGCGCTTCTGCCTCGGCGGCCATCAATGGTGCAGCAACTTCAATGCCTGCAGCCTGGAGCAGCGTAAAGCCTTTACCGGCCACCAATGGGTTAGGATCTTCCATCGCGACCACGACGCGACTAACACCTGCTTTAATCAAGGCCTCAGCACAAGGCGGTGTCCTGCCATGATGCGAACAGGGTTCGAGCGTGACATACGCAGTCGCGCCCGTTACGTCATTGCCACGGCGTTCAGCATCCTGCAGCGCCATCACTTCGGCATGACCTTCGCCCGCGCGCTCATGCCAACCTTCGCCAATAATCTGGTTGTCTTTAACCAATACACAACCCACACGTGGATTCACACCGGTGGTGTAGAGCCCATTAGCTGCCAGCTGCAATGCGCGCGCCATCCAGGCGCTATCAGCGGCATTAGGCGTGTGAATTGTTGGTTCGGGCATAACCCGTCTCTACATACGTCGGTCAGACGACCGGCGAGATCTCGCGAATCACTTCGGAGAATTCATCAATATCGGTGAAGTTGCGATACACCGAAGCAAAGCGCACATAGGCCACTTTATCGAGCTTCTTGAGTTCGCGCATGACCAGCTCACCGACTTGCTGCGAGGTCACTTCACGCTCACCCAGTGCCAGGAGCTTTTCTTCAATACGTGATACCGCGGAGTCGATAGCCTCTGCTGTAACGGGGCGCTTGCGCAGCGCCAGCTGCAAAGAGGCAGCGAGCTTGTCGTGGCTGAATTCCGTGCGCGATCCATTCCGTTTAACAATAAACGGAAACTGGATTTCGGCCTGTTCATGCGTCGTAAAACGCTTTTCACACTGACCGCAACGCCGACGACGGCGGACGATGTGACCCTCTTCCGATTCGCGCGTTTCAATAACGGTTGTACCGTCCGCGCTACAGAATGGGCACTTCATCGCGCCGCGTCCAGATCCGCTTTACTTGCCGTAAACCGGGAACTGCTTGCAGAGTGCCGATACCTGGTCACGCACCTTGGCCAGAACCGCTTCGTCGTTCGGCGCATCCAGCACATCCGCAATCAGATGCGCGATCTGCTCGGCTTCGATTTCGGTGAAACCACGCGTAGTCATCGCCGGCGAACCGATGCGGATACCCGAGGTCACGAAAGGTTTCTGCGGGTCGTTCGGAATACCGTTCTTGTTAACGGTGATGTGCGCACGACCCAGAGCGGCTTCCGCTTCTTTACCGGTGATGTTCTTGTTGCGCAGATCGAGCAGGAATACGTGGCTTTCGGTGCGACCCGAAACGACACGCAAACCACGCTCTTCACCCAGCACACGGGCCATAACGCGCGCGTTGTTCAGTACTTGTTCCTGATAGTCTTTGAAGCCTTGCGTTGCGGCTTCTTTGAACGCAGTCGCCTTGGCGGCAATCACGTGCATCAGCGGGCCACCTTGCAGGCCTGGGAAGATCGCCGAATTAATGGCCTTCTCGTGTTCGGCCTTCATCAGGATCACACCACCGCGTGGACCACGTAGTGTCTTGTGTGTCGTTGTGGTCACGACGTCAGCATGCGGTACCGGGTTCGGGTAGTACCCCGCGGCGATCAGACCGGCGTAATGCGCCATGTCCACCCACATGATGGCGCCGACTTCCTTGGCGATCTTGGCAAAACGTTCGAAATCGATACGCAGGGCATAAGCCGAGGCACCGGCCACGATGATGCGCGGCTTATGTTCACGCGCCAGCTTTTCAACCTGGTCGTAATCGATCTCTTCTTTTTCGTTCAGGCCGTAGGACACAACATTGAACCACTTGCCCGACATATTCAGTGGCATGCCGTGGGTCAGGTGGCCACCTTCAGCCAGGCTCATACCCATGATGGTGTCGCCTGGCTTGGCAAACGCCATCAGCACGGCCTGGTTGGCCTGCGAACCGGAGTTTGGTTGCACGTTGGCGGCATCGGCACCGAACAGCGCCTTCAGTCGATCAATCGCGATTTGTTCAACGACGTCTACGTGTTCACAACCACCGTAATAGCGCTTGCCCGGATAGCCTTCGGCGTACTTGTTGGTGAGTTGCGAACCCTGCGCCTGCATAACGGCATGGGAAACGTAATTTTCCGAAGCGATCAGTTCGATGTGGTCTTCCTGACGGCGGTCTTCAGCCTGAATGGCTTGCCAGAGTTCAGGATCAACTTGCTGGAGGGTGTCGCGGGCAGAGAACATAAGAAACCTCGGGATTCAGTCAAAATCGGACAAAACAGAAATCGGTGGCTACGGCAACAGCCGAAACTAGCCAAGGCCGTGATTTTACAGGATTTCGTCGCGGCTGGCGCCTGTTAGATGTGTCGTTTCGCCCCAAGCCACCATTGTCCAGCGCAAACCCTGCTCTTCAGCCTCGATATCGAGCCAATTCAAGCCGGCATTGGGGATTGGCGCATCTCTCGGGCCTGTCAAAGCACGCCCCATAGCGCGGCGGTACAGGAGATCCAAAACGCCCCCGTGGGTAACAATAACGACCGCCCGATCGGCATAAACCCGCGCCAGATCCAGCAGGCAATTTTCTATGCGCTCCAGCATGGCTTGCAATGGTTCGGCAGCCCCGGGCGCTGCCGCCAGATCTGCACGCTCTACCAGCGCGCCGTAGGCAACCGGGTCATAGGCGGCCGCTTCTTTAGGCGTCTTCCCTTCAAACAGTCCGTAATGTCGCTCTCGCAACGCAGGCTTGCTCTGCACAGGCATATTCAAGGCCTTAGCCACGGCCTCAGCCGTTTGATACGCACGCAACAGATCACTACTCACCACTGCAACGAAGGGCGTCTGTTGATGCCGCCGCAGCAAATGCTGGCCAGCAGCCTCGGCCTGCACCAAGCCTAGGTCGTTTAAGGGAATATCCTGATGCCCCTGCAGCCGACGATCCGCATTCCAGGGGGTTTCTCCATGACGGACGATACAACAGCGCATCAGGCGCCTGCCACCATCATGCGATCGATCAGAATGGCGCCAGATTGTTTAGCACTTCGGCTCAATCGGTCTTCGGCAACAGCCACAATACCCTGCATCATGTCTTTGAGGTTACCCGCGATGGTGATTTCTTCCACCGGATAGGCGATCTCGCCGTTTTCAATCCAGAAACCGGCTGCACCGCGCGAATAATCACCGTTCACGTAATTAACGCCCTGCCCCAGCAACTCGGTGACCAACAAGCCCGTACCCATCGTCTTCATCAGCGCCTTGAGATCAGCATGCGCAGCGCGGGTATCCCGGAAGAAAAGGTTGTGACTGCCACCGCCATTGGCTGTTGGCGCCATTCCCAGTTTGCGGGCGGTATAGACCGACAGGAAGTAACCTTCAAGAATGCCGTTGCGCACTACATCCCGATCGCGCGTGGCCAAGCCGTCTCCATCGAATGGCGCACTCGATTGACCACCACGCAACAACGGCCGCTCTTCCAGCACCACAAAGTCAGGCAGAATTTTTGTGCCTACAGCGCCTTCCAAAAACGAACTCTTGCGATAGAGCGCGCCGCCAGAAGCCGCATGCACCAGACTTCCCACAATAGTCGAGGCAATGGGCGCTTCAAAAATCACCGGCACTTCACCAGTGGGGCACTGCCGACCACCGAGCCGTGCAACCGCACGCGCTGCTGCTTTTAGCCCAATGTCGCCTGCAGGCGGAAACTGCGTTGCCGCGCGCACGGACTCATACCAATCATCACGCTGCATCCCTTGCGCATCGGCCGCAATCAGCGCGCAACCCATGCTATGTCGACTGGTCGGATAGCCACCTAGAAAGCCCAGACTGTTCGCCATAACGAAATGCCCCTGGTGCGTCGACACCGAAGCGCCTTCCGAGTTCTGAATCGCTGGCGAATACGCTAACCCGGCCGCTTCACATTCCCGCGCCAGATTCACGGCTGTGTCTACCGAGGGTGTCCAGGGGTGAAACAAATCCAGATCGGGCACCGGCCCCAGCATGAGCTGTTCAACATCTGGCAAACCCGCACAGGGGTCTTCTGCGGTAAAGCGCGCAATATCCAGTGCTGCACGCACCGTTGCCTGCAAGGCTTCACCGGAGAAATCACTTGTGGAAGCGTATCCTTTGCGCTGCCCCAGATAGACCGTCACACCCACCTGCTTATCGCGATGATGCTCGATCGTTTCGACCTCGCCCTGGCGCACATTAACGCTCTGCCCGAAGCCTTCCGAAATTTCCACCTCAGCGGCCGAAGCGCCGCCACCTGTAGCCAGAGTAATCACGTCCGTCGCAATTCTGGACAGTGCTTCATGGGTATGAGCAAAGAGATGGTCGTTCGCTGAAGCGTCTGCGGCGTGATGTGTCATGAGGCAATCGTCAAAGGTTTTGTATTCGATTGGTATGATAGCGGCAAAACCCCACCGTATCGAATAAGCAGAACGACAGAAAACCATGCCTTTCCACGCCAGCAAACCACCCAGTCACTTTCACACCCGTCAGGGTCAGGAAGTCGTCAATGCCGAACCGGAACCAAAAACCGAGGCACGCCGGCGCAGCAAAACCAAGGCAAAGGGAGAGATGGATGCGTTGCAGGAACTGGGCAAGCGCCTGGTCGACGTGGGTAACGACCGCCTAAAGAAGCTGGATATCCCGGAGATTCTTCTGGATGCTGTGCGCGAAGCCAAACGTATCTCTTCATTTGGCGCACTGCGCCGACAGATGCAATACATCGGCAAACTGATGCGTGACGTCGACATTGAACCGATTCAGGAAATGCTAGATGAACTGGACGGCGTGTCTAATAAGGCCAACGCCCGCTTTCACGCGCTAGAAAAGCAGCGGGAAAAGCTATTGGCCGATGAGTCAGTGATTACGGCACTCAAAAACGAGCACCCCGATCTTGATGTTTCGGCATTGCGCACACTCCGCCGCAATGCGCTCAAAGAACAGGCAGAAAACAAGCCGCCTAAGGCTTACCGCGCCATCTTCCAGCTACTTAAATCGCTACAGGAAGCTTCCTCGACCGAGGCCGAAGCCACGAACGAGGATGTCAGCGAAGACTAGCTTCAGAACGCCGGAGAGGGTCGCGGCAAGCCTTTAGCCACCAGCAACTGCAAGAATTCTAGTGTCAGCGCTGCGCCAAAGCCGGTCGTATCGGTTGCGACAGCAGCCAATCCCCCTTTACAGGTCGCAGCCGATAAATCCAGGTGCATCCAGGGAACGTCTCCCACAAACAGATTCAGGAAGCGCGCGGCCAGAATATGATCTGCCTCGCCATCCAGGGTGCACTGCTTGATATCGGCCACCTGGCTGTCTAAGGCACTGTCGTAGTCATCGGGCATCACGAATGGCATTAACCGTTCGCCTGCAATCGCACCGGCTTCTTCCAGCTGCTTAGCTAAAAGACGTTGTGTCGCAAAGAAACCACTCATTCGGTTACCCAATGCTGTGGTCATGCTGCCGGTCAGCGTTGCAAAATCCAGCACCAAATCCGGCTTGGCTGCTGCAGCCAGCGTCAATGTATCCGCCAGCACCATGCGTCCTTCTGCATCCGTATGCACAATCTCGATAGTGCGCCCATTCAGCGCTGTGATGACATCACCCTGTCGATAGGCACCCGGACCAATGTCGTTACGCGACAACGCCAGCCATGCATCTACCTTGATCGGCAACCTCAGCTGTGCAGCCGCCTGGATAACCGATAGCACCACAGCCGCGCCGGCCATGTCTTCGTGCATCCCCGCCATGTAACGTGCCGGCTTTAGGTTGTGTCCGCCGGTATCAAAGCAGATGCCTTTACCGACCAGCGCCACGTGCGGCAATGGCGCCGATGCCGACTTATCCTTCGTATCTCGTTTAACGGGTTTCACTTTAGGAACATAGCTCAGGCGCACAATTGCCGCGTCCTGCTCCGGGCTGCCTTGAGCCACCGCCAGAAATGCACCCGCCTTCATTTTTTTCAATTGCGGCACGTCGTAGGTTTCACATCGAATGCCCAACCCCTTGATCTGCGATGGAATCAGAGCCCGGAATGATCCGGGCGTCAGTTGATTCGGTGGCAACACGCACAACGCACGGGTTAAGGTATTCGCTGCTGCTTTAGCCAAAGCCTTCGCCAGCAATGTTTTGAGGAAAGCCTGATCGCGAGCCCCCACCCACAAACTTACTTCAGCCTGTTTAGGTGATTTAGGCGCCCCAGTTGTTTTAGTCACTTTCTCGAGAGCAACCGTCTTCGGCAAGGCAACACGATTCACCGCTGCAACGTAAGCCGCATCGGGCATGGCACACGCTACAAAGCCGGCGGAACCATGAATCACCACATCCAGACGAGCCGGCTGTTCAGCCAAAAGCCCCCCCAAAGCCTGACGCAACTGCTGATGGCGTAAAAATGCTGATGCATCAGGGTCAACGGCCACCCAGCGAACCAACCCACCGCCCGACAGAGTCGCTTCTGGTAGTAATGGTTCTACCGGCATTTTTTCTGCCTTAGCAGCGACTCTTAGTAACGCAGCTGGTTTTTTACGCTGCCGGGCCAATACCTGCTTAAGCAAACCACCACCCGGCAAGCCGGCGGGCAAAGCACCGCCTACCAGCAACGAGGCGGGAAACAAGACCACCACATGCGATAACCCATTGAGTACACTATCTTTTAGCTTGCCGCTCTCCAGAACGACCCGCGGCAATACCGGCTGCCAACTAGGGGGCAGCGTCTTGGTTGCAGCAGAAGTTGAGCGGGCACGGGGATTGATCACAGCCATATCGAAGGTTTCTCAAGGGGAATATGCGATGATTATAGGGTTGATCCACCTTAAAAATAGCTCAAAAACAAGATAACGAGTTTCCGTATGCAGACTTACCTGAACCTCATGCAACACGTGCTCGATCACGGTCACGTAAAAACCGATCGAACCGGTACCGGTACACGCTCGGTTTTCGGTTGGCAGATGCGTTTCGATCTCGAGGCAGGGTTTCCCGTACTCACCACCAAGAAACTCCATCTGCGTTCGATCATTCACGAATTGCTGTGGTTTCTACAGGGCAGCACCAACATTGCCTACCTCAAGGAACATGGTGTCTCGATCTGGGATGACTGGGCGGATGAAAATGGTGAACTCGGCCCGGTCTATGGCAAACAATGGCGTCGCTGGGAAACGGTTGTACCCGGTGAAACTGGCGAACCACCCACCATCCGGACGATCGACCAGATCACACAGCTCGTAGAAGGCCTCAAGAACAACCCGGACTCGCGCCGACACCTGGTGTGCGCCTGGAATCCGGGTGAAGTTGATCGCATGGCACTGCCACCCTGTCACGCACTGTTCCAGTTCTATGTCGCACCTCCTGCACCCGGTGATGCAGACCAGCGCCCACGTTTATCGTGTCAGCTCTACCAGCGTAGTGCCGACATATTCCTTGGCGTGCCTTTCAACATCGCTTCCTATGCCCTGCTAACCATGATGATTGCCCAGGTCTGCGGCTATCGCCCCGGTGAATTTATTCACACCCTGGGCGACGCACACCTTTACAGCAACCATCTGGAACAGGCCAAGCTACAACTCAGCCGCGACACACGCACGCTACCGGTGATGCGCATCAATCCGGCGGTCAAAGATCTCTATGCCTTCCGTTTTGAAGACTTCACCCTGGAAGGCTATGAACCACATCCACATATCCCTGCACCGGTGGCCGTTTAACCGGATCGCATCATGAGCCAAGACATCACTCAAACGCCAGCATGGGCGCGCCTGAGCAAGGCGCGAGATCGCCTCGCAAAAACACATTTGCGCGAACTATTCGCTGCCAATCCTGCGCGTTTCAAGGACTTCTCCATCCGCACCAACGACCTGCTGCTTGATTTTTCCAAGCAGCGTCTGGACGGCGAAGTGCTCGATGCCCTGGTGACTCTGGCAGAAGACACCAATGTTGTCGGCTGGCGGGAACGTCTGTTCGCAGGCGAACAGATTAACGTCAGCGAAGAGCGTGCCGTACTCCATCCCGCGCTAAGACACCTTGAAGAAACACCATTCCCTGCTGCCACCCACGATGTCATGCCCGATGTACGTAAAGTGCGTACCCAGATGGCCGCCATTGTCGAGCAATTACGCAGTGGTTCCTGGAAAGGTTATAGCGGCGAAACCATTCGCCACGTGGTCAACATTGGCATCGGTGGCTCGGACCTCGGCCCCAAGATGGCCACCCGCGCGCTATCGGCTTTCGCCCACCCGGGGCTGCATGTCCATTACGTATCGAATCTGGATGGCGCACACCTGGCACCGCTGCTCGAAACCCTGGATCCGCGCAGCACCTTGTTCATCATCGCCAGCAAAACGTTTACGACGCAGGAAACGATGATCAACGCTGCCAGCGCACGCAACTGGATGCTGGCGCACACGGGTTCGGAAGAAGCGCTGGCCAAACATTTCGTGGCCGTTTCGGCGCACCCTGAACGGGCTGCCGAATTTGGCATCCCGCCCGCCCAAGTCCTTCCCATGTGGGATTGGGTAGGTGGTCGTTACTCACTGTGGTCTGCGGTCGGCTTACCATTAGCGATCAGCATCGGCATGAGCGGTTTTGAACGCCTGCTCGCCGGTGCCCAGGCCATGGACCAGCATTTCTGTCAGGCGCCGCTTAAAGAGAACCTGCCCGTTCTGTTAGCGCTACTCGGTATCTGGAACACCAATTTCCTGGGCGCACATACCTCGGCCATCGTTCCTTATAACGAATCGCTGCGCCATCTACCCGGCTATTTGCAGCAACTGGAAATGGAATCCAACGGCAAGACCGTCAACCGTGATGGTCAACCCCTCACCTGCCCGGCCAACCCCATCGTCTGGGGCGAGATTGGTGCCAACGGTCAGCATGCCTTCTTCCAGCTGTTGCATCAAGGCGGCTGGCTGGTGCCCTGCGATTTCATCGCCACAGCACTCAGCGACTATCCGCTACCAGGCCACCAGGCACCTTTACTGGCCAACTGTTTTGCACAGAGCGCAGCGCTGGCTTTCGGAAAAACCGAAGCCGAAGCACGCAATGAACTTGAGGCTGCAGGTCTGTCGGCAGCACAGCGCGAAACTCTGTTGCCGCATAAAGTTTTTGCCGGCAACCAACCTTCGACGACGCTGCTGTTACCGCGCCTGGATCCATACCACCTCGGTCTATTACTCGCGCTGTATGAGCACAAAGTATTTGTGCAGGGCGTGATCTGGGGCATTAACTCATTCGACCAATGGGGCGTAGAGCTCGGCAAACAGCTTGCCTCGCGCGTCCTTCCCGTGCTCAACGGCGAAGCCGGCAAAGAAACTCTGGATGCCTCAACACGCGGCCTGATCGACTGGACACAAACAACCCATGGCTGAGACGACATTCCCGCAACTATCGATTATCGTTGCCATTGCCCGTAACGGGATTATCGGCTGCACCAACGAAGAAGGACGCGGTGCTTTGCCCTGGCATTTGCCCGAAGACCTGAAGCACTTCAAAGAAACAACCAATGGTCACCCGATTATCATGGGCCGCAAGACCTGGGAGTCTCTGGGGCGTCCGCTGCCTAACCGACGCAACATCGTCATCTCACGACAAACAGATTACCTGGCAACAGGCGCAGAAGTCTTTACATCCTTACCTGCGGCAATCACCGCGATTGGAGAAGCGCCTGCGTTTATTATCGGTGGGGCCGAACTCTATCGACAAGCATTGCCGCTTGCAGGACAGCTGATTATTACGGAAGTCGGTCTTGATGCAGAAGGAGACACACACTTCCCACCATTCGGTTTGGAATGGCAGGAAGCCTCCCGCAATTCGCACATTAGTGCGTCGGGGATTCCGTATGCGCTGGTGCGCTATGCGCGTTATGTGAAGGGTGTGTAAGCACCCCCTCCCATTTCGCCACAACGGCTGTCGCAATACCATTGCCCAGCACATTGGTCGCAGAACGCGCCATATCCAGGAAGTGATCAACACCCAGGATGAGCAGCACCCCTGCCTCCGGAATATTAAAGTGCGCCAGGGTAGCAGCAATCACTACCAATGATGCACGTGGCACACCGGCAATGCCTTTGGACGTTACCATCAGCATCAGCAACATCAGGAACTGTTGCCCCAGGCTCATCTCGATACCGTACACCTGCGCAATAAACAAGGTAGCAAATGTGCAGTACATCATCGACCCATCAAGATTGAATGAGTAACCCACAGGCAACACAAACGAAGCAATCTTGTTTGGCGCGCCAAAACGCTCAACCTGTTCCAGCGTTTTCGGGTACGCCGCTTCAGAGCTGGCCGTCGTGAAAGCCAACACCAGAGGCTGACGCAGCATGGCCACTAGTTTCAGTACGGATTTACCAAGAACCAGGGAGCCTGCCAGAATGATCACCAGCCAAAGCGTCAGGATCGACCCATAAAACGCCAGCATGAATTTGGCGTAAGTCCCCAGAATCCCCAAACCATTTTTAGCGATGACTGCGGACACCGCTGCAAACACAGCAACTGGCGCAAACTTCATCACCATGGTGGTAATGCGCAGCATCACATGCGACAGCATATCCAGATTACGAAAGAACTCCTCCGCGCGCGGACCAAGGTGTGCGCCGGCCAGACCAAAAAATACCGCGAAGACCACAATCTGCAGAATTTCATTCTTGGCCATGGCATCCATAATGCTCACCGGAAACACATGGTTCAGGAAGTTCTTCAGACCCGTACCAGACTGGGTAATACCGCTACTCGCCGTTACTTCCGGCACCGGCAGATTAACGCCAATGCCAGGTTCAAGCAGATGCACCATCAGCAAGCCGAGCAGCAGCGATACAAAGGACATGGTTAGAAACCAGCCAAAGGTTTTCATGCCTACCCGGCCAATGGTTTTAGAGTCACCCATACTCGCAATGCCAACCGCCAGCGTGGCAAACACCAGCGGTGCGATGATCATCTTGATCATGCGCAAGAAAATGTCTGTCAGCAACGAAATGTTGTCGGCATACTGCAACGAAAATCCGGACTCAGTCCCCAAGGCATGTACCGCCGCCCCGGAAACAATACCGAGAACCAGGGCACCGATAATAAATTGCGTTAGCCGTTTAGATTCCATGATGCTCTTTGTAATTAATCGGGCAAACCCGGGTGTGTCAGCACATCGGGGCGCAAGACGCGCTCCAGCGTTTCTTTATCAAGCAAACCCAGTTCCAGAACCAGATCTGCCACAGGACGATTTTCAGCCAATGCACGTTTGGCAACCAGCGTTGCGTTCTCGTAACCAATGTAAGGGTTAAGTGCGGTCGCCAGACCGGCAGAAGTGCGCACGCGTTCAGCCAGCAACGGTAGATTTGCCGTAATGCCTCGCACACAATGGGCGGTTAATGTCCGACACGCGGCCGCCAGATGCTCAACACTTTTAAACAGGCTGTGGGCAATAATTGGTTCAAAGGCATTCAACTGCAGCTGCCCTGCTTCAGCCGCCATCGTGATCGTTACATCGTTACCAATGACTTCGAATGCCACCTGATTCACGACCTCCGGAATCACCGGATTTACCTTGCCCGGCATGATCGACGAACCTGCTGCCCGAGGTGGCAGGCGGATTTCATTGAGGCCTGCCTGCGGGCCACTCGACAGCAGGCGGAGATCATTACAGGTTTTTGAAAGCTTTACCGCAACACGTTTAAGCACGCCGGATAACTGAACGAAGGCGCCACAATCCTGCGTGGCCTCGATCAGATTCGGCGAGCTGACCAAAGCCAAGCCGGACAGCGCACTTAAACGCGCCGTTGCCAGTGGTGCATATCGCACATCGGTATTAATACCGGTGCCAATAGCTGTTGCGCCCAGGTTCACCTCTCGAATCAATGAAATCGCTTCACGCAGGCGAGACTCATCTTCTTCAAGCATCACCGCGTAGGTAGAGAATTCCTGACCCAGGGTCATCGGCACGGCATCTTGCAATTGTGTCCGACCAATTTTTAGCACCGCTTTAAACTCTTCGGCTTTCTCTGCAAAAGCCTCACGCAAGCCAGCCATCGCCGATAGCAACTCACCGATCGCCAGGCAGGTCGCCACACGCAGCGCCGTTGGATATACGTCGTTCGTGCTCTGTGACATATTCACATCATTAATCGGATGCATGAACTGATACTCGCCTTTGGCATGCCCCATGCGCTCTAGCGCCCGGTTGGCGATCACTTCATTGGCATTCATGTTGGTCGATGTGCCTGCACCGCCCTGAATGACATCGACCACAAATTGATCGTGCAATTGGCCCTCGAGAATATCGCAACAAGCGCCAACAATCGCTTCCGCCTTTTCTTTGGGCAAGTGTCCAATGGTCGCGTTAGCTTCTGCAGCTGCCTGCTTTACCAGAGCCAGTGCACGCACCAGACTCGTGTAGGTGCCAATCGTCTTCCCGGTGATCGGATAGTTTTCAATGGCACGCAGCGTATGGATTCCCCAGAATGCGTCAGCAGGAATCTCGGCTTCCCCAAGCAAATCATGCTCGATACGAAACAGGCGCATCACGTACTCCTTGAATCAGAACTCCAGATTAAGCAACAGAGGAATTAACGTATTCCCAAGGTTTAGCGGACACAATCCACGTAATAGGCAGTCTTTCCGTCCTTCTCGCCCTTCACAAGGCCATGAACATCCGTCTCAAAGCCCGGGAAGCGTTCATTGAACTCGCGAGCAAATTGCAGATAGTTCACAATCGTTTTATTGAAACGTTCGCCCGGAATCAGCAATGGAATGCCCGGTGGGTAAGGCGTCACCAGCATCGCCGTGATACGGCCTTCCAGATCGTCGATCGCCACGCGTTCGATTTCACGGTGCGCCATCTTGGCAAAGGCATCCGACGGACGCATCGCAGGCACCATGTCTGACAGATACATCTCGGTCGTTAGACGCGCTACATCGTTCGCTTTATATACATCGTGAATCTGCTGACACAGGTCGCGCAGACCAACTCGTTCGTAACGTGGATGCTTCTGACAGAACTCTGGCAGTACCTTCCATAATGGCTGGTTCTTGTCGTAATCGTCCTTGAACTGCTGCAGCTCGGTCACCATCGTATTCCAACGACCTTTGGTAATACCAATGGTAAACATAATGAAGAACGAATACAGGCCGCACTTTTCGACGATCACACCATGCTCGGCCAGATACTTGGTCACGATCAGCGCCGGAATGCCGATTTCTTCCGAGAAGGCGCCATCCACATCCAGCCCCGGCGTAATGATCGTTGCCTTGATCGGATCCAGCATATTGAATCCGTCAGCCAGTTGACCAAAGCCATGCCAACGCTCGCCGGGTTTCAACATCCAGGCTTCGCGCTCTTCAATGCCTTCTTCAGAGAGATCGTCTGGGCCCCAAACCTTGAACCACCAACCTTCGCCCCATTCTTCGTCGACCTTACGCATGGCTCGGCGGAAGTCGAGGGCTTCGGCGATCGACTCTTCGACCAGTGCCGGCCCACCCGGTTCTTCCATCATGGCCGCGGCTACATCACACGAGGCGATAATCGCGTACTGCGGCGATGTTGAGGTGTGCATCAGATAGGCTTCATTAAAGACATCGCGATCCAGCTTGCGATCATCCGAATCCTGCACCAGGATCTGCGAGGCCTGGCTAAGACCGGCCAGCAGCTTGTGTGTCGATTGTGTCGAGAAGACCATCGATTCTTTACAGCGCGGACGATCCGCACCGATAGCGTGATAGTCGCCATAGAAATCATGGAAGGCCGCATGCGGCAACCAGGCTTCATCAAAGTGCAGCGTATCGATCTTGCCGTCGAGCATCTCTTTGATTTCTTCGACGTTATACAGAATGCCATCGTAGGTTGACTGTGTAATGGTCAGCACACGTGGCTTGGCATTCTTCTCGGTAATAAACGGATTGGCGGCGATCTTTTTCTGGATGCTTTCCCACGAAAACTCGCTCTTCGGAATCGGGCCGATAATGCCGAAGTTATTACGGGTCGGCATCAGGAACACCGGAATTGCGCCGGTCATGATGATCGAGTGCAGAATCGACTTGTGACAATTGCGGTCTACAACGACGATATCACCCGGCGCTACCGTCGAGTGCCAGACGATCTTGTTTGAGGTCGAAGTGCCATTAGTGACAAAGTACAGATGATCACAATTGAAGATGCGCGCAGCATTACGCTCTGATGCTGCTACAGGGCCCGTGTGATCGAGCAGTTGGCCGAGTTCTTCCACCGCGTTACACACGTCGGCACGCAACATGTTCTCACCAAAAAACTGATGGAACATCTGCCCAACGGGGCTCTTCAGAAAAGCAACGCCACCCGAGTGACCCGGACAATGCCATGAGTAGGAACCATCTGCCGCGTAGTGCGTTAGCGCACGGAAGAATGGCGGCGGCAATGAATCCAGATAGGCTTTCGATTCGCGCACGACATTACGCGCCATGAACTCTGGCGTATCTTCGTACATGTGAATAAAGCCATGCAACTCACGCAGAATGTCATTCGGAATATGACGAGATGTGCGGGTTTCGCCATGCAGGAAGATCGGGATGTCTGCATTCTTGTAGCGAATCTCTTCAACAAACGCCCGCAAATCAGCAATGGTCTGCTCTTCATCGTTGAGCAGTTCTTCATCATCCACTGACAGAATGAAGGCTGAAGCACGGCTTTGTTGTTGTGCAAACGAGCTCAGGTCGCCATAGCTGGTCACGCCCAGCACTTCCATGCCTTCCTTTTCGATGGCCTCTGCCAGCGCGCGAATACCTAGACCCGACGCGTTTTCAGAGCGGAAATCTTCGTCAATGATGATGATCGGAAAATGGAACTTCATGACAGCGGCTCCTCAGCCAGAAAGGAAACACCGCGTGCAGGCATCAGCCAAAGCACGCGGCGCGATAACGACAGACTCGTTGAGTCTAATGCTTTAAATTTTCGGGAGTGTGACACCGACCTGACCCTGGTATTTACCACCACGATCTTTGTACGAGGTTTCGCACACTTCATCAGATTCGAAGAACAATACCTGGGCACAGCCTTCGCCCGCGTAAATCTTGGCAGGAAGCGGTGTCGTATTCGAGAACTCCAGCGTCACGTAGCCTTCCCACTCGGGTTCAAATGGCGTCACGTTAACGATGATGCCGCAGCGGGCATACGTGCTCTTGCCCAGGCAAACGGTCAGCACACTGCGTGGAATACGGAAGTACTCCACAGTACGCGCGAGCGCAAAGGAATTCGGCGGAATGATGCAGACATCAGATTCGATTTCCACGAACGATTTCGGATCGAACGCCTTCGGATCAACCACGGTGCTGTTGATGTTGGTGAACACCTTGAACTCGCGAGCACAGCGGATGTCGTAACCGTAGCTGGAGGTGCCATAGGAAACGATCTTCTGGCCATTCACTTCACGCACGAGATCCGGTGAAAACGGCTCAATCATGCCCT
This sequence comes from uncultured Dechloromonas sp., assembly GCA_964498255.1. GTDB lineage: Bacteria > Pseudomonadota > Gammaproteobacteria > Burkholderiales > Rhodocyclaceae > Fluviibacter. Next base: position 18,432 of record CAZCGW010000014.1, read on the forward strand.
CTTGCTCGGCCATGCGACGGATCCACTTATCAGACTTGATGCTCATACCTGCTCCAACACTCTCCCCGGCGGGGATTCAGTTCATAAAGGTTCACAAATTTGGCAGAAATTGTACCGCGACCAAAGCAAAATCAGGGCAAATCGGCTTATTCAATGACGATTTTGGGGAATTTATGACTCATATCCCTGGCCCTGGCCGCAACACTCCCTGCAACCTTGAGCGCAATGTCCAGATACAGCTGGCTAATGGCGCAATCCGGATCTGCCGCCACGATGGGCTGCCCAGCATCCAAGCCCACCCGAATCCGCAGATCCAGCGGCAATTTACCCAACAGGGGTACCTGATAATCCGTTCCTAGCGCTGCACCGCCGCCTTCGCCAAATATCGGTTCTGCATGACCGCAATTACTGCAAATATGCACTGACATGTTTTCAACAATACCGAGAATCGGCACACCGACTTTCTCGAACATACGTATCCCCTTGCGGGCATCCAGCAGCGCAATATCCTGCGGTGTTGTCACAATCACCGATCCGGTGACCGGCACCTTTTGCGCCAAAGTCAGCTGGATATCTCCTGTGCCCGGCGGCATATCGACAACCAGATAGTCCAGATCACCCCACAGCGTATCCCGCAGCAATTGCTCTAGTGCAGAAGTGACCATTGGACCACGCCAGACCATCGGCGACTCGGCATCCACCAGGAATCCGATCGACATCAGGGCAATACCATGTGCGCGCAGCGCTTCAATGTGTTTGCCATCCGGGGAATGCGGTTGTTGGCCACCGATGCCCAGCATCTGCGGTATGGATGGGCCATAGATATCCGCATCCAGCAAACCCACTTTAGCCCCATGCTTCGATAAAGCCAGCGCCAGATTTACGGCCGTACTGCTTTTACCCACGCCGCCTTTACCAGAGGCCACGGCGATGAGATTCTTAACGCCTTTGAGCAAAGGCAGATTGCGTTGCACTACGTGCGATTCGATCTGGCTAAGCACTTCCACCTTGATGCTCACACCACCCAGTGAGCCCAGCGCCGCCTTGATGTGTGACTCAACCGACGCAGCGGCCAATGCCGATGGGTAACCCACCGTGACGCGCACCACCAGCACCCCATTGGTCAAAGACAGCGCACCAGCAACCTGATTCGTAGCCCAGTAGGGCTTTTCCGTTGCCGGATCAATCAAGCCCGCCAGAATGTCACCGGCCTGCGCTAGCAGCGCCTGTTGATCAGATGTACTCATAAGAACTCCGTTGTTTGAAGGGGAACTCACGGTTTTTACCTACTTGGGATAAAAACTCTCGTCTGCGTCGATTTTACGCCGTATCAACCTGTAAATTCGTTAAAAATGCCTGCCAATGCACGCCGATCGGCTAAAATTGCGCCCATGAAACGTACTCTGCTCGTCACTTCCGCGCTGCCCTACGCTAACGGGGCCATCCACCTGGGCCATCTGGTTGAATATATTCAGACCGATATCTGGGTGCGCTTTCAAAAGCTCATCGGCAATCAGGCCACCTATGTCTGCGCCGATGATACGCATGGCACCCCCATCATGCTGCGCGCCCAGAATGAAGGCATCGCACCAGAGGCATTAATTGCTCGCGTACACCAGGAACACTTGCGCGATTTCACCGGCTTTAACATCGCCTTCGATCTGTATCACTCCACACATAGCGACGAAAACCGCGAATGCGCCGAAACCATCTACCGTAATCTACGCGATGCCGGCCTGATTGATGTGCGTGAGATTGAGCAGTACTACGATGAAGAAAAAGGCATGTTCCTGCCGGATCGCTTCATCAAAGGCGAATGCCCTAAATGTGGTGCCGCCGATCAATACGGCGATAACTGCGAATCCTGCGGTGCCGCCTACACACCTTCAGAGCTCAAGAATCCGCGTTCGGCTGTGTCGGGCAGTGTCCCCGTACTCAAGCCCTCACAGCATTATTTCTTCAAACTGTCTGACCCACGTTGCCAGCAGTTTCTGCGCGACTTCACCCGTAGCGCCCCAGACGGCATCCCCGTTCTGCAACACGAAGCCGCCAACAAAATGCAGGAATGGCTGGGCGCCGCCGGCGAGAACAAACTCAGCGACTGGGACATCTCACGTGATGCACCGTATTTCGGCTTTGCCATCCCGGATGCACCGGGCAAATACTTTTACGTTTGGCTTGATGCCCCAATCGGCTACATGGGGGCCTTCAAAGCGCTCGCCAAAAAGGAAGGCCTGGATTTCGACGCCTACTGGAAGCCGGATGCCAAAACCGAACTGATTCACTTCATCGGCAAAGACATTCTCTATTTCCATGCGCTGTTCTGGCCCGCCATGCTGCATGAAGGCGGCTTCCGCGTACCCACCCGCATCTGTGCGCACGGCTTCCTGACCGTCGATGGCGCCAAGATGTCCAAATCGCGCGGCACGTTCATTACTGCCGAGAGCTATCTGCAGCAGAAGCTGAACCCGGAATGGTTGCGTTACTACTTTGCCAGCAAGCTCAACGGCACCATGGAAGACATCGACCTCAACCTCGATGACTTCATTGCCAAGGTCAACAGTGATCTGGTCGGCAAATACGTCAACATCGCCAGCCGTTGTGCCGGATTTATCAAAAAGCAATTCGAAGGGGCGCTCGGCCAAACAGATCGTGCCGTATTTGACCGCATCATCACGGACGAAGCCCTGGCCGAAGTAGCCGCCGCCATGGAAGCCCGCGATAGCGCTCGCGCCATGCGCCAGATCATGCATCTGGCCGATGAGGCCAACCTCTACGTCAACGACAAACAGCCCTGGTTACTGGCCAAGGACCCGGAACAGCGCGAGCAGCTGCATGTTGTGGCGACAACGGCGCTCAACCTGTTCCGCAGCCTCTCTGTCCTGCTGAAGCCTGTACTGCCGGCCGTTGCCAGCCAGATCGAAACCTTCTTTAATGGCGCCCCACTCACCTGGGCTGATGCCCGCCTGCCTTTGCCTGCAGGCCACCGCATCAACGACTACAGCCATTTGATGAACCGGATCGAGCGCCCCATGGTCGATGCCCTCATCGCGGCAAACGCGGCATCCCTGCAAAGCAGCGAAGCCCCCAAGGCCGACAAACAAACCGAGAAGAAAGCAAACAAAACCGTGGATCAAAAACCGGAAGCCAATGCAAACGCTGAAGGCGCACACATCAGCATCGATGACTTCACCAAAGTGGATCTGCGCATTGCCAAAATCGTCAATGCCGAACACGTCGAAGGTGCCGACAAACTGATCCGCCTGCAGCTGGATATTGGCGAAACCGAAAACGATCAGCCAAAGTATCGCCAGGTCTTCGCCGGCATCAAATCGGCCTATGACCCGGCACTACTGGTCGGCCGCCTCACTGTGATGGTTGCCAATCTCGCCCCGCGCAAAATGAAGTTCGGCCTATCCGAGGGCATGGTTCTAGCGGCCTCCGACACCGAAGGCAACCAGCCCGGCCTTTATATCCTGAGCCCGGATTCTGGGGCACAGGCTGGCATGCGCGTTAAATAACCGGTTACACTATAGGGAATTTAAGCGCCCTCACAAACACAAAAAGACCGGGTGCGCATCAATACGCACCGGGGAGGGTGTATGAGCGAGGCAGAGATCACGGGATCTAATCGGCCAGCAGAGGCTATGGGTAAATCAACGGGCAAATATCCGCTCGCCCGCTTTCATCCCAAGCTACTCGACTGCCTCAAAGATTACACACCGGAACAACTCGCCAAAGACGCCGCGGCAGGCGTAACTGTTGGCGTGCTGGCGCTACCCTTGGCGATTGCTTTCGCCATTGCTTCCGGTTGCTCACCTACCGCAGGCATCTGGACGGCCATTGTTGCCGGCTTCATCATCTCGCTACTGGGTGGCTCCCGCGTACAGATCGGCGGTCCCACTGGCGCCTTTATCCCCATTGTTTTCGGCATCGTCAGCATTTACGGTTTTCAGAACCTGATGGTTGCCACCATGATCGCGGGCATTCTGCTCTTTGTCATGGGCCTCACCAAAATGGGGGGGTTGATTCGGTTTATTCCGATCAGTGTGGTCATTGGCTTTACCAATGGTATTGCCGTTGTCATTTTCATGAGCCAGATCAAAGACTTCTTTGGCCTCAACATCCCGAACATGCCCGCCGAGTTCTTCGAGCGCATGGAAACACTCTGGATGCATGCAGGGACGATGCAGACACCCACCGTCATCATGTCTGCAACCTCCCTAATTGCTCTTATCCTCTGGAACAAGCAAGCAGGCAAATGGATACCGGCGCTAGGTAAGATTCCCGGCCCACTGGCATTGCTACTCGTGGCAACAGGCTTGCAGGCTGCATTTGCCTTCCCTGTTGAAACTATCGGCTCCAAATTTGGCGGTATTCCTCAGGACATTCCTGCACTAGCGCTGCCCGCCTTCTCCTTATCGACACTGAACCAGCTGATTCAACCGGCCATTGCCATCGCGCTACTTGGTGCCATCGAATCCCTCCTCTCCGCCCGCGTCGCGGACGCCGCTATCGATGATCGCCACGACCCGAACCAGGAGCTCATGGCACAAGGCTTGGCCAACATTGTGGCGCCCTTGTTTGGCGGCTTTGCTGCAACCGGTGCCATCGCCCGCACATCGACGAACGTCCGCGCCGGTGGACGATCACCTTTTTCCGGGATCTTTCATTCCCTCACCTTGTTGCTCGTCGTCGTCATCGCTGCCCCTGCTGCCGTATACGTACCTCTACCCGCACTTTCTGCAATTCTGATGCTGGTGGCCTGGAATATGGGGGAATGGCACGCCTTTGCCGAGCTGCGCCGGTTCACGATTCCCTACCGCGCCATCCTGCTCTCCACTTTTATCGTTACTGTCGTCTTTGACCTAACGCTCGCTGTAGAACTAGGCATGATTCTCGCCTGCTTGTTCTACCTCTACCGAATGTCCGAGTTGACACAAGTTGAGCGTATTCCACTCGAAGACTATTACGGATCAGGTGCGATAGATAATGCGGGGGGGCAACAACGTATTGCGGCCTACCGTATCTACGGTTCGCTCTTCTTTGCGGCGATTAGCAAGCTCGAGAATCTGCTGGAAAATCAGGATGCCATGGCACGCGTGCTGGTACTCGACATGACCAAGATGGTATCGCTGGATACGACCGGCCTTGATTTATTACAAACGCTGGAACGCACACTCAGTAAAAGAGGCGGCGTGCTCATTCTTTCAGGTCTCAACACGCAACCGGCATCACTCGTTGAGCGTTCAGGCTTTGGCTCTACCCTGGGGCCAGACGGCATTAGCCCAAGTCTAACGGGCGCGTTGCTGCGCGCCCAGCTGATAATCCAGTCGGACCCTGTCGCTGCCGAGCAAGCTGCGTAAGCCATCAATGAGGTCGGTATCGGGTCGCACGCGCAAGCCGTTACCGACTTCCAGAACCGCTTCTGCGGCACCATTGCTATAGCGCAACACAACCGGGCAACCACGTCCGCCTGTTGCCGGCTCTGCTAACTGCGCAAACGGCTGTAACAGATCGTACAAGCGACGCACGCCACCCAGCGACCGAATATCCACACCGCGCAGATCCAGTTCAAGCCCTTGCGCCCACTGAGCACGCGCTTCGTTAAACGTCATCAGACGATCAACACCCAGCTTCAATGCATCGCGGAATTCGTCACGGCTAACCTTACCCTCAACAAGCAACAATTCATCCATCCGCAACTTATGTCGCTGTGCGTCGAACAGCTCGCTAAATACGGCCGCCTCAATCCGCCCTTCTCCATCGTCCAGCGTTACAAAGGCCATCTTGCCCCGGCGGGTCATCTGGGTGCGCACATCAGTCACAATACCCGCGACCAGCGTTACATCTCTACCGGCTTCCAGCCGACTGATCGGCGTCTGGCACATAGGTCGGACTTCGGCGCGAACAATATCGAAAGGATGTGCCGAGAAAAAGAAACCCAGTGCCGCTTTTTCTTCAATCAAACGCTGTCGTTCAGACCAGCGCGGATAGCTTTGCGAATCGGCACTGCCAGGGCGCGATTGCGCCTGTGGTGCCGACAGATCATCCATCCCAAACAAACTGTTCTGATGGGCATTAGCCGCTGTCTGCTCAGCCGTTTCAACCGCCAGCGCCACTTGCGACAACACACGCGAACGCTCTGCATCGAGTGCATCAAAGGCGCCTGCACGAACCAGCGCTTCCATCGCGCGACGATTCACAATACGCCGGTCAACACGCTGACAGAAATCGAAGATATCTTTAAACGGGCCACCGCTATTACGCGCTGCGATGATGGCATTAACCGCATTCTCACCCGTACCCTTCACCGCCCCGAGACCATAACGAATGGTCTTCGGATCGACAGGCGCGAAACGGAATTCGGAATGATTCACATCGGGGCCAAGAATCGTCAGACCATTCGCTTTAGCATCATCATGGAAAATCTTCACCGTGTCGGTGCTATCCATATCCGATGACAAGGTTGCCGCCATGAATGCTGCGGCATGGTGCGCTTTGAGCCAGGCCGTGTGATACGTCACCACGGCATATGCCGCGGTATGCGATTTATTAAACCCGTACTCGGCAAACTTTTCCATCAGATCGAAAAGCTGCATCGCCAGGCGCTCATCGATCTCGCTCTGCTTGGCGCCCTCGCGGAAAATATCACGATGCTCGGCCATCTCTTCGGGCTTTTTCTTACCCATCGCCCGCCGCAACATATCTGCAGCACCCAGCGTATAACGACCGATCAGCTGGGAGATCTGCATCACCTGTTCCTGATAGACGATAACGCCGTAGGTCGGTGTCAGGCAGGCTTTGAGCGACTCATGGAAATAGTCGATCTTCTGCAGACCTTTTTTACGCAGAATAAAGTCGTCCACCATCCCCGAGCCCAATGGGCCCGGACGGTAAAGTGCCAGCACAGCAATAATGTCTTCGAAACGATCCGGGGCCAGCTTCTTGAGCAGCTTCTTCATGCCCTCCGATTCCACCTGGAAGATGGCGGTGGTGTTGGCATCTTTAAGAATCTGGTACGCCTTCGGATCGTCAAAGGCCAGGGCATTCAAATCCGGACGTTCACCCGTCAGTCGCGCAACATAATCGAGTGCCAACTCGATAATCGTCAGGTTACGCAAGCCCAGAAAGTCGAACTTCACCAGACCAACTTTTTCTACATCGTCTTTATCGTACTGACTAACGACCGAGTCGCCACCCGGTTGTGTATAGAGCGGGCAGAAATCGGTGAGCTTGCCCGGCGCAATCAACACACCACCAGCGTGCATGCCCACGTTACGCGTTAGATCTTCCAGCTTATTGGCCAGCGTGAAGAGTTCTTTAACTTCTTCTTCGCGCTCATAACGTTCCTGCAACTGGGGCTCGGCGGATAGTGCCTCGGCCAGCGACACCGGTCGGTTCTGCACCACCGGAATCAGCTTCGATAGCTGGTCACAAAAATTGTAGGGCAAATCAAGAACGCGGCCCGCATCGCGAATCACCGCCTTGGAAGACATCGTGCCAAAGGTCGCAATCTGCGACACCGCATCAGTACCGTACTTCTCGCGCACGTATTCAATCACCTTCCAGCGATTGTCCTGACAGAAATCGATATCAAAGTCAGGCATCGATACGCGTTCCGGATTCAGAAAGCGCTCGAACAGCAAGGCATACGCCAGCGGATCCAGATCGGTAATACCCAGCGAATAGGCCACCAGCGAACCCGCACCAGAACCCCGGCCCGGACCAACCGGCACACCATTATTCTTTGCCCAGTTAATGAAGTCGGCCACGATCAGGAAGTAACCGGGGAACCCCATCTGAACAATAGTCTTACACTCAAAATCCAGCCGCTCATCGTATTCAGCCTGACGCGCAGCGCGCACTGACTCATCCGGATATAGCTGCTGCATGCGAATCGCCAATCCGCGTCGGGCTTCAGCCACCAGAAACTCATCCAGACCCTCGCCATTCGGCGTCGGGAAGTCCGGCAGAAAACTCTTGCCTAGCGTAAGCGTCACATTGCAACGCCGCGCCACTTCAAAGCTATTAGCTAGCGCCTGCGGCAGGTCTGAAAAACGCTCGGCCATATCAGCGCGCGTTTGAAAATACTGTTGCTCGGTAAAAACACGGGGGCGACGTTTATCAGCCAGCGTATAACCCGTAGCAATACAGACGCGTGCATCATGCGCACGGAAATCATCACGATCAATAAACTGTACTGGATGCGTTGCCACCAATGGCACGTCCACATCCAGCGATAACAACGCTGTTTGTGTCACCAGCGTTTCTTCATCCGGGTGACCGTAACGCTGCACCTCCAGGTAGTAACCGTTGCCAAATCGTTTCTTCCACGCCGATGCTCTCAGCGTTGCTTCATCCAGCCGCCCTTGCAGAATGGCTTTGCCAACATCACCGTCAGCGGCACCCGACAATGCAATGAGGCCATCACAGCCCACCTCGTCAAACCAAACCGGATCAAGCACCACCCGTTCACGACGGCTTTGTATCAGCGCGCCACGGCTCAGCAATTCACAGAGCTGACGATAACCTTCATTATTCCGGCATAACAGCAGCAAACGCGATGCGTCATCGGGTTCCTGTGGATCACCCACCCAGATATCGGCACCGAGCAGCGGTTTCACACCTGCTTTGCGCGCAGCCTGATAAAACTTGACCAGGCCAAAGGCATTGCCCAGATCGGTCATGGCCAGCGCCGGCTGTCCGTCATCGCGCGCGCGCGCCACGGCCTTATCGATACGAACAATACCGTCCGTAATCGAATACTCGGAATGCAGGCGAAGGTGAACGAAATCAGGCAACATCAAATACCGCACATCCGGTTAACCCGGCAGCTCGATTCCCTTCAAACGACGATAGGCTGAGACTGCATACGAATCGGTCATTCCTGCAATCATGTCGGCCACCTGCAACAGGCGCAGGTAATTACTCTCGCCGGCCATTTGATCAAAATCCGCAGGCAACAGATTGGCCCAGACACGGTTGCGCGCAGTCTGTGGGCCACAAGCGCCATCCACATAACCGTCCAGCAAACCGCTAATAACTTCATAGCCCGCCGCCATCACTTCCATTACCTGGCGCGCGTTATAAATCTGTTCTTCGGCAACCTTACGCACTTTCTGCAAGCTCTCACCGACTGGCGAGACATCAAACAACGCATGGTCAAAACTGCCATCCAGAATGGCCGCCTCGTTCTCCAGGAAGATCCGTGCGGCTTCATCCACCAAACGACCAATGGCGCGTGCGCGCAGATACTCAATACGGCGTTTCGGGTCTTCCAGATGCTTCAATCGCGATGCGGCTTCTACGCCGCCTGCCAGATCGAGCAACAGTTCTTCCGCCTGCTCCGGCGACACGCAACCTTGCTGGACACCATCTTCAATATCCACCACCAGATAACACGTGTCATCCGCAGCTTCCACCAGAAAAGTCAGCGGGTGGCGAAACCAGGCGCCTGCCGCGCGCGGGATCAACCCCACCGTCTCAGCCACTTCGGCAAACAACCCGGCTTCTGCCTGGAAGTAGCCAAACTTGCGGGCGCTTTTACCCGATAACGGTTCGACCAGATGCGATCGGCGCGGATATTTGGCAAACGTGGCCAGAACCGCACACGTTAATTGCAAGCCACCCGGGTTCGTCGGATTCTGCAAGTGCGTCAGAATGCGAAAGCCTTGCGCATTACCTTCGTAATTCAACAAATCGGCGCGTTGATCCGGATCTAGTCCGGCAAGGTAGGCGCTGTGCGAGGCAAACCAGGCGCGCATGGCATCTTCACCGGCATGCCCGAAGGGCGGGTTGCCAATATCGTGCGCCAGGCAAGCGGCAGCCACCACCGCACCAAAATCCGACGGGTGCACTTCAGGCGCTAAACCATGACGATCAACAATTGCACGACCGACCATAGCCCCCAAGGAACGTCCTACACAGGACGCTTCCAGACTATGTGTCAAACGTGTGCGCACATAATCGCTTTGTGCCAACGGGAAGACCTGTGTCTTGTCCTTCAGACGCCGCAGTGCCGATGTAAAAACAATTCGGTCATAATCCTGCTGAAAACGGCTGCGATCAGGTGAATGTCCAACCGCATGCTCCGTACTCGCACCGAGCCGCTCAGGCGAAAGCAGCTTTAGCCAACGTTCCTGCGTATTCATTATGCAGCCTCCAGCTTGGCATAAGCCAACGCAAGCCATTTGGTACCTGCCTGACCAAACCGCACCTGCACGCGCGCTTCGTCACCCCGGCCTTCTGCCGCCAGAATGACGCCCGCACCAAACTTGGCATGCACCACACTCTGCCCCACATGGAACCCACCGGCGCTCTCTGCAGCACCTGCGGCACGTGCCGAAACACGTGTCGCCATATCAACGGACGGGGCTTCAGACCAACCCGTGCTGTAGCTGCCAGCAGACCAGGCAGGCACAGTATTAATGCGCTGTAAAAGCGCTTCAGGCAATTCATCGAGAAAGGATGACGGCAGACAATAACGCGTTTGCCCATGCAGCATGCGGGTTTGCGCGTGACACAGATACAAACGCTGACGTGCGCGCGTAATGGCCACGTACATCAGGCGACGTTCTTCTTCGAGGCCATCGCGTGCCATCATGGCATTCTCATGCGGGAACAAGCCCTGCTCCAGACCCACAATAAATACCGCCGAAAACTCCAGACCCTTAGCCGAATGCACCGTCATCAGTTGCACGGCCTCATCCTGATCACCAGCCTGGTGCTCACCCGCTTCTAACGCGGCATGTGCCAGAAAGTCCGCCAGCAAACTGGTTGCTTCACCGGTCTCCCGATCGATGTTATGGACCGCTTCCGGATCATCAGCAAAGGTTGCCGCCGCATTCACCAGTTCTTCCAGGTTTTCCAGGCGATCCTGCCCATCCTTTTCTGCCTGGTAATGCTGACGCAATCCGGAGCGATCCAGTAGATGATCAATCACCTCCGGCAGACTCAGACCTGTTGTTTCCGTACGTAAACCTTCGATCAAGCGGATGAACTGGCCAACGGCCGTTCCTGCTTTACCCGTCAAACTCGCCGCTGCGTTATAAAGGCTGCTATTCAGCTGGCGCGCTTCAACCTGCAACGCCTCCAGGCTACGCGCACCAATGCCGCGTGTCGGGAAATTCACCACACGCAGGAATGCCGTATCGTCGTCCTGATTGGCAATCAAACGCAGATACGCCAGGGCGTGTTTCACTTCCTGCCGTTCGAAGAAGCGCAAACCGCCATACACACGGTAGGCAATACCCGCTTGAAATAACGCATGCTCCAGAACGCGCGACTGCGCATTTGAGCGATACAGCAACGCCATCTGATGACGCGGCAAGCCTTCACGCGTCAATTCTTTAATTTCATCAACAATGTATCGGGCTTCATCCAGATCAGATACGCCCTGGAAAACACGAATCAGCTCGCCCTCTCCGGCATCTGTCCAGAGGTTTTTACCCAGCCGGTCTGCATTATTAGTTATGAGCGCATTCGCGGCCGTCAGGATATTGCCGTGTGAACGGTAGTTCTGCTCCAGGCGAATCACATTCCCCTTGGCGTAATTGCGCTCAAAGGCCCGCATATTGGCAACATCCGCACCGCGGAACGCATAGATCGACTGGTCATCATCGCCCACGGCAAAAATGACCGTTTGTGGTCCGCACAACAACTGTAGCCAGGCGTATTGCAGCGGGTTGGTATCCTGGAACTCATCCACCAGAATGTGGCGGAACCGCTGTTGGTAATGAATCCTTAGCGCTTCATCCTGTTGCAGCAACTCATAGGCGCGCAACAGAAGTTCGGCAAAATCTACCGCACCTTCGCGCTGGCACTGCGCTTCGTATTCAGCGTAAATCTCAACCTTACGGCGCGTATGCGCATCGTGCGCTTCAGCTTGTCCGGAACGAATCCCCTGTTCTTTCAAGGCGTTGATGTAATGCATCATGTCGCGCGGCGGAAAACGCTCTTCGTCGACACCCATCGCCTTAATCAGACGTTTAATCGCTGCCTGCTGATCACCCGTATCCAGAATCTGGAAGGTTTCCGGCAACCGCGCCGCCCGCCAGTGGGTCCGCAAAAGGCGATGGCACAAACCGTGAAATGTACCCACCCAGAGGCTGCGCACGTTAATCGGCACCATGGCCGACAACCGCGTCAGCATCTCGCGGGCGGCTTTGTTGGTAAACGTTACGGCCAGAATGCCTTGTGGCGAGACCTGCCCCGTCTGCATCAACCATGCAATTCGCGTTGTCAGCACCCGTGTTTTGCCTGAACCAGCGCCCGCCAGAATTAGACCATGCTCAGCCGGCAGACAAACTGCCTGTTTTTGCGGCTCGTTCAAGCCGTTCAGGAGCGAATGCTCGCGTTGGCCACCGGCTGCAATCGCAGACGAGCCAACCGGGCCACCAAAGGCATCAGGAATCGAGGCAGCAGCAATTGAGGGCGATGACGGCAAATTCATACCCGTATTATCCGGCCAAACGCCCCGGTTTTATAACGGGCTGATACAAAAGGGCTCTAAAGACAAGAAAGACTAGTGGTCGCTAGGCAAGCACCCTCTCAACACTTCAACAATGCGCTCTTTCTGGTCTTGCGTAACGGCATGAATGATCAACAACGCTTCAGCCTCCAGATCGTCTTCACAGAAAAAATAACTCACCGGAACATGTAAAGCCTTTGCAAGTAACCGGCTGATTGCGAGTGCCGGTTCATGTTTTGCAGTTTCATAACGACTAATCCGTGTTCGACTGCACGACTCGTCAATCCCGATAGCCACACCAACCGCTTCCTGTGACAAACCCAACGCCAACCGCCGCTCTCGCAAGCGATGCGCAAAAACAGAAGGGTTTATAGGTGGCAAATTGCTCATGTTTCGATTTTCGTGACAAAATCCGCCGTATTCGCTACGAGTTTCGTAGCAAACAACACAGCTTGAGCACAGTGTGTAACGCAAGTCATTTATGAAATAAATGCATTTTTAAAACAATGGGTTAGCACAACAAAAAACCCGCAGGTTAATCAGCTTCAATTAGAATATGAAGGGCAAAAATGTTAATACGCGCAGACACCGTGAAAACCCTTTCTCAAATACCTGGCTCTTATCAAACAGCATATGAATGCTGGCAGTCAGAATCAGCGGTGGCGCGGGGCACAACGCATGAACGCTACCTAAACACCATTAAAACTCTGGCTGAGTTTTTAGACTGCAAACCCATCGATCAAATTAGTCGAAAAGATATTCACGATTTCGCCATTCATTTAATCGACACAGGCAATAGCCCGGTTACTTCAAAACAAAAGGTAGGCATTCTTAAAACCATCTTTAATTCCTCCATTAATAAAGAACTGCTCGATAAAAACCCAACCGACCATTTCAAGCTTCCCTATAAACGCCCCTACAAACCGCGCGTTGGTTTCAACCCGGAAGATCTTGGCCGAATCTTCACGTCACCGATCTACACTCAGGGCTATTTGCCTTTGGGTGGTGGCAAAATCGCCTGCTTCTGGTTACCCCTGCTGGCGCTTTACACAGGCGCCCGGCTAGAGGAACTTGCCCAACTGCAAGTAACCGACATCAAAGTAGCCAAAGGCCTTGGGCATTACTTGTCCATTACCGATCTTGGCAACACTCAGGCGCAGCTGAAAAACGTTCATTCAAGAAGAAACATTCCTTTGCACCCGGTATTAGTTGCCTGTGGCTTTCTGGATCATGTGCGAAGCCGTGAGCACGGGTTTCTGTTTCCTGATCTGAAATTGAATCCTCGTGGCAAACGCAGCGGTTATTTCAGCAACTGGTTCTCGACATATCTTCGTAAAAAGATCGGCATCAAAGACACCCGCAAGGTCTTTCATAGTTTCAGACACACCTTCAAAGATCTTTGCAGAAAGCACGGGATAGAAGAAGCCGTTCATGATGCCTTGACCGGACATAAGTCTCCTGCCGCAAGCCGTGACTATGGCAATGATGAATTTCCTATGGAGCCATTGTTTGCAGCCATGGAAAAATTCGAAGTGCCAGATCTTGATTTGAGTCATATTCACGAACAACCTGTCGCACAAACCATTCGCATCCATGACATAAAAATCATTTCCGCCTTTTATGGTTTGGCCGTTGGCTTCCCCACCAAAAACATCAGCAAACAACGGTCGCCCATCCTTGTGGCAGCTGATCAAGAGCAGGTCTTTGGCATTAACTTGCAAACAAGCCAAATCGCTTTTGGTGAACCTTCTCACAAGAAAGCAATGCTCTTACAAGCCTGGATACAAATTCACCAAGAAGAGCTCTTGCTCAATTGGGAAACAGGTAAATCTCGACTTGAGTTCTTTGCGATTGATCCGCTTCGCTAGACCATAAAAAACGGGCACCGAAGTGCCCGTTTTAAGTGCTAATTTGACCTAAGTCAGATTAGAACGACGTACGCAGACCAGCACCGTACGTGAACAGGTTCGAACCGGTTGCCAGCGTGCTAGCACCAACAGTCGAAGTCTGCTGACCGAACGTAAAGTTCTGGTTAGCCGAGTTGTTCAGGTTTGAAATCAGGCCGTACACTTGAGTACGCTTGCTCATGTAGTAACCTACACGAGCTTGCCACTGGCGCGAACCCAACTGCTGTACATTCGAACCATCCATGTCGCTTGCCCAGATAGCCGAAACGGTTGGCTCCCAGTTGCCCATACGATAACCAACACCTGCGTACAGCTGGTTGTTGGTGATCTTACCAGCACCGCCGGTAGTCAGGAGCGTTGGACCATTCGTACCCAAGGTATTACGAACGTAAACGGTCGACAGCTTCAGATTAGTGATACCGGTGTAAGCAGCACCAACTAGGTAGCTAGTGTAGTCACCAACGTTGCCAGCATTAGTCAAAGCAGCTGTTGGTGCGAAGTTGTTGTTAGCTTGCTGGAAAGCACCCTTGATGTTTACACCATAGCCAGTCCAACCCAGGTTCAGACCCCAAGCCGATTGTGGCGTAGCCGTACAAGCCGACGTATCAGCACCACCTTCGGTACATGTAGCCAAAGTTGTCGAGTTGTTCGTGGCATTGTTGTTCGAACCGGTGTAGGCGATCGAAGCGTCAAAGCCGTACATTGTTGGCATTGCGTACGCAACAGCTGTTGCACGGAATGCCGACGAGAACGACGTGTTCAGATTGCCATAACGCTGGGTGCCCAGTTGCTTTTCGATGGTCATCGAACCGGTAGCACCTGGCTCAACTGCAAATGAAGTCAGCGACGAACGGAATGGAGTCGAAATGTAACCACCCATAGCCGTACCGTACTTGCTGTTCACGCCAACAAACGTATCGCGCAGGGCGCCAAACAGCGAGCCGCTTACGCTTACGGCACCTGGGTGCGTACCGTTAGTAGATGCCGAGCTACCTGTAAGGTTCAGGGCTGTTTCAGCTTGGAAAATTGCCTTCAGGCCGTTGCCCAGATCTTCAGTACCCTTGAAGCCGAGCAGCGAGCTGTTCGACTGCATAGCGAATACATTACCGCCATTAGCGCCAGCAGCGCCATCCTTAACGTTCGACTGGCTGATGCCCTGACCCGAAACGTCAGCAACACCGTAGATTGTTACGTTTGTTTGTGCGAAAGCAGCGGTCGACAGACCGGCAACTGCTAGAGCAACGATTTTCTTTTACACAAACCGCCAAAAACCCGTAACCCATTGATTAAGTTGAAGCTTCGAAGCTTTTCCTATGCCTGACAGATCCAATGGCCTGCCTCAACCGTGTTTTTTCATGCAAAAGAACGAGTTATCTCATGCAAAACAATTCCAAGCTTATGCAAAACAATCGATTTTGATGTCAACAAATCTTGAAATCCGGCGTTATACCCTCCATGATGTTGTGCAGTGCAACAAACCAGCTTTCACAAAATGAATGCTGGCATAAAAACCCAGCGGCCATCCGCCGCTGCCCCTAGGAGTACCCCAATGAAAAAATCTAAAAATCAAAACGTTATCGCATCACCTGCTTACCCGGAAGTTCTGCCGTGGTTCGCCCGTCGCGCCAAAATCAGCGAGACGCGTGCCAAGGCGCTCTGGGATCTGACCTGTGCTGAATTGAATGGCCAAAACGACACCCCTGCCGAGCTTGCCAAAGCCCGCATGGCGCAGTTTATTGAGCGCATTGGCCAGGAAGCCGGTTTGCCGGTAACACCCGAATACACCGAGCAGCCCGACCAGTTTGCCTGGCTTTGCCGTCACCAGGCGCGCCTGGGCGATATGGTGCTGGTTGCCAGCGGTGCCGTTGCCAAATTCTGGCAGCAGGCGATGACGCCGCCAAAACTGGCACGATAAGCTGCTCGGCAACCCGCCGAGAGGGTGTGCGGGCGGTATAATCTGGCGTTTTGATGCTCTGATAACGACAAAACGCCATGCAGGAAAAATATCTGCCCGCCGACATTGAAACGGCCGCGCAAACACACTGGCAGAATGCCCGCACCGATCTGGCTGTAGAAAACCCAGATCGCCCCAAATATTACTGTCTATCGATGTTCCCGTACCCTAGCGGCAAGCTGCACATGGGTCACGTGCGCAACTACACGATTGGCGACGTACTAGCGCGTTATCACGGCATGCAGGGTTACAACGTCCTACAGCCCATGGGTTGGGATGCCTTCGGCATGCCCGCAGAGAACGCTGCCCTCCAGAACAACGTAGCACCGGCTAAATGGACCTACGAGAACATTGATGCCATGCGCGCACAATTGCAGCGCCTTGGCTTTGCTTTCGACTGGTCGCGCGAACTCGCGACCTGTACGCCAGAGTATTACCGCTGGGAGCAGTGGCTGTTTACCCGTCTGTATGAAAAAGGGCTGATCTACAAAAAACTGGGCACCGTTAACTGGGACCCGGTGGATCACACCGTACTGGCGAACGAGCAGGTGATCGACGGTCGCGGTTGGCGCTCGGGCGCGCTGATCGAAAAACGTGAAATCCCCATGTACTACATGGCCATCACGAAGTACGCCGATGAACTGCTCAACGATCTGGACAAGCTTACCGGCTGGCCAGAGCAGGTTCGTCTGATGCAGAAAAACTGGATTGGCAAGAGCGTAGGTGTGCGCTTCGCATTCCCTTACACGCTAGACGGCCACTCGGAAAACCTCTGGGTATTCACCACCCGTGCCGACACCGTGATGGGTGTTACCTATGTAGCCGTTGCCCCGGAACATCCTCTGGCCCAGAAAGCCGCCGCACAAAACCCTGCCGTAGCTGCCTTTATTGCCGATTGCAAGCAAGGTGGCGTGGCTGAAGCGGATCTGGCCACCATGGATAAGACCGGTGTTGATACGGGCTTTAAGGCAACCCACCCACTCACGGGTGAACAGGTACCAGTCTGGGTAGGTAACTACGTGCTGATGGGTTACGGCGATGGCGCCGTAATGGCCGTTCCAGCCCATGACGAACGCGACTTCGCCTTTGCCAAAAAATACAACCTCCCGATGAAGCAAGTAATTACTGTCGAAGATGAGACCTTTGACGCTGCTGCCTGGCAGGAATGGTATGGCGACAAACAGCGTGGTGTTTGCATCAGCTCCGGCGCCTACGATGGCTTGAAGCATCAGGAAGCCGTCGACAAGATCGCTGCTGATCTGGTTGCTAAAAATCTGGGCGAAAAGAAAACGCAGTTCCGCTTACGCGACTGGGGTATTTCCCGTCAGCGTTACTGGGGCTGCCCAATTCCGATTATTCATTGCGACAGCTGTGGCGACGTGCTCGTACCGGACGATCAGCTGCCTGTGGTGCTACCAGAGCAAGTGGAAATCACCGGTGCCGGCTCACCTCTGGCACGCATGCCCGAGTTTTACGAAACCACCTGCCCGAAGTGCGGCAAGGCGGCCAAGCGCGAAACTGACACGATGGACACCTTTGTGGAATCGTCGTGGTATTTCGTGCGCTATGCCAGCGCTAACAATCCACAAAAAATGGTGGATGAACGCGCGGCCTACTGGCTTAAAGGCGGCGTCGATCAGTACATTGGCGGCATCGAGCACGCCATCTTGCATTTGCTCTACGCCCGCTTCTTTACCAAGCTCATGCGCGATGTCGACCTGTTCAAAGACAACGGCTTTAGCCTGGACGAACCTTTTGCCAACCTGCTAACGCAGGGCATGGTGGTTGCCCCTACTTTCTATCGTGAAGCAGAAAACGGTAAAAAACTCTGGTTCAACCCGGCAGACGTCGACGTCGCCACTGACGAGCGTGGCCGCCCGACTGGCGCCAAACTCAAAGCCGATGGCAAACCGGTCGTTGTTGGCGGCACCGAAAAGATGTCGAAGTCCAAGAACAACGGTGTCGATCCACAAATTCTGATTGATCTGTACGGCGCCGATACCGCCCGCTTGTTCATGATGTTTGCGAGCCCACCGGATCAATCGCTGGAATGGTCTGACGCCGGCGTTGAGGGCGCTCATCGCTTCTTGCGTCGCGTCTGGAAACTCTCTTACGAACACGTCAGCGGCGGTCTGGTGCCAGCTGCTGATGCCAATACAGCCCTCAGCGATACACAAAAAGAACTGCGTCGAAAACTCCATCAGACCATTCAAAAGGTAGCCGATGACTATGGCCGTCGCCAGCAATTCAATACGGTTATTGCAGCCATCATGGAGCTACTCAATGCTGCTGACAAAACCGCACTGACAGATGAATCGGGGCGTCGCCTGCGTCAGGAGCTGCTGGAAGCGGCTGTGCTGATGCTCTTCCCGATCGTGCCGCATATTGGCGAAGCGGTTTATGCCGAACTCAAACCAGGCCAGAATGTGGCCACTCAGCGCTTCCCTGTGTGCGATCCGGCGGCTCTGGTGCAATCGGAAATCGAACTGGTTCTGCAGATCAACGGCAAGCACCGCGGCAGCATTCGCGTTGCGGCTGAAGCAGACAAAGCCACGATTGAAGCCACTGCTTTGGCTAGCGAAGCCGCTCAGAAACAGCTGAATGGTGCAGCACCGAAAAAGGTGGTGGTGGTGCCGGGTCGTCTGGTTAATATTGTTGCCTAACACCTCACTCGAACGAGGCTCTCTCATGATGCGTCTTACCAACCTCGCAACACTCAATCGCCTGCTGCTCTCTGTGCTCATGCTGGCGATTGTGGTTGGCTGCGGCTTCAAGCTGCGCGGCGCTATCAGCGTTAACCTGCCCTTCAAAACGGTTTACGTTTCTGGCGTACCGGACACCTCACCATTTGCTCAGGTGCTTAAGGCTCAGCTACGCGCCAACGGCATTGGCGTAGTACCTGATGAATACAAAGACCGGGCTGAAGTGATTCTTCGCGTTCTGGGTGACCAGCAAATGAAAACCGTGCTGGCAGTTAACCCATCGGGCCTGGCGCGTGAATACCGACTGAGCTACCGCCTGGGCTTTAAAGTAGAGTCCGGCTCGGGGATTGAACTGTATCCGGCAACCACCATTGATCTGACCCGGGATATCTCGTTTAACCCGCAAACTGCGCAGGAAGTGCTGTCTAAAGAGCAGGAAGATGCCATGCTGGTTCGTGACATGCAGAATGATGCAGCGATTCAGGTGATGCAGCGCCTGTCGACCATTCGCGTACCGCCAGGCACCGTACTCACTGCGCCAAGGAAAAAAGACACCGTCTCTGCAACCCAGGGGAAACAACCTGCCAAAGCAGCAGCGCCTGAGGTGCTGACAACGCCTACCGGCATGCAGCCGTTGGGCGGAGTTGCGCAGTGAATCTGGGCGGCACAGACGGCACCAGTCGTCTGGCAGCGCATTTGAACGGCCCGCTTGCGCCGATCTATGCCATTCATGGTGACGACCCGCTCCTGGTGATCGAGGCTGCCGATGCCATTCGCGCAGCGGCACGACAAAAAGGCTTTGATGAGCGGGAAGTACTGACTGTCAGCCACCCATTCGACTGGAAGCAACTCGCCTATGCCACCCAGGGTGGCTCACTGTTTGGCGGCAGCAAATTGGTCGAACTACGCGTGCCGACGGGCAAGCTTGGGCGCGGTGGACCGGAAGCCCTGCAAGCGCTGCTCGATCAATCAGGCCCTGCTGCTGCAGATTATCTGATACTCATGACGCTGCACGAATTCGGCTGGCGCGAGCAGAAAACCGCCTGGTTCCAGAATTTTGTCAGCAGCAAAAACGCCATCGTTATTCCCTGTGTGCCGCCCGGTATCAAAGCCTTGCCGCGCTGGCTGGCAGAGCGCCTCGCTCGTCAGCAGCAATCAGCACCACCGGATGCGCTGGAATATATTGCGCACCACGTTGAAGGCAATCTGCTGGCAGCCAATCAGGAAGTGCTCAAACTCGCACTGCTTTATCCCGCCGGCCCGCTGACTCTGGAACAAACCCGGGAAGCGGTTGCCGATGTCTCGCGCCTGGATATGGATATGCTGCGCAGCGCGCTGCTCGATGGCGATCTGGCGCGCTTTTCACGCACGCTGGCGGCTCTGCGCGAGCAGGGTGAGGCGCTACCGCTCATTCTGTACTGGCTCTCTGAAGATATCCGCACACTGGTACAGCTCACAGCGCCTGACGGCACGCCCGACCAGCGCATGAACACCATGCGACTGCCGCCGCAACGTGCACAGCAAATGAGAAGTGCGGCGAATCGCCGTACAAAAATCTCCTGGCGTGCCGCGCTGGAATCCATTGCCCGGATAGACCGCCTTTCCAAAGGTATCGGGCAGGGCGACCCCTGGACCGAACTCGCCGCACTTGCGCTACAACTCTGCTGACAGGCATCATTGCACCATGACGACTGAAACCAACACCGCTTTAGACCAAGCCATCCGCCAACTGGCCAAAGATGCACGCGCTGCATCGCGTGGCATGGCGCGCGCTTCTACAGAACAAAAGAACAACGCACTCCTGACACTGGCGCGACTGATTCGCGTAGAAGCAGCTGGCTTACGTGCTGCCAACGAGCTGGATCTGGCTGCCGCGCGCAACGCCGGTCTTGAAGCCGCCATGCTGGATCGCCTGACGCTCAGCGACAAAGGCATTGAATCCATGGCGGAAGGCGTTGAGCAAATCGCCAGCTTGCCGGATCCCGTAGGCAGCATTACCGATATGAGCACCCGCCCCTCGGGCATTCAGGTCGGCAAAATGCGCGTTCCGCTCGGTGTGATCGGCATCATTTATGAAGCCCGCCCCAATGTAACCGCAGACGCAGCCGCGCTCTGTATCAAATCGGGTAACGCTACGATACTGCGCGGCGGCTCTGAAGCGCTCAACAGCAACCGCGCCATTGCCGCGCTGGTTCAAAAAAGCTTGGCCGAAGCTGGACTGCCAGCCCAGGGCGTGCAATGCATCGACACCACCGATCGCGCTGCTGTCGGCATTCTGATTACCCTGCGTGATGATATTGACGTGATCGTGCCACGTGGCGGCAAGGGCTTGATCGAGCGCCTGATCAAGGAATCCCGCGTACCGATGATCAAACATCTGGATGGCAACTGCCACGTTTACGTGGACGACAATGCCGATCCGGAAATGGCGCTGCGCATCGTAGAAAATGCCAAGACCCAACGCTACGGCACCTGCAACACGACAGAGTCGTTGCTCATCGCCCGCAGCATGGCAGCGTCGCTACTGCCACGCATTGGCACCATGCTCAAAGACAAGGGCGTGGTCGTTCGCGGCTGCGCCGAAACCTGCGCGCTACTACCATTTGCCGAGGCGGCGACCGATGAAGACTGGGTGGCTGAGTACCTGGCGCCACTGATTGCCGTCAAGGTTGTGAGCGGTCTGGACGAGGCTATCAGCCATATCAACACCTACTCATCGCAACACACCGAAGCGATTGTTACTGATCACTATGGCAATGCGATGCGCTTCCTGCGCGAGGTCGATTCCAGTTCGGTGATTGTTAATGCCTCAACCCGCTTTGCCGATGGATTCGAGTATGGTCTGGGCGCTGAAATCGGTATCTCTACGGACAAGATTCACGCACGTGGCCCGGTGGGCCTCGAAGGCCTGACCTCACAAAAATGGATCGTGCTGGGTCACGGTGAAACCCGCCGTTAAATCAAACGAGGCGCTGGATGCGGCGCCTCCGCTTGATAGCGTCTTACGACTTGGCGATATCGCACCGCAGGCGCCTGCCAATCTACGTGATCTGATTTACCTAGGCATTCGCCTTACACCGGAAAGCGATGCCCTTGACGAAATAACCTGGCTGTTCGGCCAACCACGCCAGCCTGCAAATGCATCGGTATGCGCCAGACGCGACCCATTGCTGGAAAACATACGGCAACAACTCGGCACATGGTTTACCAACCCATCCTTTGCCTTCCAGTTACCACTCGCCACACCACGCACAGCCTTTCAGTCACGCCTACGCGATGCCCTTTGCGCCACTCGGCCGGGCGAGACTCTCACCTATGGCGAACTGGCAAAACAGCTGACCAGCGCGCCGCGCGCCGTTGGGCAGGCACTCGGCAGCAACCCGTTACCGATTGTCGTACCCTGTCATCGCATCATCTCAGCCGGTAAAAATCGTCTCACCGGCTTTAGCCACACCCGCGAAGGCCCGTTGCTCACCCTGAAGGCCTGGCTGCTCGAACATGAAGCCGCAACTAATGCCTAGAGCACCCACGCACCCGCCGCTGCCTGCAGAGGCACAGCAAGTTGTCGATGTTTTTTGCGACAGCCTCTGGCTGGAAGCTGGTCTTTCTGCCAATTCGCTGGCCAGCTACCGACGCGATCTTACGGCGTTGTCGCACTGGCTGATCAAACACAATAGCAGTCTGCGCGGTGCGACCGAGGCAGACCTAAATCGTTACATTGCTCACCTAGCGCAAGGACATAAACAAAGCTCTCAGGCACGGGCGATCTCAACCTTACGCCGCTATTTCCGCTGGTCTGTTGCGCGTGGTGAACGCGCTGACGACCCCTCACGATCATTAGTGATGCCCATACGCCCCGGTCGCTTACCCAAGACCTTGAGCGAAGATCATGTAAACGCTTTACTCCAGGCGCCCGATACCCAAACACCACGAGGCCTGCGCGATCTCGCGATGCTCGAAGTGCTCTACGCCACCGGGCTTCGCGTTTCCGAATTAGTGAATCTACGACTCACCGATCTCAATCGCGACATGGGCATTGTGCGGGTGATGGGTAAAGGCGACAAAGAGCGTCTGGTACCTCTGGGCGAAGCCGCGCTCGATGCCGTGCAACGTTATATGGAAGGCGCCCGCCTTGAGCTTTCGAGGGGGCAGCCCGCTGATGTGATTTTTATCAGCCAGAAGACGAAACCGCTAACCCGTCAGGGCTTCTGGCAGATCATCAAACGTTATGGCGTTAAAGCCGGCATCCCACGCGAACGTCTATCACCCCACGTGTTACGACATGCCTTTGCTACGCACCTGATTAATCATGGTGCCGATTTGCGTGTTGTGCAGTTACTGCTTGGTCATGCCAGTATTACGACCACACAGATCTACACGCACGTTGCGCGTGAGCGACTGAAGTCGTTACACGAAAAACATCATCCCAGAGCTTAAGCAGATCTTTCGATCACTACGCCCACACGCGACACACCGGGCATCATGCCCAGTTTGGCGACAGAGACCTGTACCCACTGCGCCCCAAAATCTTCCAGCAGCATGGTGGCGACAAACTCGGCGAGTTTCTCTAACAATAGAAAATGCTTTTCAGCCAGCACCGCACGAATGCGTTTTACAACCTCGGCATAGTCAATCGTGTCATGAATGTCATCGGTGGCACCCGCCGTTGCTGTCGAATGGCCGATCTTCAGGTCAAGCACCACGGGCTGCGGCACAATCCGCTCCCGCGGATAAATACCGATCAGGGTTTCAACACGAAAAGAATCAATGAAAATAATGTCCATGGCACAAAGACGTTTGTTATCTGGCGGGCACGCTACAATGCTTGCGCTGCGGCCGCATTGTAGCTGACATCAGACCACCCTACGCCTACGACTGATATGAACCCTGATTTCCTGACCCGGATTCTGCCCCTGGATGCGAGCCCAACGCTCCTGATCTCCGCTGCTATCGCGGCCTATCTGATTGGCAGCATTCCTTTTGCCGTCGTAGTTTCCAAAGTTTTCGGCCTGGCCGACCCCCGCTCTTTCGGCTCCGGCAATCCCGGCGCCACCAATGTATTGCGCACCGGCAACAAACTCGCGGCATTTCTCACACTATTCGGTGACGCCGCCAAAGGCGCCATCGCCATTGGCGTAGCAGCCGCTATGGGCGTGCCTGCTGATCTTTTTGGCTGGATTGGCCTTATTGCATTTTTTGGTCACGTTTTCCCCGTGACCCTGGGCTTCAAAGGCGGCAAAGGTGTATCAACCTCGGCCGGTGTTTTACTCGCTCTTTATTGGCCGCTCGGACTCGCCACGCTCGGCACCTGGCTATTCATGGCGGTGACCTTCCGCTATTCATCACTGTCTGCCATTACCGCCGCTTTGATGACGCCTATTTTTGCGGTACTGATGGGGCTACCTACCCCGGTGATTGTGCCGATTAGCCTGATGGTCGCTATTTTGCTCATCAAACACGCAGGCAATCTGCGACGCCTGTTGGCCGGCCAGGAAAGCAAAATTGGTAGCAAGAAAAAGGCTTAGGCGTCTCTTAAACGTCTATCAGCGGCCAGCGTGGCTTAACCGAAAATCCGCCCGCTGTTTTAGGGGTAGCGCCACCGACCAATCGTAACAAGCCAGCCAGCGCAATCATCGCGCCATTGTCTGTGCACAAAGCCAATTCCGGAAAGTACACGTCGGCCTTGCGTCGTTTACAGGACGTAACCAGCGTTTCACGCAGATGACGATTGGCGCCAACGCCGCCCGCCACAACAAGGCGAGACAACCCGGTTTGCTTGAGTGCCTGCACAGATTTAGCCACCAGCACATCAATAATTGCCTGTTCAACTGCCGCAGCTAAGGCAGCGCGCATGGCATCGCTCAACTCACCCGCGGCCGTTTCGGCTTTAACTTTAGTGAGCACTGCCGTTTTTAAGCCGGCAAAGCTGAATTCCAGATCACCTGAGTGCAACATCGGGCGCGGCAGCTTAATTTCGGCCACCAACGCAGGGTCAGCCGTTTCCGCTAGTTTCGACAACGCCGGCCCACCCGGATAACCCAGCCCCAGCAACTTGGCCGTTTTATCAAAGGCCTCACCTGCGGCATCATCCAGCGTTTCGCCCAGCAACTCATATTCGCCCACCTTGGTGACGCGCATGAGCTGTGTATGCCCACCAGAAACCAGCAAGGCAACAAAAGGAAACTCGGGTGGAGCCGATGCCAGCAGCGGCGACAACAGATGCCCTTCCAGATGGTGTACCGGCAATACCGGCTTATCGAGCGCAAAGGCCAGCGCTTCGGCAAACGCACTACCTACCAGCAAGGCCCCGGCCAAACCCGGCCCGGAGGTATAGGCAATCGCGTCCACATCAGCCAGCGGCATATTCGCTTCAGCCAGTGCCTGACGCAACAGTGGCACCACCCGCCGAATATGATCACGGGACGCCAGTTCCGGCACCACACCGCCATAGGCAGCGTGCATGGCCACTTGCGTATGCAGCGCCTGCCCCAGCAAACGGGGTGCGCCACTTAGGGCATCTAGCGTCACCAACGCTACGCCGGTCTCGTCACAAGAGGATTCAACCCCTAAAACGACAGGCGGTTTGCGTGGATTAGAAACGGGTTGATTCATGGGGCGCTATTGTAACGACTTCAGACTCATTGACAGGAATATTTGGAATTTTCGGGGTTTTGTCGTAGACTAGTCAGTTCTACAGATTTCATCCCCTGATCGGGCACCTGTTTTAGCCGGATCAGCACTCAAAATAATTGGAGTTGATTGAATGCCTAGCGTTCGCGTAAAAGAAAACGAGCCGTTCGAAGTCGCCATGCGCCGCTTCAAGCGCACAGTCGAAAAAACCGGTCTGCTGACCGAACTGCGTGCCCGTGAGTTCTATGAAAAGCCAACAGCTGAGCGTAAGCGCAAGCTGGCAGCTGCTGTAAAGCGTCTGCACAAGCGTCTGCGCAGCCAACAGCTGCCACGCAAGCTCTACTAATTACAGAGCTTTCGCAAGAATCAGGCAAAGCCGCCGGTTACCCCGGCGGCTTTTGCCGTTTTAATACCCTCTCCTGATTGAGCCCATCATGACTACGACCAGCCTCAAAGACCGCATCCAGGACGACATGAAAGCCGCCATGAAGGCGCGCGAAACCGAGCGCCTCAACGCTATCCGCCTACTGATGGCCGCGATTAAGCAGCGCGAAGTCGATGAGCGCATCACGCTGGATGACGCCGCTGTAGCTGCCGTCATCGACAAGCTCATCAAGCAGCGCCGCGACAGCATCAATCAATACGAACAAGCCGGTCGTGAAGATCTGGCCGCAGCGGAGCGTGCCGAAATCGAGGTGCTCGCCCCGTATCAGCCCGCACAACTGTCGGCAGAGGAAGTGGATGCCGCCGTTAAAGCCGCGATCAGCCAGACGGGTGCCACTGGCCCTGCCGACATGGGTAAGGTCATGGGCATTCTGAAGCCGCAACTCGCAGGGAAGACCGATCTTGCCGCTGTGTCGCAACGCGTAAAAGCCGCGCTTCAGGGCTAAAGACAACAGCCGGGGACCGCGATGATTCCGGAATCCTTTATCCAGGAGCTGCTTGCCCGTACGGATATCGTCGAAATCATCGACCGCGTGGTACCGCTTAAAAAAGCCGGTGCCAATTACGCGGCCTGCTGCCCGTTTCACAAAGAGAAGTCTCCTTCATTTACCGTTAGCCCCAGCAAGCAGTTCTATCATTGCTTCGGCTGCGGCGCCCACGGCACGGCTATTGGCTTCCTGATGGAACACCAGGGGCTCAGCTTCCCTGATGCCATTGAAGATCTGGCACGCCATTGCGGTTTAACCGTGCCGCAGGAAGACAACGACAAGGCCTTCCGCAAATCGTCTACCACCAGCGAAGAAGGCCCTTCGCTGCTTGAGGTCATGCTCAAGGCACACAAGTTCTACCGGGATGAACTTAAAAAATCCCCGCGTGCCATCAACTACCTCAAGGGTCGCGGGCTCACCGGTGAAATTGCCGCCCGCTTTGGCATTGGCTACGCACCGGATGGCTGGCAGAACCTGCGGCCTAGCTTTCCCGAATACGACACCCCTGGTTTTCAATCCTTGCTCAAAGCCGGCCTGGTGATTGAGAACGAACAGAAACGTCGCTACGACCGTTTTCGTGATCGGGTCATGTTTCCAATCCTTGATCAGAAGGGCCAAGTAATTGCCTTTGGTGGGCGCATTCTGGATCAGGGTGAACCCAAATACCTGAACTCGCCCGAAACACCCCTTTTTGAAAAAGGCCGTGAAGTATTCGGCTTGCCGCAGGCACGCGAAGCTTGTCGTCAGACGGACACTGTTATCGTTGTGGAAGGCTACATGGATGTGGTTGCGCTAGCGCAACACGGCATCGGCAATGCGGTCGCCACACTGGGTACAGCAACCACCACCACGCATGTGCGCAAACTGTTGCGTATGGTCGACCGTGTGGTCTTCTGTTTTGACGGAGACGCCGCTGGCCGCAAAGCCGCCTGGCGCGCTTTGGAAAACAGCCTCGAAGCTCTGGCCGAACAGAAAGTGCTCGCGTTTGCCTTCCTGCCACCAGAGCACGACCCGGATAGCTACGTGCGCGACCTAGGCAAAGAAGCATTCCAGGCCGCCATCGATAGAGCGACACCGCTTTCAGAATTTCTACTGCAGACGCTGACGAGCCATGTCGATCTGACCAGCGCAGAAGGCCGCGCCAAACTGCTGGGTGAGGCCAAGCCCCTGCTCCAGAAAATTCCGACACCCATGCTGCGTTTGCAGATTGTTAAACAGCTGGCTGAAAAAACCGGGCTGCAACCGAGCGAGGTAGAGCGCGGCTGTGAACTATCACGCCAGGCCGCCCCGCAAAGCACCGCCCCTGCCCGTGCGCCAAGGCATGCGCCGTCGATTCTGCGGCGCCTATTGCGCGTTATGGTACAGGCCCCCGACCTTACCAGCACCATTAAACCTGCGTTGCTCGCAACTTTACCAAGCAACGATCCCTTGGCCGCCAGTTTGAATCGGCTCGTACCGCACCTCGCTACCAATCCGCAGCCTTCTGAACTTCTTGAACGGCTACGCGGCTCAGAGGACGCTCCATTACTGGCAGAAATTTTTGCCAGTTTGCTCAGCGAACCCCTTGAAAAAGAAGCCCTAGGCGCAGAACTGGAAGGCATCGTGGCCCAGATGGAACGCGACCAGCTAGATGCCGAGCTGTCCGGCCTGCAACAGGCTGCACAGCGCGGCTCACTGAGTGCACCGGAAAAGGCACGCTATGCCGAGCTCCTGAAAACCCTGCAACAGCTGGGCAGAACAGGGCGCCGACGCTGATCTGGCACGGATCTTGCCTAGAAAACAGGCTAATTTTCGTGTATAATTAAAGGTTTACTGTATTTCTACTTGACTCAAGAGGTTGCGTATTTTGTCGAACTGGAAACTGACGCTTCGCCCTCATGTTCAACCCTCGCGTCACAAAGATGCTACGGATGCTGCTATGGCCACCAAACCCAAGACTGCTGCAAAGAAAACCGCCAAACCTGTCGCCAAGAGCGCGCCAGCCAAAAAAGTTGCGGTTAAAGCCAGCAAACCCGCGGCCAAGCCTGTGAGCAAATCTGTCGCGAAGGCGCCAGTAAAAAAAGCCCCTGCCAAGGTAGCGACGGCCAAAAAGCCGGTCGCCAAACCTGCTGCCAAAACAACTAAACCCGCCGCCAAGCCTGTTGCCAAAAAGGCCCCGGTGAAAGCGGCTGCACCCAAGAAAACTGTGACCAAAGCTACGACAACAAAAACGACCAAGCCGGCCACCAAGAGCAAAGCACCTGTAAAAGCTGCTGCCAAGCCGACACCTAAGAAACCCGTTACTAAAGCACCGGCAAAAGTTGCCGCAAAACCTGTTGTAAAAAAAGCGGCTGCTAGCAAGCCTGTTACTAAAGCCGTTGCCAAAGCGCCCGCCGCCAAGGCTCCGGCTAAAGCCCCAGCCAAAGCCGTTGCAAAACCTGCGGTAACTAAGGCAGCAACACCTGCTAAAGCCCCAGCCAAGGCACCGGTTAAAGCAGCACCACCCACCAAGGCCGAACCTGCCAAGAAAGCCGCAGCAGAAGCCAAGCCCGCACCTGTAGCAGCACCTGTCGTTGAAGAAGCTGCCGCCGGCAAAGGCAAAGGCAAAGCAAAGGGTAAAGACAGCAAGCGCCTGCTGGGCTCGACAGCCGTACAGCAAATTTCGCCGGAAGAGCGCAAAGCCCGCATTACTGCCCTAATCAAAATGGGTAAAGAGCGTGGCTATCTGACACACGCCGAAATTAATGACCACCTGCCCGATACCGTAATGGAAGCCGAGCAGGTTGAAGCAATGATCACCACCTTCAATGACATGGGCATTCGCGTATTCGACGAAGCCCCTGCCGCTGAAGACATGCTGATGACCGATGCCGCTGCACCGGTTGCAGATGACGAAGCTGTTGAAGAACAAGCCGAGCAAGCACTGGCAACCGTTGATGCCGAATTTGGCCGTACGACCGACCCGGTTCGCATGTATATGCGTGAAATGGGTACCGTCGAGCTACTAACGCGCGAAGGCGAAATCGTTATCGCCAAGAAGATCGAAGGCGGTCTGCGCGATATGGTTCAAGCCATTAGTGCCTGCCCGATTGTCGTTACCGAAATCATCGACATGGCCAAGAAAGTCGCCATCGATGAAATGAAGATCGACGAACTGGTCGATGGACTGGTTGATCTGGAAGCCGAACAGCAGATGGTTGCAGCCGCTGCGGCAGCAGCTGCAGCAGCCGCTGAAGATGAAGAAGACGAGGATGAAGACGCTGAAGAAGAAGACAGTGGCGAAGCCAAGGCTGCTGCTACGGCTGCGTCCCTCGCCAAACTGAAGGAAGCTGCGCTAGAGCGTTTCGCAAAAATCGAAACCCTGCACAGCAAGGAACTCAAGGCGCTTAAAACCAAGGGCACGACAGATCCTAACTATCAGCGCGCCCGCAAACAGATCACGGAAGAACTGCTCAACATCCGCTTCAACTCGCGCACCATTGAAAAACTGTGTGACCGTGTTCGTGTGCTGATGGATCAGATTCGCCGTGCTGAACGCACCATTCTGGCGATCTGTGTCGACAAGTGCGACATGCCGCGCGACCATTTCATCAAGACGTTCCCACCGAACATCGTGAATCTGAAGTGGATCGAAAAAGAAGTTGCTAGCGCACCGAAGCATACCCAAGGCATTCTCGAGCGCAACATCCCTGCCGTGCATGAATGGCAGAAGAAGTTGATCGCCATGGAAGAGAACCTCGGCATCACACTGGCCGAAGTGCGCGAGATCAACAAGCAAATGACCAAGGGCGAACGTCACGCACGTGCCGCCAAGAAGGAAATGACCGAAGCCAACCTGCGCCTCGTTATCTCCATCGCCAAGAAGTACACCAACCGCGGTCTGCAATTCCTGGATCTCATCCAGGAAGGCAACATCGGCCTGATGAAGGCCGTAGATAAGTTCGAATACCGCCGCGGTTACAAGTTCTCGACCTACGCCACCTGGTGGATTCGTCAGGCCATTACGCGCTCTATCGCTGACCAGGCCCGCACGATCCGTATCCCGGTACACATGATCGAAACCATCAACAAGATGAATCGTATCTCGCGTCAGATTCTGCAGGAAACCGGTTTCGAACCGGATCCAGCGACCCTGGCCATCAAGATGGAAATGCCGGAAGACAAAATCCGCAAGATCCTCAAGATTGCCAAGGAACCGATCTCCATGGAAACACCAATCGGTGATGACGACGACTCGCATCTGGGCGACTTCATTGAAGACCAGGCCACCTTGTCACCACTGGAAGCAGCGCTAAACGCTAGCCTGCACACCGTGACCAAGGACATCCTGGACAGCCTGACGCAAAGGGAAGCCAAGGTTCTACGTATGCGCTTCGGTATCGAAATGAATACCGACCACACGCTGGAAGAAGTGGGCAAACAGTTTGACGTTACGCGTGAGCGTATCCGTCAGATCGAAGCCAAGGCACTGCGCAAGCTGCGCCACCCTTCCCGTTCGGATAAGCTGCGCAGCTTCGTTGATACAAACAACTAAAGATTAACCGGGCCTCTAGCTCATGCCTGGTTAGAGCAGCGGACTCATAATCCGTTGGTGCCGAGTTCGACTCTCGGGGGGCCCACCAAACAAAGAACCACTAAGGTTAACGCCTTAGTGGTTTTTTTACGTCCAGGGTGAGCAAGCTATTTTTTTTGGTCAACGGAAAGCTTCTGTCTCAACATCAAACTTCATGGAGCTCCAAGGCATTTTTTCACCCTTAAGCCACAACAAACTCTCGGCCCAAAGCGTTGTCTTAAAGCGATCATGAAAGAAGCCAAAATGACCGAGACGGGGCAAGCGACGTTTTCGACGGTAGATTCGAACAAACTCTCGATTACTTCCCTTGAAATACTTGAGCAAGCGGGCAGTCGCTGAAGGCGTCGCAAACGGATCGTTAACATCTGCAATCGCCAGAATGTCCGCTTGTATAGCGCTCATCCGAGCCTCAAGCTCTTGCCCACTGGCCGGTTCAGTAGCATGCGATAAGCGGTCATAGCGTTTGTAAAATTCAGGATGGAATCGGGTGGCCCACTCCATTGCCACGCCTGCAGGCAAGTCTTCAAGCCATCGCAATGTCTTACCCGGGAAATAACCAAACAACTTCGTGAGAACAGGCATGACGATGTGCCAGTTCATCCACATTGGCACACGAAATAGCAAGCGATAGTCGTTCCAGTAGGCGTACTGGCAACCGACAAACAAGGCACGATGTATCTTGACCGCACTTGGCGCCAATCCAAGCGCAAACCCCCCGATACTGTGGCAAACAGCCATCATCGGTAATTTAGGGTCTGACCTGCTTAGGAACTGGATCGCTGCTTCGCAATCCAGCGCCCCCCAATCATGTTTTGTCGCTCGAAGCCCTCTCAGGGATTTCGGTCTTGATAATCCGATGCCCCTATAGTCGTAGGTAAGCACCAAAAATCCAGCACGGGCTAAAAACGCTGCGTATCGGCTGTAATACCTAGCAGCAACCCCCGTTGCTGGATTTACCAACAAGGCTGTATGAGGCTGAGCCTCATATTTCCAAATATGCCCATGTATTCTGAAGCCGTCAGCAGCTTCAAAATTACAGCGCTCTCCGTGAAGCACGGTTGAATTAGTGGTCGGCGATAAATTAGACATCAGCAAGTTGGCTTAGTTTTGTTGAGAAGTGGTCGGGTTTGTTTGAACAGATATTCCTGATTTATAAGTGGAAGAC
>CAZCGW010000015.1:0-48972 GCA_964498255.1 uncultured Dechloromonas sp.
TGGATGAATCCAGGGGGGACTCGGTCTGGAAGTAGGTTTCTCCGGTGAAGTACTGCACATAGGGGTTCTCGACCCAGGTGTTGATGATGACCTCATCGGAGCAGTCATAAGCATGCTGCAGGTAGAGCAGCCCAGCGACAAGCCGGGGGCGCAATGCTGGGCGACCGGTACTGGATACAAAGTGCGCCCCAAAGGTGCGTTCGATCTCTTCCCAGTCGATGACGTCAGCTAGTTTGACCAGCGGATGTTTGACGTTAATCATCTCAAGGAGCGTTTGCTGAAACAACGCGCCGCTTTGTGGCACTACCTGCTTTGGACCCATAAAACCCCGGCAATATTTGCAAGATTTCGATACGGAAGTATCTCATTTCTTGCAATGACAGACATCGGTTTCAGGCTTCAATGCCCTACAAATACTGGGCTTCGTAGGTTATTCAGTGCGGACTAAGTAACGATCTGGATTTTGCCTTCTTTGGTGACAAGCTACCTACCTATGCCATCGACAATTTGGTCCATGAACTTAAGGCAGGCGGCCTGCCTGTACAACTAATTACTGACCCGGGGCAAATCTCCGCTTTTAAAATCGCAACCGGTAAACGGTTACTAGACTTTGCGCGTGACTATATGTTCGCCGGCACCAAGGTCACTTTTTTTGCGATGGGCTCAAAGCAAACACCTGCCTTTGTTGATTACTTGAACAAAGCGCCAATACTCAATCTGCCTAGCACATCGTTTAAAGTACTCGGGTTAGAAGCCCTTCAAAAAACCAAAGCGGTTGTGTTGGGCCAGCGCGTTCGCTCTCGAGATCTATACGATCTGTTTATCCTCTCACAAGCGCACGGCTACTCTGTCTCCCAGCTTTTAAATGATGCCATCTCTTACGGCACGAACAATGACTCGGAGTATTACAAGGCCATCCTCAGAGGCGACATCCCTCTGGATGTTGGCGACGAAGGACTAGAGCCCGTTGGCGTTAAAGCTACTCTTGAAGAGATTTACCATTACTTCGACACGGAAATCTCACGCCTTGAGATCGCAGAGGCTGCTCGCATTGCCCAAGGTTTAGACGAGTAAGTTCAGAGCCTCTCGTA
The DNA here is from genome assembly GCA_964498255.1 of uncultured Dechloromonas sp. Lineage (GTDB taxonomy): Bacteria > Pseudomonadota > Gammaproteobacteria > Burkholderiales > Rhodocyclaceae > Fluviibacter. The sequence goes on from CAZCGW010000015.1 coordinate 1,092, forward strand.
CTTGAGGCTGGCTAATCTGATTGATATCGGGCTTGACGGCATTCTGGGCATGCACCACCTCGCTCGTAACCTGCCACGGATACCAGTGGTTTAGCTTGTCTGGCTTGTTCTCGAACATGGCCAGCACCTTTTTGTTAAGCGCTACCGCTAGGTGCAAAGCACCGCCATCGGTGCCGATAAATAGATCACAGAGCGATAGTGCCGCAATGAGTTCGGTGAGGTTTTGCGTAGGCATGGGGATCAGGCGATCACTGCCCACGGCTTTGATGAGTTGTGCTGCAGCTTCGTCGTCACCGGGATGATGCGGATCATCTGCTTGACCGGGTGACCAGAACAGCAGGATCAGGGTATCAGGCTGGGTTTGTAGCAGGTGTTCGGCAAGTGCAATAAAGTTGTCCATACCCCAGCGACGCTCTGGTTCGCGGGCGCTGATGTGAAGGGCAATACGACGATTTGTGTGAGGCAATTCCAGTTTGAGTTTTGCAACGGCGTTAGCATCAGCGAACACTTGTAGCGGACCCAATGCATCTTTAATACCCAGCGGCGCCAGCAATTGGTTTACTGCTTCTACTTCGTGCACTGCTGTGAACTCGGATGTTCTTAACCGAATATCCGGCAGACCTTTGGCTTGACTCAAATCGTCCGGCACAAAACCAATGATGTTTTTTGCGCCAATCTGGCGGGCAAAATTAAGACCGTGCCGGTCGTAGCTGGATTTGGCCAGAATGGTGACATCCGGCTTCCAGCGGCGCAGCTGGGCAATGAGTTTTAGGCGCTGATTTAATGCCTTGAAGCGGCTGGCGAGGTTGCCGGCATGCTTGAGCTTCTGGTACACAAACACGTGATCGACATTAGGATTGCCACGCAACACGTCTGCGTTATAGGAATTAACCAATGCGCCGATCTGCGCATTGGGGTAATGCTGACGAAGTGCAGCGAAGGCCGGGGTCGTACAGACCAGGTCGCCGATGTTATCGCGGCGAATGAGGAGTATTTTTTTCATCCAGTGCCCAGAGCATCAGAATCAACAACGATATCGGAAGCCAAACGCCGCCTGCCATACCTGTGACCGCATAAACCCCCACGTAGAGGATAGTCGCCACCCCCATGGACTTCACCATGGCTCCTCCGCCACGAACCCAATGCTTAAAGCCTGCAAACATCAGACTTAGCACGAGCGCAGCGTATGCCAATAGCCCAGGCACACCGACTTCAAAGAGTAACTGCATGTAAAGGTTATGCGGGTTGACCCGACCCTCGCCATAAGAGAAGTAGCGATAGGCCCATTCATCCATAGGGTCTGTAGATGCCTGCCAACGCGCCATATAGCCTCGTTCTTGCGCAACCACAGGTAGCTTCTTCCAGCCGGGGCCATAGCCAATCCACAAGCGCTCGCTTGATATTTCCCAGACGGCTTTGATGATTGCTTTGCGTTCAGAAACAGATCCGTCACTGCCGAACTGATAAGTCCCCTTTGAAAAGATTGTGTAATAGCGCGCGATCGATGGGTTCGTTACATGATCCTTGATTGCATAAGCGGATACCGCCAAAACAAGAACCGCCGCCAGCATCAGCCATTTCTTTGACCAGAACCGGACAAACAAGAGAGCCGCTACCAATATAACCGCCGCCAGGAATGTGGCACGAACACCAGAGATGGTGACCATTATTAAGGCCGTTGCTGTGACTATGAGCAACAACACTCTCTGCCACAACTTAAGTGGCCAGAACAACAATACTGGCAACAGAAACGGAAGATACAGAATCGTATCTGTTGCAAAAAAATCGAGATATTTCGGGAGCTGATTGTTCGCTGTCTCGTAGATGCTGAACACAAAGTTATTGGCGATGCCATCCCGAACAGCCAGCATTTCTTTAATGGCGTACCCGGAAATCAAAGCCCAAACCGCCATGACGCGGTTTCTTTGCAAACCTTGCCGCTCGTCAGACTGACAAGACAGCAAGACAAAGGCTAATAAAAACGGGAGGGTGTCCTTACGCAGGTTATTGAGTGCGTCTGCGTTCAAGGGGCTTAAAACTGCACTTAACGCTGCAATGAGTACCAAGGCCATAAAACTGATCGTCAGCAGATTTGCTTTAGGGAAAGACAGCTGCTTCTTACTGATCTGGAGGACCAACGTAATCAGCATCAGGCCCGAGAAGACATATTTCAGCGCAATGGCATTAGGCAATACGGTCGCAAATATAAAACCTAGCGACGCGTAGACAGCCAGATTGGGCAGATTGAAATTTTTCATAAGCATCACAGTGCGGTTAATTTGGCGAACCCATCAATTTAAGAACCTCGTCTTTAGCCTGTATCTCACTAATTCCTGCCCGACAAGGCATGCCCTCTACGGTGCAGCGGTCTTGCCAACACGGCGAGCAGTCTGGCATCGGGTCTGCCATAAGCGGGATGGTATTTGCGTAAACAAAGGTGGCCGGATCGTATGCCCCGGTTAGCGGTGTAATGGTCGGAATATTAAAAGCGGCACCCAAATGGGTAATGAAGCCCTCGATACTCAGCATGAACCTGGCTTGAGAGACCAGCCACATGATTTCTCGCAGCGATGTTTTGCCGCGCAGATCCAGGCAACCCGGAATTTCGTCTTCACCGGATTCGCCGATCTGCACCCAATTGGCCTGCGGTGTTTGTGCCACCAGCCAAGTGAGTTTCGTGGTATCCCAGTTTTTCAGGTAAGCCCCGGTCGGTCGGTTGAAACCCACGGTGGCCTTTAGCAGTGCAAAGGGGCGCTGAATATGCGCGAACTTCTTCTGGAATGTAGCAACTTCCTCGTCCGAGAAAAAAATCTCCGGTTTCAGCGTGGTGTAGTCCAGCGCCGGGCGATAGTCGGGCAGGAGTTTTTCTAACCAGTTCCAACCCTTTTCGCGGCGCTTAAGGAGATCACGCGTATCTAAAGGATTTGTTCCGACGGTCCAGACTTCGCCACCCACACAGAGTACTGCTGGTCCGCGCAGGCTACGAAGCAGCATCTTGAACAAACTACGCTTCCAGCTGGGCATGGCGCGATAGCTCAGATTGCTTACGACATTAGGATTCGACTCAAACAAGGCCGGGCACATGGAAAATACGATGCCGTGGGTGCCGGATTGACGATTCAAGCCGCCCAAAATACTGGAAATAGTGAGCGCATCCCCCAGGCCATTACCCATGACACAGTAGACGAGGACCCGATTCTGCTTCGCCATATGATGCTCGAAGATCTTTCGAACGGGTGTCATCAGGGTATACAACGCCCATTCACGGACTCTTTGCCAACGCTTACTTTGCCTTTTATAAAGCATGGCTTTGCTCCAACAAAGTTGCAGCCGCGGCCAGCACCGATTTGGCTGAAAGCTGTCGCAAGCAGGCGCGATCACCGCGCTGACACGTACCCGGCGTATTAAATACCGTGGAGCATGGATAGCACGCCAGCTCTTGTGCACAGAGCATCTGGTGAGATTGACTTGGCAAATACACTTCTTTGAGATCCACGGGACCTGCAATGCAGACAATGGGCACACCCAGTGCATCGGCCATATGCGTGACGCCGGAATCCACGCCGATGAACAGCTTCAGCTGCTGCAATACCCCAGGCAACTTGGCCAGCTCATATTGGCCCACAGTATTGATGACGTTTGCTGATGCACTGGAGTGCGCCAACATCGCCAAAACTTCTGAAGCCTGTTCCACATCACCCGGGCCGCCGAAAAGCACAACACCCTGCTTCTTGTCGGTGTTCTGTAACAGCCCTTCGATGATTGCTACCAGTTGTGCTTCTGAAAGGCGCTTTAGCGCACGCCCGCTGCTGACTAGCAAACCAATCCAATCCCTATCGGCTGGGAGCTGAAATGAACCTTCCTGTTTAGGAATAAGTAGCGTCTTTTGCGGCATTGAATGGCCGGGTAAGAGGTTTTTGCAAAGCCCAAACTGCGTTGCCGAAAAATAACTACCATCGGTGTGGTAAGCCACACGTGTCATTAATGGTGCCAATAGTCGATAACTGGTACTCACGTTACCCGGCAATACGGTGAACCGACGTGGCACACCACCCCAACAGAAGGCTGTTAATTGGGCTGCGCTGGGGATCAGGCAAATAGTTGTGTCGTACTTCGTGGCGATGCACGCCAGCTTGAGACGTCCTTTGAGACCCTTTTGTTGCGGGTAGGCAAAGAGACGAACCCGATTGACCATAGGCAATAGCGGGGACAGGCCTTTGGCGATGGGATCAACCAGTAGGTCGATGGTTGCATTGGGGTATTGCTCTCGCAGAGCTTGAAACAGCGACGCACTACAAACGACATCGCCAATACCAGCGATTTCAGCGATGAGTATGCGCTTGGGGGTTGGCGTTGCGATACGGCGCAGCAGTGCCACAGGCCACCAGAGCGGCGCCAACAACCAGGTGAGCAGAATATAAAGCATCGTTTAATGCCTCGCGCCTAATGCCCGGAGAACTTGGTCAAACACTTGCTCGACGGTGATATCGGCCATGGGGAGGGTTTCATCCGCACCCGCTTCGTCGGCCGGGTGGTTGATGCAATAGTCCTGCGGGTGCTGCAACGGCCCGGTGTGGTGGGTTTTAGAGAGCGCGTGATATAGCCCAACAAGCGGAATATCAAAAGCACTGATGATGTGGGTCGGGCCGGTGTCCACCCCAACGTACAGATTGAGGCAGGACATGATGGCTGCCGTTTGACGCAAACTGAGTTGGTTCGCAAAGGAGATGCAGCGATCGCCCAGTTCGGTCGCTAACGCCTGGTTACGCTCTAGACCATCGCGTCCGCCGAAGAGAATAAAACGCGCATCGGGATACGCTGCGCTGACTCTATTGGCCAGTTCGCGGAAGTTTTCAATGGGCCAATCGCGGTAAGGACGGGTATGAAAACTGGTTGTCTGGAAACCCACCAGAATATGGTTCGGCTTACATCCATGAGTCTCGAGCTTCTGGCGCGCCCAGGTTCGTTCGGCTTCGGTCAATGCCAGATCAATGCGCAGATTCTGGGTCGCGATGCCCACGGCCTTGGGTAATTCCAACATTTGCCGAACGACATGGTCTGATTTGAATGGGGGCGGTTCGACTTTGACATCAATCAGCGCATTCACTGCCGGATCTGCATGGCGGTAGGCCACGACTTTGCGGCTGAAGCGTGCGGCATAGCGAATCAGCGGGGCATCTGACCCATATACAAAGGCCAAGTCATAGGACTTACCAAACCAGCCACGATACCAAGCCGTTTTCTTGGTGATGCCACCCACATGATTAACGTAGGGCAGATGCTTGAGCAATTCGTAGCGATTCGGGTGCGCCAGCACTGTGACTTCGGCATTCGGATAATGTTGAGCGATGGCGCGGATCGACGGCACACAGAAGAGCGTGTCGCCAATACGGGTCACGTTGATAACGAGTATCTTCACGATGCAGCCCCTTCAGCCAACTCGTGGAGTTGAGCCAGTGACGCATCCAGAATGATAAGTTGCAACATCTGTTCAGCAAGCGCTGGGCGGCGACGGTATTCTGCAATGAGTTGCTCGGTACGGCGGGCATTGATCTGGCCCTTCGTGCATTGCTCTAACCGTTGCGCCAAACCCTCAAAACTTTGTTTCAGGTCTTCCCGCAGCCAGGGCTGCAATGGTGGGTTGAAACCGCGTTTTTTAATCTCGAAGAGTTTGAGCGATGCAAGCCGCTGTGTGACCTCGGCGAAAAGCTTTTTAGCCGGTTGCGTGAAGCGGATACTATCGGGTAACGCCATGACGCATTCAACCCAGCGGTGATCCAACAGCGGCGCACGCAGTTCCAAACCATGCGCCATGGTGCAGAGGTCGGCTTTGCGCAGGATGTATTCGGGCAAGTAATTGTCCGCGTCAACGGCTAAGAGCTGTTTAATCGGCGGCAATTTGTTCAGGCGATCAATCGATGGGTAGCGCCAGTAGGTCACCTGGGGGTTTCTGAGTGTCGGCTGCAGAAAGGCACGTTGGCCTGGAGTCATGCCCGAGAAGCGCAGGCTGTACGCTTCTAGCCAATTGAGTCGGATCTCCTCCACCAGTTTGCGCCAACCCTTACCCACCATGTCCCTCAGACGCGGCAAAGGGAGACGTAGAAGACGGCGCCAACTGGTTCGCAAGTGTTTGGCGACGCGCTTATAACCCGCAAAGAGTTCATCACCCCCATCCCCGCCGAGAACCACTTTGACGTGCTGCGTGGTGGCTTGTGCGAGATACCACGTTGGAAAGCTGGAGGGGTCGGCAAAGGGTTCGTCTAGATCAGCGATGATCTGTTCAAAGTCATTGGCAATGGTCAGCGGCACCGGGATGGCTTGATTGGGTAAGCCCAAGGTGTTGGCAATTTCTTTGGCCAGGGACGACTCGTCCAGGCTCGAGCCCGGGAACGCTGCCGAGAATGTGTGTAGCTGTCCGAAGCCTTGTTCTTTGAGTCGACAGGCAATGGTGCTTGAATCGATGCCACCCGACAGAAACACCCCGAGCGGACGATCTGCCACGGTACGGATGCGGATGGCCGTGTCGAGCTCTTTTTGCCAGTCTCCTTCAATACCTTGTGGTTGCCAATAGCAATGCTTCGTTAGCTCCTGGGTGTCCAGGCGGTAATGCAGATAGTGCGCGTTTTCCAGGCGATGGATGTTCTGGAAGATCGTGCGTGGTGCAGGGATGTATCGGTGCGCTAGGTAAGCATCGATACTGTCTGACGCAAACTGACGCCCTGCTGTGGGCACGGCCGGCAGCACCGAGCGCACGAGTGAGCCAAAGGCTAATCCGTTGTTGGCGGTGGTGTAGACCAGCGGCTTGAGACCCATGCGGTCGCGCACGAGAAACACTTCGCGTTTATTCCAATCCAAGATGGCGAAGGCAAACATCCCACGTAGTTTGGGCAAGAGCCCTTCGAGCCCCCAGGCTTCGTAACCACGCAAAATGAATTCTGTATCAGCGTGGGTTTTGAATTGCACGCCCTGCGCACGGAGTTCATTTGCGTGTTGGTGCCAGTCGTAGACTTCACCGTTATAGCAAAGCCAGATACTGCCGTCGTCGTTGCTGAAGGGTTGGTCCGCTTCGGGACGTGGATCCATGATGGCCAAGCGTGTGTGAATCAGTGCAGCCTCTGGTTGCACATCGTTACGCTGGCCTTGGGCATTCCAACCCACGATATGTTCGGCATCGGGCCCGCGGCGGCGCAAGGCCGACAACATCGCCTCCAACACGGTGGGGGACGCCGCGTGGTTTTGGATTAGGCCGGCAATACCACACATGATGGTCTATTTCCCGGAGGTTTCCGCAATTGCCTGACGGAAGGCTTGATCCATGCGATCAAGCATGATGTCGATACCAAAGTTGCGGCTGTAGGCCAAGGAGGCCTCGGCGAACTGCTGACGCAATTGTTCGTTACCCATAAGACGGCGCAGGTTCTCTGCCAGCTTGGGCACATCGCGCGGCGGGGTCATCAACCCAGTTTGACCATCCTGCAGCGCTTCGCCAATGGCACCGATGGGTGTACTGATGGCGGGCACGCCGCACGCCATGGCTTGCATCAGCCCTTGGGGAACGCCTTCATCACCATAAGATGGCAACACAAACAGATCCAGGCAGCTCAGCCACTCGGGCACGTTATCCTGGTTGCCCACCATGATGATTCGATCTTCCAACCCATGCGTTGCACGGCGGCGCTCGATATCGCCCCAGCGCGGACCATCGCCAATGACCAGAATCTGCCAATCGGGGAATTCGTTTTTGATACTCGCAAAGGCATCGACAAGATCGTCGTGCCCTTTCCAGTCGCGCAGTGTGGCCAGAATGCCGATGGTGGGTTTATCAGCCACCTTGAGTTTTGCACGCATCGTAGTCTTATCGAGCGGCTTGTAGTAATTGAGGTCGATACCGGTGCGCACCGAGGTCATGCGATTCAGGTCATAACCATTCACCTGGTTGAGTGTGCTGCGCAGCGCTTCACCGGTGGTGACGACATGCGTGGTGGCGGTTTGATACAACCACCGTGTACTGGCTTTGGTGTTAACGGGCGATGACACATGGCGCGTACGTACCAAAGGCGGCATACCACTTAAGGTGGCGCAATTCGCAGCCACCAACCAGCTATCCGTTGAGCTGTGGGTATTGATGACATCAAACTCGTGCCCATGCTGCTTAAGGTACTGGCGCATGGCCATAAACCCTTTAACGTTTTTACGGCCTATGGGCAAGGTCACTGTGGGGATGCCGCGCTTAACTGCCGCTGGTGCGATCTGTGCATCTGGTGGCGTGACCAATACCACCTTATGTCCACGCGCGATCATGCCGGCGGCTTCGGTGAGGATGCGAATCTCCTGGCCACCCCAACCGATGGAGGATTCGGTATGCAGAATCGAAAGCCTTTTTGTTTGTTCTGTCATCATTTATTCAACATTAGCCCAAATCCCAGGGCAGCTTTTTCTGTTTCTTTAGCCCGGCAATAAACTTCCAGATCTGGAATAGAAATTTCTCATAGACATAGAAACGGCAGTAAAAACCGATTCTGTCCCATCCTTTGGGTTCAAAATCATCACTCACCGCACCCCGTGCCTGTTCGATATTCGAGTCCTTGGCGTACCGAGAATGGCCAACCACATACGGATGGAGGCCACTAATCTTGATGCGTCCGGTTTCGGCAATGCGCTTCCAGGCGTCAATCGGGTACGTGATCGGGCTGAAGCGTTGTAGCATTTGTTCTGCTGCTGCCTTGTTGATCAGGTACCCATGCGCACAACAGGCATCCACCATGGGATGTAAGGCATAACCGGGAACAACAGCGACTGCAGGATTGCGCTTATAGCGAATGAGGTGTGTCAGCAGATAAATGGCCGGTTGAGTTTCTGCTGAGATACGCTCGGCCAAGGGTTGGAGTACGTTGCTGATATCTGTATGCAGCAAGGCATCGTCTTCCAGAACCAGACTTGCCGAGATTTTGCTGTCGAGCATTTTGCGATAAATCGATAAATGGCTGAGCGCGCAACCGATTTCGCCCAGACTGAGCGGCTTGCCTTGGATTTTGAGTGTCTGTTGCTCGTCATAAACCGCACTGACTAGTGCTGGTGCCAGCTCTTTGCCTTTGACGGCAGCGACTATTTCAAACGGTATACCCAAAGCCTCGAGTTGCTGCGACATGAAGGCTTTGCGCTCGACCTGAAAGTCGAGATTAATCACAAAAGCGGGAATATGTACTGACATATAACCTCGCTTGTCAGACTCGGAAGTCCGGCGCGTAGCGACGGAACCAGAGCTCGAGCACCATCAGGGACCAAAGGCGGCCACCATGCGGCTGCTTGGGCGTTGCTTGCTCTTGTTGGAGTTTGTCCAGGAAGCCCTTACGGAAAATGTTACGGCCGGCGAGGCCGCCCTCGCCCAGCATGTCGGTAAGCGATGTTTTAAGGCCACCGGCCAACCATTCATGCAGCGGCATAACAAAACCCTGCTTGCCACGATAGACGATGTCATGCGGCAGATAACGCTCTGCTACTTTCTTGAGTAGGTATTTGGTATCGCGACCATGGAGCTTCATATTGGCTGGTAGGCGTGCTGCAAACTCCACAAGCTTATGATCCAGATACGGTACGCGTGCTTCTAGCGAATAGGCCATGGTGGCACGATCTACTTTGGTGAGCAAATCGTCTGGCAGCCAGAGTTTCTGGTCGATGGTTAGCAGTTTGTCGAGATACCCGTTAGCCTGGCAATTGGCATAGGCTTGCTCAGCCAAGACATCCAGCGGCACCGATGTTTGCCCGGTGATGGCCGGATTAAGAATGCTTTTGTGCAGTTCGCGATCAAATTGATTAGGGATCGTGGTGTAACGGCGAGACAACGGGCGTGCGGCGGCTTTGATTAGGCGGTCTTTACGCAGCTTGGCTGGCAGCAATGGATAAATAAGCGGCAATGGGGATAGCGGATGCCCCAAACGCGCGGCTAGTTTGGCTTCTTTCAAACGGCTGGCGTAGTTGCTGTACCCGGCAAAGACTTCATCGGCCCCCTCACCGCTAAGCGCTACCGTGACATGCTGGCGCGTGAGCCGCGAAAGCAGCATAGTGGGCAATGCTGCCTGATCACCAAAGGGTTCATCGTAGATGTCGACCCACTGGTCAAAGGCGGAGATCACATCGCCCGGCTGTACCATGAGCGGGTGATGGTCGGCACCGATGTGTTGTGCCACGCGTGCGGCGTACTCATGCTCGCTGTGACTGGTGTTGCCAACAAAGCCGAGATTAAAGATTTTGGGTTGGCTTTGACCCGATGCCTTCATGAGCGCCGCGACGAGCGAGGAATCAATACCCCCGCTGACGAATGCACCCAGTGGTACATCGGCCACGAGCATAGACGACACGGAACGCTTAAGTTCTGCCTCTAACTGATCAGTTAGCTCTGCTTCGCTGGCTGTCCACTTGGGTTCGTAGTTCGGGTTCCAATAGGTCCACTCGCGTGTCTGGCCGTGTTGCACGCGCAGCGCCCGCGCCGGTTGTAGTTTGCGAATCTGCTTAAAGATCGTAAATGGCGCCGGAATGTATTGGCATTCCAGATAAAGCTGTAGCGCATCGAGATCAATATCGCGGCTGACATCGGGGTGCGCGAGGATGGCTTTCAGTTCCGAAGCGAACAGAATGCGTTGACCATCCTGATAGATATTTAGCGGTTTAATGCCGAGCGGGTCACGCGCTAAGAGCAGCAATTCGGTCTGCTTATCCCAGAAGGCAAAGGCGAACATGCCCTCAAGACGCGGCAGCGCATCATCGCCCCAGGCGATGAGTGCCTGGAGCAAAACTTCTGTATCGCCATTGGTACGAAATTGCACGCCCATGCCTTGCAGTTCGGCACGCAGAGTTTTGAAGTTGTAGAGTTCGCCGTTGTAGGCCAGCGCATAGCGCCCGCAGGCACTCAGCATGGGCTGCTGGCTGGCGGCTAGATCAATTACTGCCAAGCGGCGGTGGCCCAAGGCAACGGGGCCATCGAGGTAATACCCGGCCGCATCTGGCCCACGGTGCGCCAACGTGGTGGTCATACGCTCCAACGTTGCCTGGTCTGCAGGCTGCTTATCGAGCCAACCGACAAAACCACACATCAGGCGTTACCCTCAACGGGTGCTGGCGTGCTGTCTCCCTGCACCTGGTGCAGGTAGGTGTAGATGCCATTGCGTGCCAGCAGTTCAGCATGTGTACCAATCTCGGCGATACGGCCTTCCTTCAGCACGACAATGCGATCCGCTTTTTCAATGGTGCTCAGGCGGTGGGCGATGACAAAGCTGGTGCGACCCACCATGAGCTCATCTAGCGCTGCCTGCACATGGCGCTCGGATTCGTTATCCAGTGCGGAGGTGGCTTCATCCAGAATAAGGATCGGCGCATTTTTAAGTACAGCACGCGCAATGGCGATGCGCTGGCGCTGCCCACCAGAAAGACGCATACCGCCCTCACCCACCAGTGTATCGAAGCCATTAGGTAATGTTTCAATAAATTCCAGGGCATGCGCGGCCTTGGCGGCGGCACGAATTTCATCCAGGCTAAGTTGGCGCGTGGCGCCAAAAGCAATGTTGTTGGCAATCGTGTCATTGAAGAGCAGCACTTCCTGCGTGACGAGCGCCATTTGCTGACGCAAACTGACCAAATGAATGCTGTCGATAGCGTGACCATCTATGCGAATCTCACCCGCTGTGGCATGCAAGAAGTTCGGCAGCAGATTAGCAAAGGTGCTTTTACCCCCACCTGATGGCCCTACCAGCGCAATCTGTTCGCCGGGTTTTACTGCCAGGTTTACTTGCGTAAGTGCATCACGCTCGGCTTCAGGGTAACGATAGGTGACGTTATCAAAGACGATTTCGCCACGCACATTATCAAGGGTAACGGAACCGGTATCGCGCTCGGTAGGCTCGTCAAGCAACGAAAAAATATGCTCAGCCGCGGCGAGGCCCCGCTGAATAGGCGCATTCAGATCAGACAAGCGCTTGAGCGGTGCATTGAGCATGAGCGTTGCGGTGATGAATGACGCAAAACCACCAATAGTGGTCATACCCTGCGCCGACTGCATCATGGCTACCGAGATAATAATGGCGACAGCCAATGCCGAAGACAATTGCGTAATCGGTGTGCCCAGCGCTGCAGCAACGGTGGTACGCATATAAATGCCGCGCAGGTAATTCGCCACACCTTCGAAACGGCGGACTTCCTGCTGCTCGCCGCCATATACCTTAATGACCTTCTGGTTAGAGATGGCTTCCTGGATGGCGGTAGTCATCGAGACCATGTTGTCATGTTCTTGATGCACCAGGTTGCGCAGCCGCTTACTCAGTTTCCGGACAGAGATCACCAGCACCGGTACCACCGTGACAGAAATCAACATGAGCTGCCAGTTAAGATAGAGCAGCCATGCCAGTAAGCCAATAACGGTGACGCCGTCTTTAATAAAGGTGGTAATGACGTTGGTGCTAGCCGATGCAACACCATTCACATCATTGGTTATGCGATTAATGGTTTTAGCAGAGGGATGGACTTGGAAATAACTCGACGGCAGGTGCACCAATCGCTCAAACATTTCGAGGCGAATCTGGTAAATAACCTTGTTCTGAATCCAGGCCATGATGTAAGTGGCACCAAAGCCCAGCAAGCCCCGCAAGAAGAAAATACCGACCACACCAAACGGCAACCACAAAAGGGGGCTTTCTTCGCCGAACTTGAAGCCATCATCGAGCATAGGCTTCATCAAAGCCGGCAACAGCGGTTCCGTTGCCGCCGACAGCGCCGCCAGCAACATAGCCACACCCAGCGCCTTGTAATAAGGGCGCGCGTAGCGCATGAGGCGGCGATACAGCTTGAGTGTTTCGGGATTAACCAGTCGCATCCGTTTGTCCGGCAAGTGCCCGGGCAAGCCCCCAGGCTATCAGACCATTATTGTACCCTGAAGCCTTACCTGACGCGGTATACAATCACCTGGGCCTAAGCCGGGAGATTGATTTTGCGTAGGCTTCTGCAAAGCTTTGCTCTAGCAGCCGTATATCGCCGAGCTCGTAGAAGGCCAACATGGCCATCAGGTAGTCTTTTTTACCGAAATCCACGAAGGAGATCGGCGGCAAATTGGCTTTAATCAATGGCACGTTACATATAGCCCGGGCAGTGCGCTTATTGCCGTCTTTGAACGGTTGGAGATAGGCAATACGCGACAACAGATAAAAGGCCGCCTGAATGGGGTTTGGTATGCCTGCTGCTGTTTGCAGCACTTGGTCGAGCATGCGCTGCAAATAACCCGTGCCCGGCCTGAATGGCGGCAAATAGGTGCTTAAGCGGATATCCACATCACTATGCTCGCGGACTACACCGCGATCTGCCTTGGGCAGAAAATGCGGCGCCTCCTCTAGGCCGGAGAGGCCGTGATCATTGGTTAACAGATCGTGTACCTGATAGATGGCACCTAAGGCCATGTGGTCATACAGGTATTCAAACGCTTCTTTATGGTTGAGCACCAGAAAGGCATCTTGCAATGGCTTATCGACGGCCTTTTCTCCGTATTCAATGAGTGCCTGGGTGTCTAGCAGGGAGTAAGTGCCGCCCTCCAGCGCTGAAGATGCACAGGAAAAATCAATAAGGAATTTGCCGAGCGACCGTTTATCCAGGGTGTATTTGGGCAGATTGGCAAACTTCTGTAGCGCGCTATCCGAAAGTGCAGGCTCGGCCAGCAGGCGGGACTCATCATAGGAGGCCTGAACTCGCTCTGTATGAGGCTTATCAAAATAAGCGCGCAGCGCTGCCAAGGCATCAGCCAGCTGATAACGGGTTGCCGGCCCCTTGCCGGTAACGACCACTTGCCCCGTGCCCTGCAGCTGCTTTAGCTGACGGTTGAGTGATGTGCGCGGCAGTTGCAAATGGCGCGCGATTTCTCCCGCCGATACACCGGCAGGGAACGCGCCTATAAGATCAAGCAACTTATCCATGGTTAGATTACTCGCATGATTTTTAAGAGATTATTTGCTATCTAACCAAATTTGGCAAGATTATTGGTTGGATTTTGAGCTGATGCAGCTACCGCGACTATCTTGCCGCCAAGGTGGCATACAAGCTTTGTAATTGCTGCGACATCGCCTCCCACGAGAGGTGGGCCACACAACCACGGGCGGCTTTGGCAGCAGCATCACCCGGTAGCCGGGTTGCCTCTAGCAAACGGACTAGTTCTTGAGCCATCACCGTCGGATCTTGCGGCGACACAACAGCACCGGCCAGCGGGCTGGTGATCAGTTCGGCTACGCCACAGGTGGAGCTAGTAAGCGTAGGCAAGCTACAAGCCAGGGCTTCTAAGGCGGCATTGGGGCATGGGTCGTACTGGGTAGGCAAGGCAAAAACGTCTGCTGCGCCGTACCAGGCGGCAACCTCTTTCTGAGCGCCGGCAAATACCACGCGGTCTGCGACCTTGAGGCTTTCGGCCAGTTTGCGATAACGTTCTAGGTGTTTATCGGCCCCTACCACGGCCAACAAGGCCCCCGTTGCACGCAGTTCGGGTTGCGCCATGGCTTTGAGCAGTGGTGCAACACCTTTGCGTTGATAGCCGCTGCCTACGTAGAGCACCAGCGGTGCATCCTGCGGTATTAAAAACTCTTTTCTGACGCTTTCGCGGAATTTAGCAACGTTTTCACGACTAAATTTAAGAAGATCAACGCCGTTGTAAATGACATGCAGCGTTTCAGTGGCTACGCCGTATTCAGTCCGGATTTCCTCTGCCACCATCTTTGAATTACAAATCACGGCGCGCAGGTTGGCGTGCGCAAACATGGCGCGCTCCGCCTCTACGGTATACGCATGGTACGGATCGAGCTTTTGCCACCAGTTACTGAGCGCAGGTTGACCTGCCTGACGATGCCGCAACCAGGCGGCATGAATACCATCGCCCGCCCGGAAAATATGGCACCCGGGAATGCGTTCATGCGCCTGGACCAGATCAAAGCGGTTTTCCCGGATGATCTGCCCAACGGCTTGCGCAAAGCCTCGATCTCGATTAACGCGGCCAAAGGGCAGCACACGATAAGCCGGGTTGACGATTTCCACATGGCGATTGCCCGTTGTAGGCGCAGCCTCGCCCCAGCAACGCGTGAGCAAGGTGACATCCACCCCGCCGCTTTGCCCCAGCGCACTCAATGCACCTTCGACAAAGCGCTCTGCACCGCCAAAGGGGTTATAGCGTTGGCGGGCAATGGCAAGCTTCATGCGCTGTCGATTCAACCGGCTTAGTCGTTACCCGTGACTTGCGGGGCTGCCTTCATGACCTCACGGTAGATCTTGGGGGCTTGCGGTGCATTCTGCGGCAGCTGGGCGATGATGCACTGGTAGGTTTTTATGCCACGCGGGCTCATGTCGTCAAAGTAACCACTCATGTCGGCAATATACTGTTCCGGCGTGATCGTTCCGTAGAGCAGCATAGAGGCCTGGTCCAGAAAGTATTCCTGATAACTGGCATCGGCCGATTCGCCCTGCGCCATAACCCAGACTTGAAAGCCGTTGATATACATGTTGCCGCAGTTTTTGCTGATGCGATCCATGTAGTCATCGAGCTGTTTGCTGATGCCAATTTGCATTAGATCAGGTGCACAGGCGGTGGCACTCAAGGCAACGGCCAGCCCGGCCAGTAATGAACGGGTGCGGCCCGCGAGCTTGAACAAATTGGCTGGCATAATCGTCTCCATGAAGAACCTATTGATTTGTGTCGCTATTCTATTCGGCATTGCGCCTGCTGTCTCTGCCCAGGAGGATGCGGCACTTTCCCGATTTGTGCGCGCTTTGGCCGCTGCGGACATTCCTGCCACGAATGTGAGCGTGGTGTCGCAACCCATAGAGAGCGGCAGCAAAGGCTGGGCTCTTAACCCTAACAGACTTCGGCTCACCGCTTCTACGGCGAAGTTGTACACCACCTATGCTGCGTTGGTAAGGCTGGGACCCGCTACCACGCTAAAAACTGAAGTCTGGCAAAACCAGGCGACGACCGACGGGCAAAACCGCTCGGGTGATCTGGTTCTGGTCGGCAGTGGCGACCCGTCGTTAACAGTGGAGCGCCTGTCTTCTTTGCTGCGGCAACTGCGCGCCCAGGGCATGCAAAATATTAACGGCAACATTATTCTGGATCGCTCCCGCTTTGGCGCCGCGACTGCGCTGCCATTCGATCCGATGGCTTTTGATAGCAAGCCTATGCGGCCGTATAACGTGGGTCCGGATGCGCTGCTGCTCAATTTCCGTGCGGTTCAGGTGGTACTGACGCCCCAGAATGGCAGCGTGATGGCTCGGCTCGATACACCTCTGGCCGGCGCGGCTGTCGACAACCAGTTGCAGCTGGGTGATGGCCCCTGCAGCGATTGGAAGGATGCCGTACAAAGTTCGATCAGTGGCAACTTCAAGGTTACGCTGAAGGGCAAGTTCCCTCGCTCGTGCACACCGCAAACTCTGCAGCTTGCCGCTCACGGGCCGGAGCTGGTGGGTGAAACCGGGGCCAATAAATATGCCGAGGCACTGATTCGTGGTCTCTGGCAGGAAATGGGCGGCAATTGGAATGGCAAAGCAGTGAGCGGCAACAAGCCTAATGGCGCAACGCTGATCGCCAGCACCGAATCGCAACCGGTGGCGCAACTGGTGCGCGACATCAATAAGTATTCCAACAACGTGATGGCACGGCAGTTATTTCTATTGTTAGCCGATGCGCCATCTACTCAAGCCGGCGCCGAACAGGCACTGCGCCAAACGCTGGCTGCACGCGGCGTGCCGATGAAGCACCTGGTAATTGAAAACGGTTCGGGGCTTTCGCGTAAAGAAGCCACAACGGCCGAGGAGATGACCGGACTGCTGCGCGTGATCTGGAACGACCCGCGCATGCCGGAGCTGCTTAGCTCATTACCCATTGGCGGCACCGATGGCACACTGAAGAAAAACAAAAACAACGGCGGCGACGTGGGGCGCATCCGCCTGAAGACTGGTTCTCTGGAAAACACCCGTGCTGCTGCCGGTTATGTACAGGATAGCCACGGCCACTGGCATACGCTGGTGGTGCTAATCCAAGATCCCAAAGCTACGGCCAATTACGGCGCGCTGCGCGAAGCGATTGATCAACTGAGCAATAGTCTGGCGAATCAATAACACTGGTAATACCAAAAGCCGGGTGGTATTATCAAAAGCATGAATACCCTGACTGTAAAAATCCCCGAAAGCCTTGAGCATGAACTTGTTGTGCTCACTCAGCGCGAGCACTTGAGCAAATCAGAAGTCGTGCGAAGGGCGCTTGCGCTTTATATGCGCCATGAGCCAAAGGCTACCGCACCTTTCGTGTCTGCTTTAGAACGTGCCGGAGACTTGGTAGGTTGCTTTACTGGCGGCCCAGACGACCTCTCTTGCAACCCGGAACACATGGAAGGCTATGGTTATTAATGAGTAGCACGCTCATCTTGGATACGGGTCCGCTTGTTGCCCTGCTATGCCGCGATGACAAACATCACGCATGGGCTAAGCAACAATTTTCGCTTTACCCTGGACCTTTCTTGACCTGCGAATCTGTAATTTCTGAAAGCTGCTTTCTGCTTCACAAAAAGGGGTTTGATCCAGCCAAAGTGTTATCACTTATTAACCGTGGCGTCATTCAACTCCCTTTCAGCCTTGACGAACAAATCAGTAGTGTCCGCGCACTTTTCGAACGCTATGACAATGTGCCTGCTTCACTTGCCGATGCTTGCTTAATCAGAATGTCAGAGCTTTACGACCCTTGCCAGGTAGTGACTCTTGATAGCGATTTTCATGTCTACAAACGCCACGGCAGAAAAGCAATCCCATTGATTACCCCGCAATGAAAGATCGCATCGAAAATCACCAAAACAAAGAGCGCTGGTCAGCTTTCTTTTCAGCCGGCCCTACAGCGAGCACCGATTTTTTCCCAAATTGCACCACAGAAGCCCAACATCAAGGACTGCATATGCCCAACTTCAAGACTCCCCGCACCATCATCGCCACGCCAAACGCACCCGCTGCCATTGGCACCTATTCGCAAGCGGTTAACGCCAACGGCACGGTGTATCTGTCTGGCCAGATCGGCCTGGACCCGAAGACCGGCGAGATGGTCGATGGCATCGATGCACAGATCGTTCAGGTGTTTGAGAATCTCAAAGCTGTAACGGAAGCTGCTGGTGGCTCGCTCTCGCACATTGTGAAGCTGAATGTGTTTCTAACGGATCTGGGTAACTTTGCCAAAGTGAATGAAACGATGGCCAAGTACTTTAGCGAGCCATACCCGGCACGCGCCGCCGTGGGCGTGGCTTCGCTACCACGTGGTGCACAGGTTGAAGCTGATGCAGTGATGGTGCTATAAGCACACCCACCCTAGTACTGCTCTTATGCCCCGCGCAGGCGCTGCTGCCAACCCGAAGAAGCCTGCAACGGGCATTGCTGCTGGCCTGGAAAAACTGGGCTTGCGGCGCCCGCTGGATTTTGCGCTGCATCTGCCGCTGCGTTACGAAGACCAGACACACATCACGCTATTGGCTGAAGCCCCCGCTGCGGGGCCGGCCTTGTTTGCGATTAAGGTACGCGCTGTTACGGTGGCCTTTAGGCCGCGTCGCCAATTGTTAGTGCAGGTTGAAGATGACAGCGGCCGGGCCAATCTGCGCTTTCTCAATTTCTACGGCAGCCAGACCAAACAGTTTGAGCGTGCTCGCGATGAAGACTTAACGCTGCACGCCTGGGGCGAACTGAAGCCCGGTTATCTTGGCCCGGAACTTGTCCACCCGACGATTAGCAAAGCACCGGAAGAAACGGCAACGGCCGCACCCAGCGAAACACTGACGCCGCAGTACCCCACTACGGCGGGTGTCTCGCAGACCCAACTACGCACCCGCAGTACGAAGGCGTTAAAAGATCTATCGCTTTCAGAAACGCTACCGCTCTCTGACCACACGCGCCACTTACCCGGCTTAACGGCCTCGTTACAGTTTCTGCACGCGCCACCGCCCGACGTAGATGTCGGCGCACTCAATGCGCGCAAGCATCCGGCCTGGCAACGCATCTGTATTGAAGAGCTGGTGGCGCAGCAACTATCCCTGCGCAAAGCGCGTCTGGCGCGTCGACAGAAAGGCGCGCCGGTACTGCGCGGTAACGGTTCGCTGACCAATGCCTTGATTAAAGCGCTGCCCTTTGCGCTGACCAAAGCGCAGGAACACGCCTACGGCGAAATCTGCACCGACCTGAACCAGAGTTACCCGATGCAGCGCCTGCTCCAAGGGGATGTGGGCAGCGGTAAAACCATTGTGGCGGCGCTGGCCGCCTGTCAGGCCATTGAAGCGGGTTATCAGGTGGCGTTTATGGCCCCTACCGAGTTACTGGCCGAACAGCATTACAACAAGCTGGTGAGCTGGTTAGCGCCGCTGGGCATCAAGATTGCCTGGCTATCCGGCAGCCAGAAAAAATCAGAACGCGCTGCACAGCTATCGGCCACGGCATCAGACGCACAGATTGTGGTGGGCACGCATGCGCTGTTTGAAGACACCGTGGATTTTTCCAAACTGGGTCTGGTGATTATTGATGAGCAGCACCGCTTTGGCGTGGCGCAACGATTGGCGCTGCGCCAGAAGGGCAACAACCCGCATCAGCTGATGATGTCGGCAACGCCGATTCCGCGGACACTGGCGATGAGTTACTTTGCCGACCTGGATTGCTCGGTGATTGATGAACTACCCCCGGGACGCACTCCGATTCGTACTCGGCTCATTGCCGACACGCGACGGGAAGATGTGATCGCAGCCATTCGCAGCGCCATTGCCGGTGGCGAGCAGTGTTACTGGGTCTGCCCACTGATTGAAGAATCCGACACGCTGGAACTACAAACGGCGATTGATACCCACGCCCTGCTGACCGAAGCCTTGCCCGATTACCAGGTGGGGCTGGTACACGGCCGCCTGAAGGCCGATGAAAAAATCAGCACGATGCGCGCCTTTGCCGATGGCGGCTTACACCTCCTAGTAGCCACCACGGTCATTGAAGTGGGTGTGGACGTACCCAATGCCAGCCTGATGGTGATTGAACACGCCGAGCGTTTTGGCCTGGCACAGCTGCATCAACTACGGGGCCGCGTGGGCCGCGGGCAACGCGAGAGCAGTTGCATTCTCATTTACGGCAAGCCGCTATCGAATACGGCCAAAGAACGCCTGCGCATCATTTACGAAAACACCGATGGTTTTGAAATTGCCCAAGCTGATCTGCAACTGCGCGGCCCGGGCGAGCTCATTGGTAAACGGCAAAGTGGTGTGCCGATGTTGCGTTATGCCGATCTGGAACGTGATGCCGACCTGATCCCGACAGCGCAGAAAATTGCCGATCAGATGCTGAAAGAAACGCCCGCACTCACTGAAGTGCATATGGATCGCTGGTTTGGCCATGCGGAAGGGTTTTTAAGAACCTGATCCGGTTCTGGGGTAGAATTTGCGCCCTATGTCGTTGATCCGCCAGCCTTCTCTCTCACCAATCACCCGAGTTATTCTCGCGGTGGTGTTGGTGTGCGTGCTGCTCATAACGCAGTGGCGGCTGAATGATCACGTTGTGGAACACAGCACCACTGGAAACACCGTTAGCCAGTTCGCCAGCATCAGCGGTGACGAAGCCCCCGCTTCGGATGACGGTGCCGGTTGTCTGCTCTGCCTGGAGCATCAGGCGCACGGCGCAGCCCTTACCAGCGCTATCTCGCTGGCATTCGCATTAACGCTGTCTGTGCTGATGGCCAGAGCGCTACCGCACAATACGCCTTACCTCACGCCTGAACGCGCACGCCAGCGCGCACCACCCGCTTTTTCCTGACCTATTAATGTCTTAGGCACCGAGGCTGATGCCCGGTGCGTCGTTGTCTTTTTCAGGAAGAAGTTTATGTCGTGTTTATCTGCACGCGCCATCGCTGGCGCGCTCTGCCTTGTTCCCGCTGTTTTTAGCGCCCCACTATATGCACAAGAAGCACCGGATGTGCAGACCCAGTTAACGCAGATTCAGGCGAGCCTGCAGCAGATGCGCTCGGATTACGAGCGCCGCATCAGCACGCTGGAATCTCAAGTGAACCAACTGCAGCGTGAGAATGCCCAACTAAGCATCACAAAGATACCGACAGCAGCGCCGGCGGCAAGCAAAACGCCAAGCAAAGCGGAACAGCGTATCGCCCAAACTGAATCGCTAGAAGAGGCCATTACGGCAGTTGCACCACCCCCTGCGGCCGCGGCGCCAACCGCCTTCCCTAATCTCGGTGGTAAAGATCGCACGATTGATCTGGGTGCCGAGCTCTTCATAGACGCCAAATATTCGTCGCAAAGCCAGAACCCGGAAAGCCCCTACAACGGCGTCTTGCCTAATGGTGCCGAAGGCGTACCGCGCGGCTTCTCGATTGGTGAAACAGAGCTTGTCTTCAAGGGTGCGGTAGACAATTTGTTCCGGGCCGAAGCGCGCTTTGTGCTGGAACAGTCTGGCAATAGCACCGCGATTAAAACTGAGGAGCTCTATGCCGAAACGCTGGGGCTACCGGGCGGAACGAAAGTCAAAGCGGGTAAATACTGGTCGACTGTGGGCTACCTGAATGACAAGCATCCGCATGAATGGGACTTCGTTGATCTGCCACTGGTTTACCAACAGGTGTTTGGTGGCCAGCTGAATGAAACCGGTGCGCAGGTGAGCTGGATTGCGCCTACCGACAACATGCTATTTAAGCTGGGTGGTGAAATCGCCCAAGGCTCCAATGGTTATACGGGCACATATAACAGCAACTTCAACCAGAACAAGCCACGCCTCGGCACGCTGTTCGCCAAAACCGGTGGTGATATTGGCGAGTCACATTCCTGGCAAGGCGGCGTATCTTGGGTGCGCGCCACCACGGGTAATAGCTCAGCCAATCAGGCCACGTATGACCTCAGCAATGGTAACAACCTCGACTTCAACGGCGGTAATACCACCTGGATTGCCGACTTTGTCTATCGTTGGGCACCCTTTGGCAACCCGACTTCTCAGAATCTGAAGATTCAAGGTGAAATGTTCTTGAACAAACAAAGCGGTAGCATGACGAGCAATAACGATTGCCCCAATGCGGAGCAATGCGTCCAAGGCAGCAACTTCGCCCAGAATCAACAGGGGTTCTACACCCAGGGCATTTACCAGTTCATTCCAAAATGGCGTGCTGGTTATCGCTATGACCGCGTCTTCAACGGCACAAACAGCTTTGGCCTCCCGGCCGATGCACTGGCTGGTTCGCAGATTCAAAGCGGCTGGGACCCGTATCGCAATACGATCATGATGGATTGGGCGAACTCGGAATACTCGCTGATCCGTCTGCAACTGGCGCGGGATAACGCTTATGGTCCGGGGCTTTACAACAATGCCATCTACTTGCAGTACATCATGAGCCTGGGTGCTCATGGCTCGCACAAGTACTAATGAGGTCACAAAATGAAACTAATTAAAGCGCTCTCTTTGTTTGCCGCCAGTCTAATGCTGTCGCTAACAACATCCCTGGCACACGCCGACCTGAAGATTTTCGCAACCGTTCCCGAATGGGGCGCACTGGCGGAAATCTTAGGCGGCAATAAGGTGCAGGTGTACACCGCCACCACAGCGCTGCAGGATCCGCACCGCATTCAGGCACGCCCTTCACTGATCGCCAAGGCGCGCACAGCCAATCTGGTGATTGCTACAGGTGCAGGGCTTGAAGTAGGCTGGCTGCCTACCGTGCAGCGCGAAGCCAATAACGCCGGGATCATGCCGAACCAGCCGGGCTTTCTAGAAGCTGTGCGCTATGTGCGCATGCTAGATGTGCCAACGGTGGTTGATCGCACCATGGGCGATGTGCATGCCGAGGGTAATCCGCACATCCAGACGGATCCACGCAACCTGTTACCGATTGCCAAGGCGATTAGCGCGCGCATGGTTCAGCTGGATCCGGAGAACACGGCTTACTACCAGTCGCAGCTCGCTCAGTTTGATCAAAGCTGGCAGGCCAATCTGCAGCGCTGGCAAAAGCAGGCTGCGCCTTTACGCGGCGTTAAAGTCTGGTATCAGCACGATGGTTATCCCTACATGAATGCCTGGCTAGGCTTAAACCAGGTGGGGATGCTCGAACCCCGCCCCGGTGTCGAACCTTCCAGCCGTCAACTGGCCGACATTCTGCAACGTCAACAGGCACTGCAGGGTCGCATGGTCGTTGCATCTGCCTACATGAACGATGCCCCGTCCAAATGGTTTGCTGAAAAAGCCAATATTCCGGAAGTAGTTCTACCCTTTACCGTTGGCGGCAATGAGCAGGTGAAAAACCTCACCACGCTATACGACGACACGTTGCAACGTCTGCTCGGCGGTCTGAAGTAAACTGTTCAACATGAATGCAGACGCAGTAAATAACTTCGCGGTCTTTGCCGATATCCTGCTCCCGGCCCTGGTGGCCGGGGTGCTGGTAATTAGTACACACATTCCGCTGGGCTTTAAGGTGCTGTCGCGTGGGATTATCTTTATGGATCTGGCCATTGCCCAGGTGGCAGGATTAGGGGCGTTGCTCATTACCGTGCTGGTTGGTGAACAGGCCCCGCCTGTAGTCACACAACTAGGCGCAATGGTGCTGGCACTCGCTGCGGCATTACTCTTGATGCGTTGCGAGCAGCTCACGCAGCGCTATCAGGAACCACTGATTGGCACGCTCTTTGTGCTGGCGGCAACAGCGGGCATTCTGGTGTTAGCGGGTGATCCGCACGCCGGTGAGCATATGACCGATTTATTGTCGGGTCAGATCCTCTGGGTTTCGAACGAACAACTGATTAGCAGTGCAGCTGTTACCGGTGTGTTACTGGTCGCCCTCTGGGTCACACGGCAAAGCCACACCATGTTCTATGCGCTGTTTGCGGTGGCCATTACGCTGTCGGTACAAATTGTGGGCGTGTATCTGGTCTTTGCCACGCTGATTATTCCGGCCTTGAGCACGGTACGTATTCGCCATGACAAACGGCGCCTGCAGGTTGCCTACGGATTGGCTATGGTCGGTTACGCACTGGGACTTGCCGGCTCGGCATTACTCGACCTACCAACAGGACCGCTCATTGTGTGGACACTAGCGCTGTGTGGTGCAGCAACGGCGAGCGTGGTCAAAACGCAACAAAAATATTCTGAGTGAATAGTCCAGAGCTGGCAGGTGAGTTAATTGGTGACTCGCTGTATCAAGCCGCCTAGAATGAAGTCATTATTTAACGAAGGAGATTGATCGATGCGTCGTTTGACTATTGCTACCGCAGCCTTCTGTGCTGCTGCCTCGGTTTATGCGGCCGATACCAAAATCGGCGCATTGAGCATTGATGATGTGTGGGCACGTAGCGGCCAACCCGGCCAGGTGTCTGCTGCTTTCATGGAAATCAAGAACAAGGGCGCAGCAGACAAAATCATTTCAGCCAACTGCGATTGCGCCAAGGCAACCGAGCTGCATGATATGAAAATGGCCGATGGCAAGATGATCATGGCTCAAGTACCGGCCATGGAGATTCCTGCCAATGGCGAACTGAAGCTGAAACCCGGTAGCTACCACATCATGCTGATTGGTCTAAACCGACCATTGGTCGCTGGTGAGACATTGCCGATCAAAGTGAAATTTGAAAAGGCCGGCGAAGTGACGCTCTCCGCCAAAATCAAAGACAAAGCAGCGCCGATGGGTCACTAAGTTCCCGTCCTAGCAACGAAGGCCTCTGCAAAACAGAGGCCTTTTCTTATTCCACCCCTACAATGACGTTTTACCTGCACCTTGGCCTGCCATGCTGAACGACGATGACATCAAACGTATCCACGCAGAAGAACAACTCCGCCATGAGATTCGTAAACAGCTAGAAGCCGCCCACGCGGCGCAAACGGCACCGACTACCCCAGCCGCGCCACCCAAAGAACCGGGCTTCGGCAAAAAGGCTATGGAGTTTCTCAATAGCTCCGTAGGCATGTGGCTGCTTTCTTCCGTCGTCTTAACCGGCGGGGCTGCGATGATTCAACAAGTACAGCACCAGTATCAGATTAGCGAACAGAATCACCAGCAGCTGGTTACGCATTTGTTCGAGATCCAGAACCGTCTGGACAATATGGAATACCTGCTGCGCCGCGCGCAAACCGTCGGCGATGCCAAGAAGGCACTGAACGGCCTATTTAAAAGCATCTTCCCGCTTTCGCCCGAGCTGCAGAACCGAAGCCTGGGCTCGCTTTACTTCACGGTGTACAACCTGATTCCCGGTACTCGCCAACAGAAGGCGCAAGAGGCTATCGAGTTCGTGCGCCAACTGGAAGACTCTGAATACGCACTGCAATCGCGGGAAGATACGCAGCCACTCACTGATGCCGACCGCGCCCAGTTTGCCAAACTAATTGCTGCCTGCAAAAACATCCATCTCAATCTGGACATCAACCGCGCCAAATAAACGGATGGGGAGTAGCAATATCGTGCGCTGGGTTCAGAGCCACCTCTAAACCCAGCGCATCAGCATTACGCAGCCATACGCGATGCATTCGCTGCCTGAGGACACATTCCTAGGGCAGCGAGTGCCTCTGCCAGATCCTGATCGCTCAGTTTGTGATGCGTCCGTAGCCAAACCAGCATCGCCACCGGCACAGAAGGTGTAATGTCCTTCTCGAAGCGTGAACCTAGCGGTTGTGACACACCAAACATCGACCAGAAATCGCGTTGATTGCGGCCAAGTTCTTTACGCATGCTCTTGAGTTCTTCCGAGCTCAGATGCGATTGACGACTGGTACGTGCCATGAAGTCTCTCCTCAGAACTTAACGTTAAGCGCGGTGTAATACGAAACACCCATGCCAGGAACAGGCGTTCCCCATGGCACAGAGTTCATCCCCATAGTTGCCCCTTGCCCAACGTAAGCGCCGCCCAGTGGTTGGTAATACATTGTGTTAAACACATTGTTGATGCCGGCATCGACACGAACCATTGGCCACGAGTAGCTGGCCTTTAGATTTGTTAAGAAGTAACCTGGCGTAGGGATTTCGTTCCGTTCAACCGACAAGAAGTTGTTCTTGTTGGCAACCGCAACAAACTGCAGCTGGTTATCCCAACCGCCATATTGATGTGTCAGGTTTAACTTACCGTTAACTGGCATCACGTTGTACAAACCATAGCCGGTTGCCAGGTTTTTTCCATAAGTCCAGTTAAACAGACCCTGGGCGCTAAAGCGACCAAAATCCGTCTTGGCAATTGGCATCTGACCATCAAGATCGACACCGGCCAGATTGGCATTCTGGTTCACATACTGAAGCGTCACGAATTGGTTGCGCACTGGCGAATTAGTCGGTAACTGATAGCCTTGCACAGCATTGCCTGACCACTGCATTGCATCTATATAGTTGTTGACATAGGAGTAGAAGGGCGATGCTTTAACCGCATAGTCACGCTCTTCCGTATGCAGGTCATACACGGCAGATGCGGTATATGCTGTTTCTGGCTTCAGATTGGGATTGCCGAAGTAACCATTGCCATCGCCGACATAGTTATTCATGATTGCGGCCATATTCCAGGCAGACCAGCTGTAAAGCTCATAGAGGCTAGGCGCGCGTACCTGACGCGCCAATCCCAACTGCATATCCTGCCGTGCGGAATGCTTGTAACTAGTGGTTAAAACCACATCTACGTCGTTAAACGAGCGGCTCTTAGTTCCATTATTAAAAGCATTTGCCTCAATAAGTTGGTTGCACGAGTTGGCGTTAGTCTGGGGATTGCCACACCCCGTATATCCCATCGCATAGCCGGTGGTCGAACTGCTTCCTGAGGAACCTGACGTTCCTACAGCGCTATCTTTGTACGATCCGACATTCCCCGTGGAGGAATTGATTAGCGAGTAACGCACACCCAGCTCTGACTTAACATCCTGGGTGAAACGCTCCTCCCACTCCCCAAATACGGAAGCAACCTGCTGTACCCCACCATTGATATTAAGAAATGCATTTGGAGCCATTGAACCAGGGGTTGGCGCAGTTGATAGCGGCCAATAATCATTGAGGAAATAACGCTGCCATTCAGCACCGGTTCTTAGCAAGGAGTTTTGTGCAATATTGATGTCGCCCTTGATCTTTGCGCCTGAAGTATTGCTATTCGTATTCATCGGCATCGACGTCGACGTTTTGTAGGGGCTAAAGTTCATGTAGTGATTCAACTGCTCGTAGTAAGCCTGCGCTTCCATCTTGCCCCAGTCAAAACCACCCCAGTATTGCAGGTTGTAACGCTGCTGCTGGTTGTCGAGCATATCCATTCGCTGATTCGGATAATACTCATAGGGAATATCCTGCCAGCTGTATTTAAACTGAACCGTATGCTGATCTGCCTTTAATGCCAACGAAGCCGCTTGATTAGTTACTTTGTACGCCGTTGATGCAACCTCATTCCCTGAAACATAAGCACTACTACCCGGATTATTTGCATTCGCACCGTTTGACACTACTTGGGCATTCTTGAAGCTCTTAGCTGCTGAGTAATTGTCAGCGCCCGATGTGGAACCTGTGTAATTCACACTCAACCAATCTGTTGCTGCCGTAACACTGACGTTAGCGCCATAAGCACTGTTGTTGCTTTGAAGAAAGCCGCCGACATTACCTGTAACGAGATTCTTGCCTTCTTCAGCAAAAGCAGGCTCGCCGGTACTCGCGACGATGGCACCACCAATGCTGTTCAGACCAATGCTCACCGGCTTGTAGCTCTTGTAGACCTGTACGCTCTTGACGCTCGAGGGGTCGACATAAGAGAGCGGTGTATTCATGTGGTTCGGGCAGGCAGGAATGGCATCGACACCATCAACCAGCGTGTTGATTCGATTGTCAGCCAGGCCACGAATAACCGGGATACTAGACACCGCACCACCGACCTGAAATGCTACGCCAGACACATTAGTCATCAGCGTTGCGGTATCCACGTTAGCCGCTTTCTGGATGGCCAATTCCTTACCAACGACCACTGCATCGGCATCGTAGCGGGTGGCATTCACATCAACGTTAACCGGCTCGGCGGTTGAATCCTGCGCCCATACCGGCGTAGCAGCAAAAGCAAAACTCACAGCAAGCGCCAAAGGCTTGCGTATAAATAGCGGGGACTTCATTGCAAACTCCAATTTGAATTCGCGCGGTGCTTGCGGTGATCAACCGCGCACAACAACGCTTACTGGCAAATCGCCAGCGCTCTATTCAGATCAGAGGTGTGCAGGGGGCCCGGTGGCTGGTTCAGACCAGGCACGGGTGAGGTAGACGGCCGTAAAGGCCAGCTGACCGACTTCAGCACCAGCACCCTGGTGCACCTTGAAGTCAAAATTCATGGGGGGAGCAATACCTGTCTGACTCATCAGACAGAGCGGACAATGCCCGCCGGATTTAGCCTGAGTGTCTGTTTCTGCATCCAGATCACCAGCGACCCAGACCTGGCTACTACCCTGCATGGTACAGACGGTTTCCCAACCGCCCTCGCCCGCGGCCGTTTTGGCCTGCGCTACGGGCATGAACATGATCAATGCCTGCCAGCAAACAACCAACGCCAACAGCCAGCGGCTAAAGCGCTGACGAGCGTGAGTCGATAGAGAAGTTTGCAGGGCTATATTCATAGACAATACCGTTGGGCATTATCTACGAATAAGACACCAATGACCAAATTGTTTAACGTTAGTTTGATCTAGATCAAACTAAACTTACTCTCTGGAGAAGGCAACGAGATGGTCAATTTCCAGCTGAATGCCAATCATCTCACCAACCGCGTGATTGTGGTGACTTGGCACCAGCGATAAGACGCGATCACCCGATGGTAATTCTAGGGTGTACAGGAAGGCGGCACCCCGGAAGACCCGTTCGAGCACTTTCGCTTTGATCGGGCTGCTGTCATCGTGTTGAATATCATCGGGGCGGATGAGCACATCGACGGCCGTATCTGCAGGCACATCTAGCGGCTGAATACGGCAGAGCTCTCCCAGCTCGAAGCTGACGCAGTTCTGCCCACTCACCCGTGCCGGCAAGAAGACGCCATCGCCGACAAAGGTGGCGATATGGCGGGTGGCCGGCTCATGATAGAGCGCATAAGGGGAAGCCCATTGCTGGAGCCGACCATCGACCATGACACCCACCCGGTCTGCCATGGCAAAGGCTTCCTGCTGATTGTGAGTCACCAGCAAACCGGTGGTGCCGGTCTCTTTAAGAATGTTATGAACGTCGATCGACAGTCGCTCACGGAGTTCGACATCGAGATTAGAGAAGGGCTCGTCCATGAGCAGGACGGTGGGGCCTGGGGCCAAGGCACGTGCCAAGGCAACGCGTTGCTGTTGCCCGCCGGAGAGCTGATGCGGATAACGTTTACCGGCATCCGACAAACCGACGAGTTCGAGCATTTCGTCGATGCGTCGGCCTTTGTCCACACTATTCCATTCGCGCAAACCAAAGCCCACGTTATTGGCAACGGTCATGTGCGGGAACAGGGCGTAGTCCTGGAAGACCATGCCGATCTGGCGGCGCTCTGGCGCCAGCTGCCAGTTGGCATCAGCCACCCAGTGTCCATTCAGCGCGATGCGCCCGCCTTGCAAGGGCTCGAAGCCGGCAATGGCTCTGAGTACCGTAGTTTTGCCGCAGCCGGAACCACCGAGCAGGCAACCGATTTCTCCCGGCGCCAAGGCGAACGACAGCTCACTGACGACTGATTTACCGCCGTAACCTAAAACCACCGCATCAAGATTTAGCGCGTCCATACGTCTTTATGTACCGTTAATGAAAACCCGATTCAGATTTTTTGATCAGTAGAATCACGGGCAATAACCCGGCCAGCACAATCGCCAGGCTAGGTAATGCGGCACGATCCCACATTCCTTCGGAGGTCATTTCAAATACCCGCACGGCCAGAGTATCCCAGCCAAAGGGTCGTGTCATTAAAGTGATGGGCATCTCTTTCATGACATCAACAAAAACAATCAGTGCCGCTGTAAGCAGACCGCCACGCACCATAGGCAACTGCAAATGCAGCAATACTTTTTTGGGGGATAACCCAAGTGAGCGCGCCGCGTTACCCTGGTTGCGCGTGATGCGTTGCATGGCCGCATCAATGGGCTGGAAGGCCACCGCCAGGAAGCGCGCAGTCAGTGCCGCTAACATAACAACTAAAGAACCCTTGAGGATTTGCTGCACATCCCAGTGGAACCAGGCCGCTAGGGTGATGAGTTGATTATCAAGCCAGGCCACGGGAATAAAAACGCCCACTGCCAGCACGGTGCCGGGAATGGCGTAACCCAGCGTAGCCAGTCGCACGATCAGCTGAGTGGTGTTGTCTTTGTGGTGCTGACGAATCGCACTGAGTAACAAGCCGAGCACGGTAACGACCAAAGCGGCAACGCCCGCAAGCCAGATCGAGTGCAACAGGAATACCGGGTAGCGTGCATCGAAGTCTTCTTTCCAGACATCAACAACCCAGACCATCAATTGCACCATGGGGACGGCAAATGCAATGGCAAAGATCGCCGCACAAAATACGGTAGCCGCCCATTTGCCGCCACCCTGTAGCGAGATACGCACCGGCGTGAAACTCTTCACGGCATAACGACGGTTATGGCGCAGGCGTTGATCGATCACTGCCAGCACCAGCACCACCAATACCAGCAAAGACGCTAACTGACTCGCCGCCGATAAATTGAAGAGCGAGAACCAAGCTTTGTAAATGGCGGTGGTGAAGGTGTCGAAACTGAAGATGGAAACGCTACCGAAGTCTGCCAGGGTTTCCATCAAGGCCAAGGTAACGCCACCCGCAATCCACGGCCGAGCCATTGGCAAGGCCACTTTCCAGAACGCCTGGAAGCGTGTGTAGCCGAGCATCTGCGCGGCTTCAACCGCCCGCAAACCCTGTGTAATAAATGCGTTGCGCGCCAGGAGATAGACGTACGGGTAAAAAGCCAGCGTCAGCACGAGCACGACACCGCCAGTGGATCGAATGGGTGGAAACCAGGCGGAACTACCAAACCACCCACGCAAGACGGTTTGTACCGGGCCGGTAAAGTCGAGCAGGCCCACTTGCACAAAGGCCAGCACATAGGCGGGCATGGCCAACGGCAGCATCAGTCCCCAGGAAAAAAACTGCCGGCCGGGAAAGTCGCAGACCGCGGTGAGCCACGCCAATGACACACCCAGAAACAGCACGCCAGTGCCCACGCCCAGCACGAGCACCAGCGTGTTCCACAGCACACCCGGTAGCACATACGCGGCCAGATGCTCCCATGCGTCGACTTGTGGATCAAAGAATGATGCCAGCACCACGACCAGCGGTATCAGCGTCAGCGACGCAATGGATAGGGCCCGCAAGGGGCCCCAACCACGCCAGTTCCAGATTGATCCGCGCTGATGCATTATTAGACTATCGGTAACCTGCCCGATCCATCAGTCGTGTTGCGGCACCTTGCAGCTCGCCGGCTTTGGACACATTGATCAGATCCATTTTGTAAGGACCCCAATGACGAATGATGGAATCTGGTTTCACCTTCTGATTGACCGGGTATTCAAAGTCATCGTTGGTGTAGATGCCCTGCGCTGTTTCTGACGACAGCCATTCGATCAGACGCTGACCACCAGCGGCATTAGGCGCTGCACGGGTAACGCCCGCCCCAGAAATGTTGACGTGTACACCACGCTCTTTCTGATTCGCCCAGAACAGGCCGACGGGCAGATTGGGGTCTTTATCCAGCGCACGTGCTAGATAGTAGGTGTTAACGATGCCAACGTCGCACTGCCCTGCGCCCACCGCTTTGATGACGGCGTTGTCATCAGCAAAAACGTCGGTGGCCAGATTGCTAACCCAACCACGCACCACTTCTTCGGTCCGTTTTTCACCCAGGGTCGCAATCATGGTGGCGACCAGTGATTGGTTGTATACCTTCTTCGATGTGCGCAGACACAGCTTGCCCTTCCACTGCGGCTCAGCCAATGCTTCATAGGTAGAGAGCTGTGATGGGTTCACAAATTTCTTGTTGTAGATAATGGTGCGGGCACGAATGGATAGCGCATACCATTCGCCTTTGGGATCTCGCAAATTGGCGGGCACATTGGTGTTCAATACGCTTGATTTGATGGGCTGCAACAGACCCATACGGCTTGCGTGCCAGAGGTTACCGGCATCCACTGTAATCAGCACATCGGCGGGTGACTTGGCACCCTCTGCCTTTAAACGCTCGAGGAGCGGGCCTTCTTTATCCGTGAGCACCTGGATCTTGGTGCCGGTTTCTTTGGTGTAGGCATCAAAGAGCGGCTTGATCAGTTGCTCGTTGCGGGCGGAATAAACCGTCACGGTTTCTGCCGAAGCACTGCCTGAAAAAAATGCCAGGGCAGAAATGATTGCGGGCAAAACCCGGATCAGAGTATTGGAACGCGTTGTCATATCAATGTCTTTGAATGAATTGAAACACAGGGAGGCACGTGGCTCATTTTACTAGGAATAATTCTCATTAACAACCGAGTATGCGGCCGAATTACACATCGGCCCACATGCGTAATAGGTTGTGATACACGCCGGTGAGTCGAATGGCTTCGTCGGTTTCGCCATGCGCCTTACGCAGCTCGATGATGGACATATCCAGGTCGTACAACAGGCGGCGCTGCTCATCAGCACGCACCATGCTTTCTGTCCAAAAGAAGCAGGAGATGCGCGCACCGCGGGTAACGGGTTGCACACGATGCACGGATGAACTTGGATAGAGCACCATGTCGCCCGCGGCAAACTTGACACTCTGCGAACCATAGGTGTCTTCAATGATCAGCTCGCCGCCATCGTAGTCTTCCGGCTCGGTCAGAAACAGGGTGCATGAAACATCGGTGCGCACATGCCGCCCCGTTGCCGCATGGGTGCGCACAGAATTATCAATGTGATTACCAAAGGCGTTCTTTGCACCGGTATAACGATTAAACAACGGCGGATAGATGCGCTTGGGTAAGGCACCTGTGAGATACAGGTCGTTGGTGGCGAGGGCGTGCAGTACGATGGTGCGCGCTTTTTTACAATCATCGCCATCTTCGGGTAGCTGAGTGTTGTTTTTGGCTTTAGCCGACTGGCTTCCCGCCGTAATAACGCCATCGGCCCAATCCGCGTTGTCGATAATCTGACGAATCTCCTTCACGTGTTGCTTGGTAAGTACCTGCGGAATGCGTAAGAGCATGATGGCGTCCTTTCGTGACGTTAGAACTTGTAAGTCAAGCCCAGCTGAAATGCCTGGTAGGTACCGGGCACGGCGAAGCCGCCGTTTTCATAAAGCGAGACGTAGTTGGTGGTATTGAAAAGGTTGTAGGCGTTGAGTCGCACGGTGTATTGCTTGACGTCGTATTGCAGCAGACCATCTACCGTTGCCTGTGCCTGCACCCAATTCGGTGTGCCATAGCTGGCAGCGGTTTGGCCATAGACATTGCGTCGGCCCATGCCGTTAACGCCACCGCCGATTTTCCAGCCGTAGGGCAACTGATAGGTGGTCCACACGTTGAATGTATAGGGCGTTGCATTCGAAGGCGTCTTGCCGACCATTTGCGTGGCTAGCGGATTTGCCGGCATATCAATGCGCGAATCCATCAGACCGATACCGCTGAAGACATCCCACTTTTCGGTAATGCTGCCGGTGACTTCAAACTCCAGGCCATCGGTGTGTCTGCGCACCGACCTTAACTGAGCGGTGCTTTCCAGATCGGTATTGCGTTCGTAATTTTTAACCTGGTGATACGCCGTGGCACGGAAAGAAAGACCCAGATCATTGATATCGCCCTTGTAGCCAATTTCTGTCAGCTCACTGGTTTCTGCAGGCAGCGCTGCCCCAGCCGACAATTGGTACAGATCTGCCGTGGGACTGAAAGAGTCGCTCCACGATAGATAGAAGGTACCGAAGTTCGGCATTGGTTCATACAGCAAACCAGCCCGGTAGCTTGGCGACGAGAAATCCAGTCCCTGATTCTTTAATCCGGTACTTGAATTTGGTTGGTTATAGACAGCATTTAACCAGTCGTTACGCAGCCCCCCCATGACTTTAACGCCACGCGTTAGTTCAATCATGTCCTGGCCATAAATGGCATAGGAATTGGATTGATAGGCAAAGACGGAGTTTGGGGTTTTAACCAGGTTGGCGTAGCCATTCTGACAAACATCACGAACGAGGTTATTGTTATTGACCGTAATCCAGCCGGTGTTGCTCGGGCTGTAGGTTGGCTGACAACCTGTGCTGTTATAACTATAACGATAGACATGCTCACGGTAGTACTCAACGCCAGCAAGCAAGGTGTGGCCCAAACCCCAGGTACTTGCCGTCTTGTTGAAATCCGACTGGAAGGCGAGCGTTTCTTCATTGGCACCACGGGGTGGTGCCAGGCTCAAGGTTTGTACCGGGTAAGGGTTTGTTTGTGTCGGGTTTCCGGTAGTTGACTGCCCACGGCCCTTATTTGCCCACAAAGACCGCGTGTAATTCGAGTACTTAAGTTTAGTGATCAGCGATGTGTCTTTGTCAAAGCTGTAGTTCTGACTCAAGGTACCAAACTGAGTGACGTTGTTTTCAATGTCGGCAATGGTGCCGCTAAAAGTTGAGCCTGGCACGTTAACCGGATTATGCGATACGGAGTTAAAGCCAATGCCGTAGTCCGGCACCAGATTGGTTTTCAGATAATAGTAGCTGGCGTCGATCTGGTTGTAGGTACCAATACCCCAAGAGTAGGTCGGCGCGACACCTTGCGTGTGGTTAGTCACATGGTTACGAGAGCTGCCCGAATCCTGTACCACGGCATTGATCCGGAAGGCTGAGCTTTGCTCGCGGTCGATGACAAAGTTAACGTCGGCTGTGCTCCGGAAATAATCGAAGCTACCACCAATCACACTGACGTTACTCTTGTTATCCAGGAATGGCTTTTTAAAGACCTGGTTGATGACACCACCTGCCTGGCCACGGCCAAACAGCATGGAGGCTGATCCACGTAGCACCTCGATGGCGGCATCGTTAAAGACGTCGCGGTTGTACTGAGCGGTATCGCGGATACCATCCACATACATGTCGCCAAAGGTATAGAAGCCGCGGATGTTGATGTTGTCACCGATACGGCCACCTTCACCCGAGTTGAAGGTGACGCTGGGGACGTTCTTCATGGCTTCTTCGAGCGTGGTGGCATTCTGATCTGTCAGCAGGGTGTCTGGCACGATGGTGATGGCCTGCGGTACTTCTGCGACGTCCTGCTCGAACTTACCTGCCTTGGTGGTTTTAACTGTGTAACGGTTAATTTCCAACCCATCCGCCTGTGCACGCACCTGCACCTCTTTGAGGGTTTGCATTTCTTCCTGGCTCTGGCCCAAGGCAGTGAGCGGGGTCACCATAAGCGCAGCAATAGTGGCCCCCAGTGTGGATATATGCTGCGGCTGTTTTTTACGATGTTTCTGGGTTTTCATGCAATGCTCCATAGCCATAGCACCTCAGCGATCTGAGGTGAGTATTTGGCTGGCTGCATCGCGGAGGCTTTGGCCTCTGTACGGCTGGCTACATCAAATTGTTTTTAAATTCAGCGATAACCGCCGGGGCCACCACCGATGCTGGTCATACCTGTCTCTTCCATCAGTTCTTCGTTTTCGACATCGGCATCCGGGTTGACGGTGTAGTCATTGGCGTAATGCACGGCACCGGTATGCGAACAGCCGCTGATGAAACTAGCGGCCATTAGCAGCACAAGACTATGACGGATCGTGTTCGATTCATTCATGAGGATCACTTGGTGAGGATGAGTTTGCCGAGTCGGGTGGCGCGCAAGATATAACTGATGCCTTCGTGGTCGATCACCAGACTGTTGTTCTGACCTAGCAGCGAACGACTGCTGATGCGCTTAACCGGATCAGCAAGCGCAACTGGTTTCTGTGGTGCGGGCACACCTGCCACCTGTAACAGGCGAGGTGCTAGGCTGCTGGCAGATTTAGTGGCCATGTCGGTACGCGACCTAGTTGCCCGGATCGGTAACGAAACCGACCTTTTCAATACCGGCTTTGTTGGCCGCCGCCATGGCACCAATCACGCGCTCGTAGACCACCTGCTTATCCCCGTAGATATGCACCACGGGTTGCGGATGGTTGCCCGCCATTTCCGCCAGTTCTTTTTTCATGGCGTCGTCCGAGACGGGCACATTGTTGATACGGTAAGCACCCTTGGCGTCCACCGACAGCTTCACAACATCCGGTTTATCCAGCTGCGGCGCCGTGGATACTTTAGGCAAATCGATCTCTAGCGAATGTTTCATCACTGGCACGGTCACAATAAAGATGATGAGCAGCACCAGCATGACGTCGACCAGCGGCGTCATGTTGATTTCGCTCATAACATTGCTGTCGTTATTGTCGAGACTTCCGAATGCCATGACGCTTACCCCTGCATACCGGCACGACGTACGACTTGTGGCCGCTCGATACGGTTACCGGTGACAAAGAAGGCGTGCAGGTCGTATGCAAAGCGATTGAGCTTGCCGACAATGAAGGCATTGCCGCGCACCAGCGCGTTATAGCCCAGCACCGCCGGAATCGCGACGGCCAGACCAAAGGCCGTCATGACGAGCGCTTCACCCACCGGACCGGCGACTTTATCCAGACCGGCACTACCCGCATCACTTATGGTGAGTAGCGCATGGTAGATACCCCACACCGTGCCGAACAGTCCGACGAAAGGGGCGGTAGAACCGATCGATGCAAGCAATGCCAGCCCCTGGCTCAGCCGGTCTTTAGCATCGTCAATCGAATTGCTGAGGCTGCCTGTCATCCAGTCGTTCAGATCCAGCGAATCATGCAATTGCTTGTCGCTGTGGCGATGGTGCTGCATGGCGCTTTGCCCTTCCACCGCCAACTGCTTAAAGGGATTAGCCTGGCCGACTTCGGTATCCAGCGCCTTGAGGCCATGCTCGAGATCAGTGCTATGCCAGAAGTTCTGAACGGCGGCCGCCTGCTTTTTAGCGCGCTGCACACCTAAGCCCTTAACGATAATGACTGTCCAGGAGATGATCGACATCACCAGCAATGCGAATGCGGTGAAGGCAATAACAACACCGCCAGATTGCAGCATGTGGAGGAGACCCAGTTGTTCGTTCATGATGTGGATACCTTTGAATAAAAAATGATGATTTGTTTATTGCGCAGCAGCCTGCGCTGCCTGATCGAGAGAGAAACGGATGGGTAGCTGGTAGCACATGGCAACGGGATTGCCCCCCTTGCGCGCCGGATGAAAGCGCCAGCGCTCTACGGTGTCGTTGGCGGAACGATCCAGACGCACGAAGCCGGATGATTTGGCGATATCTATCGAATCAACGCTGCCGGTAGCCGAAACACAAACCTTGAGCAATACGGTGCCTTGCTCACCCTTGCTACGACTGAGCGGTGGGTAAGGTGGCTTGGGGTTATGCAGATCAGACGCACCGGCATCAGGCATGTGTACAGGTGCGGCTGCAGGGTCACCCGCCACGTTTTTGACCGATGCCTGTTCCTGGGCTACAGCGGTTTCCTTGGTAGCGACTTTGTCTTTCTTTTCCTGACGCTGATCGCGCACAGCCTGCTTCTTGATGGTTTGCACCATGGCCGACGATTCACGATCAACTATCTCCGCCATCATGACGATGGGTTCGGGATGCGCGGCAAAAAGGACCGCCCAGAAAGCCAGTAGCAGAAAACCAACGACATGACTTACCGAGACCCAGAGGCCGGTTTTGCGGTAATTGTGATCTGGCGGCAGGGCGTGTTGAGCAGTCATGGAAATCAAGAATGAGAAACGAAACGAGAGCTTTTCTCAACAATGGCTAAATAAAACAGGGGGCAGCAACGGCCAACGCCCGGTTTTGCTGGTGAATCTCTTTTAAACACGCTTTGGCACAGTCTTTACAGCTGCCGCACTGGCTACCCAGTGACAACTGACGCTGCAGGTCTTCGACCGTGAGCGCGCCTTCGCTAACAGCCGCTTCGATGTGGCGATCAGTCACTGCGTTGCATATACAGATGTACATTGGGGCCTCCCCTTTGCCAAGGTGTGAGGCCTCATTGTACCGAAATGAGAATCGTTGTCAATACAGTTTGGCGATTCTTCCGGGGTAGGCACGCTACCCCTTGATCAATCAGTCGCCATCACCGATCTGTTGTTGCAAGTAATTCGGCAAGCTGACGGCTTCAATCAGGCTGTGCTGGGTTTCTAGCCAGTCAATCGCTTCTTCACAGGCTTCCAGCAGCTCCTCCAGTAATTCACGGCTGACGTAGTCCTGTTCGGCTTCACAGAGGGTAATGGCTTCAACCAGCTTGGGGCGTTGCGTCTGCATTTCAAATTTGAGGTCGCAAGCCAGACACTCTTCAGCATTTTCGCCAATATGCAGCTTGCCCAGCTGTTGCAGATTGGGCAATCCCTCTAGAAACAGAATCCGTGTGATGATTTCATCCGCTTCTTTCATGACGCGGATGGATTGTTTGTAACGGTACTCGTTAAGCTGCTCCAAGCCCCAATTGCCAAACATGCGGGCATGCAGAAAATACTGATTGATGGCGGTGAGTTCGTTGGTGAGCACC
Organism: uncultured Dechloromonas sp.; assembly: GCA_964498255.1. Lineage (GTDB taxonomy): Bacteria > Pseudomonadota > Gammaproteobacteria > Burkholderiales > Rhodocyclaceae > Fluviibacter. The sequence goes on from CAZCGW010000015.1 coordinate 39,650, forward strand.
CGGTTGAGCGCTTCAATGACGTTCTTGTTCCCTTTCATGGCGCCACTCCTTAAGCGTTGCCGTCAGCAGGTGCAGAACCCATCTGGCTTTGCAGGTAGTTCTGCAGCCCAGTCAGCTTGATCAGGCGCAACTGCTTTTCAAGGAAGTAGGCATGATCCATTTCTGTGTCGTCCAGCTGAATGCGTAACATGTCACGGGTAACATAGTCTTCAGCTGCCTCACACTGGGCTATTGCGGCCGTGAGCGTTTTAACAACATGGTATTCGACGGCTAGGTCGGCTTCGAGCATCTGTTCGACCGTTTTGCCAACATTAAGCGCTTCCCGCTTGCTGAGGTCTGGCTTACCTTCCAGGAACAGAACGCGCTGGATAATGGCTCGCGCATGCTGACGCTCGTGCTCGGATTCGTGCAGCGACTTCTCCGCGAGCGTGTACAAGCCCATATCGGCATACATTTCACCGTGAATGAGGTATTGGTCAACAGCGGTCAGCTCTCCGGCCAGGAGGCTGTTCAGGGTATCAATAATCTGTGGGTTACCTTGCATAGCATGCTCCATGATCAATTAAGTCTTAATGCGTGCAGTATATCCCCGCTTGTTTCAGCACAGTCGCCCCGCTCTTCTCGTAAAATGCGAGGATGACTACAAGCGCACCACCTCCAAAGCTGACTCAGTACCTGCGACTGATGCGGGTACACCGTCCGATTGGCACCCTGCTGCTGCTCTGGCCAACATTGTGGGCGCTATGGTTGGCCTGTGAAGGCATGCCACCGCTGCATGTATTACTAATATTCGTTGCAGGTACGTTTCTGATGCGTTCCGCCGGTTGTGTGATTAACGATCTGGCAGATCGCAATTTTGATGGTTCCGTTGCTCGCACCAAAGACCGGCCGCTGGTGGCGGGTTGGGTAAGCCCACGCGAAGCGCTGGCCGTATTTGTTATTCTGGTGACGCTTTCTGCCGTGACGGTGTTGCCGATTGTGACCCCGCTGCTGATTGGTCTGGCGGTGGTGGCGGTATTTCTCGCCGCCTCATACCCATTTACCAAGCGCTTTTTTGCGATTCCCCAGGGTTACCTGGGCATTGCTTTCGGCTTCGGCATTCCCATGGCGTTTGCGGCCATTCTGAATGATGTTCCCGCGGTTGCCTGGTGGCTGCTATTGGCCAATGTGTTCTGGGCAATTGCCTACGATACGGAATACGCCATGGTGGATCGACCTGATGATCTGAAAATTGGCATTAAAACCTCGGCCATTACTTTTGGCCGTTTTGATGTGGCGGCCATTATGATTTGCTACGGCTTAACGCTGGCAATTCTGGCGGGGATTGGACACACGATGCACCTGGGTTGGCCTTACTGGATTGGCCTGGTGGTTGCTTCCGCAATTGCGCTCTATCACTACACACTCATTAAAGACCGTGACACAACGAAGTGCTTTGCCGCCTTTATGCATAACAACTGGTTGGGCGGTGCCGTGTTTGCCGGCATTCTGCTCGACACCCTGATCTGAGGAAGCACCGATGAATTATCACGACCTCCGGGACTTTATTGATCAACTCGAGAAAATGGGTGAGCTCAAGCGCATCTCGATGCCGGTGAGCCCGCATCTGGAGATGACCGAGATTTGTGATCGGGTACTTCGTCAGGGCGGCCCCGCCATTCTGTTTGAAAACCCCACCGGATTTAATACGCCGGTGCTGGGCAACCTATTCGGTACAGTACGCCGTGTGGCGCTGGGCATGGGGCAGGATGTCGCCACTGAAGCCGAGGCACTGGCTAAGCTACGCGAAGTGGGCAAGGTGCTCTCGGTTCTGAAAGAGCCGGAACCCCCGAAAGGCTTTAAAGACGCCTGGGAAAAACTTCCGCTGCTCAAGCAGGTGCTGACCATGTCACCCAAACAGGTGTCGTCTGCTCCCTGCCAGGATGTGGTGCTGGAAGGCAAGGGTGTGGATCTTTCGCGTCTGCCGATACAACACTGCTGGCCTGGTGATGTGGCACCACTAGTCACCTGGGGGCTAACAGTCACCCGTGGCCCCAACAAGACGCGCCAGAACCTGGGCATCTACCGGCAGCAGGTGCTGGGACCCAACAAACTGATCATGCGCTGGTTGGCGCACCGCGGTGGCGCGCTGGATTTCCGTGATCATCAACTGGCCAACCCGGGACAACCCTTCCCGGTAGCTGTGGTGCTGGGTTGCGATCCGGCAACCATTCTCGGTGCGGTAACGCCGGTACCGGATACGCTGTCGGAATATCAATTTGCCGGGCTGCTGCGCGGCAAAAAAACAGAACTGGTGCGTTGCCTGGGTTCGACCCTGCAGGTACCGGCCTCGGCCGAGATTGTTCTGGAAGGTGTACTCAATCCGGGTGAGACGGCGTTAGAAGGTCCTTACGGTGACCATACGGGTTATTACAACGAGCAAGCCGAGTTTCCCGTCTTTACTGTTGAGCGCATGACCATGCGCAAGAACCCGATCTACCACTCGACTTACACAGGCAAGCCGCCTGATGAACCGGCAATGCTGGGCGTGGCGCTCAATGAAGTATTCGTGCCGCTACTGCAAAAACAGTTCCCGGAAATCACCGATTTTTATCTGCCGCCGGAAGGCTGCTCTTACCGCTTGGCGGTGGTGAGTATTCGCAAGCAATATGCCGGACATGCACGCCGGGTCATGATGGGCGTATGGAGCTTCTTGCGTCAGTTCATGTACACCAAGTTCATTATCGTGGTGGATGACGATGTGAACATTCGCGACTGGAAAGAAGTGATCTGGGCGATGACGACCCGCATGGATGCCACGCGCGACACGATGCTGGTGGACAACACGCCGATCGATTACCTGGACTTTGCCTCACCGGTGGCCGGCTTGGGCAGCAAGATGGGACTGGATGCGACCAACAAGTGGCCCGGTGAAACGAACCGCGAATGGGGTACGCCGATTACGCACGACCCGGCGGTGAAGGCACGCGTCGATGCGATGTGGGCAGAGCTCGGGTTGTAGAGACGGTCGGGCTGTAGGCGCTTTAAACGCTAGGCTGTTGTTAGGCGGCAGGCAACTCACGCTTGCTGCCATCAGCATTGAGCGCCACGTAAGTGATGAGTGCTTCGGTCACTTTGACCGTGACCGGATTGTCCGGATGCCGCTCGGCGTACATCTGTACTTTGATCGTCACCGAGGTTTTACCGCGCTTCTCGACCTCAGCAAAGAAGGTAACGATGTCGCCAATCGAGACCGGCTGATGAAACTGGATGGTGTTCACGGCCACAGTGGCAATGCGGCCACGGGCAACTTTATGGCCCAATACGGCACCGGCCAGATCGATATGACCCATCGTCCACCCGCCGAACACATCGCCATACATATTGGCGTCTGATGGCATGGGAATGACCTTGAGCACAGGTGGCAGGTCGGGCAAGGTGCAGGGGGTATCGATCATGGTGTTGTCGCTAATAGGATTAAACTACGGGTGTTATTTTAAAGTCATCAAGGCAAAAACGCATGTCGCGTCATGGAAATAAACCTGTAGGACCCGCCAGCAACGAACCCTTGCACGTCTGGACAACCCTAAAATCGCTGTTGCCCTGGCTCTGGGCCTACCGTGGGCGAATGATTGCCGCTTTTGGCTGTCTGCTACTGGCCAAACTGGCCAGCGTGTATGTACCGATTGTGTTCAAGAACATGATTGATGATTTGAGCGGCAGCCAGGATTTGGTTCTGGTGCTGCCCATCGGTTTGCTGCTGCTCTATGGTGTGATGCGTCTGGCCAGTACCGGATTTAGTGAGCTGCGCGAAATTCTGTTTGTGCGCGTGACGCAGCAGGCGATTCGCCGGATTGCGCTTTCCGTGTTTACCCACCTGCATAATCTCTCGCTGCGCTTTCATCTGGAGCGCCAAACCGGCGGCGTGTCACGCGATATCGATCGCGGCACCCGTGCGATCTCTAATCTGATTAGCTACACGCTCTATTCGATATTACCCACCCTGATTGAGCTGCTCCTGGTAATGGGTGTGCTGGCCTACAAATATGACCAAGTATTTGTGTGGATTACGTTGGCCTCGATTGTCTCCTACGTGGGATTCACTGTGGTGATTTCAAACTGGCGCATTCATATTCGCCGGGCAGTGAACGAAGCCGATTCTGCAGCCAATACGCGTGCGATCGACAGCCTGATCAACTACGAGACGGTGAAGTACTTCAACAACGAAGCCTTCGAGCTGAACCGATACGATGAGGCAATGCGCCGCTGGGAAGATGCTTCGGTGCGCAGCCAGATGACGCTGACCATGTTGAATATGGGGCAGCAACTGATTATCGTGATCGGCCTGGTGGCCATGATGTGGCATGCGGCACAGGGCGTAGTGGCCGGGACCATGACGGTGGGCGACCTGGTACTGGTGAATGCCTTTTTGATCCAGCTGTATATGCCGCTGAATTTCTTTGGTGTGGTTTACCGGGAAATCCGCCAGGCACTGACTGATATCGAACGTATGTTCGGATTGCTTAATACGCAACGTGAAATCGTCGACGCGCCTGATGCCCGTGCACTACCGGAAGCCCCAATCAGCGTGTTCTTCGATAGTGTGGATTTTGCCTACGACCCTGCACGGCCGATACTAAGCAACGTGTCCTTTGAGATCCCTGCGGGCAAAACGGTAGCAGCCGTTGGCCATTCGGGTGCGGGCAAGTCGACTTTGGCACGCCTGATTTACCGGTTTTACGATGTCACCGGTGGCCGCATTCTGATGAACGGCATCGACATCCGCAAGATTGAGCAAAGCAGCCTGCGGGGCGGCATTGCCATTGTGCCGCAGGATACGGTGCTATTTAACGACACGCTCTATTACAACATTCTGTATGGCAACCCTGCTGCGACGCGCGAGCAAGTGATTGCTGCAGCGAAGGCCGCGCATTTGCATGAGTTTGTAGAAACGCTGCCGGATGGTTATGACGCCAAAGTGGGTGAGCGTGGTCTGAAGCTTTCTGGTGGTGAAAAGCAACGCGTCGCCATTGCCCGTGCACTGCTTAAGAATCCACCGATTCTGGTGTTTGATGAAGCCACTTCGGCACTGGACTCCAAAACCGAAAAGGCCATTCAAGCCAGCATGGAAGTTGCTGCGCGTGGTCGCACCACGCTGATCATTGCGCACCGCTTATCGACGGTAATGAATGCGGATGAGATTATCGTGCTTGATGCGGGTCGGATTGTGGAGCGTGGTCGCCATGCCGCACTACTGGCTGCGAATGGTCTTTACGCTCAGATGTGGGCGCTGCAACAGCAGGATCGCGATACAGAATAGGTTTTAGTCACCAACCCCAAGTAGAATGTCGGGTCTGTTTTACCTGCAACGTTTTGTTTTAATTTGAAGGATTATTTATATGGCGTTACTTACTTCGCAACTCACCGACATTCAGGCCAAGGTTCTAGGTGCGGTTGCCAACCGCCCGGGCACGCTGATCTGGATGGGCCTGCTGATGATTGTTCTTGGCACAATTGGCGTGATGGCAGAAACCCTGTTCTCCATTGCGTCGATCAGCCTGATGGGTGGCTTTGCCTTGGCAGCCGGCATTATGCAGGCGCTACATGCACTGCAAGCGCGTGGCTGGAAGTCGGTTTCGATCCAGTTCATCTTCGCGCTGATTTACATTGCGATCGGTGTGATCGTTTGGGTATCGCCTGAAGCTGCATTGGAAGGCGTAACGCTCTACGCAGCAACCTTGTTCTTTGCGATGGGCGCCCTACGTCTTGTCACGGCATTTCAACATACGGCTTTTAGCGGCTGGTTTATGCCCCTCGTTTCTGCCGCTCTATCCATTCTGCTGGGCGGTCTTATTCTTTCTGGCTGGCCTGAAAATAGTACCTGGGTGCCGGGCATGCTGATTGGTATTGAGCTGCTGTTCCAGGGTTGGTCACTGTTCTTCCTCGGCATGGCCGCCAAGAAGGCCGTACGCTAGTTGTGTCTTTTCGCTTCTAACGTTGTTGCGCGGTGCTCGCTTCCTTGCCTAACATCGTGTTATGTCTCGGTCGCTGCGCGCCGCGCGCCTAGTCAGAAGCAAAAATTCAACAACCGCAAAACCATTGCGTCAAAATAAAAAACCCAGCCTAGGCTGGGTTTTTTATTGGGTGCTGACTTAACTTGTGGTTAAGCAGCGGCCTCTTCTGTTTCAACCGCTTCGACACCTTCCGGACGGTCAACCAGTTCTACATAGGCGATCGGTGCATTGTCGCCCGGGCGGAAGCCGGCTTTCAGAATACGGGTGTAACCACCTGGACGCGTTTGAAAACGCGGACCAAGTTCATTGAACAGCTTAACAACCATTTCGCGATCACCCAGACGGGCAAATGCCAGACGGCGGTTAGCCACTGTCGGGTTCTTAGCCAGTGTGATGATCGGTTCAACGACGCGACGCAGTTCCTTGGCTTTAGGCACGGTGGTGCGAATAGCTTCGTAACGCAGCAGGGCGTTGGTCAGGTTGCGCAACATAGCCAGACGGTGGCTGCTGGTGCGATTCAGTTTGCGAAGACCATGACGGTGACGCATGATGAGTTCCTTTCGTTAATCCGGCGATCAGTTACGCTCGAGACCGGCCGGTGGCCAGTTGTCGAGGCGCATACCCAAGGTGAGGCCACGCGAAGCGAGGACATCCTTGATTTCGTTGAGCGACTTGCGACCCAGGTTTGGGGTCTTGAGCAGCTCGTTTTCGGTACGCTGAATCAGGTCGCCGATGTAATAGATGTTTTCAGCCTTGAGGCAGTTGGCCGAGCGCACTGTGAGCTCAAGGTCGTCGACCGGCTTGAGCAATACAGGGTCGATCGGAGCCGACTTGCCACCGTCAGCACCGTTGGTGGTGCCTTCGAGGTCTGCAAACAGCGACATCTGGTCAATCAGAATACGTGCAGCAACGCGCACGGCTTCTTCTGGATCGATAACGCCGTTTGTTTCAATATCCATTACCAGCTTGTCGAGGTCGGTACGCTGTTCGACACGGGCGGCTTCAACCGAGTAGGCAACACGGCGCACGGGGCTGAAGCTGGCATCCAGCATCAGATGGCCAATGACCTTGTGCTCTTCGGCTTGCTTGCGCTGGTTGGCAGGCACGTAACCACGGCCTTTTTCAACCTTGATTTCCATGTCCAGCTTGCCGCCAGCATGGATGTGCGCCAGCACGTGATCCGGGTTGATGATTTCTACATCATGCGGTACTTCGATATCCGAAGCACGCACAACGCCTTCACCCGACTTGCTTACCTTGACCACAACTTCATTGCGGCTGTGCAGTTTGAACACAACGCCCTTCAGGTTGAGGAGCAGGTCAACAACGTCTTCCTGAACGCCGTCGATGGTGGAGTACTCGTGTACGACACCGTCAATCTTGACTTCGGTCGGCGCGTAGCCTTCCATGGAAGACAGCAGGATACGACGCAGTGCATTACCCAGCGTATGACCATAACCACGCTCGAACGGTTCCATGACCACTTTGGCGTGAACCGGAGAGATGGTCTGGACATCGATGCTGCGCGGCTTCAATAGTGCATTTCCTTGCATGAGCGATTCCTGTTTAAGATTCAAAAGTAAGCTGAAAACTCAGTGAGCCTGAAGGCTTACTTCGAATACAGTTCGATGACGAGGCCTTCGTTCAGGGTTGGCGACAGCTCTGAGCGCTGTGGCATTGCCTTGAAGGTTGCCTTGCCAGCCTTGGCGTCGACCGAAACCCACTCTGGGAAACCACGGCTTTCGGCAGCTTCAAGCGCAGCCTTAACACGGAGTTGACCACGCGAAGCTTCTGTCAGCTCAATCGTATCGCCCGGCTTGAGGGTGTACGAAGGAATGTTGACGCGCTTGCCGTTAACGAGGATACCGTTGTGGCGAACCAGTTGACGTGCTTCAGCACGTGAACCGGCAAAGCCGATGCGATATGTCGTTGCATCCAGGCGTGCTTCCAGCAATTGCAGCAGGTTTTCACCGGTCTGGCCTTTGCGGCTTTCAGCCTTGGCGAAAATGCGACGGAACTGTCCTTCGAGTACGCCGTAGATACGACGGATCTTCTGCTTGGCGCGCAGGTGCACACCAAAGTCAGACAGACGGGCACCCGAACGCTGACCGTGCTGGCCAGGTGCATAGGCACGACGCTCGATGGCGCACTTGTCGCTGAAACATTTCTCAGCCTTGAGGAACAGCTTTTCGCCTTCGCGGCGGCACTGACGGCATTTAGGATCTAGATTACGAGCCATGTCAGGTTCTCCTTAAATACGGCGCTTTTTCGGAGGACGGCAGCCGTTGTGCGGCACCGGTGTCACATCCGAAATTGCAGTGATCTTGATTCCCAGTGCGTTCAGAGCACGCACAGCCGATTCACGGCCTGGGCCTGGACCCTTGATGCGGACTTCAAGATTCTTGATGCCACATTCCTGGGCCACTTTACCGGCTGCTTCAGCAGCAACCTGGGCAGCAAACGGGGTCGACTTACGGGAGCCCTTGAAGCCGGCGCCACCTGAAGTTGCCCACGACAGTGCATTGCCCTGGCGATCGGTAATGGTGATGATGGTGTTGTTGAACGATGCGTGAACGTGAACGATCCCGTCAGCAATGTTCTTTTTAATCTTTTTACGAACTTTAGTCGATGTCTTGGCCATGTTTGGTGACTTTCCTTATCGATTACTTCTTACCAGCGATCGCGGCCTTGCGCGGACCCTTACGGGTACGAGCATTGGTACGCGTACGCTGACCACGGCAAGGCAGGCCCTTACGGTGGCGGAAGCCACGGTAGCAGCCAAGATCCATGAGGCGTTTGATATTCATGGTGACTTCGCGGCGCAGGTCACCTTCGACGGTGAACTTAGCTACTTCGTCACGGAGACGCTCCATGTCAGCGTCGGTCAGATCTTTGATCTTAGACGTCCGCGTAACGCTGGCAGCGTCACAGATTTTCTGTGCACGTGTACGACCGATGCCAAAGATGGCAGTCAGTGCGATTTCGGCATGTTGATGGTTGGGAATATTTACCCCAGCAATACGAGCCATTGAGTATCCTCAGTCTCTACTGAACTTGAACAATTGCGTCGACGACGCAATTAACCCTGACGCTGCTTGTGGCGCGGATCGGTGCAAATCACACGCACCACACCTTTGCGGCGGATGATCTTGCAGTTCCGGCAGATGCGCCGTACCGAAGCCAAAACTTTCATTACCTACTCCTTTATATCGACGTTCAGCCCAGCCGTGGCATTCCGTCGGGTTCTTGCGTAGAGATTTAAAACAAAAAAGCGTTACAGCTCACAACCAGTTTGAATCGGCAGCGCCTTAGCGATTACCTAAACCACCT
>CAZCGW010000016.1:0-45374 GCA_964498255.1 uncultured Dechloromonas sp.
TCTGCTTCCTTTCCGGCTTCTCAAGCCGTCAAATTAGCAGATCTTTCCACTTATCACCCTGTTCAAATTTGCCCGGCCACTTCTCTGTTTATAGGATGCTTCGCTCATTACAATAAAAAAGGGGTCCGTATTCATGGACCCCATTCGGCAAAAGAGCAAAGGCCCTAGTGTTTGGTTGTTTCAGCCTCTTCCCAGCCGGTAATCATGGCTTTGATATGTGCTGTCACGGTGTGTCCTGTTGTTGTCAGATAGACATGAATGAAGAAGAATGCCGTCATCATGAATGCCCCAAGGGTGTGAGCAATCGCTACCCACTCCAATGACAGATAGCTGCTAAGTCCCCAGCTTGTCCAATCACCATAAAAAAGATATAGAAGGCCAGAGATCCAGATTAGCGGAGAAATCATTGCCAGCAGCGCTAGGTAAGCGAGACGCTGGAGCGGATTGTGCTTTTGGAGGGCAGTTTTATGGAATGGGTGTGCTGCGCCCGTAAAAATCCCAATCGTGTAGTAGCGGATCATTGCGGTGACGTTCTTGAGGGATGGCTTGTATTGCTTCCACTCACCGGTTGTGAACTGCCAAAATATGGTGAACGCCCATAGCGTAATAAGGGCCCATGCAGCCATGGTGTGGAGCTGTACAGCATTTCCGAATCCCAGAAGGTTATAGACACCATGAATCTCAAAGCCTGTGATCATCATGATGATCACTAACAGCGCTTGAGACCAATGCCAGAAGCGTTCATATCGTTTGTATATATAAATGCGATGTGGCGTATTAGTCATGTTCCTTATCCTTGCGGCGACGGCTGATATAACGAACGGTGCCATGGAATAGCCCTGCACCTATTGAGCCAGCAACAGCTAGCCAACCGAGTGTGTCTACAATCGGGTTGTAGTCGCGACCCGGGATATAAATGTCTTTAATTTCTGCAAGTCGGTTGTCAGGATTTCTTGAATGACACTCGGCACATTTAACGACGTCTTCCTTAGGAGCAACCATGTGGGTTATGAACCAGTTCATACGTGTTTCAATGAATCCGAACTTGCCGCTGTAAGGGAGTTCTGCATAATCCATACCAGCTTTAATTGACTTCTCGTAATCAAAATTCTCCCAGAACGAGGTGTCATCTTTGCCGTAAACATGATTGACAATGAGCGTTTTGTTCACTACATCATAAGGTTGTTTGCCAACCATAACCTTGAAAGGCCAGATACGCGCATTCGGATCCTTGGCAGATCCTCCAATTTCATTTAAGTCAAGAATTTTGGTGTCGTCAATTTTGTCAGTGATAGTCACTTGCTTAACCGTACCGTTGTACCACTTGTAAGTAGGTATGACATTCTCACCATACTTAAAGTCACCCTTTTCAGCGGAATAGATCATGTGACCATGGTCATCCTTGATAAAAAGTGGTTTTCCATCGGCGTCTTTCTTGCCTGCAGTCGACCAATCCCACAAGGTCTTAGTGCCTATCCCACCACGTGCAAATGCCGGAATGTGACAGGTTTGGCATGCAACACGGTTAGTGTGATTATTAACAACGGTTTCCTTGTGAGGGGCGCTACCGTGGCATGATTCGCAAGTTGCGCGGTTCTTGTCATCACCAATTGGTGTATCAATACCGTGTGGGTCTTTCGACTTAGTTGTGTAGCGACTTCCTGAAACTTGGTGCTTGTTGAACGTATGGCAGTCAGCACACACCATATTGGCGCCTTCTGGCGACATGTGGACATCAAGCTTGCGCGGCGGTTTAATTAACGAGGTATCCAGATCACCATGCTTGACTGCATCGCCGCCGCCGCCATTAAAGTGACAGGCACCACAATTCTTGCGACCTGGTTTGCCTACATGTTGTGCAACTTTTGTTAAATCAGGGGGTTGAACAATTTTGCCACTCCCCTTGGGCATTTCTCGCGGTTCATAGAGTGGATGACCTGCATCAGTCGCAATTTTTTTGTAGGTGCCAGTGGTGTCATGGCAGGCCAAACAATCCACGTTGTCCTGATTCGAAAAATCGTAGGTTTTGTCTTTCCAGTTGTAGCCCGCGTGGCAACTTGTACACCTTGGCTCGTTGGACAAGATCGAGCCACAGAAATTGTTGGCGGCATGTTGTTTACCAAGTTTCTTTCCAGTGAGCGGGTTTACGGCTTCCCACTTCCAGTGAATGCTCTCCATGACTTGATGGCCAGCCATGTTATGGCACTGCAGGCAAGCCTTGGTAACTTCAGGACCGGTCTTGAACGGCCCTTTAAGCGCAAGTAGGGAGCTGTGATCAGTTGTTGATGCCGGCAGTTTAGAATTTGCCGCAAATGATGCGTCAACACTGGTAGGGGTAGTTTGAGGCGAAGCAACAGCGCCAACGGATACAACGGAAAAGAACAATGCCGTGAGCAATACTGTTCCGAGATTTTTTATTTGCAGATGTCTCATGTCGCCTCTACGTTATATTTACTTATATACCGTAGTATAGAACGATCTACAGAAACTAATATTGATCTAGGTCAATAAATGATCAGATGTTCAGATTTAACCTTTATCTTCTTCTGAATTGCTCTTGTCGAATATCAAAAAAATCACTCAAACGAAATGTCGTGTGGCTTTACTACCGGATGATTGTTGTTAGACCATGCGTCGAACCCGCCAGCCAAAGATACGACGTTTACAAACCCCATGCTTTGAAGAGCGACAACAGACAGCGCAGCACGACCACTGGTCTTGCAGTAGATAACCAATTGACGCTTTAGGTCTTGCAAAGCTGGCTCGTTCGAGATTTTGAACTCCAGCATGCCACGCGGGATATTGATTGAACGTGCGATGTGTCCCTCTCGATATTCGTCTGGCTCACGCACATCAATCAAGAGCGTGTGTGGTACTGCTAGCAGGGCCCCCAAATCTTCTGGAGTGATTTCCTTTACGGATTTTTTTGCCTCTAGTACGAGTTCGTGCGCGGGTTTGAACATTGATGTCACCTAATTAAATAACGGTATGCATGTCATTCTAGACATGCGCTTGTCGTATGAGATGTTGGGTTTTAAACCCCTTTTTTCTCAAACAGCCTGAACATGAGTGCGGTGATGATGGTGAAGCCTATGGCAACTACCCAAGGCGAAACACCAAAGAGCTGCGGCAGGCTGATTTTTCCGAAGTCGGCCCATGAAAGCACCGTACTCTTGAGGAATGGGTAAAACTGAGCGTAGATGGCAGCACCAATCAGCATACCAACAATACCAAAGGCTGCGTGCCAGCGTCCTTCGCCGATGGCGCCAACAGCTGTACCCGGGCAGTAGCCCATCACAGCCCAGCCGATACCGAATAATGATCCACCGACAACCAGTGCGCCGACGTTCATAGGTTTGTGGCTCTGGGTGATGATGCCCTGGTCAGCAAGAATCAGGATGCCGAACATGCCCACAACAATTGCTGAGAGCATGAACTTGAAGATAGTCATATCTTTGAACAGCATCGCACCGACTTGTTTGCCGAAACGTAGTACACGCCCTTTTTGCAAAAGAAAGCCGAATGCAATACCGGTCGCAAGGCCTAATGTGAGATCGATACCCATGATTATTTTTTCCGATAGATGATATTGGCAACTAGAGCGCCAACGCCAAAGAAGAAGGCGAGGGCGACATATGAACTCACCGACATTTGCATCATGCCGCTTAGGCCATGGCCACTCGGGCAACCATCCGCCAGGCGTGCGCCAATCATCATGACGATACCGCCCAGGATGGCTGCAATTGCACGTTTTGTGACGGATCCACCGAATCGAGCCTCCCACTCGGGGGGAACGGATTCTAATTTGAAGCTACCATCGATCTTAGATGCAATAAAGGCGCCAATAAAAATGCCGACGATCATCATGAACTGCCAGTCAATGATCACCTTTTCTTTAACGTAATAGGCATTGTCAGCAATGTAGGAAGGGTCCACGGAACCTATCAACATCCCTGCCGCTCTGACAAAGGTTGTAGATGCGCCCAGGTACATTGATTTGCCGAGCAAAATGGTTGTCAGGTAAACCGATACGATGGCAAGAACACCTACCAGAGTACCCGCAAGGTAAGGACTCCATCCTTTTGATTCTTTTTGTTCCATAGGTAATGCCTCCGTAACGATATCCTTCACAATAGTATATTCATATGTAGATCGATGCAACTAATGTCATACAAAAGTGACGCGCCTGGGTTAATAATCTGGCAATTCATGAAAAACCCAAAGATGCCCGTTATTGAAGTAAGCTGCTAATCGTTAGTGCAGTCCATTAACAATCGAGGAGATGAGTATGTCGTTGACGCGTCGTAAGTTCCTGAAGTCCAGTCTTGTAGCCGGTGCAGCCATGACCTTTTTTGGCAAGGCTAGTGCGGGTACCCCTGTATCCGAATCAGATCCTCAAGCCAAGTCGCTTGGTTATGTCGCGAATGCGTCGAAGGCTGACAAGGCTAAGTTCCCTAAGTTTGCAGCCGGACAAAATTGTGGCAACTGTTCGCTGTATCAGGGTAAAGCTGGTGGATCGGGTCCATGTCCTATTTTTGCTGGCAAGGATGTTGCTGCTGCTGGTTGGTGTTCGGCTTACGTTAAAAAGGCCTGACGATAAATTAGCGGTCAGCTACAAACACTAAAAAAGCAGCCTAGGCTGCTTTTTTAGTGGCTTTTGAAATGCGGTTTAACGATACACCAGTACCGGTATTTTGGAATGCGTCAGTACCTTTTGGGTTTCACTGCCCAGCAATAAGCTCGTGATGCCACGACGTCCATGAGAGGCCATGAATATCAGATCGCATTTTTTATCTTCTGCGGTCTGAATAATTGCTTCATAGGGAATGTCGCTGGTTTCTGTGTGGGTCGTGAATGAAATTCCTGCCGCTGTGCAGATATCGGCAGCGCCTTTCAGGTTTCGGTCGGCGATGGTTTTAGTCAGTTTGCCAAACTCTTCAGGTGTCGTCGGGTCGATCAACGCACCGTCACCATAATAGCTAACGGGATACTCCGGTTTTACAAACATGAGCGTGACTGAGGCTTTAATTTCGCTGGCGAATTCCGCGGCACGACGTGTTGCCATTAAAGACAGTTCTGAACCATCAATTGGTAACAGGATGTGTTTGAACATGAACTTATTCCTAACGTAATACTAGTGGGCGGCTTTTCCGGAGGCCATTTCAGCCAAGGCTTCGGGCTGTGTGATTTGTAAATGACGTGTTTGTACGTCAACTAGGCCATCTTCCTGGAATCGTGAGAATAGTCGCGAAACGGTTTCGAGGGAGAGGCCGAGGTAGCTGCCAATTTCCTCACGGGTCATTCGCAAGACGAAGGTATTGGGTGAGTAACCCAGATGCGAAAACCTTTTGCCCAGGTCGAGGAGAAATGCAGCCAAACGTGATTCGGAACGAAGATTGGCCAGAATCTGGAAGGTTGTCTGATCCTGCACAATCCGCTGGCTCATAAGTTTGTTGAGGTGTGCGTGCAGATTGGGTAGGTTTGAGGCCAGTTCTTCGATGCTGCCATAAGGCATCATACAAAGCTCGCTGGCCTCAAGTGCCACTGCCTTGCAGGCATGGCTGCCACTTCCAATCCCGTCAATTCCCAGGATCTCACCAGTCATCTGAAAACCGGTGACCTGATCGCGTTGCTCCTGCGATGGCAACAAGGTTTTGAAAAAGCCGCTGCGAACAGCGTAGATGGCGGTAAACGGTTCACCAATTTCGTAAAGTGACTCGCCACGTTTAAGTCGACGACGTGTTGGAAACCATTGGTCGAGCGAATCCATATCCTCGGTTTGTAAACCCGGGGGATGACAGACCGGATTCATATCGCAGTTCTGGCAATGCGCCTTCACTTCCGTGAAGTCGACAGATCCCTTCTGGCAATCAGAATCTGAATTTGTCTTAGAGGCCTGCGATACTGGCTTTGAAGTCATATAATTCTGTTATGAACAATTCGACACTTGCATTGGTAGATCGGGATTTATGCCGCCGATTTGATATCAGCGGACCCCGTTACACATCCTATCCTACGGCAGACCGATTTGCTGCCAATCCCGGGGCGCAACTGTTAGTAGACGCCCTGAGAACTCGGCCAGCGCCGGAGCAACCGCTTTCATTATATGTCCATCTGCCTTTCTGTAGCACAGTCTGTTACTACTGCGGTTGCAACAAGGTCATCACCAAAGACCATAAGAAATCTTCCCTTTATCTGGATTACCTAGAGCGGGAAGTAGATATGCAACTGCAATCCTTGAGCGGTTCTCGTTCGGTGACCCAACTGCATTGGGGTGGTGGTACACCAACATTCCTGTCTGATGACGAAATGCGTCGTTTGATGCATGTTTTGCGTTCTCGATTCGATTTTCTGCCTGAGGGTGAGTATTCCATAGAGATCGATCCAAGATCTGTTGATCCTAAGCGCGCCCATCTGCTGGCCGAATTGGGTTTTAACCGGATGAGCCTGGGTATCCAGGATTTTGATCCATTGGTTCAGCAAGCCGTTAACCGAATTCAGACCTTTGAGCAAACACGTGATGTCTTGCTGGCTGCCCGTGATGCTGGTTTTAAGTCGGTTTCAGTTGATCTGATCTATGGCTTGCCTAAACAGACCTTAGAGGGGTTCCGCGCCACGCTCGAGAAAACACTCAGTCTCGCGCCAGATCGCATTGCGTTGTATAGCTATGCGCATCTGCCGCAGATCTTTATGCCTCAGCGTCGGATTGAAGAGGCAGAATTGCCCAAAGGCGAAGAGAAGCTCTCACTGATGGCCATGGCGATTGAAACGCTGGTCGAGGCTGGCTATGTCTTTATCGGTATGGATCACTTTGCCCGTCCCGATGATGAGCTGGCGTTGGCTCAGCAAGATGCCAAGCTACATCGTAATTTCCAGGGGTACTCGACACACGCCGAACTGGATTTGCTGGCCTTTGGTGTCTCTGCGATTGCAAAGGTAGGCCCGGTTTATTCGCAGAATGCGAAATCGCTAGAAGAGTATTACGCGGATATCGATGCAGGACACTTGCCGGTACGTCGTGGTTACCGGATGAACGATGATGACGAATTGCGTCGTGCAGTCATTCAGGAATTGATGTGTCACTTCGAGCTTGATTTTGCTGAAGTCAATACGGCTTGGTCTATCGATTTTGTGAGCTATTTCGCAAGTGCACTGGAACAGCTGGAACCGCTCGTTGAGGCCGGCCTCTTAACGGTAGATACAACGGGCATCCGGGTTGAGCCCAAAGGGCGTCTTCTAGTGCGAATCATCGCTATGGCCTTTGACCATTATCTGCAACAGGATCGACAAAACGCTGCAGCCGGTCGTCCACGTTATTCGCGTGTGATCTAGTCTAGACACATGTTGAGTACAAGCAGCACAGCATTACCAATTTTTGCCGCGGTGCTGATCGGTTGGTTGGGTGGTGTTCATTGTCTGGGAATGTGTGGCGGCATTGTGAGTGCGCTGTCGATGTCAGTACCAGAAGGTCGTCGTCCTGCTTTATTGTTGGCCTATAACCTTGGCCGCTGTATCACCTACATCGTATTGGGTGCATTGGCGGGTTTTATGGGCTACGCAGGCATCTCGGTGCTAGGTGTTGCACCATTGGGTTTTTATATCCTCGCCAATATCTTGCTAATCGGTATGGGGCTTTATCTGATGGGCTGGCCGTTGATCGTTCGTCCCTTAGAGCAGGGTGGGCAACATCTGTGGCGGCATATTGAGCCGATTGCACGTCGGTTTTTTCCTGTGACGACACCAGCTAGGGCATTAATTGTTGGTTTTGCTTGGGGCTTTCTGCCCTGCGGCCTTGTCTATAGTGCTTTAGCTACCGCAATTGCGAGTGCTAATCCGGTTTCGGGCGCCGTATGGATGGCTGGATTTGCGTTGGGTACCTTGCCTAATCTTCTACTGGCCGGGTGGACGGGTGCGGGCTTGCTTAACCGAATGCGTCAGTCGGCCTTACGTTGGATTGCCGGACTATTGGTGATCGCCTGGGGTGTTTATGGTCTGGTCCAGGGATTGAATTAACGATGGCTGAGCATGTTCTGAAGATTACGGGGCTCAGGTGCGCCAATTGTGCCCGTACGGTACAGAAAGCGATTCAACAGCTGCCAGCGGTTCAGGCAGAGGTTAACTTTGCGACTGAAGAAGCCATTGTTCAGGTGCCGAGCTCATCGACTATTGAAGCGGTGATCGGTGTTGTTGAAACGGCGGGGTATGGCGCGACTGAAATCCGCGACCTTGCTCAAGCGGTGGCCACTTCAACCGATCGATTGCAGCAAGCACGTTTCTGGACGGCAATTATCTGTGCCTTGCCCCTTGCCTTTGCCATGCCCTGGATATGGGTTACGGGTGAAGCGGCTCATGTACCGGTGTTTTGGCAATGGCTGCTGGCAACGCCCGTCCAGTTATGGGTAGCCTGGCCTTTCTATCGTGGCGCCTGGCATGCTCTCAGGCTTCGTACATCGAATATGGATGTGCTTGTGAGCCTCGGTACCTTATCTGCCTATATCTATTCGGTCGCTGTTATGTTGGCGGGTGATCATGGCGATGTGTATTTTGAGGCATCAGTGGTTGTCATCGCTCTGATCATGGCTGGGAAACAGTTGGAATTGCGTGCCCGCAAAGCCAGTGCGTCTGCAATAGAACGTTTACTTCATCTGGCCCCTAAAACAGCCTGGCGTGAAATTGCACCAGGGCAATTTGTATCGGTGGCTTTGTCCGCGATAAACCCGGGCGATCACGTCCGTGTACTCAGTGGCGAATCAATTCCCGTTGATGGTCTGGTTATTGATGGAAGCTCTTCCGTCACGGAATCCATGCTGACGGGGGAGCCGATTCCCGTTGAAAAGAATTTGAACGATAAGGTTTATGCCGGCACATTGAATGGGGATGGCCTGCTTGTTTGTCGTGTCACCGGGGTAGGGCGCAGCACCGTTTTAGCGGGGATTGCCCGGTTGGTGGCGCAGGCCCAAGGTTCGCGTGCGCCGGTTCAAGCGTTGGTTGATCAGGTCTCTGCCTGGTTTGTGCCTATGGTTGTGGTTATCGCGCTGCTGACCCTCGTTGTTACGGGAGTCTGGTTGGGTGATTTGGAAGCGGCTGTGATTCGTGCTGTAGCGGTGCTGGTGATTTCCTGCCCATGTGCACTTGGCTTAGCGACACCAACGGCCATTATGGTGGGTATCGGAGAGGGCGCACGGCAAGGGATTCTGGTGCGGGATGCCGATGCATTACAACGCGCCGCGAGTGTTGGTACGGTGATCTTTGATAAAACGGGTACATTAACCGAAGGTAAGCTGCGTTTAACCGATCTGGTTTTAGCACCAGACACATCGATGACTAGGGAAGATGTCTTAACAATTGCTGCGGCCCTTGAGCAGGGTTCTGCACATCCGGTAGCTCATGCGGTTCGGGCTGCCGCAGAAGATAATCGCGTTATAGAGGCTGTGACAGATTTTCGTAATGAATCGGGGAAGGGTGTATTCGGAACAATAGCTGGGCAGGCTTATGGGGTCGTGCGCTGGCATGCCGAGCAGACAAAAGGATCCCCAGGTTTCTGGGTGCAACAAGCCGATCGATTAGCCAAAGAAGCAAAGACGTTGTCAGTGGTGACGCATTTAGATAAGCCAATAGCCATGCTGGCATTCTCTGACACCCCTCGGGTTGATGCAATTGATGCATTAAATCGTTTGCGGGCATTGGGGTTGAATACGGTGATGCTCACCGGTGACCAGGTTGAGTCTGCCC
Source organism: uncultured Dechloromonas sp. (assembly GCA_964498255.1). Lineage (GTDB taxonomy): Bacteria > Pseudomonadota > Gammaproteobacteria > Burkholderiales > Rhodocyclaceae > Fluviibacter. The sequence goes on from CAZCGW010000016.1 coordinate 9,733, forward strand.
AGGTGATCGGGGCGTTACTGGGTGTCGATACGATTCGTGCAGGCGTTTTGCCTGCAGGCAAGGCGGCCGAGGTCAAACAACTACTTGATGCACAACCCGGTGGTGTGATGATGGTAGGTGATGGGATCAACGATGCGCCAGCACTGGCGTCTGCATCTGTAGGGGTAGCCATGGGGGGTGGGATGGATATCGCGATGGAAAGTGCGGGAATTGTACTGATGAACAATCGTCTAACCGGGGTGGTCGACGCGGTTCTGCTTTCCCGCCGTACACTGGCCAAAATTCGCCAGAATCTGTTTTTTGCCTTTATCTACAACGTGTTGGCGATCCCTTTGGCGGCAATCGGTTTGCTAAATCCGGTCGTTGCGGGCGCTGCCATGGCCTGTTCCTCAATTTCTGTTGTAGGAAATTCATTGTTATTGCGTCGCAAGCGTTAAAAACCCGCTTCAGAGGCTATAATTTTCAAGTTAGACGTAATTTACTACGCGAACAAACAACCACACCATAAAGGGAGAAGACATGAACATCGATAACATTTCCATCGGCAAGGATGTCCCGAACGATTTCAACGTCGTTATCGAGATCTCGGCTAACGCACCAGGCATCAAGTACGAGCTGGATAAAGATTCGGGCGCAGTGTTTGTGGATCGCTTTATTGCCACACCAATGCACTATCCTTGTAACTATGGTTTCATCCCTTCGACCCTGTCGGAAGATGGTGACCCGGTTGACGTGCTGGTTGTGTCGCCATACCCGCTGCCACCTGGCGTTGTGATCCGTTGCCGTACCATCGGTATGCTGGCTATGGAAGATGAAGCCGGTGAAGATGCCAAGCTGGTTGCTGTACCAGTATCGAAGCTGACCGGCATCTACGACAAGGTTCAAAGCACCGACGACCTGCCAGAACTGCTGATCAAGCAGATCACGCACTTCTTCGAGCATTACAAAGATCTGGAAGCTGGCAAGTGGGTTAAGGTTAAGGGCTGGAAAGATGCAGCTGCTGCAAAAGCCGAAATTACTTCGGGTGTAGCCCGTGCCAAGGCTGGCAAGTAAGTCTTAGCTGTTAGGCATACAATAGCCCTGAGTTAGCTCAGGGCTATTTTTTTGATAAATATTGTTCAGGTTCAGAGGTAGAGTGTGCGGGTTGCAGTTGCTCAGATGAATGTAGTGCTTGGCGATCTGGTCGGCAATGTTCGGCATATCGTGGAACAGGCAAATCGGGCAGTCACTGAAGGTGCTGATGTTCTGCTGACGCCTGAATTAAGCCTGTGTGGTTATCCGCCCGAGGATCTGCTGCTGCGTCCGGATTTTTATCGATCGGTGGATCTTGCCCTGGTTGCGCTAGCCCGCGAAACTACGGATCTGGATATCGCGATTGTGGTGGGACACCCTGAACAGGCGGGCGCGCATTATTACAACGCGGCCAGCGTTCTGTATCAGGGCAAACGCATCGGCACTTATCGTAAACAGCATCTGCCGCAATACGAGGTGTTTGATGAGTTGCGTTATTTCACTGCGGGCTCAGCGCCATTTGTTTTTGATCATGCGGGCGTTCGCTTCGGTCTGGCAATTTGCGAAGATATCTGGTTTGCAGAACCTGCCCAAGCGGCTAAAGCTGCAGGCGCAGAAGTGCTGCTGGTTCTAAACGCGTCTCCGTATCATCTGGATAAAACCGTTGATCGTCAGAGTATTCTGGCGCAACGTGTCGCCGAGACCGGGCTCTCGATTATTTACTGCAATCTGGTTGGTGGTCAGGACGAGCTCGTTTTTGATGGCGCCTCATGCATTATCGCTACGGATGGCCAAACGGTTTTGCAATTGCCTCAGTTTGTCGAAGCACTCGCTTTCGCCGATTTAAATGAAGGTGGTCAATGGCAAACGCAAGAGCCATTGTCTCCACCTGCTGAATTGAATGCCCAGATTTACCAAGCGATGGTCATGGGTGTCCGTGATTATTTTGCCAAAAATGATTTCGCCGGTGCCTATCTGGGTTTGTCCGGCGGCATTGATTCAGCCCTGACGCTATGTGTAGCGGTCGATGCCCTAGGGGCAGATCGCGTTCGCCCGATCATCATGCCGTCTCCCTATACTGCCCAGATGAGTATCGATGACTCCTGGGCGCTCTGTGCCAACCTGGGCGTCAAAGGTGAGCTGCTAGATATCCAGCCCGCCATGCAGACCTATGAGCAAATGCTGGCTCCATATTTTGTGGGCAAAGCGGCAGATACGACAGAAGAAAACCTGCAGGCGCGAATTCGCGGCAATTTGCTGATGGCGCTTTCGAATAAAAGTGGCTGGCTGGTACTAACGACAGGCAACAAATCTGAAATGGCGGTTGGTTATTGCACGCTGTATGGCGATATGGCCGGTGGGTTTGCGGTGTTGAAGGATTTGCTTAAAACCAAGGTATTTGAGGTTTGTCGCTGGATTAACCGCGAGCAGGAAGTTATTCCGTGGCGGATTATTGAAAGACCGCCTTCGGCCGAGTTGCGACCCGATCAGACAGACCAGGATTCTCTGCCACCGTATGAAGTGCTGGACGGCATTGTTACTGCTTATATGGAGCAAGATATCAGTCCGCGTGACATCGTTGCGCAAGGCTATCGTGAGGAAGATGTACGCCGTGTCGTCCGCCTTTTACGTATTTCAGAATACAAACGGCGCCAGTCCCCTGTTGGCATTCGGTTAACTCGCCGGGGTTTTGGTAAAGATTGGCGCTATCCAATTACCAACCGCTATGCCGATGAGTGGTAAGCTATCACCTATTGAATTTGTCTTTGACCGCATGGAGTTCTCATGAAGCAGATCGTTGCCATTATCAAGCCATTTAAACTCGACGAAGTTCGTGAAGGCCTCTCAGAAATTGGCGTTACCGGCCTGACCGTTACAGAAGTTCGTGGTTTTGGTCGCCAGAAGGGTCACACAGAGCTATATCGCGGCGCAGAGTATGTTGTTGATTTCCTGCCTAAGGTACGCCTAGAGGTTGTTGTACAAGATGACCGCGTAGAGGCTGTTCTGGAGTCGATCATCAAGTCTGCACGTACCGGCAAAATTGGCGATGGCAAGATTTTCGTTCTGCCTGTGGATCAAGTTGTGCGAATTCGTACTGGCGAGGTTGATGACCAGGCTATTTAAGCCATGCATTGCTGAGCTTTTTTCAGCACTGATTAAAAGCCCTGCGGTGTTTCATCAGCGGGGCTTTTTCTTGATACCGATTTCATAGAGAAGCGCTTTGTCACTTGTTGCCTTTAATAAGCCGTATGGCGTGGTATCCCAATTCACCCCGGAAGGGCGCTGGCAGGGGTTGTCGGACTATCTGCAACTTCCCGAGTTTCGCGTCGCAGGGCGACTTGATGCCGATAGCGAAGGCTTGTTGCTTTTAACCGATAACGGGGCGTTGCAATCGCGTATTACCGAGCCACGGCACAAGCTGCCCAAATGTTATTGGGCACAGGTTGAAGGTATCCCAGATGAAGCAGCGCTGGATCATTTGCGTGCGGGTCCTCTACTGAACGATGGGCCCACACGCGCCTGTGGTGTTGAGCTTCTTCCCGAGGATGTCGAGGCGCGTTTCCTGTGGCCTAGAAACCCACCGATCCGCTTTCGGAAATCAATCCCGACGGCCTGGTTGGCAGTGACCCTAACTGAAGGACGTAATCGTCAGGTGAAACGCATGTGTGCGGCCGTTGGATTACCGGTACTCCGGTTGGTACGTATTTCGGTAGGGGGCATCCGATTGCTCGAACTGAAAGAAGGGCTGCCGCTGGCATTGGGTCAGTCATCTGAGGTTTCGGTTGCACAGCTCAATGGGAGTGATGTATGAAGTTCGTTAATCGTTCTGTCATGATCGCAGGTGCCATCATGGCCATGGCAATCACTGTGCAGGCCGCAACGTTGCCCCTCATCCGGTTAACCTTAGGGTCAGCCAGCCTCGATGTGGAGGTCGCTAGTAATAAAGCGCAGCGTTCCCTGGGGTTAATGAATCGGCTCTCGATGCCTGAATCCCGTGGCATGCTATTCGTGTATCCGGCGCCTGCTTACTTTTGCATGTGGATGAAAAATACCAAAGTACCGCTCTCGGTGGCATTCATTGATGCTCAGGGTCAGGTGATTAATATCGAAGACATGGCGCCGCAAACAGAGACAAACCATTGCACCCAACGCAATGCCACCTATGCCCTGGAAGCCAATCGTGGCTGGTTTGCCAAGCATGGTGTTGTTGCAGGTAGCCAGGTGGTTGGTCTTGAAAAGGCACCGCAGGGCGAATATTGAGATGGCTATGCGGGAGAACCGTAATCGATCCAGACGTTTGACAGGTTATGCCCGTGGGAGCCATTGGCATCCTTTAGGTAAAGCACTTAAGCCGCCTGAGACCTTGCGTCCCTGGTTGCTGGAGTCTGGTTCGTTAACGCGTCGTTTGCAGAAGCATTTTGGAAAAATTGACGTGCGTGTGTTGCAACAGGCGCTTGGGCAACCTTATAACGATGAAGGGGAAGGGCGTTTTCCTCTGGCGGTAGTGCGTGCCGTGGTTTTATCAGGCGCAGATCAAAAGCCCTTGGTCGTAGCGCATTCCGTTTTGCCAGCCGTCCCACGGGGGCCGCTTTCTATCATGTTTAAGCAATTAGGTCGGCAAGCCTTGGGGACGCTATTGTTCACGCGCCGGGGGTTTGTGCGTAGGCAACGCGAATGGGCCTTTCTCGATACCCGTCATCCTTTGTATCGCATGACGATGGCGCAGATTGGCGCCAATGCTCCCGAAAGGCTTTGGGCCAGACGCGCCGTTTTTAGTTTGTCGCGCTATCCGGGCCAAACGGTTCAGGTCACTGAAGTGTTCTGTATGCAGTAAAAAGAAAACCCGGCCGTAGCCGGGTTCTCGTTGTACAGCCTAGACCAATTAGGCGAAGTTGGCTTCAGCAAACTTCCAGTTGGCCAGTTTGTCGAGGAAAGTTTCGACAAATTTTGGACGCATATTGCGGTAGTCAATGTAGTAAGCGTGCTCCCAGACGTCAACGGTCAGCAGTGCCTTGTCGCCAGTAGTCAGCGGGGTGCCAGCAGCGCCCATGTTAACGATGTCGACGCTACCATCGGCCTTTTTAACAAGCCATGTCCAGCCCGAACCGAAGTTGCCAACGGCCGAAGTCTGGAATGCCTTTTTGAACTCATCAAACGAGCCCCATTTTTTGTTGATGGCATCAGCCAGAGCACCACTTGGAGCGCCGCCGCCATTAGGTGACAGGCAGTTCCAGAAGAAAGTGTGGTTCCATACTTGAGCGGCATTGTTGTAAACGCCACCAGCAGGTGCCTTCTTGACGATATCTTCCAGGCTGAGTGTTTCATACTCGGTGCCTGGAATCAGGTTATTCAGATTGGTCACGTAGGCCTGGTGGTGCTTGGCATAGTGATAGTCGAACGTTTCTTCCGACATGTGTGGGGCGAGGGCGTTCTTTGCGAACGGCAGTGCTGGCAATTCAAAGGCCATGATAGTTCTCCGGGTTGGGGGATTTTTAGGTTTAATGTTTGATTCTAGACAGAGCGGCGGTTGCCTGCAAGCCTAGCCTAAAGATTGGTGTCAGGCATCCGGCTGGGCAGCATTGATGCTGGCCTGTAACAGGCCATCGGCCAAGCGTAATTGAACTTGTGAATGGACAGGGGCTTTGCTGATGCTATCTACTAGATGGCCCTGGGCATCGGTTACGAGCGCGTAGCCCCGTTTCAGCGGTTGGTTAGGGTCCAATGACTGTAATCGCAATCCTAGTTCGCTCAGGCGCCTTTGTTCACGTTCCAGAGCGCGTTGAGACCACAGTGTGAGGCGGGTCTGGTACTGATTCAAGCGATCTTGCTGGCGATCCAGTAATGCCGCCGGGCTGCGTAGGCGTGCAGCATAACCATCCAGCTTCATTCCCGCATCGTCAATACGACGCATCACCAATTGATGCAAACGCTTTTGATTGGCGTCAATTGTTGAAATTAAACGGGTTTTATCGGGAGCAATGAGTTCTGCCGCAGCCGTGGGGGTAGGAGCCCGGACATCGGCGGCCAGGTCGGCTAATGTCGTGTCTGTTTCGTGACCAATACCAGCGATGATCGGCAAATGGCTAGCTGCAATGGCGCGCACTACTGCAGCCTCATTGAAACTCCATAAGTCTTCGAGCGATCCACCACCACGGCATAGCAGCAGTACATCAGCTGCGCCATGACTATTGGCATTTTCAATAGCCTGAACAATCTGGCCAGTAGCTTCTGAGCCTTGTACGAGCGTTGGATAAAGAATCAATTTGGCATAAGGCGCACGGCGCGATAATGTCGTCATGACATCATGCAAGGCGGCTGCCTGTGGGCTGGTAATAATGCCAATCGTGCGTGAGAATGCAGGCAAAGCCAGTTTGCGGGCAGGGTCAAATAGGCCTGCAGCTTCTAGTTCAGTTTTAAGACGTATAAATCTCTCGTATAAGGCACCGAGGCCACCCTTCACCAGAGTTTCGACAGTCAGCTGAAATTCGCCTCGGGCTTCGTACAGGGTTACCTGGACTCGGGCACGAACTTTGTCGCCTTGTCGGGGTTGCCAACCCAGGCGGGCTGCACGGGTGCGGAAGAGGGCGCAACGTACCTGCGCGCCAGCATCTTTAAGGCTGAAGTAGATATGGCCGGAACTGGCGATCGTGAGCTGGGCAATCTCTCCTTCAACCCACAGCAAGGGAAACCGACTCTCAAGTTGGGCGCGTACGGCTGCATTGAGGTCGGAAACCGACATCACAGGCGCTTCTAAAGATGGCGCAGCTTCGTCAAAAAGCGTATTCGTAACCATACGGCGTACTTTACCTTGGTTCGTAATTCTTTATAGGTGAACCCGATGTGCTTATAAGTAAAAAATGGGGGGGAATTCTCTTGACATATCGTTATTTTCTCCACCGCATAGCAGCGAAGCCTTTAAGTAGAAGGGGTCGCCAAGATCTATCCCTCTCCAACCCAATAGATAGCGATTAACCTGTTGAAAATAATAGAGAAAATAAAACGAGCCTCTTTTTTGAGCAGCGTAACCTAACTTCCTTTGTCTGCTCGACTTAGACACTTTTATGACAGTCTATCCACAAACTTATCCACTAAATTTGTGGATAACAATATTGCGACTATAACCCATTGAAATGCAGGGAATGCTTGCTCAAAGTGGGGGGGGTAGCTACACTTCAAGTTTGAATTCTGCAGGTCTGGAATAACGTGTTTGCCATCATTCAAGCTGCCGGTTGGCCGATCTGGCCCCTTCTGATTGCCTCTGTCATTGCCCTCGCGCTGATTATCGAACGTTTATATTCTTTACAGCGAGCCAAGGTGTTGCCGGTGGGTTTATTGCAGAGTGTGCTTTCTAGCCTAGCGAATGGCGGATACGATGCTGCCCGGTTAAATGCTCTGGAAGAAGCCTCCCCGCTGGGACGTGTGTTGGCGGCCGGGATTCGTAATCAGAACAGTAGCCGAGAAGTGATGCGCGAAGCCATTGAAGAGTCGGGGCGCATGGTCTATAGCCAGCTGGAACGTTACTTAACGACTTTAGGTACGATCGCTTCAATTGCTCCCTTGCTGGGTTTGTTGGGAACGCTGGTAGGCATGATCGACATATTCGGGGCGCAATCTCCGGTAACAGGTAACCCGCAGCAATTGGCCTATGGTATTTCGGTCGCGCTCTACAACACCACCTTTGGTTTGCTGATTGCCATCCCTGCACTGATTTTCTGGCGTCACTTCCGTGCATTGATCGATAAATTTGTGGTCGATATGGAACAACAGGCGATCAAGCTGGTTGAAGTCGTCCATGGCGAGCGCAATTAAGCGCCGGAGCGTTTTATGAATTTTCGCCGGGGCAACGGGCGCGACGAGCCTGAAATTAACCTCATTCCGTTTATTGACGTACTGCTAGTCATCATCATATTTCTGATGATGACGACCACCTATAACAAAGTTGCGGGCATTGAAATCGATTTGCCAACGGCGGCTGCAAGTAATGCCACGCCGCCGAATGAAATTAGCGTTTCGGTTACAGCGGGTGGCATCGTGGTTATCGATGGCCAGAGCATGGCCCGACCCAGCGTTGATGCGGTAGCGGCTGCTCTGAAGGCGGCCACAGCAAAACGTAGTGCAGGAGCCAAGCCGCCAGTTGTTTCGATTAATGCGGATGCAAAAGCCACGCATCAAAGCGTGATCGATGTCATGCAGGCTGCGCATCAGGCTGATCTGTCACAGATCTCATTTACGACACGTAGTGGTTCATGATTTTCAGGCCTCAGGAGATTGAGGCCAGCTGGTATGGCCATGCCCGATTGGGCCTATTGCAAACCTGCTTGCTTAGGCTTTTGTCATGGATCTACGGCCTAGTCGTTTGCACTCGTCGTTACTTGTATCTGCATGGAGTCTTGAAGCAGGTTCGTTTGCCAGTACCGGTACTGGTAGTTGGTAACCTGATTGTAGGTGGGGCAGGTAAAACCCCCGTGGCCTTAGCATTGGCTCAGCAGCTTCAGGCAATGGGCTGGCGTCCCGGTATTATCAGTCGTGGCTATGGGCGTAAGGTTCCTGGGGTTAGAGCTGTGGGTGTAGGCGATAGCCCTCAATATGTCGGTGATGAACCGCTTTTGTACGCACAGCAGGGCTTTCCTGTATTTGTAGGTGAAAAGCGTGCAGAGGCTGGTCGGGCTTTACTGGCAGCGAACCCGGGCGTCAATATTCTCATTGCAGATGATGGGTTACAACATCTGAATCTGGCGCGGGATATTGAAGTCGTCGTTTTTGATCAACGCGGGGTGGGTAATGGCCATCTGTTACCCCTGGGTCCCCTGCGTGAGCCTTTGACTCGATTGGCGGCACCATTAGTGCAGGGTGCAATTATTCAGGGAAACCCGGACCAATCGGGCTGGCCTGTTGTGCCCCGTTTTGAAATGTCGCTGGTGCCGGATGCCGTTTACGTACTAAATCAGCCAGAGTGTAAAACGCCACTCAAAGACTTTGCAGGCCAATCGGTAGTTGCTATTGCCGGTATCGGTCATCCCGAACGTTTTTTTAATATGTTGCGCAATGCGGGTATCCAAGTTGAGGGGCATCGTTTTCCGGATCACCATGATTTTCAGCAGAAAGATATTACGTCTACACGCTTGCCGGTGATGATGACGGAGAAGGATGCAGTAAAATGCCAACACTTTGCTGACGGACACGACAACTGGTTTGCCGTACCCGTCAGTGCCTGCATTTCCCCGGTATTACCGCTGGCCGAATGGCTGAGTGATCATAGTGCTGCGTCTACGATAGAGAGTCGTTAAATGGATCCGCGTCTGTTAGAAATACTCGTTTGCCCTGTCTGCAAAGGCAAGCTGGACTTTGATAAATCCGCACAGGAACTCATTTGCAAGCCCTGCCAGCTGGCTTATCCCGTACGTGATGGCATTCCCATCATGATGCAGGACGAAGCCCGTAGCCTTAACGGCCAGCAAGCCTAAGCGAAGGAGCCGGAGGTGAGTTACGTGACATTCCGCGTGGTGATTCCGGCTCGACTTAAATCTAGCCGGTTGCCGGACAAACCGCTCCTTGACCTGGGTGGTAAACCAATGATCGTTCGTGTTTGCGAGCGGGCGCAGCGATCAGGTGCAGATACGATTGTGGTGGCAACAGATAGCCGTGAAGTACGCGATGCCGTTCGGGAAGCCGGGTTTGATGTCTGCATGACCCGAGAAGATCACCCGAGTGGTACAGATCGCATTGCCGAAGTGTGTGATCACTTTGGCTGGGCAGATGAAACCGTGGTGGTGAACGTGCAGGGGGATGAGCCTTTTATTCCGCCCGAGCTGATTGATCAGGCAGCCCATCAACTGGTGGATTCCGGTGCCGATATGGCAACGCTTGCCCATGCGATACATGACGCAGCAGAACTCTTTAACCCGAATATCTGCAAAGTCGTCATGAAGGCTAATGCCGATGCGTTGTACTTTTCACGAGCGCCTATTCCTTTTGCCCGTGATGATTTCAGCCCGTCCTGGCAACAGGGAAATCAGCCACAAGCGCTGCCTGCAAGTGGCTATGCCTGTTTCCGACATATCGGGCTCTACGCCTATCGCTGCCGCTTCTTAAGGGATTACGCCAGCTTGGCACCGAGCCCATTGGAGTCCATAGAGGCTCTGGAGCAGTTGCGGGCGCTATGGCACGGCTATCGTATTAGTGTGGCGGTAACAGAAACATTACCGCCAGCCGGGGTAGACACCCCCGATGATGCTTTACGCGCTCAACAGGTCTTTGCCGAGCAGTTCGCTGCACTGCGCATTGACCCTCAGCCGTAATTATCGTAAGTTTTTAGCAAGGTACATGTTTCACACTTTCACCATCAATACTTTCTAATCGAGGATACCGATGAAACTCATTCTGTTGGGCGCTCCGGGCGCTGGTAAGGGCACCCAGGCCAAATTTATCTGTGAAAAATTCGGTATTCCACAAATCTCCACTGGCGATATGCTGCGTGCGCAGGTTAAGGCTGGTACCCCGCTGGGTATGGAAGCCAAGAAACATATGGATTCTGGCGGTCTGGTTCCGGATGCCGTGATTATCGGTATGGTCAAAGAGCGTCTGAAAGAAGCCGACTGCAAGAATGGTTACCTGTTCGATGGTTTCCCACGCACGATTCCACAAGCGGAAGCCATGAAAGAAGCCGGTGTACCACTGGATATCGTTCTGGAAATCGATGTGCCTGATCAGGACATCATTGATCGTATGGCTGGCCGCCGTGTGCACCTCGCATCGGGCCGTACCTATCACATCACTTACAACCCACCTAAAGTGGCGGGTAAGGATGATGTGACGGGTGAAGACCTCATTCAACGTGACGATGACAAAGAAGAAACCGTGCGTCATCGTCTGGACATCTATCACAGCCAGACCAAGCCACTGGTCACGTTCTACACCAACTGGAAGAACGCCGGCGATGCCAATGCACCTAAGGTTGAAAAAGTAGCCGGTGTTGGTAGTGTTGATGCAATTACTTCACGTGTCCTTGGCGCGCTGAACTAATTAGCAAACTAGTTACAGTCGGGCGCCCGGTTGGCTCTGCCAATCCGGCGCCCGATCTGTTTTAATGCTGCCATGAAGAACGCACTTTATTTCCAGTCAGGCGGTGTCACCGCCGTCATTGGTGCCACGGCTGCTGCACTTATCAAGGCACACAAGCAATTGTCGGTAGGGCGTTTATTCGCTGCCGAGCATGGTTTGTCCGGCATCCTGAACGATCAGCTCGTTGATGCTTCTGCGCTTCCAGAATCGATGAGGTTGGCGCTAAGTCAATTGCCGGGTGGTGGTCTGGGATCCGGACGCACGTTGCTTGCCAGTGAAGCTGATAACCCAGAGCAATGGCAACGTGTGCGAGACGTTCTTGTCGCTCATCAGATCGGCACGATTTATGTGAATGGCGGTAATGGTTCCATGGATACCGCTGCCAAGCTCGTTGAACTGAGTGACCGGTTCGGGTTGGGTCTCCGAGTAATTGGTTTACCTAAGACCATCGATAATGATCTAGAAGGTACAGACACTTCACCGGGCTTTGGCTCGGCATTAAAGTACCTCTCCGTATCGCTTATGGAAGCGGCACGTGATCATTGCGCCATGGCAACTAAACCGAGTGTTTTTATTCTGGAAGTCATGGGGCGCCATACGGGTTGGTTAGCAAGTTGTGGTGCCGTGGCAAGGTTGCCGAGGCAAATGGCTTCGCCGCTGATTCTTTTTCCTGAACTGACGTTTGATCCCGAAAGTTTTGTAGCGGCAGTAAAAGCAAGCTTCATCAAACATAATGCCTGCGTATGTGTAGTCTCCGAGGGTATACGTACCTCAGATGGCCAGTTCTATGCGCAGCAGAATGTGTCTGGCCGTTATGGCCATGAACAATTGGGTGGTGCAGGTTTTGCTGTGGCTCAGCTGTTGCGTGAGAAGCTATCAGTTAAGGTGCATGTGGCTGTACCGGATTATCTGCAGCGTGCGGCACGCCATGTAGCGAGTGCGACAGACATTGCACAAGCAGAAGCTGTTGCGGTACATGCTGTTCAGCTCGCCGAGCAAGGGCAAAGCAGTTTCATGGTAAACATTGTTCGCGATGCAAACCAACCCTACGCATGGCACTGCGACTCTGTCTCGCTTTCAGAAATCGCTAACAAGGAAAGAGCTTTTCCGGTTAGCTGGATTGATCAGCCTCGTTATACCGTTTTGCCTGAAGCGCTGAGTTACCTGAATCCCTTGATTCAGGGAGAACCGGAACAGCGCTGGATAGAGGGCCTGCCTGAATACCCCTGGGTTGAATGGCCCAGGGTGTAGTTATGGGTTCAGGAAGACATGTTACATCTGACCAGTGGATTGTACTTTAAGCAGATAGGTCGTTAAATCGATTTGCTCGGGCGACCCCCACTCAAGTGGGACGTTTCTCATAGGCCCCTGCATGCAAACTTGAATCACCTCATCGAGATTCAAGCGATCAACGCCAAACCGGGCTCTGCTGTTCATGGCTGCATGAGGGTAGGGTGTTTTGAATCTAGGGCCGAAACTATCTGCATCTGCATGGCATTGCGCGCAGGCTCTACCGTTGGTAGAGAGTTTTGTATCGTTAAATAATGCTTTGCCACGATTCCCAGCGGCCTTGTTTGCCTGGTATGTAGGCTTATACGCTTTGGGGCGAAGGATTGATGTGTCATCCATGCCTGATGGTGAGCCGGTCTGAGCAAAAGCCGGGAACGCGATGAAAATCATGATCAGACACATCAGAGATCTAATACTTTGCATGGTGAGCCTCCCAGTTTGTAATTCGACAGCTACATCACGAAGATATCTTACAAGGGTTCGATCAGATTGGGGTAGTCGTAAATTCCATAATTAACTGTGCGGATCTCATACAACATCACTTGATGTAAAAAGGGTGAAAATGCCGCTCTTAAATGAAAATGCTTGAGGTGAGTTTGATACCCGCAATGAGCAGGGTGATAGCCAAAAGTTTTTGAATGGTATTTGGCTTGAATCGACCGCTGCCATATTCCGCGCCGATAAAGCCGCCAATAAGGACAGCTAGTGCCCACCAGGGAAGCCCCGGTGCTATGAGAATGCCTTTGGAAAGCAGGCCGGCTAAGCCGGACAGTGAATTGACCAGAATGAATGCAGCAGCAACCCCTGAGATTACACGGAGAGGTGCCCAGTGCATTAGTAGCATGAGGGGGCTAAGAAACACGCCACCACCAACGCCTGTCAGCCCAGATAGAAACCCGAGAGCTGCGCCGCTGGCAATGAGCGCCGGCCATGAGACAGATTTGATCTCGTAGGTGGGCCCGGTTTTAGATGTAGTTATTGCACGCCAGGCGGCGTAAAGCAAAAATAGCCCGACCAACGGTTTGTAGTACTCAGGCGGTAGTGTAATTCGGCCGCCCAAGTAAGCGAATGGAAAGGAAGCAAGAACGAGAGGTAAGAAGAGCTGCCAGGAGAAGGCGCCGCGTTTGTAATACTTGAAGGTGGCAATCGTAGCCACAATAATGTTGAGCGTTAGTGCGGTTGGTTTCATTAACGCAGGCGACATGCCGGCAATCGCCATGACGGCCAGATAGCCGGTGGCACCGGCGTGGCCTACGGATGAGTATAAAGCTGCAATAACCAGAAACGCTCCGGCTAAAAGCGCGATGTCAGAACTCATTGAGTTTTGACCAATCCACTACCAGATTAAAGGCATCGAAGTCGTGTTCACGTAGATAGGCTACAGCACGAGCACTGCGTATGCCATGCTGGCAGTAGACGACAATAGGCTCTAGTCGGTTCAGAGTGTCCAATACTTCCGGGGCGACTAGAAGTTTGCCTAGAGGTATGTGCAGGGCACTTTCGATATGACCGCTTTCCCATTCGTGAGGCTCACGTACATCGACAAGTGTAAACGGTATACCTGACTCAAAGAGTCCCTGAAGGTCATTTAGGTCCATGGCTGCTGGTATGGATGTACATGCTTGGGGTTTTGCTTGCGGTAGGGTGACTTTTTCTGGCGGTATGCTACAGACTGGGCAATCCGGGCGCTTGTCGATCTGGAGCGTTCGCGTATCCCAGTGGCGCGCATCGCTGAGAAAGAGTTTGCCGATAAGGGGTTCCAGTCCGTGGGACTGGCAATGCACTTGGCCAAGGGCGAGCTTACATGCCTCGACAGCCTGGATCGAACCGATCATGCCGGCAATGCCGCCTAAGGTGCCCGCTTCCGCACAGTTAGGTACGTGAGACTTCGGTGGTTCAGGGTAGAGGCAACGATAGCAAGGGCCTTCTTTGCCCCAGAAAACGGACGCCTGGCCTTCGAAACCAAGAATGGATCCGTAGACAACGGGTAGCCCCAATCGAACTGCCGCATCGTTAATGAGGTACTTGGTGTCGAAGTTGTCGGATCCATCAATGATGATGTCAAATCTGCCAAAAATTTCCAGTACATTGTCGGTCGTGAGTCGTGTCTGAAACACTTTGGCATCTGTGTCCGTGTTAAGCGACTGTAAACGGGCTGCGGCAACCAGGCACTTTGGCCGGCCTTGATCGGCTTCCGTAAACAGAATCTGGCGTTGCAAATTGCTTAAGTCGACGTTGTCGTCATCAATAATGGCAATACAACCGCCGGCTGTTTTTAGGCCAGCGCCAGCTGCTGTTAAGTAAAGCAGCGCTGGTGAGCCAAGACCGCCAGCGCCAATAACGAGAATGCGTGCACGAGCTAATGCAGCCTGGCCGTCATCACCAATCTCGGGAAGTACGCGTTGCCGGGCGTAGCGCATGGTCTGTTAGTAGGGATTGATTTATCCGAGCAGCTGCATCGGATAGAACATGATGGGCTGACCGGCAGGATAGGTGAGCGCTGTTTCATCCAGAATGGCCCAGGCATTGGTTTGAAGCAGGGGCGCAATCTTGAATGACTCCTGACCAGCGAGTAGCTCTATCTCGGCAATGCCATCGGCAGTGAGTTGTGTTTTAGCTTTGAGGAAGAGTCGCAGGGGGCCCTTCTTGGTATATGAGGTCTTCAGGCGGGCAAAAGCAGGTGCTTCATCAGCGAGCCCAAGCAATCTGCGCAGCAACGGCACCATGAAACAGCGTAGGCCAATCGCAGCGGAAATCGGATTGCCAGGGAGGCCAAAGAAGTAACGGCCATCCGGAAAGCGCGCAAACAGGATTGGTTTGCCGGGCTTGATGGCAACGCGGTGAAAGAGGATTTCAGCGCCCAGCTCCTCAAGTACTGCAGGGATAAAGTCCCACTTGCCTTTGGAGACTGCGCCGGAGCTGACAAGAATTCGTACATCCTTTTGTTTCGCTAACATGACACGGAATTTATCTTCATCGTCACCGATGTGTCCGGCGCAAATAGCCGGAATACCAATGGTCTGTAACTCGGCGATCAGATAAGGTGTATTCGAGTTATAGATCTGGGATGGTCCTAAAGGCTGGTCGTAATCATCGGATACTTCCTTACCTGTAGTGAAGATGCTGACCGTGGGCCAGGCAATCACATTGATATGGGTCGTCCCTGTTCCATAAAGAATGGCGATATGGGCGGGTGTGATGCGCGCCCCTGCGGTGATTAATATCTGACCAGCAGTAAAGTCCTCTCCTGCAAATCGGACATTGTCATGACGCGGTACGGGGCTGTTCAGCGTGATCTGCGTAACATGCCCCTGTGAATCACACTGGGTTGTTACATTTTCGATCGGAATCACCGCATCGGCGTGTTGTGGCATGGCAGCGCCGGTCATGATCTCAACGGCGTGCCCTGATTGATTGCTACCGGCGGCGTCGCCAGCTGCCTGTGCATGCAGAACGGGCAGCGTCAGGGGTGTTTCTGGTTTTGCGGTGAGCGTGTCTTCAGCACGGAGTGCAAAGCCATCCATACTGGAGTTATCAAATCTAGGTAGGGCAAAGGGTGCTATAAAATCTTCGGCTAGCACCTGATTTAACGCATCCGAAGTTTTAACGCGCTCGGCAACGGGGGCTGTTGCTGCATTCTGAATAATCTTTAACGCATCAAGATAGGCGATCATCAGCGAATATCCTGAATTATGGTTAATAGATGTTTCATGAGCGGGCCTAAGACATCTAATCCTTCTTTAACCGCTTTGGGGCTGCCGGGTAGGGTAACGACAAGGACGTTGCCTAATGTCGCACCAATCGAACGGCTGCTCCAGCTCAAGGGAGTGAAGGCTGCGCCGGAAGTTCGCAATAGCTCTCCGACGCCGGGAATGAGTTTGTCCGCAATCGCGGCGACAGCTTCGGGGGTGCTATCGCGGCCGGAAACGCCTGTGCCGCCGGAGGTGATGATGAGTCGAGTCTCACCCGTTGCCTTGATGGCTTTTATCTTTGCCTGTAGCTCAGCGGGTTCATCCGGGATCACGCTTACCGCGTTGACGCCAGCACCCATCGCCGTCAGTAAGTCACGCGCCACCGGGCCAGATTTATCCTCATAGACACCGTTCGAAGCTCGGTCGCTCAGAACAATGACTTCCGCTGTAATACCGGCGAGCGAGGGTTTGACTGCAGGTTGAACAAGATCAATCACCCAGTTTGGAATCAGATGCGCTTCGGGATTGAGCCAGCAACCGGATTTGCCACCCACTTTGGCAAGTAGCCGTATATCTGAGATGCATAGATCTGGCTCAACCATTTTGGTGAGATCCCAGACCGTTAGTAGCGCTGCATTAACGCCAGCCAGCGCTTCCATCTCGACGCCTGTTTTGGCACAGGTACGGGCAGTACAGTACACGCGAACAGTTGCCTGTGCCTCATCCAGTTCTGTAATAACGCGCACGTGATCCAGTCCCATCGGGTGGCAAAGCGGCATCAGTTGGCTGGCGTTCTTGGCACCCTGAATGCCGGCAATTTCCGCCAGCATCAGGACATCACCTTTGGGCAGTTGTCGGTCACGAATCAGTGCAAATGCCGAAGCGCCAACATGAATAACACCGGTGGCAACAGCAATACGGTTGGTGGGCTGTTTGCCACCAACATCAATCATGGAGAAGGTCTGGATCATAGCGTTAGCCGCCCAGCGCAGACAGGTTCTTAGTGGCGCCGGACTGATGAAAATGCAAAAGATGAGTTGATGGTTTTTGTTGCAGTAGCGATGTTACTGTGTGTTGCAGTTCGATTTTCTGATCGGCTGATTGAAGCATATGCCGCAGATTATGACCACCATCACCAAACAGGCAAAGACGTAAGTCACCGCGAGCGGTGATACGTAGGCGATTGCAGGTCTGGCAGAAGTCCTTGGCGTACGGGGCAATAATGCCGATTTTTCCGGCATAGTCCGGGTGGCTGAATTCCTGAGCCGGGCCTGCTGCTATAGAACGCGGGATAGGTTGCCATCCACGATTCTTGAGTGCCTCGCTAATATGGCTGGCGCACAAGTGATGTTTTTCAAAATACGCGTGGTTATCGCCAGTTTCCATCAGTTCGATGAAGCGCAGCGATATGCGCCGGTCTTTCACGAAGGCCAGGAAGTTATCCAGCTCGTGATGATTCAAGTCCTTAAGCAATACGGTATTGATCTTGATGTCTTCAAAGCCGGCGTCTTCTGCAGCTTCGAGTCCCTTAAGAACTTGTGGCAGATGATCCATGCCAGTGATGCGCTGGAAGTTATCAGGATCTAGAGAATCAATGCTGATATTAATCGCACTGATACCTGCATCACGCCACAGTTGGGCATGTTTAGCCAGTTGGTAACCATTGGTTGTCGTTGCGACTTTGCGGATGCCGGGAATCGCAGAAACGGTGGCGGCGATCTGGGCAAAGTCTTTGCGAACGGTGGGCTCACCACCTGTCAGACGAACTTTCCATAACCCCAGTTCGGCAAAACCAGTGACCAGATGCCGGATTTCGTTTATGTCCAGAAAACGGCGGGGCGATTCTTCGACATAGCCATTAGGCAAACAGTAGCTACACCGGTAGTTGCACACGTCCGTGATGGACAGGCGCAGATACTGGAAGGAGCGGCCGTTGGCGTCTAGGATCATAGTCAGGTTCTAAAGTCAGACGCCAGGCATGCCGTATTTGCGGAACCATGCCATACCAAGTTCCCAAGCTTTTTCGGCGGCTGCCTTATTGTAGTTGGCGCGGTAATCTGCATTAAACGCATGGCCAACACCGGGCAGGACAATAATTTCCGAGCCACTATTCGATTTCTTAAGTTCGGCCTGCATTCGTGCTACCGACTCTAAGCTGATTGAAGCGTCTTTTTCGGCATAGAGACCCAGCACCGGTACTTTGAGTTCAGAGCCGAAATCAATCGGGTCTAGCGGGCGTTCATCCGAAACCATGCCTTCAACTCGGCCGTAGTAGGCCAGACCGGCTGTTAGTTTAGGATTGTGATAGGCGTATTCCCATACTGCGCGTCCGCCCCAGCAGTAGCCGACAGCGCCGGCAAGCGTCTTGTGACCCTGTAGTGACTTTCTCGCATAGTCGATCGTGGCGTCCAAATCAGCGTTGACCTGATCATCTGGCACTTTGGAGATCACTTCATTGAAAATCGTGGCGACTTCCGTGTGTTTGGTGACGTCACCCTGGCGAACAAAAAGTTCTGGTGCAATGGCTAGGTAGCCAGCTTTGGCATAGCGACGGCAGACATCCTGAATGTGCTCATGTACGCCAAAGGCTTCATGAATCACTACAACAACTGGGTAACGGCCTAGCTTGGCAGGGCGGGCGTAGTAGCCCGGAATTTTGCCATTAGGCGTTGGGATCTGAATGGTACCGGCGGTCAGGCCAGTAGTATCAGTCTTGATGATGTTGTCCTGCACCGGAGATGCTGCCAAAGCATAACCCGTCGTTAGCATACCCAGAATGAAGGTGCGGCGCGATAGTGGTGTTGGCTTTTCCATGGGGTGCCCTTTTAACCGGGTTGTTTTTTAAATAACCAGCGATCGACGACAACATCAGTAACAACGGCACCCAGCCAGATTGACCATAGGGTCAGCCATGCTGTGACAGCAAAAACAGAAGCGCCCGAAACACCGGCGCCAATAGCGCAACCACCCGCAAGGATGGCACCGAACCCCATAAAACAGCCACCGATCATGTAACGGATCATGGTGTGTGGGTCCTGGAAGCCTTCGATCTTGAACGTCCGACTGAGCACAGCCGCTGCCATGGCACCGATCAGGACACCGGGAATCAGACCCAGATCAAAACTGAGTGCGCCACCCGGAGGCGACAGGAAGTACATGAGCGTATCGGATGTTGGTGAGGCAAAGCTCAGCGAGTGAACTGGTACGACTTCAAAAGAGCTCGCGGCAACACCAAAGTTAAACCACCAGGCTGCAGCGATCATTATCCCAACGACGCACCCCAGTATGACGGTGTAAGCACTAACAGCGTGTTTGCGAACCATATAAGCACCTAGTAAGAGCCAGGCAATGCTGAATGCCAAGGCTCCCCAGTTGCCAATGCCTGTGACACCAATCAGGTTGCGGGAAGGGCCATCGATCGTCCACCAGCTGCCGATCTCTGTGCGCAATGGTGCGAATATTCCTTCGAGGGAGGCTTGGGCTGCAACGGCAAAAACCAAACCCGTCAGAAGCGCACGTAAGTTACCGCCTCCGGTCAGCACAAGCATTCGACCCGAGCAGGCACGGCTCAAAGCCATGCCAACTCCAAATAGTAATCCGCCAATTATGGCGCCAGATAAAGAGCCCCTGTTACTGAACTGCCGCAACCCATTGGTATCAAACAAACCACCAATGATAAGTAGTTGTGTTGCTATGAGGGCGACGGCAAAAGTAACTAACCAGATGGCCATACGATCAGCTGGTTTGCCATGAGCTACTTCCATGGTTGCTGCTCGGAGGCAGAAACGGGATTGTTGTGCTGCTGCGCCAAAAATAATGCCAATAACTAGGCCGCCCAGCAGGAGGAGGTGCTCTTCTCCGAACTGGGTAATCAGTGCTTCAAAATTCATGGTTTGATGTAGGCGAAATGCTTCTGATTTTGTAGTTCGGTAATACGAACCACACCTGATTTGGTAAACGTGGCTTCAAGTACGAATTTGGATTTATCGATGTTTTTCTTTTCGATCGTCAGTTCGCAGACTTCAAAATCGACGCCACGCGTCTTTAGATCCGAAACCAGAGAAGCGTACTCCAGATTATTCTTATCGTCACGCGCACCTTCAATCAGGAACTCAACGCCATCACCTAGAGCCACAACCGTAATTTTGGTTTTCGGTGCAACGTCGAGATGGTTACGCAGGCTACGTAACGTTCTTGTAGCCTGTGTCGCCGTGTCATCAACGTGATAAACAACTTTGTCCGCAGCCATAGCAAATGCGGTACTTGCAGCGAGCACCAGACCAATGGCTAGAGATTTGAAGCGGAAGAAGGTGCTTTTCATGATGACTCCTTTAATGATCAGAGCTTATTATAGGCCTCGATGCCGGGGTTGCCAGCAGTTCCCTTGAGGACAGGTTGGTTAATCTGTACCGGCTTAATCGATTTCTTGTTGCGTAGGTTACGGGCAACCACATCCCAGATGGGCTCGCCGGCCATGCCGCGAGATTCCTCAGCAACGGGCGCCCAGCCTGCAACCTTGTATTTACGGCTGGCGTCGATCAGCTTACCGTTGAGTCGCATGTTGGTGATGCGGTGACCGGCTTTAGCGCTCGGATCACAGGTGTACTGCATGCCGCCAACACGAACCATGTCACCGCCTTGCTGGTAGTAAGGGTCCGGATTAAACAGGTTGTCACAGACATCTTCCATGATTTCCTTGATCTGGGCACCGGTCAGGTTGGAAACTGTCACGTACGGGTAGGTAATCGCCGTCTGGTCGAGGACATGCTCCATGGTGATGGATTCACCCGGTAGCACCGTGGTACCCCAGCGGAAACCTGGCGAGAAAGCCATTTCAGCATTCTTTTCCTGCATCAAGGCATTTAGAATCAGTTGGTCAAAGCTACCGTTAAAGTTACCCCGACGATAGAGAAGGCCTTCAGTAACCGCCAGTTTTTCGTCCAGCTTTTCGATGTAGGGTGCACGAACCTTCTTGATCAGCTGATCCATGGCCGGGTCTGCTGGCAGCAGGTTGGAGAATACTGGCATCAGTCGGTAACGGTAATCCGCGATGCGGCCATCACGCACATCCAGATCAAGGACGCCTAGATATTTACCGTTCGAACCAGCATTCATAACGAGTGTCTTGCCGCCGGGATTGTCGACTAATGTAGGTTTTGGCACCCCGTCGTGGGTGTGGCCACCGAATATGGCATCGATGCCGCGTACGCGCGAAGCCATCTTGAGGTCAACGTCCATGCCATTATGAGATACCACAACAACAACTTTGGCACCCTTACCACGGGCTTCGTCAACCATGGCTTGCATGTTTTCTTCCTGGATACCGAAGGTCCAGTCAGGGACAAAGTAACGTGGGTTAGCGATAGGGGTATACGGGAATGCCTGGCCGATAACGGCCACCTTGGTTCCGTTAACGTCCCGAATCACATAAGGTTTGAAAACCTGGTCGCCAAAGTCAGCCGTTTTAATATTCTGAGCCACGATATCAATGTGGCCAGCAAAGTCTTTGTTGGAAATCTCCAGGACGCGGTCTGCGCCATAGGTACATTCCCAGTGTAGGGTCATGATGTCGACGCCAAGCAATTTTGCTGCATCGACCATGTCCTGAGCATCAGTCCACAAGGCAGTGCCGGAACCCTGCCAGGTATCGCCGCCATCGAGGAGCAGGGCGCCTGGACGATTCGCACGAACTTTTTTAACCAGTGTGGCAAGGTGAGCAAAACCACCCACCTTGCCGTAGATTCTGGCCAGTTTTTCAAAATCCAGATACGTGAAGGCATGGGCATCCAGCGTATTGGCTTTGAAATTGAAGTGGTTAAGAAAGTAATCACCGACCAGATGCGGCACTTGCCCCCGCATGCTGCCAATGCCCAGATTGACATTGGGTTCACGGAAATAGATCGGGTTCAACTGGGCATGACAGTCGGTAATGTGCAGTAAAGACACGTTGCCGAATGATGGTGCTTCATAGTAGCTGGCAGCAGAGGTTTCGGCCTGTGCATCACGAGTAGGTAATGCCATACCCGAAGCGGCAGCTGCTGCAAGCAACTGTAGAAATGAACGACGATCCATTTAGGTGACTCTCCGGTGATCTTTACGGATTACTGGTTAACAGGCGATTCCGGATCCAGCAGCAATGCTACGAGATCGCGAATCTGAGCTTCGGTCAGAACACCCATGGCACCGGCACGCGGCATGAGCGAGCACAGATTAGTTGCCTTGGCGTTGTAGATCTTGCCCCATGTATATTTCACGATCTCTTCCGAGTTGCCACGGAGCTTGCCGTAGTTGTAAAGGCTCGGGCCGATTGTGCCGTAGGAGAGCTCCTTCTTGGTGATCTGGTGACAGTTATAGCAGTTGCCGCCATTGGCTTCGCCCGCTTTATCAGACCAGGTCAGACCTTTGCCACTCTGTGCAATTTTTTCGCCGTTTTTCCAGTCGCCCATGAGCTTGCCATCAGCAGGGTACTTGATGGTTGCCTCATTGGCGGCCTGTAGTTGTTCGCGCAGCTTGGCGTTTTTTTCGCTATAGGCAGTGACCGGGTTCGAACAGAGTTCCTGAGTTGGGTCTTGCTTCAGACGCTCTACGTTAGCAATGCCCCTAGTTTGAAAGCCCGATTGCATCATGGCATCGAAAGTCGCATTGCCTGCACCAGGACCCCATGAGCCATCCTTGGGTAGTGCCGGAGGCGCGGCTAGAGCCGTTCCAGCTGCTGTCATCGCCGCAATGAGAGAAAGGGCGACAGTCGTTTTCTTGTTGAAAGTCATCATCACTGTCTCCTTAGCGCTTGATACCGGGGGTTTGCATAACCGCACCATTCGAATTGCCAGCCATGAATGAAGAAATGGCAATAGTTACATCGGATGCATAGATCGGCTCAGGGAAACGTTGCTGACGGAAGCAGTCATTAATACGCCACTGCATGCTCCACATCTGTCCGGAGCTAACACGATAGGCCGGCCAGGTAGTCCAACCCTTGGCAGCACCTTCGGCACTTGGAATATAGGGGAGATCCTGCAGACGGATACGCTTGCCTTCCTGTCCGTGACAGGTTGCACAGGCAAAGTCATACTGACCCGCTTCGTAGTAGAAAAGGCGACGACCGAGGTCATACATTTGCTTTTCTTTAGGGTGAGCTAGCGACACCTTAACCTTCATGCCTTTCGATTCCGAAGACACATAGGCAGATAGTGCAACCAGATCTGCTTTTTGCGGCGAGTTAAAACCCGCCTTGATAATGGGTGCTGTGTCGACACCCTGGAGTTTTTCCATACAGGTCAGGAGACGGGATTCCAGATCCTGAACTTTGTTGGTGTCTTTGAAGTAGCGGGGAAGTTGGGCATAAGCCCCCTTCACCTTGCCTGGTCCAAGACCCAGATCACATTTTTCCAGGGAGGCATCTTTAGGGCCTGCCTTTTTCTTCCAGATTTCGGCGCCCGAATCCACATACAAATCGGCAGGGTTGCCGTCCTGTAACGCTTCACGGTAGGCCTCGATACCGGCGCTAGTGCTGTCCTGTTGTGCCTGGGCACCGACAGCAAAGGCGGCCGCTGCAATGAGCAGCGTAGCCTTTAAATGATGAGCACGCATGTTGTCTCCCCTCTCTGTTTTTTGTGATCTGGGTGTCTAGGTCAATTACGATACGGTAGCTTCATCCGTACGCTTGTCGCCCTTATTGTCGGTCCAGCTGCAGACCACTTTGTCGCCAGCCTTGCCACCCTTGACCTTGAATGCCATGTAAGGATTCTTCGAAACAGAAGGACCCCATTCGGCTGTCATCACAGTTTTGCCGGCCAGTTCGACTTTTACTTCGTTGATGTACCAGGCTGGAATAACAGCGCCAGACGAATCTTTACGCTGTCCAGTTTCCATTTCGTGGTTCATTAGCACTTTGATTTCAGTCACGCCGTCTTTGTTAGCAGCGCGGATTTTCATCGGATTTGCCATATATATCTCCAGTTATGCTTTAGTTGATGGGTTTTGTACGGGGGGATTAGCCGCCGCAACCACCCAGAGTGACCTTGATTTCCTTGGTGGCGGTGTAGTACTTGCCACCGGCCTTAACCAGAACGGTCACGTTGGAGGTTTGACCCATCTTGATGCGGGTAGTGACTTCTGGCAGTACGTCTGAAGTCAGGTTGAACAGGCAAACGAGTGCGCTTGGATTCTTTTCAACAAGAATCGAAATCTGTTCGGTGTTAGCCAGTTTGCTAACGGCCTGGATAGGCACAACAGCGCCGTTTTCAGCGATATCAGACGCAATAATCTGCACATCACCGCTATTGCTTGGCGAGCCAGCACCCAGAGCGCCATATACATCACTCAGTGACTTGGCTTCAAAAGCAGCTTTATTCCAGGCAGCAAAAGCCATTGGCGACATCGATGCGCCAAAGGCCATGATGCCAAGGCCGCCGGCAGCTTTCAGAATCTGACGTCGGTCGAAACGTTTGGTGTTGGTGTTCATTCCAATCTCCTATGGGTTACTGCGTATAAAAAAGTTACTGCGTCGGGGCACCGGACAGAATCCACTTGACCAAGTCCTGTGCGTCCGAATCTTTCAGGTCAGTCTGCGGCGGCATTGGCATAGAACCCCACACGCCAGAGCCACCATTCTTGACCTTGGTTACGAGCTTACTCGTAACATCCTGACCTTTGTACTTGTCAGCGATTTCCGTAAAGCCAGGGCCAACAATTTTCTGGTTGATGCCATGGCAAGCTGTACAGCCTGACTTCTCAGCCAATGCGTAGTCCGGATTATGTGCTGTCTTTGCAGGGGTACCACCAGCGGCACCCTGACCGCGAGTCTGACCAAACGGACGAACCTGTGTTGCAAGTTCACCGTGCGAGGTTTGCGCATAGTCCGGAAGCGTTGAACTCATAGTGGCGCTTGGTTTGCAATTGGTCATGCACGTCGTGTTCTTGGTGTCCGGCGGGGTTGCCGTTACCAGACCCGATTTGCCTGGCCACATTGCGTGCTTACGCATCATGCCATTTCGGTTAGGCATTAGTTTTTGTACGTCCTGGATGTTGCTATTGCTCAGAGTGAAGTCGTCTGGAACGATTTCAGCCAGATTCAATAGATAAGCCAGTACGGCGTAGACGTCATCATTGCTGAGGGTTTTTGGTGCATTCCATGGCATGGCGCGGTGGATATAGTCCCACAACGTCGACAGTGAAGAGACCTTCATGATGGTGGTGCGGCCGGGGTAATCGTTACGCTTGAGGTTAGCGACATTACCCGTCTTGATGTCTTCTTTGGTCGTGCCCCCGACCAGCGGGGTAAACACGGTGTTGTTTTCACCAAAGGTGCCGTGACAGCTGGCACATTTGTTTTCCCAGATTACCTGGCCTTGTTCTACGCTACCCGATCCCTTGGGTAGACCTTTGAAGTCAGGGCGAACATCGATATCCCAGGCTTGAATTTCAGCTGGCGTGGCGGTACGTCCAACACCCGGGTACTTGTCAGCAGCACTTGACTGGGCGGCAAACAGCAGTGGCACCAGGGCCAGCGCGAAGGCAGGCTTCATGGCATTAGAGAACTTGAACATTGCTCACATCTCCGTTTTCAGCGACACCCCATGATTGGATGGCATTGTTGTGATAGATCGAACGGGTACCGCGCACGGCACGCAGTTGGCCATAAGACGGCTGGACAAAGCCTGTGTCGTCTACGGCGCGCGATTGCAGGATGGCGGTTTTGCCGTCCCAGTTCCACGGCAGGCTGAAGCGGGTGAGTGCCTTTGACTGAATTGGTGTTTCCAGTTTGGCGCGCTTCCAGTTGATGCCGCCATCAGTCGACACGTCAACCTGTTTGATCTTGCCGCGACCCGACCAGGCCAGGCCGGAGATGGTGTAGTAACCCTTTTCGAGCAACTTCTGGCCGCCTGAAGGCGTACAGATAACCGACTTGCATTCCTGAACGGAGGTGTACTGGCGATGCTGACCATCTTTCATCAGATCAATGTAGTGCACAGCTTCGTCTTTAGTGGCATAAGGCTGGTCGCCCACTTCAATACGACGCAACCATTTAACCCACGATACACCCTGAACACCTGGTACGACCAAGCGCAGAGGATAGCCGTTTTCAGGTCGCATCATTTCACCGTTCATGCCGTAAGCAACCAGAACTTCGTCGTTCAGAACCATTTCCATTGGAATGGTACGGGTCATAGCGGAGCCATCAGCACCTTCAGCCAGAACAAACTTCTTGGTCATGTCGGCACCACAATCTTCTAACAGAAGACGGAGGGGAACACCGGTGAATTCGCTACATGACAGCATGCCGTGGGTGTACTGAACGGTTGGCACAGCAACGTTGCCCCATTCCATGCCGGTATTAGCGCCACACTCGATGAAGTGGATACGCGATACGAACGGCATACGCATGATGTCGTCCATCGTGTAAACCTTAGGCTTTTTCACGAACTCGGGGCTTGAACCATTGACCATCAGGCGATGCATCGATGGGTCGATGTCATACCAACCCTGGTGATGACGTTCAAAATGCAGACCCGAGGCGGTAATGATGCCGAACATACTTTGCAGCGGCGAGAATGACACGCTCGATTGCGTTGTTTGTGTCAAACCCGGGCTAGGGCGACGAATAACGTCTGATTCAAATTTCGATGGCAACCCATAAGGTGCCGTAGCAACACCCTTACCCAGGGTGGTTGCCCAGGTTTGTGGTTGCAGGATATACGGATCGCCAGTTTTAGCGTCAACCAGTGCGGAAGCATCCTGGGCAAAGGCGTTCCGACCTGTAACGGCGGCAGCAACGGCGGCCATGAAAGAGCCGCGCAGAAAATCTCTGCGACCTTTGGTAACCTGTTCGACTTCAGTCGGTGTCAGAAAGTTTTCTGGTGCTTTCTGTATCCGGCCAGGTTTTTTCAAACCTTCCGGCGTTTCGACAGGGATTAGTTCCTCGTTCTTTGCCATTGCTACTCCTTGTGCCCATCGGAAAATAATTAAAATGCAGATAGATTATATTGCACTATACTCAATGCGTTGCCTTCTGGCGTCGTGCAATGCAATATATTGATCATCAATTAGGGGTGACACGAGTGTGAAGAAGTCTCTGTTTTGGCTAACTATTTTTATAGGAATGCAGGCCAACGCTATTGCATCAGATAATTCATTATCTGACATACCGTATTTCAACTGGAAAGCCTTACGCCTGGCTGACGCAGTGAAAGAAATTCGGGGAGATGGATCAAGAGTTTTGGCTGTCTTTACTGAACCAGAGTGTGGCTATTGTCGGAAGTACGAAAAGTCACTGGAAAAAGTCGATAACGTGACGATCTATCGTTTTCTGATGCCGCTGGATCGCAAAAACATGGCACGCTCAGTAGCCATATGGTGTTCAGGTGCAAATAATCAGGATCGTTTGAAAAATTTACATGTTGCGATGCGTGATCGTTCGGTTGCTTTGCCTCAGGATAATTGCGCAAACCCGATTGCAGAAAACATGAGGTTTGGTAAGAAATACGATATTTACCTGACCCCAACCACGATTGGATCTGATGGTCGTTTAGTGCAGGGATACTTACCCTTGGCAAATCTGGAGCAATGGTTGTCAGGACGAGGCGCATTCGAGAAATAAAAAACGAGCCCGTAGGCTCGTTTTCAGGATTTACCAGAAGCACTCTGGATTAGAAGTCACCCTCTACAATCGGGAAGCCCAGTGCTGCCCAATCGAGCATGCCGCCACGATAGTAGTAAATCTTATTTGCGGGGAAGCCGTCACGTGTCATTGCAGTGATAGCTGTTGGGCTTTGTGGGCAAACAGGGCCGTTACAGAATGCGTAAACCTTTTTGGCTTTGCTGCAATCCCATTTAGCAGCTTTTTTGGTACAACCCAGTTCATCCATGCGGGTAGCAACCTGGGTATAAGGGATGTGATAGGTATTTGGGATGGTGCCTTTGATGCGGTCATCCGGTTCGCGCATGTCGACAATCAGTGCATCTTTGTCGTTCATGGCTTCCAGCATTTCAATTTCTGTTACTGGGGTTACGCCTTTAACTGGGATGAGTGGCTGCAGCCAACCAGCATTTTTTGCACAGGAGGTCATTGTGCGTGTAATTGTGTAAGGCCCTTTTTTGGTTTGAATCACAAACTCTTTGCTCTCACCAATAATGCGTAGCTTTTCAGGTGCGGCTGTTTGTGCGAAGGCGGTAGCGCTGATAGCGGCAAGTGCCAAGCCTGCGATGATCTTCTTCATGTGTGTCTCCTTTGTTGTGGATATTACAAAATATATTTGCAGCAAGTTTCGAATTTATACCACGTAATTTTTTCGTACAAGTAAAACTTTTGAGAGCCGTTTGATGCTTCGAAGCAGCATCAAACCTTAGCCCATCGTTTTCAAATGTTGAATGATTTCACCCGCCATTGGCTGGGCATCACCATAAAGCATGCGGCAATTGTCAGTATAGAAGAGGGCATTCTCAACGCCGGAGTAGCCAGTGCCTTTACCGCGTTTAATGACAATAACGTTTTGCGCCAGGTCGGCATCAAGAATCGGCATGCCGTAAATTGGGCTGCTCTTATCGGTGCGGGCACTGGGGTTAACCACATCGTTTGCCCCGATGATGAGTGCAACATCACACTGTGGAAACTCGCCGTTAATTTCTTCAAGATCATAGATCTTGTCATAGGGAACACCGGCTTCGGCGAGCAGTACATTCATGTGGCCTGGCATACGCCCGGCAACCGGGTGAATGGCAAACTTCACCTCAACGCCAGCTTCTTCCAGCAAGGCACTCATTTCCCATACTTTGTGTTGCGCATGCGCTACCGCCATGCCATAACCAGGAACAATAATCACCTTGCTGGCATAACGCATCATGGCAGCTGCATCCAGCGCATTCAGCTCCTTCATCGTGCCTTCAATTGCCTGGCCGCCTTCACCATTACCCGTAATCGGGGAGAACAGGATGTTGGTCAGTGGGCGATTCATTGCCTTGGCCATCAGCTGGGTCAGCAAAGTACCTGAAGCACCGACGACAATACCAGCGATGATTAGCGTAGGGTTGTTCTGCATGTAGCCCTCAAAGCCTACCGCCAATCCAGTGAAAGCGTTGAAGAGAGAGATCACCACGGGCATATCGGCGCCGCCAATCGGCAATGTGACGATCAGCCCCAGAACCAATGCGACAAGAAAGAACAGGACGATGAGCATTGGATCTGCTGGCGACATGCCAATGACCGCAACGCCCAGAACGACTGAAAGCAATGCCAGTGCTACATTGACTGCATTTTGGGCAGGGAGGCGGAATGCCTTTTTCATGATCCCTTGTAATTTGGCAAAAGCAACGCAAGACCCCGTGAATGAAACAGCGCCGATCAACGCGCCAATCACAGTTAGCGTGGTTGTTGCCAGGTCATGGTGACCGCCACGTGAAAACTCAACAGCTGCAATAGCAGCGGCTGCGCCACCACCCATTCCGTTGTAGATGGCAACCATTTGCGGCATATCGGTCATCTGGACTTTCTGCCCCGAGATCCAGGCAACGGCCGAACCAATGAGTAACGCAGCAACCATCAGTGCGATGTTTTGGAGCCCAGGTACAAAGAATGTGGCAACTACAGCAATGATCATGCCGTAGCCTGCCCACACGATACCTTTGCGTGCGGAAACCGGGGAACTCATCCCCTTCAGGCCTAGAATAAAGAGCAGGGCGCCAATAAACCAGAAGAACTGAACGTAAAACGGCGTATCCATTACGCACCTTCCTTCTTCTTGAACATGCCGAGCATGCGTTCTGTAACTACGTAGCCGCCTGCAGCGTTAGCTGCACCCAGTGCTACGGCAAAAAATCCAATTGCCTGCTCGGTAACTGTTTCGGCATGGCCCAGTGCAACCATGGCACCAACAACGACTACACCATGGATAAAGTTTGAACCTGACATCAGTGGGGTGTGAAGAATGACCGGTACCTTGGCAATGATTTCATAACCGGTAAAAGCCGCGAGCATAAAAATATAAAGCGCCAGCATTTCAGTCATTATGCGTCTCCCATAACTTGTTGAACGGTGGGGTGTGTGGTTTTTCCCGCGTGGCATAGTGCTGTCTTGGCGATGACTTCATCCTCCCAATCCAGACTTAGCTTGCCATCCTTGATGAATGGCGACAGGAAGTTGTAAATATTTCGGCTATATAACTCTGAAGCATGCGTGGGCATACGCGATGGCAAGTTCAACGGGCCGTGAATATTCACATCATTGGCAATGATGTGTTCCCCGGCCTGGGTTAGCTCACAATTACCACCGGATTCGGCAGCCATATCCACAATGATCGCGCCATACTTCATGCGTGCAACCATCTCTTTGGTGATGATCACGGGCGCTTTCTTGCCGGGGATTGCCGCCGTTGTGATAACGACGTCGGCAGCTGCGACTGCCTTGGCGAGCTTTTCAGCCTGTTGGGCTTTTTCTTCCACGGTCAGTTCGCGTGCATAACCGCCAGTGCCGTCAGCAGATACGCCCGTATCAACGAACTTAGCGCCTAATGATTCAATTTGTTCACGTGCTGCTGCGCGCACATCGTAGGCTTCAACCATCGCACCTAAACGCTTGCAGGTCGCAATCGCCTGCAAGCCGGCCACGCCTGCACCAATAACCAAGGCGCGCGCGGGGCGGATGGTTCCAGCTGCAGTAGTCAGCATCGGGAAAAACTTTGTACAGCGTGCAGCAGCAATTAGCCCACACTGATAACCCGAACAGGCGCCTTGTGATGATAGAGCGTCCATGCTTTGTGCACGAGAAATCCGGGGTAGTAGTTCGAGTGCAAATACGGTGAGCTTCTTCTTGTTAAATGCCTCAATGCGTTCTTTGCTCTCGTAGGGACGCATTAAGCCAATAACTACCGATCCTTCAGGGATCGCCTCAATTTCTTCTAGTGATGGTGGGGTAACACGCAGAATCAGGTCTGCTCCATGGTAGGCGGTGCGAATGCCGTCGACGAAATTAACGTCTAGGTAATCAGAGTCAATAAAATGACTTTCCGAGCCAGCGCTTTGCTCGATAAACAAATCAGCGCCCAATGCCTTAAACTTTTTGGCAATTTCTGGGGCAAGTGCCACACGTTTTTCTAAAAGTTCGGTTTCTCTAGCGACAGCTATTTTCAGTGACATGCGGGCTCCCTATCTTTTACGGGCAATGGTCGTGGTGAGTTACTTGAAGCTATTATGTATTTTTCGAGTCATGAGAGCAACGGCCAAAAGTACGAGTGGCGTTGCTATACCAGTTGCCAGCTCCACATCATGAATCAGACCTATAGTCTTTAGCGCTTTGAAGACATATGCAGCAAGTCCGATGCCGTAGTAGCTGATCGCAACGATTGATAGGCCTTCAACCGCTTGTTGAAGATGTAGCTGGTGTTTAGAACGCCTTTCCATCGACGCAAGCAATTGAGAGTTTTGCGCTTCACGCGCGATTTCTACTCGTGTTTGCAACAGCTGACTGATTCTGGAAACGCGATGTGATGTTTCACGTATGCGGAGAGAAAATGCGCTGCATGTTTTCATGGCTGGAACGAGTCGGCGTTCCATGAATTCGCCGAAACCCTGAATTCCCGAAAGATTAGTTTCGTGCAAATCAGCGATGCGGCGCTGTACAAGCTGAAAGTAGGCATCACTTGCTGATAGACGATACTGAGTTGTTGAGGAGAGTGCCTCAATAGAGGACGAGATTTTAGAGATCTTTTGTTGCAACTCCAGATCCCGAATCTGTTCGTTGGCTTCCTCAGTCTCAGGGGTTGCTAACTGGCGACTTACATCAATCAGCGCTTGTTCCTGCGTAGCCAAGATTGGGAATGATTCCTGAACTTCGGGTAATGCGAGTAGAGCCATCATGCGATAGGTTTCAATTTCCACAAGCGCTTGTAATTGACGGCCCGCCTGACGGGATCCCATCCCTTTATTCATGAAAAGCATTTTGGTATGCCCCGCAGCGTCGATACGGAAATCTGTGAATGCTGCTCCTGCATCGTGTGCAATCAGGCTGCCAATTAATGTATTGCCAGAAAAATAGGGCGAAATTTCATGAGCGGATGGAATGCACTCCGCCTGGCACACTCTGATATTCATGGCTACAAGCAATTTTCCAGGGAGTCTTTGAAGCCACTGGTCAAGATTGCAGCAAAATTCTGCCGGCTGACTCAGATCATTTGAGGTTGTTTGCTGGAAAAACCACCATGATGAAAATTCACCATGGCGCTCATATTTCACTCGGAATCTTAGGTCGCCTGGGGTGCTCGGGCAGCCATCTTTGTTTGCAGCGACATCGAATTCGATGTTATTTCCCTGGAGGGTAGGGCAAGAGTCGCCTCCCAGCGAGTCACATAAGTCACGAATGACAACCTCTTCCTGTAACCGCTTGCCGCTTGTGTTGACCAGAGCAAGGTAGAGAATATGTTCGTTCGGCCAGAGAGCAACGGGTGGCCGAGCGTGCAACTCGTCATTGAGGCGCTGGCGATCTGGATAGATTGTGGGCAGGCGGGTTTGGTTCATACCCAAATATATTACAGAATATGAAAGTGATTTCCCATTATGGGCCTAAATTAATGTGTGATGCGCTTTTAACAGCGATTACCGTTTTGGGGAAATAGCAGCTTCCCGGGAAAAGACTAGTAATGTTTGCAGTGTTTGTGCGATTCAGGAATGGGCTCATCATCGTAAGAGACTGGTCCGTGTGAGCACAGCGCGTGACCTTGAACCCAGTCGCTGTCGCCATCGATATAGTGTTCTTGCTTCCAGATAGGGGCGCGATGCTTGATCTCTTCAATAATGAAGCGGCAGGCTTTAAACGACTCATCCCTGTGGGGCGAGCTTACGGCAATAAGAATGCTGACACCCAAGATATCTAAACGTCCTTTGTAATGCTCAATATAGATGTTCAGTTTGTCACCCCATCGTTGGCGGGACTCATTGGCTAGGTCGCGAAATACGTTGAGTGTGAGCTCATCAAATACATCGTATGAAACACCTTTGACGGCCTTACCCAGGTTGACGTTTCTTACTGTACCAATAAACAGGTCTGCAGCACCGTGTGCATCATCTGCTACGAAATCGACTGCGGTCTGAACCTGTATTGGCTGTGTCGCGATAGCGAAATGATCTTTGCCGCTCATTTAGCCCCCACAAACCGGTGGCAGAATGGCGATCGTTGCGGGCTCCAGGATCACGTCATCATCTTGGTAGATTTTTTGATTATTTGCCAAGAC
The DNA here is from genome assembly GCA_964498255.1 of uncultured Dechloromonas sp. GTDB lineage: Bacteria > Pseudomonadota > Gammaproteobacteria > Burkholderiales > Rhodocyclaceae > Fluviibacter. The sequence continues at coordinate 43,007 of CAZCGW010000016.1, forward strand.
TGATTTGCTTAGCAGATCTGTGTCATTAAACCCCGGATTGAGTTCTCGGAGCGCACCTGCTAGTGCATATTTGACGTCTTTGATTTTTGTGTTTTTTTCAATACAAAGGGCAACCGGATGCGGGTGAACGCGCCGAAATGCACCAAAAAGCTGCACTGAAATATCTAGTTTGCTATTAGAAGTCATGAATCGTTCGAGTGTTATTAAACACATGTACATAATACGGATCGTAGCTACGAAGGCAATGCGTCATCTGGCTAAGTAAATGCGCGGTATACCATTCCCAGAGAGACGCCAAAGGCAACCATTGCAAAGCCCTGTTGTAATCTCGGTCCTCGGATATGTTTGCCGACTGATTTTCCACTCAACATGCCTATCATTGTGCCTAAGGCAAATGGTATGGCCATTGACCAGTTCATTGTGCCAATAATGCTTGAGCCAATGACGCCCATTAAAGAAATGAGCGTAATGACACCAAGAGAGGTGGTCACAATAGATTTCATCGGCAGGTTAGTCGTCTTTTTTAGAACCGGGACGATGACGAAACCACCGCCGACACCCAATAGACCTGAAAGAAACCCGGCGGTACTCCCTGCTGCAACCATAGCTCTGAAGCAGGGCAAGGTCCAAACAAGTTTGCCGCGGGTTTCGTCCAGGAGACAGGGTTGATTCAATGCTTGGTTTGCTATTGGGCCATTAAGCTCCTGCTGAGCCTGGCGGAACATGGTGATCGATACATAAAGCAGAATGGCGGCAAAAAGGATCAGCAGTGGTTGATTGGGTACTTGCTGTGCGACCCACAAACCAATCGGGGACAGCAAAAGACCAAACGCTGACATAACAAGTGCTGCTTTATACCGCAAGATTCCAGCTCGGAAGCCCAGCGCAGCACCAAAGCAAGCCGCAATGGCAACAGCCAGAAGGGCAATGGGTGAGGCTTCGGATACGGGTATGCCCAGACCAAAAACCAGGAGGGGCACTCCGAGAATAGCGCCACCTGCACCTGTTAGCGCAAGTGTCAGTCCAACCGCTAACCCGAGTGATAGCGCTATGAAGAGATTTATTTCCATTATTTCTAACGAGGCGTGCAGAGTTCGGATGTAATAAGGCTGCTTTATCTTTTATGAGTTTGTTCCCTGAGCTTCTAGGATACTCGACTATTGGGTACAATTAACAAATATATATCTTATTGCTTGCGAGAGCGAATGTGAATCCGATTGTAAAAGGTTTCTTTGATCATGATACTTGGACGGTCACTTATGTCGTCTATGAAAAGCCCGGTTCGCCATGTGCCATCGTCGATTCCGTTTTAGATTATGATCCAAAGTCGGGTCGCACTTCGACAAAGTCTGCTGATGAAGTGATTGCTTTTGTTGAGGCGAACCAGCTAGAAGTCGTCTGGATTCTCGAAACCCACGCTCATGCCGATCATTTGACGGCAGCCCCGTATCTAAAAGACAAGCTTGGCGGTCAAGTTGCTATTGGCGATAACATTCGTACAGTGCAAAAGGTATTCAAAGAAATATTCAACCTAGAGCCCGGTTTCTCAACCGATGGTGTCCAGTTCGATCATCTGTTTACTGATGGCGAAGTATTCCAGATTGGTAATTTGAAAGCTGAAGTGATGTCTCTTCCGGGACATACGCCAGCCTGTGTTGCCTATCGCGTTGGTGACGCAGTGTTTGTTGGCGATACGATTGCCATGCCAGATGTAGGCACGGCTCGTTGTGACTTTCCGGGCGGTGATGCAGCGCAGTTATTCAAGTCAATTAAGAAACTCTTATCCTTGCCACCTGAAACACATTTGTACATGTGCCACGACTATCCTCCGGAAGGTCGTGATGTGTGTTTTGAAACAACCGTTGCGGAAGAGCGGGCACGCAATATCCACGTCAATGATGGCGTCAATGAAGCGAAATATGTCGAAATGCGCACGGCGCGTGATAAAACCCTGGCAATGCCAGTTTTGATATTACCTTCGGTTCAAGTGAATATCAGAGCGGGTAATTTACCCCCCGCTGAAGATAACGGGGTTTCTTACTTAAAGATTCCGCTTAACGCGCTGTAATCAAGTCTAGTCAGTTTAGGAGTAGTCCTGCAGAAAGCAGTATTCCGAAGATAAGGCAGCTCTGAATCGCTTTAGGAATTGCCAGTCTAAGCTGCTCTGGGGCTATTGGATTCAGGAAAAGACGGTGAAGCGATTGACTGGCCGGAATGAAGGCGCCTAGAGCGATAGCGCTGGCCAATGGAAGCGCATTGGCGATGATGGCAAAGCCGAGAACAAGCGAGGCGCTTAAGTACAGCATTAAGCTAGGCGGTTTCAAGTCTGAAGTGCAACGGTTAAAAGTCTAATGGATAACGGCAGATT
>CAZCGW010000017.1:0-42022 GCA_964498255.1 uncultured Dechloromonas sp.
TCATGGGGTTAATGCCTGGGTGATAAGCCGTTATTATACGAAGCTAATCAAATCCACACTTGGATGCAGGTATGCGTATTCCTGAAATAATTGCTTTCGAACGACTGAGTGAACCCCTGGCAACCCGCCAGGTGTTTGCCGGTCGATTGGTTCGCTCCATTGTGATCGGATCACTGATTGTTGCTGCCGCACTCTTTGGCGGCATGGCGGGATACCACGCATTCGAGGGATTGAGCTGGATCGATTCTTTTGTGAATGCCGCAATGATTCTGTCGGGCATGGGGGTGCTGGCAGCACCCGTTAGCATTGAGGGTAAGTTGTTTGCAGGGTTGTATGCCATTTTTTGCGGGCTGGTTCTGATCGCAGCAACCGCCATTATGTTTACCCCGGTGATTCACCGTTTTCTACATCAGATGCATATGGATGATGAGGATGATGCGTAATGGCTTTGTGTGATATTGACTTCATGCAACAAGCCATTGAACTGGCGCGACATGGCGCAACACAGGGCGAAGTGCCGGTAGGTGCGTTAGTGGTGCTCGATGGCAAGATCATTGGGCGTGGTTTCAATCAGCCAATCACTCGCCATGATCCAACAGCCCATGCCGAAGTGATGGCCTTACGTGATGCGTCTACCCATGTGGGTAATTACCGTTTGCCGGGCAGTACCTTGTATGTAACGGTTGAGCCCTGTGCCATGTGTGCCGGTGCGATTCAGCATGCACGGGTTGCCCGTGTCGTTTACGGCACAGTTGAGCCCAAAACAGGTGCCTGTGGCAGCGTGGTGGATCTTTTTGCTGAGCCGCGTTTGAATCATCATGCGGAAGTGGTCGGTGGGGTTATGGCGGAATCTTGTGCTGAAGTTGTTTCGGATTTCTTTCGTCGTCGACGGGAGGAAGCTCGGGCCGCCAGGGCGCAACGTCTTCAAACGGCGCTCTCTGGAGAAGACGATGCGTATTGATATTTCGGTAGCGGCACAAAGCCTGAAGCTATTTGACGATGCGGGTCTGCTCCTACGGGAATATCAGATTTCGTCGGCAGCCAAGGGCGTTGGGGAGCAGGCGGGTAGTTATCAGACGCCACGGGGTCGCCATCGAATACGCGCCCGTATTGGCGATGGTTTGCCATTGGGGGCTGTGTTGCGTGGGCGTCGTCCAACCGGTGAGATCTGTACGCCCGAGTTGATGTTGGCCCAACCGGATCGGGATTGGATCCTGACCCGTATCCTATGGTTATGCGGTGATGAACCGGGCAAAAACCGGGGCGGGCAGGTGGATACGATGCGTCGCTATGTGTATATCCATGGCACGCCAGATAGTGCTGTGCTGGGGGTGCCCGGGTCCCATGGGTGTATCCGTATGCGTAATACAGATATGGTGGATCTATTTGATCGGGTGCCCGTAGGCACGCCGGTCAATATTTCAGAAGACTGAGCCTGGTACGGTTTAGCCTTCGTCAGGCAATACCCGATCAATCACCTTAAGCGGTTGTTCACCTGTTTCGGTTTGCAGGTAGATTGCGCCTTCTGCAGCGTCTTGCTGTAGCACAGCCAGTGCAAGCCACAACCCTTCCGCATTGGGGGCAGCGGTAAGCAGACTGCCACAAGCCTGGCCATTGAGTACGCTGGAACGTACTTCTGCACCAGCCGCCAGTGGTTTATCAGAACTCACGCGATACATATGCCGTTTGATCTTGCCTAGATAGTGGGTGCGGGCCACGATTTCCTGGCCGGGGTAGCAGCCTTTTTTAAAGCTCACGCCACCCAATTTGTCCAGATTCACCATCTGCGGCACGAAGTGCTCGCTCGTCGCCTGCGTTACCAGCGGAAACCCCTGTGCGATATCACTCAGGGCCCAGGCATCAGGGTTAATTGGCGCCCCCGGGTTTGTAAGCGATACTAATTGAGGTTCGGGGCCGGTAAGAAGGCAACGGGTGTTGTCGAGACGGATGGCCGTCAGCTGGCCGAGTTGCGTTACTTGCCAATCTGCCTTGGGTAGTGGCTGGTTATTCAGGTCGGACGCAGGGTTTAGAAGGCCATAAACCACGTCGCTTGCCGGTGTTACCTGTACCTTGAGACGCATCACATACATTTTTAGGCGCTTGGCGATGGCATCGCGCACATCGGCCGCCAGTACTAACCGGTAGCCGTTTTCAATTGGCCAGATGACAAAGGTAGTGAGTAGGCGACCTTTGGCCGTGCACCAGCCGGATATCTGGGCGGTATCGGCATTGAGCGTGCGGATGTCGCTAGGCACCTGGGCGTGAAGAAAGTTCTGGGCGTCCTCACCGGTTACATCAAGGATGGCAAGGTGGGGAAGGGCAATAAATTGTGGGGTGGTCATCGATCTGTGTCCTGGGTCTGTGCCCGGTTAAAGCCGGTTAAGGTTGGTATCATAAGGGGCTATGAAAAGTTTGGCCAAATTCTTCTTTGCAGCCGTATTAGCGGCCGCCTTTGCAGTGCTCCTGGTGGTGCTCATGCCGGTACCGCTGTCTGAGCCCAAATTGCTGGTGCGCGTACCCCATGGGGCATCGCTGCGTACTGCTGCACACAGCCTCAATGACGGCGGTGTGGGTGTGCCTGCATGGGTTATTTCTGGTGTGGGACGTGTTGCCGGCCTATCCACATCGATTAAAGCAGGTAGCTATGAATTTGACCAGGGCATTGCCTTGTGGGCGTTACTGCGTAAGTTATCCAGTGGTGATACCAGTCAGGGTGATGTCCTTTTTGTTGAAGGATCCAACTTCAGAGAGATTCGTGCCCGACTTAACGCGCAACCCGATCTGCTGCATGTTACGGGTGAGATGAGCGATGCAGACGTTATGGCTAAACTGGGTGTGGCTGGCCAATCACCTGAGGGCTGGTTTTTTCCGGATACTTACCGCTTCGATAAACGGTCAGAAGATGTCGAGGTGTTGAAGCGGGCTTTAACTGCCATGCAGAAACAGTTGAATACCGTGTGGCAATCTCGAGAGGCGAACTTGCCCTTGAAATCGCCTTATGAACTGCTTATTCTGGCATCGATCGTGGAAAAGGAAACGGGCGCTGCGGCTGATCGTACCCAGATCGCCGGTGTGTTTATCAACCGTCTGCGTAAGGGCATGCGTTTGCAGACAGACCCAACTGTGATCTATGGATTAGGTGAACGTTTTGATGGCAATCTGCGTAAAGCAGATCTGCAGCGTGACACGCCTCACAATACTTATACGCGGGGTGGTTTGCCGCCTACGCCCATCTGTATGCCCGGTATGGCAGCGTTACAAGCGGCTGCGCATCCAGCTAAAACCGATGCCTTGTATTTCGTTGCCAAGGGCGATGGCTCCAGTCAGTTCTCTGCCACGCTCGACGCACATAACCAGGCGGTTAACCAATATCAACGAGGCAAGCCTTGACCATGGCATCCATACAACCCGGACGTTTTATTACGGTAGAAGGCATTGATGGTGCCGGTAAAAGCTCTCACATTGAGTGGCTGCGTGAATATCTGACGGCCGCAGGCCATGCCGTCGTTGTAACCAGAGAGCCGGGTGGCACGCCGTTAGGCGAATCTTTGAGAGCAATTTTACTGAATGACCCGATGTCGCCAGAAACGGAGATGATGCTGATGTTTGCGGCACGAGCCGAACACCTGGGTTCGGTGATTCGTCCGGCGCTTGAATCTGGTGCCTGGGTAATTTCGGACCGGTTCTCTGATGCGACCTATGCCTATCAGGTGGGTGGCAGGGGTGTTTCGGAACAGAAGTTTCTGGCATTAGAGGCACTGGTTCAGGCAGGTTTGCAACCTGATCGAACGATATTATTTGACGTCTCTGTTGAAACGGCGCAAGCGCGGCTTCACGACACACGCATTCTGGATCGATTTGAACGCGAGGCCAGCGATTTTCATCAACGCGTCAGAGATGCCTACCATCAGCGTGCAGCGCAATACCCTCATCGGATTCGACGGGTCGCTTCTGATGTGCCAATGGAACAGGTGCGCGCACAAATTCTGACTGAACTGTCTGATTTGCTGGCCTGAAATGATTAACTGGATTGAACTTCATCGCGAAGCCTGGAACCAGATTCAGGCAGCAAAAGCAGCTGATCGTCTCGCCCACGCACTATTGCTGACTGGTTCTGCAGGAATTGGCAAGCTAGAGTTTGCTGAAACTGTTGCCGCAGCGTTGCTTTGTGATCAACCCGGGGCTGATGGTTTGGCCTGTGGCACGTGTACTGCCTGTACGTGGCATGCATCGGGCAATCATCCGGATTTTCGCCGCTTGCGTCCTGAAGCCTATTCGGAAGCGCTGCCCGAAGCCGAGGATGCCAAGCCTTCCGCAGCTAAAGCAGATAAGAAAAAGAGTGAACAGATCCGGATCGATCAGGTGCGTGCACTGGAGTCATTTATTCAGGTTGGGAGCCATCGGAGTCGTCGGGTGATTCTGATTGAACCGGCTGAAGCCATGAACGAGGCAACCGCCAATGCATTGTTGAAGTCTCTGGAAGAGCCGCCCACCGGCGTGCATTTTCTGCTGGTGAGTCATGCTGCCGAACGTTTGCTGCCTACTGTGCGAAGTCGTACACGGGCAATTCCTTTAGCTGTACCGACGACTTCAGTCGCGCTGGCACAGATCGCTAAAATTACACCCCCATTACGGCAAGCGGACATCTGGCTGAATCGTTGTGCGGGAGCGCTGCGCTTTGCTGTTCAACTTGCCCAAGCAGCAGAAAAGCATCCGAGTGCCACTGAAGATGCTTTAGCCGAAGTGGGCATTCTGGATGCATTGCTGGCTCAGTTGCCTTTGGGTGAGCGTATGGATCCGCTGGCACTGGCTAAAACCTGCGAGGGTTTAATCAAGGGCGATCAATCCGGCTTAAGGCTTGCGTTACTGATTGATTGGCTGCAGCGATGGGCATTGGACTTGCAATTGGTGCGACTGGGCTCAACCCCTTTGGTATTTCCGGAACAAAGCGTTGTCTTGCAACGCCTGGCAAGCCAAATTAATGATGACGCGTTGCGTATCTACCCGGATTTCTTGTTTGAATCCCGTAAGTTGAGTGGCCACCCGCTCAACATTAAGCTATTTCTTGAATCTATTTTCTCGCGCACCATGGCGCTTTACGAACGGCAGGCTTGATTTTTACTATGACGCGTCTGATTGATTCTCACTGCCATCTTGATTTTGATGGTCTTTCCAATCGATTGCCAGAAGTCCTCGCGGCAATGGCGGCGAATGATGTGGCTGGTTGCATGACGATTGGGGTCACGCTGGAAGAGGCACCGCAGGTGCTGGCTATTGCCCAAGCACATGAGCAGGTGTTTGCATCGGTGGGTGTGCATCCTGAATATGCTGACCATCAGGAGCCTGATGTTGAGACCCTGTGCGCTTTGGCACAGCACCCTAAGGTTCTGGCGATTGGCGAAACCGGGTTGGACTATCACTGGCACAAAGATCGCCCTGAATGGCAGCGCGAACGTTTTCGCGTGCATATTCGATCCGCTAAGCTATTAAATAAGCCGCTCGTGATTCATACAAGAGAAGCCGCAGAAGACACATTGGCAATCCTTAAAGAAGAGGGCGCTAGTACGGTAGGCGGCATCCTGCATTGTTTTACAGAAAACCTGGCTGTTGCCGAAGAAGCTATTGCCCTGGGCTTTTATATTTCGATTTCCGGCATTGTGAGCTTTAAGAAAGCCGAGCAAGTACACGAAGTGGCTCGTTCAGTGCCGTTAGATCGTTTGCTGGTTGAAACTGATTCACCCTATCTGGCGCCGGTTCCCTATCGGGGTAAGCCGAATGAACCGGCTTATGTGCGACATGTTGCCGAGGCCATTGCTGATTTGCGCCAGATTTCCTATGCGGAAGTTGCCGAAGCCAGCAGCCGGAATTTTCTCAAATTGTTTCCTGCGTCTGCCAGCGTACTAGCTCCGAGGTTGGGTCTATGAAAAGACTAGTCTGGGCATTAGTGCTGATGCTCAACGCTACATGGTTGTTTGCTGCACCCACAGCGGACGACATGGTAATTGCCGCTAAAAAGGATGATGCAACGACCATACAGGAAGGCCTTAAATCCGGTTTTGATCCGAACTACAAGGACAAGCAAGGCAATAGCCTGCTCATCCATGCGGCGGCAAACGTGTCCGATTCGGCTGCGGTAGCGTTGCTCAACGGAGGCGCCGATCCTACGTTAAAAAACCGTTCTGGCGATGACGCGCTTAATTACGCAGCAATTAAAGGTAGTCTGCCGATGGTAAAAGCGTTAGTGGCTAAGGGCGTGCCTGTAACGCGTCCTCAGGGATGGCAGCCATTAAGTTACGCGGTCGTCGGTAAACAGCTCGCGATATTCAATTACCTGATGGATCAAGGCGCCGATCCTAATGGCAACAATCCCACGCAGGTTTCTGCACTGATGTATGCAGCACGCGAAGGGCAGGATGAGATGGTCGATCGTTTACTCTCAGCGGGTGCCGATCCCACATGGACTAAAGGTGGGGAGAGCGCGGTGGATTGGGCGCTAAAAGCCCAGAATACGGATATTGCTGAGAAGATCATGAAGGCTCAGGAAAAAGTGGGCTTTGGACGTTCAGTCGTATTGCATGAGACCGAAGACGACGAAGAGTCGCCTGAAATTCAATGACTCTAGCCGTGAAGACAAGGCGTGCTCTGTTGTTGGCCGGCCTTGTTGTGTTCAACATGCCATTTGCTCAGGCTGAAAACTCCTTGCCTCAAGCCGGGGTTGTCTCTCTGGTTCCGCAAACGCAAATCCGGGTTTACTTTACGCCGGGTGACTCAGCCGAAAGAGCCATTGTCGATCAGCTGTTGTCGGCAAAGGAATCAATTCTGGTTCAAGCGTATTCGTTTACCAATCCAGCGATTGCAACGGCTTTAGCCGATGCACGTAGTCGAGGCGTGAACGTTGTTATTCTGCTAGATAAAAGTCACCGTACCCAGCGGTATTCTGCAGCGGACTTTACAGCTAACGCAGGTATTACAACGTTAATTGATGATCGGCATGCCATTGCCCACAATAAAATCATGATTATCGATGGTCAGGTGGTGATTACCGGGAGCTATAACTTCACCAGGGCTGCAGAGAAAAGTAATGCGGAAAACCTGGTGATTATCGAGTCTGGTTCAGTCGCCGAGAAATACAACAATAACTGGCAGAAACATCGACGCCACTCTCAGCCTTACCAACGATAAATGTTGATGCCAACAAAAAAGCGCCCGAAGGCGCTTTTTTGCTAGGCGGCTCTTGATCAGGCAACAACAGCAGCGATGGCATCTGCCACAGCATCAATGTTCTTGTCATTCAGTGCGGCTAGGCAGATACGGCCGGTAGAAACGGCGTAGATGCCATATTTGTCACGCAGTACGTCAACCTGCTCGGCGGTTAGGCCGGTGTAGGAGAACATGCCGCGTTGCTGGATCACAAAGCTGAAATCCTGCTTGACGCCCTTGGACTTGAGCTTTTCAACAAGAGCTACGCGCATGGCACGAATACGCTCACGCATTTCAGCCAGCTCATGTTCCCACATCACGCGGAGTTCCGGGCTGGTCAGCACGGCAGCAACCACGGCTGCACCGTGGGTTGGCGGGTTGGAGTAGTTGGTGCGGATAACGCGCTTGAGTTGTGACATCACACGGGCTGATTCGTCTGCCGATTCCGTCACGATGGACAGGGCGCCAACGCGTTCGCCGTAGAGCGAGAAGGACTTCGAGAACGACGACGAAACCAGGAACTGCAAGCCCGAGTGTGCAAACTTATCTAGAACGATCGCATCTGGCTGGATGCCTTCAGCGAAACCCTGGTAAGCCATGTCGAGGAAAGAAATCAGACCCTTGGCACGGATTACGTCAATGACCTGATCCCACTGTTCGTTGCTGAGATCAGCGCCGGTTGGGTTGTGGCAGCAAGCATGCAACAGGACGATCGAGTCCTTAGGCATGGCATTCAGGTCGGCCAGCATGCCTGCGAAGTTAACACCGCGTGTGCTTGCATCGTAGTAGCTGTAGGTCTTTACCGGGAATTCGGCAGCTTCAAACAGTGCACGGTGGTTTTCCCAGGAAGGATCGCTGATATATACCGTTGCGTTCGGAACCAGGCGCTTCAGATAATCAGCACCAATTTTCAGGGCACCCGTACCACCAATAGCCTGAGCGGTAACCACACGCTTGTCGCGCAGCAGCTGGGTATCGTGACCGAAGAGCAGGGCTTGCACGGCCTGATCGTAGGCAACCGAGCCTTCGATTGGCTGATAGCCGCGCGCCGGCGGGTTTTTCATGCGGGCTTCTTCAGCAGCACGAACCGCCTTGAGTAGGGGCAGTTTGCCCTCATTATCGTAATACACGCCGACACCCAGGTTCACCTTGTTGGCGCGGGTATCTGCGTTAAAGGCTTCGGTCAGGCCGAGAATCGGGTCGCGCGGTGCGAGTGCGACATCAGCAAAAATCGAGGACATAAAAAGCTCCGGTGGCCGCCGGCACTGCCGGCATGGAGGAAATGATGAAGGACGCGTTAAACTGTGCTCTAAGGCATAGTAATAACTTGAAAATTCTAACATGGCATAGTCTTTCTATGCCGCCTGTGCTGCAACAGAGAAATACTTAATGACGACCGCTTCTGCTTCAATTTCCGAACTGGCCTCAGCGTCTCCATCAAAGGTGGTGACATTTGATGGTAGCCCATTCCGTTTACACCAGCCGTTTCCGCCAGCGGGCGACCAGCCTGTAGCCATTGAGCAGCTGACGGCAGGCCTGGAAGATGGTCTATCTTTTCAGACCTTGCTGGGCGTAACCGGCTCTGGAAAGACTTACACCATGGCCAATGTGATTGCCCGTAGTGGCCGTCCTGCCTTGGTTTTGGCACCCAACAAGACATTGGCGGCCCAGCTGTATGCCGAGTTCAAGGAGTTCTTTCCGGAAAACGCGGTTGAATACTTTGTTTCCTATTACGACTATTACCAGCCGGAAGCCTACGTGCCCAGTCGTGACCTATTCATTGAAAAAGACTCGTCAATTAACGAACATATCGAGCAGATGCGTTTATCAGCCACCAAAAGCCTGATTGAACGCACCGATTGCATCATTGTTGCTACCGTTTCCTGCATTTACGGTATTGGCGACCGTGACGAATATCATCAGATGATCATGCATGTGCGTGAGGGGGACAAGCTTGCGCAGCGGGATTTGCTCAAACGATTGGCCGAGATGCAGTACAGCCGTAACGAAATGGATTTTCAGCGTGGCACCTTCCGCGTCCGCGGTGATGTGATTGATGTGTTCCCAGCAGAACATGCCGAACATGCCTTGCGTATCGAACTATTTGACGATGAAATTGAACGACTCCAGCTGTTTGATCCGCTCACGGGTGAAATTCGTCAAAGACTATCCCGCTTTACGGTGTATCCGTCTAGCCACTACGTAACGCCTCGGGCAACTGTGCTGCGAGCATTAGAAGGCATCAAGGAAGAGCTTAATGTTCAGCGCGCATTTTTCCTTTCCGAAGCCAAGCTGGTGGAAGCGCAACGCCTTGAACAGCGAACCAAGTTTGATATCGAGATGCTGAATGAAGTAGGCTTCTGTAAGGGCATTGAAAACTACTCGCGTCATCTTTCGGGGCGGAATCCCGGAGATCCGCCACCGACGCTGATTGATTACCTGCCAGATAACGCATTGATTTTCATCGACGAATCACACGTTGCCATAGGGCAGGTGGGCGCCATGTACAAGGGGGACCGTTCGCGTAAGGAGAACCTGGTGAACTATGGCTTCCGATTGCCATCGGCATTGGATAACCGCCCGCTCAAGTTTGATGAGTTCGAGGAACGTATGCGCCAGGCGGTGTTTGTTTCCGCAACACCTGCTGCGTACGAGAAGGAACATGCCGGTCAGGTCGTGGAGCAGGTTGTACGGCCTACGGGTTTGGTTGACCCAGTAGTAGAAGTGCGGCCAGCGATCACGCAGGTGGATGATCTGCTGGGTGAGATCCGCAAGCGTGTCGCTCTGGATGAGCGCATTCTGGTGACAACGCTGACTAAACGTATGTCGGAAGACCTGACGGACTACCTGACTGAAAATGGCATCAAGGTTCGATACCTGCATTCGGATATTGATACTGTTGAGCGCGTCGAAATCATCCGTGACCTTCGCTTGGGTGTCTTTAACGTTGTGGTGGGCATTAACTTGTTGCGTGAAGGTCTGGATATCCCAGAGGTATCGCTGGTTGCGATTCTGGATGCGGATAAAGAAGGATTCCTACGTTCCGAAACTTCGCTGATACAGACCATTGGACGTGCGGCGCGACACCTGAACGGTACAGCCATTCTTTACGCAGATAAGATCACCGGTTCGATGCGGAGGGCTATTGATGAAACTGAGCGCCGCCGTCATAAACAGCTCGCGTTTAATGAAGCAAATGGCATTGTGCCGCGCGGTGTTAAGAAGCGTATCAAAGACATTATTGATGGCGTTTACACTACCGGTTATTCGGATTCGTCAGATGCGCAATCAATGCGTAAGGCTGCACAGACACGTAAACATTATGAGTCGATGTCTGAGAAGGAAGTCGCAGCCGAAATCCGTAAGCTAGAGCAGGCTATGCAACAGCATGCTAAAAATCTGGAGTTCGAGGCGGCAGCTCAGACTCGGGATCAATTGTTCCGGCTCAAGGAACAGCTGTTCGGTGCTGCGCCCAAGGGAGATTAACAAGCTCTAGTAACGTTTCATAATTGCGCACATATCTGTGGCAATGCCACTTGCCAGATATTGCGTCACGGCTTTTGAGGCCTGAGCGAGTTCTGCTGCCTGTTGGGGGCTGGTTTTACTGTAATGATGCAGCGTGACAGAACCTGTGGTGCCAGAGTTATAGCCATATCGCCCAATCTGTTTAAGGCTGCGCGTTTCATAAACACGTACAAAGGCCGCACCTTCAAGCGTATCGTCTTTGAGACCGGAGCGGAGTTTAATGTTTGTCACGCCCGCCTGGACAAAGAAACGGTAGGGTGCTGCGTTTTCACGGAAACCTGAAGGCAGGGCGAGATGACTTTCACTCCAGTTGATTTTCGTGGGTTCCAGTGTGTCCTGATAGATAGCAGAGTCGATGCCACAGGTCTTAAGTTGGCCGGCAAGTTTTTGCGCGAAGTACACCGGTAGATTAACGGGCGCAATTGCTTGAGCCACATCCTGGCTATCAACATTTTTTGAGGCGCTTTCCTCTGCGTGAGAGGCCGCAGCGCTACCAGCGGTTGAACCGGCTAATCCACCAACAACCCCGGCAACGGGCCCTACAACCATGCTTCCCAGAAAACCACCGATCGTTGAAGTCTTGTCAGAAATATACGTCGTTTGAACAGCACCGCTTGGGATGATTAAGACTTGGTAGGATGTTTGTCGAATCGGCTGCGCAGCACTCTCATCAACGACCTCGGCGGATTTGCCTGATTGGTTAATTTTGAAGGGCCCTGAGGCGCAGCCATAAAGGCAAGATCCCAGAGCAAAGGCTAGGAAGGACTTTAGAAAGGTGTGTTTACTAGGCATTGTCGGTATTGTGCACGTTTGCCATAATTATGGAACAATGTAACAAAACGTAGATTCAAATTCGAAGTGCAACGTTGATTGACCGGTTAAGCGGCTGAGGATGTTTTAGGATCACAGCTTCTTGACTCCCCAGTCGAAGTTGCCATGAGCTACAAACACCTCAGCCAGAATGAACGTTATCAGATTTACGCCTTGATGAAAGCCGGACATAACCAACTTGAGATAGCCCAGATCCTGGGCAGGCATCGCTCGACGATCAGTCGAGAGGTAGACCGGAACTCGGGTCTGAAAGGCTATCGCCCCAAGCAAGCCCAAGAACTGGCGTGCCAGCGTGCCGAAGGCTCGCGTAACGCACCTAGAGTCCCGGAAGCCACGCTTCAGGTCGCCGCTTACTTCCTGCGCCAGGACTGGAGTCCTGAACAGGTGGCTGGTCTTGTTCCTGTCAGTCACGAAACGCTTTACCGCTTCATCTATGCCGATAAAGCCCAGGGCGGTACTTTGTGGCGCAGCTTGCGCTGCCAGAAGAAGAAACGGAAGCGCTATGCCGGTGGACGAGACCGAAGGGGTCAGCTGCCTAACCGCCGCTCGATTCATGATCGACCCGCTGCCGTAGAAACCCGTTCCTGTGTCGGCCACTGGGAAGGCGATACTGTGATTGGCGCTGCTCACAAGCACGCCATCTTGACAGTTGTTGAACGCAAGAGTGGCTTTGCTGTGCTCTCCAAAGTGGAGAACAAGAGCTCGGAAGCTGTCAGTCAGGCCATCATTGATCGGCTTAAACCCTATGCCGCCAGAGTCATGACCCTGACCTATGACAACGGGAAGGAATTTGCCGATCATGCGCGGATTGATGATGAACTTGATTCAACCGGATACTTCGCCGATCCCTTTGCCAGCTGGCAACGTGGGAGCAATGAGAACTTCAATGGCTTGTTACGGCAATACATTCCCAAGAAACGCCCTTTATCAACCGTCACAGATGCAGAACTGAAAATGATTGAAGACAAGTTAAACTTCAGACCAAGAAAAAGATTGGGATTCAGGACGCCGTACCAGGTGTTTCATGAATCCCTAAACCGTGTTGCACTTCGTGATTGAATTCGCCAAACATAAAGAAGTGAACACCCAATAAAAATAAGCTGCAGATCCGATGCGAGTGACTGCTGGCGTTAATAAGCGGTTCACAAAGGGGGAGCGAATGACGAGAGTGCTGTTCGTGTGTATGGGAAATATCTGCCGGTCGCCAACGGCGGAAGCCGTGTTTCGCCGCTTGGCAGCGCAGCGTGGTCTGCTTGGCGAGCTGGAAATTGATTCTGCCGGAACGCATGGTTATCACGTGGGTGAGACGCCGGATGCGCGTACGCAGCGCGCTGCGGCCGAGCGCAAATATGATTTATCCGAGATTCATGCGCGTAAGGTAGCGCCGGAAGATCTTGAGTACTTTGATCTGGTTTTGGCAATGGATCGGAGCAACCTGGATTCATTGCGGAAGCTTTGTCCGTCAGATCGGTTGCACCGACTTAAGCTCTTTATGAGTTATGCCCGTCAGTTCGATGATGATGAAGTGCCTGATCCATATTACGGGCTAGCCCATGATTTCGATCTGGTGCTCGATATGATCGAAGATGCGGCGGAAGGTTTGCTCGACAGCGTGGTACGTGAACGTGGTAATCAGGAAACGGTGAAGTCAACGACTAAAGTCGGGACGGCCAAAGTGAAAGCCAGCTGAGTTTCTTAGTTCAAAGTCGTAAAAAAACCCCGCCTGAATTTATTCGGCGGGGTTTTTTACGGATGGACTCCCGAAATTACTCTTTGCGGGTTTCGACCATTTGTAGCGGTTCTTCTACGACAACGGCTTTGACCCGCGGTGCACGTGGTTTGCGTACCGGTTTTTCAGTAGGGGCTGCTGCAACACTTGCACGTTTAACCGGATCGGTTTCAACCATCTGCAAGCCAACCGCTTCTAGCGATACTTGTGTCGGTGCAACAGGCGCTGGTTTCGGTGCTGGCTGAGGTGCAGGGGCTGATTCCACTACGGGTGTAGGAGCTGGAGCCTCAACGGGTGCTGGCGCTTGAGCGGCTGGTGCCGATTCAATAACCACAGGTGCGACAACAGGTGCAGCAGCAGGCGGAGGTGCTGAAGTGTGTGCTGAAGCTTCTGCAGTTTCATTGCGCTGTTCGCCAACGGTTTCGTTAGACGTTTCACCGTTCGCCGGTTGACGTTCACCACGCTCACGGCGGCCACCACGACGACCACGACGACGACCGTTGCCGCTGCCACCTTCAGTAGTAGTCGTTTCTGGCGTCACGCCTTCGGCATTCAACAGATCAGGATTCTCGGTCTGAGGCGCTGAAGCGTTTTCGTTGGCATTGTTGGGGCGACGATCACGGCCACCACGACGGCGGTTGTTACCACCCGTGTTCTGACCTTCTTCGGTGCTAGCGCCCTCAACAGGCATTGTTGTGCGATCGCCACGGTTGTTGTTGCGACGGCCTTCCTGGCCTTCAGGGCGTGGGGTACGCTCAGCACGGCCTTGACGACCGCCGCGCTCGCCACGGGCCTGACGGCCTTCGCCATCACCACTCTGGCGGCGACCATTGCCACGACCTTCGCGCGGCTCGCGCGGTGTGCGTGGACGGGCAACCTCAACCGGTGGTTTCTTCTTGTTGTCGCCACTGAGCCAGCTGAATAGCTTGGTCATGAAACCGGTTTTCTCTTCCGGCATCGGTTCTGGCGGCGTGGTTGACTTCATGGATACCGGTGCGGGAGCAGCAGGTGCCACATTACGAATGGCCGCTGTTGGGCGGTTCTGATTTTTCTGTTGTTCTGTCGCGTAGGCAGGAATTTCTGTCAGCGACTGATCAACCATCTTGTAGGAAGGTTCACGAACATCATCCTGATTCAATTCGTCGTGACGCAGACGCTGAATGTGGTGTGCTGGTGTTTCCAGGTGTTTGTTAGGCAGCAGCAGAATGGTGATCTTGTGACGCAGCTCGATCGCCTGGATATCTGCACGCTTTTCATTCAGCAGGAAGGTAGCAACATCCACCGGTACCTGTGTATGAACAGCGGCCGTGTTTTCCTTCATCGCTTCTTCTTCAAGAATCCGGAGGATATGCAGGGCGGCTGATTCGGTAGAACGGATATGGCCTGTGCCGGTACAGCGTGGACAGGTGATATACGAGGTTTCGGCTAGGGCTGGGCGCAGACGCTGACGCGACAGTTCCAGCAGACCGAAGCGGCTGATCTTGCTGGTTTGTACGCGGGCACGGTCATGATGCAGAGCATCTCGCAGGCGGTTTTCAACTTCGCGCTGGTTGCGGGCGCTTTCCATGTCGATGAAGTCGATAACGATAAGACCACCCAAGTCACGCAAGCGAAGCTGGCGGGCGATTTCGTCGGCCGCTTCCAGGTTCGTCTTTAGCGCAGTCTCTTCAATGTCGCTACCCTTGGTCGAGCGGCCCGAGTTAACGTCAACGGACACCAATGCTTCGGTGTGATCGATGACGATGGCACCACCGGCCGGCAGGTTGACCTGACGGGCGTAGGCCGATTCGATCTGATGTTCGATCTGGAAGCGTGAAAACAGCGGCACATCATCGTGATAACGCTTCACACGATTGACGTTGCCTGGCATCACCTGGCTCATGAAAGCCTGGGCTTGTTCGAAAATGTCATCCGTATCGATGAGGATTTCACCGATATCTGCCTGGAAGTAATCGCGAATGGCGCGAATGACTAGACTACCTTCCTGGAAAATTAGCAGTGGTGCGACATTGTCTTTAGCGACCGAATCAATCGCCGTCCAAAGCTGCATCAGATAGTTCATATCCCATTGCAGTTCTTCAGCAGTGCGGCCAATTGCGGCTGTACGTGCGATCAGGCTCATGCCTTCTGGCACAGACAGTTGCGCCATGGCATCACGCAGTTCAGAGCGGTCATCGCCCTCTACGCGACGTGAAACACCGCCGCCGCGTGGGTTATTCGGCATCAATACCAGGTAGCGGCCAGCCAGAGACACATAAGTGGTGAGGGCGGCGCCTTTGTTGCCACGCTCGTCCTTATCGACCTGAACGATCAGTTCCTGACCTTCTTTCAGGGTTTCCTGCATCTTGGCACGGCTGCCTTCGCCATTGGGTGCGTAGTACTCACGGGCGATTTCTTTGAAAGGCAGAAAGCCATGACGCTCGGCGCCGTAATTAACGAACACCGCTTCTAGCGATGGTTCGATACGGGTAATAACGCCTTTGTAGATGTTGCTTTTACGCTGTTCTTTAGCAGCGGATTCGATGTCGAGGTCGATCAGTTTCTGACCTTCGACAATCGCGACGCGCAGTTCTTCAGCTTGCGTCGCATTAAATAGCATGCGTTTCATACGTGGTGCTCCAAAAGCACCGGCACGGGCATTCCCGTTGGCAGGGTCACTGCGTTGTAACTGTGTCTTTCCGCGCGGCGTGCTCTCAGGGCGAGGCAGGGGATATCCTGTGTGGATCCCAAGCCGGACGTTCGGATAAGGCCAATCAATTACGACCGACAGGTCATACATCTTGGGACGCATAACCTGCCGTTGCTGCATTCGGGACTGCATACGCCGGGCGTGTGTCAGTCGGTGACGGCCGCTTGTGTTCGTCTGGGCGGGTCGTCATAGCCCGGTCTGGCTGCGCCGGATGGTCACGAATCACGAACGCGTGGATCGACGATCTCGGGTCGGAATCCGGGCAGATCGATCCGGTTTTACACCCGGGAGGCGACCTGCTGGCAGCACAAACGTGTAGAGTATAAGGCATGACACGCAGTAATAGAACGCCAACGCGCCCTTTGAGACAAAAAACTTCGCAAACGCGCGGCGCTGACCCTAAAAAATCAATAAAACCAGCTGGTTACACAGAAAAGCCCAGGCCCATAGCGGTGCAAGAGATTGCGCCTGTTGTGCAGCGTCGGGTTATCGACGCCGAAGAGGCAGGTCAGCGCCTGGATAACTATTTGCTGCGCCATTTGAAGGGTGTGCCTAAAAGCCGGATCTATCGGATCGTACGTAGTGGTGAAGTGCGGATTAATGGCGGACGTTGTCAGCCAGATCAGCGGTTAAACGAGGGTGATGCGCTCCGTTTGCCACCGGTGCGCTGTCAGGCATTCTCCGAAGAGAAACCACCCGTAGCGCCAATGGTTGATTTGCCTATTCTGTATGAAGACGAGGCCTTGATTGCATTGAATAAGCCTTGTGGCATTGCTGTGCATGGTGGCAGCGGGCTGGCCTGGGGTTTGATCGAGGCCCTGCGTGCGCAGCGGCCTGAAGCACGTTTTCTTGAACTGGCTCACCGGTTAGACCGTGAAACCTCGGGTGTGCTGCTCGTGGCCAAGAAACGTGCTGCTTTGATCGGGTTGCACGATATGTTCCGTGAGCAAAAAGGGGACAAGCGCTATCTTGCCCTCGTGCCTGGCGTATGGGCTGAGAAATCAGTCCAGGTGACGCTACCGCTCTATAAATACCTGACCCCAGAGGGCGAACGACGGGTGCGTATTGCCAAGGGTAGAGATTTGCAAAATCCGGAAACACGACCTGCAGAGACGCACTTTCGCCTAAGAAAGCAGTATCCGGGCTATGCACTGGTTGAAGCCAAGCTTAAAACCGGCCGTACTCACCAGATTCGGGTCCACCTAGCTGCCTTGGGATATCCGATTGTCGGCGATGATAAGTATGGAGACTTTGCGCTGAATAAGTCTCTAGCCGCTAATAAGGCGCTTGAACGTATGTTCCTGCATGCGGCTACCATGCGTTGCAAACATCCTGTTACCGGTGAACCGTTAAATGTAGAGGCACCTTTGCCACTAGAACTCGAAGGTTTTCTGTCGTTTATTGAGCAGAAATATTCTTGAGAAGCTACATGAACAAACGCAACTATGACCTTGTTGTATTTGATTGGGACGGCACCTTGCTGGATTCGACGGGCGCCATTGTTAAAGCCATTCAGGCGGCGAGTCGGGATATTGGCGCAACACCGCCCAGCGACGAAAAGGCCCGTTATGTTATCGGTATGGGGCTGCGCGAAGCACTTATGTACGCAGTTCCGGAGTTGCCTGAATCCCGTTATGACGACCTGGTGGACGCTTACCGTAAACATTATCTGTCTGGAGATCACGAACTAACCCTGTTCGCCGGTGTTGAAGCATTATTGAAGACGTTACAGGAAGAAAACCGCTGGGTTGCTGTTGCAACCGGCAAGAGTCGTCTTGGGCTAGATCGGGCATTAGGGCATAGTGGTCTGGGACGCTATTTTGATACCACCCGTACAGCAGACGAAACGCGGAGTAAGCCGCATCCGCAGATGCTGGAAGAGATCATCAATCAGTTTGCGGTTGATCCGGAGCGTACCCTAATGATTGGTGATACCACGCACGACTTGCTTATGGCACAGAATGCACGGGCGCATGGATTGGGTATCACACACGGCGCGCATCCAGTTTTAGCGTTGCGGGATTGCACACCTGTTGCGCTGGTTGATTCGATTTCAGACCTGTCTAACTGGATTAAGATTAACGGATAACTAACTGTTAATACTTGAATAAAAACACCGCTGGACGTTTGTCTAGTTTAGGTGCGCCTGATTTTTTCCAGGCTTCTACGGATTTCGTTGCAATCAATTGGCTCGGCATGGTGAGGTCAGCCGCAACACAGACCTGCGTCTCCGGTTTCAAGCCGTTGATCAGGCTTTCGAAGAAGGCGCGATTTCTATAAGGCGTTTCAATCACGATCTGGGTAATACCCTGCCGACGCGATTCGTCTTCCAGCCGGGATAAAGCCTGTTTCCGACCCGTTTCATCCTGCGGTAGATAGCCGTGGAAGGCAAACCGTTGTCCACCAAGCCCTGAGCCCATGAGTGCAAGCAGCAGGGAAGAAGGCCCGATGTGGGGCATTACCGGGATATTGCGCTGGTGCGCACGTTGTACAAGGTCAGAGCCAGGGTCGGCAACGGCAGGGCAGCCAGCTTCGGAAAGTAATCCAATCGCATGGCCATCGGTTATTGGGGCTAAAAGCGCATCCCAGTCACTGGATTTGGCTTCGGATTTACCCATTTTTCCACGTCCAGGTAGTTCATGGATGCTTAATTCTGCGATTGGTATTGGCATCCCTATTGTTTTTAGGAAAGCACGGGCGCTTTTAGCGTTTTCAACAACAAAATGACGCAATTCCCGCGTTAAATTCAATAATTCAGGCGTTAATGAAAGTGCCGGATTGGCATCGGCTAATTCACTCAGTGGTACCGGGATCAGGTGTAGGGTGCTCATGCGTATTATTGCTTAGACAGTCAATGGGTTCAGGCCAGCGTGCCGGAGTAACCGACAGAGCGCAATTAGCGGCAAACCGACCAGGGCAGTTGGGTCATTGCCACTTAGGCGATCCAGCAATGCAATGCCCAGCGCTTCGGATTTGGCCGATCCGGCACAGTCATAGGCGGGCTCCCGTTTTAAATAGGATTCTATTTCTGCTAGCGAGAGTTCTCTGAATTCGACTTCGGTGCCGACCAGCTCTTCATGCGCCTGCTCATTCAATGCGTCATAGAGGCAGAGCGCTGTTTCGAAAACCACCGTCTTGCCGCTCAGGCTTTGCAACTGGGCAACTGCTTTCTGGTGGTTTCCGGGTTTGCCGTAGACCTGATTCTCGACCACGGCGACCTGATCGCTGCCGATAATCAGGGTGTCTTTCTGATCGGCAGGCAGCTGCTTGGCAACGGCTTTGGCTTTCTCCCGTGCAAGTCTGCGCGCTGTTGCGGCAGGCAACTCGTTGGCGAGCGGCGTTTCGTCGATATCCGGGCTAATAATGCTGAACGGAAGCCCCAGACGTTCCAGCAGGGCGCGGCGGTAGGCAGAGCTGGAACCCAGAATCAGTCTACGGGGGATGCTTTTTGCGGTTTCAGCAGGGGTAGCGGTGTTCATGTTCGGTGCGCTTTCAATGGCTTGGCGATGAATATTGCAAGAAAACACTCAACAATTCGAGCTGCCGATGGTATCATTCGCCGTTTTTCAACGGGACAGGTCTGGATGTTGTCTGCCGATTTGCCGGAAAGTTTTGACCCGAACGTCATGGCGCGCGATGGCTTTACTGCGTGTGTTGATGTGCCGGTGTCACAGTTTCCGCGTTTGGTAGACCTGCTGACTGGTTCGAATGGTGTGGTTCGCGTAACGCTTAAGGCCTCGATAAGTGCCGATCAGCGACCGACTACGACAATCGGGCTGGATGCGACACTGGAACAGTCCTGTCAGCGCTGCCTGCAGCCGGTGACGGTGGTTATAGACCATACGCACACCGTAGAGTGGGTAGCGGATGAGGCAGAGCTTGCTCGTCTGGACGCGTCTGAAGATGATTTAGATAACCCGGATTGGGAATTTCTGCCGATGCCTGTGCCTCCCAAGGTGCGGACGCTCGAGCTGGTGGAGGATGAACTCATTCTTTCGCTGCCGATTGT
Source organism: uncultured Dechloromonas sp. (assembly GCA_964498255.1). GTDB lineage: Bacteria > Pseudomonadota > Gammaproteobacteria > Burkholderiales > Rhodocyclaceae > Fluviibacter. The sequence continues at coordinate 19,984 of CAZCGW010000017.1, forward strand.
CCCGCTGCACGAGGTTTGTGCGTTGCCAGAAGCAGCGCCTGACGTGGCAGAAGATCATCCGTTTGCAGCGCTGGCCCGGCTCAAAACACCGAAGGGCTTGAACTAGGGATTCTTTCCGGAGCGTTGTTCCGGGACTTGATAAGCAGTAAAACAGGCTGTAACGATTTAACCAGGAGTAACAACATGGCTGTTCAACAAAACAAAAAATCCCCATCGAAGCGTGGCATGCACCGTGCACATGACGCACTGACAAACCCAGCGCTGGCTATCGAGCCAACGACGGGTGAAGTACATCGCCGTCACCACATTTCGCCGTCGGGTGTTTACCGCGGCAAAAAAGTCATCAAGACGACTGAGGCCTAATAGAGGCTAGGTCAGGATATTCACCTGACCGATGTTAAACGTGAGCTTTGTACGGATATGACCGTCAAAATCGCGATTGACTGTATGGGTGGCGACCATGGCCCGAAGGTCACGGTCGCTGCTGCGCTGGCTTTTGCCGCGGAGTTTCCCAATGCCGAATTAAAACTGGTTGGTAATGCCGACCGGTTGGAAAGTCGTCTGCGTCGTGCATCACCTGGTAAGGCGGTGCGCGACCGGTTGACCATCGTCCATGCCAGCGAAGTTGTCGCGATGGATGAAGCGCCAGCACTGGCGTTACGTAATAAAAAAGATTCCTCAATGCGTGTGGCCATCAATCTGGTGAAATCCGGAGAGGTGGATGCTTGCGTTTCTGCTGGCAACACCGGCGCATTGATGGCGATAGCCCGCTTTGTATTAAAAATGCTGCCGGGTATTGATCGCCCGGCCATTAGTACCGTAGTGCCTACAATGACCGGCCAGACGCGTCTGCTGGATCTGGGTGCTAACGTCGACTGCACAGCAGAGCATCTACTTCAATTTGCCATCATGGGTTCGATACTCACCAACGCTGTGCAGCATATTGCAGCGCCGCGCGTGGGTCTTCTGAACATCGGTGAAGAAGAAATCAAGGGTAACGAGGTTGTGAAGCAGGCAGCTGAGTTGCTGCGCGCAACAGATCTGAATTTCGTAGGTAATGTCGAAGGCGATGGGGTCTTCCGTGGTGAAGCCGATGTCGTTGTCTGCGATGGATTCGTTGGTAACGTGGCATTGAAGGTTTCGGAAGGCCTGGCGCAGATGATGGGTCGTTTTTTACGTGAAGAGTTCGAACGTAATCTCTTGACGCGCCTGATTGCCTTGCTGGCTTTGCCCGTACTAAGCCGCTTTAAAAAGCGTTTAGATCACCGCCGCTATAACGGTGCCACGTTATTGGGTCTAAAAGGCACGGTGATCAAGAGTCATGGTTCGGCCGATGCGTTTGCATTTGGCTACGCCATTCGTGAGGCTTATCACGAAGCGGAAAATAGCGTAATCGATAAGATCGCGCATCGTGTTTCCAGCTATACCGGTTTACAAACTGCCGCCTTGCTCGTAGAACCCGCCAAGGATTCTGCAGTAACAGGAGAAGCCTGATGGCTCAAACTATTTATGCCCAGCTGGCCGGTATTGGCAGCTATTTGCCAGGTGCCCCCATATCTAACGAAACGCTCATTCAGGCGAAAGGTCTGGATTCCAGCGATGAGTGGATTGTTGCGCGAACAGGTATTGCCGCACGTCATCACGCACCTGAGGGCGTAACCTCCAGCATGCTGGCCGAAGAAGCCAGCCGTCGTGCATTGGCAGATGCGGGTATTGATGCTGCAGATCTGGATCTGATTATCGTTGCAACCTCAACGCCGGACATGATTTTCCCGAGCACGGCCTGTTTGCTGCAAGGCAAGTTGGGTAACGTGGGCGCAACGGCTTTTGACGTACAAGCCGTTTGTTCGGGTTTTGTCTATGCGATGACCATCGCAGAAAAATTTATCCGTTCCGGTAGCCATAAATCGGCGCTGATTGTGGGTGCCGAAGTCTTTTCGCGCATCATGGACTGGCAAGATCGTGGCACTTGTGTGTTGTTTGGTGATGGTGCGGGTGCTGTTGTGCTCAAGGCAGCTGAACAGCCGGGACTGTTGGCTACGTCTTTACATGCAGATGGTTCACAAGCCGATATTCTGAATGTACCCGGACAGATTCATAGCGGTCAGGTCGTAGGTGATCCGTTCCTGCGTATGGATGGCCAGGCTGTTTTCAAGTTTGCCGTGCGTGCGCTCACTGACAGTGCACTGGAGTGCTGCGCCGCTGCTGGTGTGAGTTCCGAACAGATTGATTGGCTGATTCCGCATCAGGCCAATGTGCGCATTATCGAAGCAATAGGAAAACGCCTGTCGCTACCGGCAGAGCGTGTCATCGTGACGGTTGCGCATCATGGCAACACCTCTGCGGCGTCGGTACCATTAGCATTGGATGAAGCTGTGAAGTCGGGCCGCGTCAAACGGGGTCAGACACTCATGCTGCAAGGTGTTGGTGGCGGTTTCACCTGGGGCAGTGTGCTCCTCAAATATTAATTACGGAGAACCTTATGTCGTTCGCTTTCGTATTTCCCGGTCAGGGTTCCCAATCGGTGGCCATGATGGCTGCCTATGGTGACTCGCCAGTCGTTCGCGCGACTTTTGACGAAGCCTCTGCGGCGCTGGGTGAAGACCTGTGGACTATGGTTGCCGAAGGCCCGGCTGAGCGCCTCTCCCAGACAGTAAATACTCAACCGATCATGCTGACTGCGGGTGTTGCCGTATGGCGCCTGTGGGAAAGCCTTGGTGGCAAGACGCCGGCCGTTGTTGCTGGCCACAGTCTGGGTGAATATTCGGCACTGGTTGCCGCTGGTTCGTTGAAGCTGGCTGATGCGGTGCCGCTGGTTCGCCTACGTGCTGCTGCTATGCAAGAGGCCGTGCCTGTCGGTACGGGTGCTATGGCGGCCATTCTTGGCCTGGATGATGATGGTATTGCTGCGGCCTGTGCCGAAGCCGCACAGGGCGAGGTGGTTGAACCTGTTAATTTCAATGCACCAGGTCAGACAGTCATTGCTGGTCACAAGGGAGCTGTTGAGCGCGCCTGTGAAGCCTGTAAGGCTCGCGGTGCTAAGCGCGCTGTATTGCTGCCGGTGTCAGCACCATTCCATTCGTCGTTGCTAAAACCCGCTGCTGATCGCCTCGCTGTTGCCTTGGCTGATATTACGCTGAATGCACCGCTGATCCCTGTGATCAATAACGTGGATGTGGCGATTGAAACCGATCCGGTCAAGATTAAAGATGCCCTGGTGCGCCAGGCTGCCAAGCCTGTGCGCTGGGTAGAAACGATCCAGAAAATGGCTGGTATGGGTGTCGCTACGGCTGCTGAATGTGGCCCGGGTAAGGTACTGGCCGGTCTGACCAAGCGCTGTGCTGATGGCATTACCGGTGTTGCACTGGCCGATGCTGATTCGGTTAATGCCAACCTGACTTTAAGCTAAGGAATAGATATGACCGCAACTGTTGCGCTTGTAACCGGTGCTTCGCGTGGCATTGGCCGCGCCATCGCCATGGAACTGACCCGTCAGGGTATGACGGTCATTGGTACGGCGACCAGCGAGTCTGGCGCTACCAGCATTACCGAAGCCATCAAGGCAGCGGGTGGTGCAGGGTGGGGTGCCGCACTGGATGTGCGTGATGCAGCTGGTGTTGATGCCCTGCTGACTGATATTGAAACCAAAACCGGTTCGGCAATTACCGTGCTGGTTAATAACGCAGGCATTACCCGCGATACGCTCGCTATGCGCATGAAGGACGAAGACTGGGATGACGTGCTCGACACCAATCTCAAATCTGTCTTCCGTATGTGTCGTGCGGTCATGCGCGGCATGATGAAGGCCCGTACCGGCCGCATCGTCAATATCACATCGGTGGTCGGCCATGCCGGCAACCCGGGGCAGGCCAACTACTGCGCCGCCAAAGCGGGTGTGAGCGGTATGACACGTTCGCTGGCCCGTGAACTGGGTAGCCGCGGCATTACGGTTAACTGCGTTGCACCAGGTTTTATTGACACCGATATGACCAAGGCTCTCGATGAGGGCCAGAAGAATATGCTGCTGGGCAACATTCCACTGGGACGCCTTGGCACCCCTGAGGATATCGCTGCTGCAGTGGCTTTCCTCGTATCGCCAGCGGCATCTTATGTCACTGGCAGTACCATTCACGTTAATGGCGGGATGTACCTGCCTTAACTTTTTTTATTCTATTTCTCACGAAAACTTTGCGGTTGGCTGTGATTTGGTAGAATAGAGTCTGATTTCCACCACCTCTAATAGAAGGGTAATAGGAGCTTCAATGGACAACATCGAACAGCGCGTCAAAAAGATCGTAGCCGAACAACTCGGCGTGAATGAAGCTGACGTCAAGAATGAATCTTCTTTCGTTGATGATCTGGGCGCAGATTCGCTGGATACAGTTGAACTCGTGATGGCACTCGAAGAGGAATTCGAATGCGAAATTCCGGATGAAGATGCCGAGAAGATCACCACGGTTCAGCAAGCGATCGACTACGTCAAGTCGCATCAGAAGTAATCTCGCTTGTTGCGTCATTGCGGCCGACGCGCTTTGTGTCGGCCGTATTTATATCAGCCTGGGGTTTATAGGCCTGGGTCAGTGAAGGAGTAGGCATGCGTCGTCGCGTCGTCGTCACAGGATTGGGCGTTATTAGCCCTGTAGGTAACACCGTTACAGAAGCATGGGATAGCCTGCTTGCTGGTCGTAGTGGTATTACGGCAGTGACCCGTTTTGACGTCAGCACCTTTCCTACACGTATTGCTGGTGAGGTCAAAGGTTTTAACGTGGCAGATTATCTGCCTGCCAAAGATGCTCGTCGCATGGACACATTTATTCATTACGGCATGGCGGCTGGTATTCAAGCTGTTCGCGATGCTGGCCTGGGTGAAAGCCCTGCAGATGCCGAACGTATCGGTGTGTGTATCGGTTCGGGCATTGGTGGCTTGCCACTGATCGAAGATACCAAGGCAACTTACGATGCCGCTGGTGTTCGTAAAATTTCTCCATTCTTTGTACCGGGTTCAATCATCAATATGATCTCCGGTAATCTGTCGATCATGTTTGGTTTCAAGGGTCCGAATATTGCCCCGGTGACTGCATGTACAACAGGTCTGCATGCCATTGGTCTGGCCAGCCGTATGATTGAATACGGTGATGCTGATGTGATGGTTGCCGGTGGTGCAGAATCAACGATTTCTCCGTTGGGTCTGGGTGGCTTCTGTGCTGCCCGTGCGCTGTCTGAGCGCAATGATGATCCGGCGACTGCGAGTCGCCCATGGGATAAAGACCGCGATGGCTTTGTACTGGGTGAGGGTGCTGGCGTTATGGTGCTCGAAGAGTACGAACACGCTAAAGCCCGTGGCGCCAAGATTTATGCAGAGCTGAGCGGTTTTGGTATGAGCGGTGACGCCTATCATATGACGGCACCAGATACTGATGGCCCTAAGCGCAGCATGCAAGCGGCGCTTAAGAATGCCGGCATCAATACGGATAACGTCCAGTACCTCAATGCCCATGGCACGTCGACCCCGCTGGGCGACAAGAACGAAACAGAAGCCATCAAGCTGCTGTTCGGTGCGGATGCCAAGAAACTGGTGGTTAACTCTACTAAGTCGATGACCGGTCACCTCCTCGGTGGTGCAGGCGGCTTGGAGTCGGTATTTACTGTGCTGGCGCTCCATCACCAGATTTCGCCACCGACCATCAACATCTTCAATCAGGATCCGGAATGTGATCTGGATTACTGTGCCAATACAGCACGTGAAATGAAGATCGATGTCGCCCTGAAGAACAACTTCGGCTTCGGCGGCACTAACGGCTCATTGGTCTTCAAACGCTTCTAAAGACTATGATGCGCCGGCTTCAAATCCGGCCTGTTGCTTCGCGCCGCCTTCGGGCGGCGTTGCTTTTTCTATTGCTGCTATCTGTATTGAGCCTCAGCCAGAGTAGCCTTTCCGGATGGTCTCTAGCAGTCGTCGAGTTCTCTCTGATGGCTGTTTTTGTGCAAGCATGGCGTGCAGCATCACGCAGACCACCCGCCGTGGTGTTAACGTTCAGACCAATCAAGGCGCTGCTGACCGATCTTAATGGGGTTGAGACGTCTATCCACTGTACGCGTTTGAGCGTGTATCCCTGGCTGATCGTTCTACATGCCGAGATTCCGCAGCAAGGACGTCAGGTGATTATTTGGTTGCCGGATAGTCTGCCAGACTGTTCATCTGATCAATGGCGCCAGTTGCTGGTATGGGCCAAGCGTATGCGCCGTCAGGTTGCGATGCAATAAACGCGTATTAATTGCGTTTACGCAGTACGGTATTTTTAACCCGCTTCAGGGTATTCGGATAGTCACGGGAGTAGTGGAGACCACGGCTCTCTTTGCGACGCAGCGCCGAGCGCACAATTAAGTCGGCTGTTTGTACGAGATTACGCAATTCAAGTAGATCGTGGCTAATCCGGAAGTTGGCATAGAACTCGTCAATCTCGCGGGTTAGTAGACGGATACGATGCTGTGCACGAAGCAGGCGCTTGGTTGTGCGGACAATACCTACGTAGTCCCACATGAAGCGACGCAGTTCATCCCAGTTGTGCGAGATGACGATTTCCTCATCGGCATCCGTAACACGGCTTTCGTCCCAATGCGGTAAGGCCTCAGGCGCTGGCAATGGGTTGCTAATGATTTCATCGGTCGCAGCGCGGGAATAGACCAGACATTCCAATAATGAATTCGAAGCCAGACGATTGGCACCATGCAGGCCGCTACAGGTCACTTCGCCTGCGGCGTAAAGTCCCGGTAAATCGGTACGGCCATGTTGATCAATCACGACGCCACCGCAGGTATAGTGGGCGGCAGGTACAACAGGGATCGGTTCTTGCGTGATGTCTATGCCTAATTGTAGGCAACGTTCGTAGATCGTCGGAAAGTGCGCGCGTATAAACTCTGCTGGTTGGTGCGATATATCGAGATAGACGCAATCCAGGCCATGGCGTTTCATTTCAGCATCTATGGCACGGGCGACAATATCGCGAGGGGCTAATTCGGCACGCGGATCGTAATCATCCATAAATCGGGTGCCGTCCGGACGCTTGAGTAGCCCACCTTCACCACGGACTGCTTCACTGATCAGAAAAGATTTTTCCTGCGGGTGATACAGACAAGTCGGGTGAAACTGGATGAACTCCATATTGGCGATACGGCAACCCGCACGCCAAGCCATGGCAATGCCGTCCCCTGTCGATGTATCAGGGTTCGTTGTATAGAGATAGACCTTGCCAGCACCACCGGTTGCGAGCAGCGTCTGGCCTGAGGCAATGGTTTTAACTTTGCCCGACTGGCTATCCAGCACGTAAGCACCCAGGCAACGATCTTTTTGCCCAAAGGACTGCTGTCCAGCTTTGCTGGCAGTGATCAGATCCACCACGATGTGGTGTTCCATGACACAGATATTGGAATGGTTGCGTACCTGCGGCGTGAGCGTGTCCTGAACGGCGGCACCGGTGGCATCGTCTACATGAATGACTCGACGGTGGCTATGGCCGCCTTCTCGCGTCAGGTGATAACGACCGTCTTCCCGCGTAAAGGGTACGCCCCGATCAATCAGCCACTGAATCGCCTCGGCGGCATGTTCGATGGCAAATCGGGTCGCGGCCGGGTCATTAAGATAGGCGCCGGCGGTGAGGGTATCCGCAATATGGTTTTCAACCGAATCTGTGCTATCCAGCACAGCAGCAATGCCGCCTTGCGCCCATCCTGATGCCGAGTCTATAAGGCGTCGCTTGCTAACCAGGCCGACTTTTAAACCGGCATCAGCAAGGCACAATGCAGCGCTTTGGCCGGCAAGGCCGCTACCGATGATGAGCACATCAAAACGATTCGCGCAGGAGGAAGTGGTCTGGTTCAACGTAGTAGGGGAGCGTGCACGGCCAATATGGCGAAAAGGGCAATCACAACATAAACTAACGGGCATTCTACAAGGTTAGAACGGAAACAGACATCAAACAGACAACAGATTCGTTACCGGATAGTGTTATTGCCATTAAAGGCAAAGAATCGGCAACTGAAGCAACGCTATTGGCAGCTGCCAAGGCAGGTGATCGGGCGGCATTCGAATGCCTTGTCGTTGCATGTCAATCGCGCATTCTGCGCTGGTTAACCCGTCTGACACAGGATCGCGCTGTTGCTGAAGAACTGCTGCAGGAATCACTATTCAAAGCCTTTGTATCCCTCGCCAGCTTCCGTGGTGAGGCTGCTTTTGCGACATGGCTGGCGCGAATTGCCCATAATACTTTTCTGGCCTGGAACAAGACGAATCGCCGAAGGCCTGATCAGGAGTCTTTGACTGATGAGGTGGTTGCTTCAGATGCGGGGCTGGTGGACTGGCCAAGTTTTAGTGAAAGTCCCGAAACTTTGCTCTGGCAACACGAATTATCGGATTCTTTGGCTAAAGCTATGGCCGAATTGCCCGAAACACTGAGCCAGGCACTCACATTACGTGAGCAGGATGGCTTGAGTTATGAAGAAATTGCCCAAATTCAAGAAGTACCAATAGGTACCGTGCGCTCACGAATACATCGCGCCCGAGAATCTTTGTCGTTGACCCTTAAAGAATTGATGGAACCGGCATGACACATCAAATGACTGAACCTTTTACTGATGACCTGTTTGAACAGGAAACCAGGATGTCTTCACTAATAGATGGTGAAGGCTCGCTAGCGCTCGACGGGTTACTTATTAATCAGACTGAAGTTCAACAGTACTACCGCTATCAGATAATTCGTCAGACATTGCGGGGCGTGGTTATGACTGCTGGCGCCCATGAAACGGGCACCTGGAGCCAGACTCGGCTTACCCGGTTGTGGGCGCGTGTTGATGCCCGGACGGAAGGTCAAACATCCTGAATTAGCGTAGGATTCGCACTTATGGCAGAACGTGAAGCCCAAGTTATTGAAGTTATCCCATCAACCAGGCCTGAGGCGCCGGGTTTAGCTCGTCTTCAGTTTGAAGTTTCGGGGGGCTGTGGTCGATGTCACGAAACGGGTGGTTGTGGTGGCGTCAGCATTGCACAACCGCTTTGCAGCACACCCAAGACACTACTGGTTGCAGATGACTTAGGTGTGCAGGTTGGTAACAAAGTCTTGGTAGCCATTCCGGATGCCTTGCTGTCCCAGGGTATTACCCGTGCCTACCTGATTCCTCTGATCCTTTTGTTTTTCGGCAGCGCTTTAGGCGCTATCTTATTGCCCAATCTGACACCGCTGCAGTGGCAACTGACGCCCGATATCGGCGCCATCGCCGGTGCCGGTATCGGATTAATCGCTGCCTGGTGGCAATTACAACGTAATCAGCAATCCCGTGCCATGGTGGCGCCCCGTATTGTGCGTCGCCTTACCTGATTTTTCTCTGCTTCTCATGATGACCTTAGCAATGAACCTTTCGTACAAGCGCTTCCTGCAAATCTGCCTAATTTGTTTGTCGCTGTCGGTCAGCGGCTTGGCTGTTGCACAAAGCCGTGGCTTACCCGATTTTGTAGAGCTCGCTGAAAAGCAGTCGCCTTCTGTCGTGAATATCAGTACGGTACAAAACAATCGGGGCAGGGCGACGAGTAACGGGATGCCGATGGACCCTACCGATCCTGCCTACGAAATTTTCCGCCGTTTCTTTCCGCAGGCACCAGGGAATGGGCAGCCCCAGCAGGAAAACCGGTCGTTGGGTTCTGGTTTCATCATCACACCCGATGGCTATGTCATGACCAATGCGCATGTCATTGATGGTGCAGATGAAGTTACGGTAAAACTACTGGATAAGCGAGAGTTCCGCGCCAAGGTGATCGGTGCCGATAAGCGTACTGATGTCGCTTTGCTAAAAATCGATGCTAATGGACTGCCCGCCGTCAAACTGGGAGACTCTGCTAGCCTGAAACCGGGTGAATGGGTTGTTGCAATTGGCAGCCCCTTTGGCTTCGAACATTCTGTTACTGCAGGCATTGTCAGTGCCAAGGGGCGTGCGTTGCCTCAGGAAAACTATGTGCCGTTTATCCAGACCGATGTTGCGATTAATCCGGGGAATTCGGGTGGCCCGTTATTTAACCTGCGCGGAGAAGTTGTGGGTATTAACTCGCAGATCTTTAGTCGATCAGGGGGTTTCATGGGGATTTCTTTTGCGATTCCCATCGACCTGGCCATGGATATTCAACAGCAGTTACGCTCTAAAGGCCGTGCCAGCCATGGCCGGATGGGTGTATCGATTCAGGAAGTCACCCGTGAAGTTGCTGAGGCATTTGGATTGCCCAAGTCCGGTGGCGCCCTAGTGAACAGTGTGGAACCAAATGGCCCGGCTGCTCGTGCCGGTATCGAACCGGGCGATGTCATCCTCAAATTTGATGGTAAAGCGATTACCGTGTCCAGCGACCTGCCACGCATGGTCGGCGCTCTTAAACCGGGTACGAAATCCCAGGTGGAAATATGGCGCAAGGGGCAGGTGCGTACGGTCAGCGTGACCATCGGCGAATTTCAGGAGGATCGCGTTGCTTCCAACAAGCCGGCGGGCCGAGGCGTAGGTGAAGCAACCAACAGCCGTTTAGGCATCGCGGTTTCCGATCTGACTGCCGAACAAAAGCAGCAGATGCGTCTGAATGCCGGCATTCTGGTGGTAGATATCCGTCCGGGTAGCCGGGTTGATTTGAGGCCAGGTGACATTATTCTGGCTGTCACGGCCAAGGGCGACACCCAAGATGTGCGCTCGGCACAGCAATTCAATCAGATCATTGCCCAAATGGATGCCAAAGCGCCAGCAACATTGCTGATTCGCCGATCCAATGTGCAGATCTTTGTGCCGATTCCTCAGGCGCAACCGGCTCAGCCGGGGCTACGCTAAAGCGCCAGAAAAGGCTGGCTCGTCAAGACCGCCAGCCTGAGCCCTGATCCGGTAGAATATCGGGTTGATCAGGCGCTTTTGAAGCGCTTCTACTGCACTTATTGCCAGCTTGTTGCTGGAAAAATGGAATTCCGTGAAGCACATACGTAACTTTTCGATTATTGCCCACATTGACCATGGGAAATCCACCCTGGCTGATCGTCTGATTCAGCGTTGTGGCGGCTTGTCAGACCGTGAAATGGAAGCCCAGGTTCTGGACTCGATGGATATCGAAAAGGAACGGGGAATCACCATTAAAGCGCAAACAGCGGCGCTGGATTACAAAGCAAAAGATGGTCAGGTTTATCGTTTGAACCTGATTGATACCCCGGGGCACGTCGACTTTTCCTATGAAGTTTCACGTTCGCTATCTGCGTGCGAGGGTGCCTTACTGGTCGTTGATGCGTCGCAGGGCGTCGAAGCCCAAACAGTTGCAAACTGCTACACCGCCCTGGATCTGGGTGTGGAAGTAGTGCCTGTATTGAACAAGATTGATCTGCCTTCAGCCAGCCCAGATACGGCACGTGCTGAAATCGAAGACGTTATTGGTATTGATGCTACTGAAGCTGTAGAAGCCAGTGCAAAAACCGGTATCGGCATTGACGACATTCTCGAGCAGATCGTTCAGAAGGTGCCCGAGCCTAAAGGCGACATCGATGCGCCATTGAAAGCCTTGATCGTTGACTCCTGGTTCGATAACTATGTCGGCGTGGTCATGCTGGTGCGCGTCATTGATGGCGTGCTTAAACCTAAAGACCGCATGAAGCTGATGTCGACCGGCTCGACACACCTGTGCGAACAGGTCGGTATCTTTACCCCCAAATCCAAGCAACAGCCACAACTATCGGCGGGTGAAGTGGGCTTTATCATTTCCAATATCAAGGAACTGAAAGCTGCCCGCGTGGGTGACACGATTACGCTGGCAGATCGTCCTGCCGAACAGGCACTTGAAGGTTTTAAGGAAATCAAACCGCAGGTGTTTGCCGGTTTGTATCCGGTAGAGCCGAACGAATATGAGCAACTGCGTGATTCGCTGGAAAAGCTGCAGTTGAACGATGCCGCCTTACAGTTTGAACCCGAAGTCTCGCAAGCGCTGGGCTTTGGTTTCCGTTGTGGCTTCCTCGGCTTGTTGCACATGGAAATTGTGCAGGAGCGCCTGGAACGTGAATTCGACATGGATCTCATTACGACGGCACCGACCGTGGTTTATGAGGTGCGTCTACGTAATGGTGAAGAGATCGTCGTTGAAAATCCTTCACGCTTACCGGACATCGGCAAGATTGAGGAAATCCGCGAGCCGATCATCACGGCCTTTATTTTCCTGCCTCAGGACTATGTGGGGTCGGTAATTACGCTCTGTAACCAGAAGCGTGGCTCGCAAATTGATATGCGTTACCACGGTCGCCAGGTGCAGATGATTTATGAATTGCCACTGTCGGAAGTGGTATTCGACTTCTTCGATAAGCTCAAATCAGTGTCACGTGGTTACGCATCACTGGATTACGAGTTCAAGGAATATCGCACGGCTGATATGGTGAAGCTGGACGTGCTAATCAACGGTGATAAGGTCGATGCCTTGTCGTTGATCGTTCACCGTTCTACCTCGGTATATCGTGGTCGTGAACTGGTTAGCAAAATGCGCGAGCTAATTCCTCGCCAGATGTATGACGTGGCAATTCAAGCAGCGCTGGGTGCACAAATTATTGCGCGCGAAACCGTTAAGGCTATGCGTAAGGACGTTCTCGCCAAGTGCTATGGTGGCGATATATCCCGTAAGAAGAAGCTGCTAGAAAAGCAGAAGGCTGGTAAGAAGCGTATGAAGCAGATTGGCACGGTGGAAGTGCCGCAGGAAGCCTTCCTGGCGGTGCTGCGTGTTGACGGCAAATAACTCGATAGCAAAAATTAAGTACGGAACGACTGAATGAATTTTGCACTGATTCTTTTTCTGATCACCCTGGCTACCGGCATTCTCTGGCTGATTGATGTGCTCTATGCCCGTAAGTTACGAGCACCGGGCAGCAAGAATCCGATCTGGGTAGAATGGGGCGCTAGCCTGTTTCCGGTAATCCTGGCTGTCTTTGCACTACGCTCATTTGTTGTGGAGCCGTTCAAGATTCCATCGGGTTCGATGATTCCAACTCTGCAGGTTGGCGACTATATTCTGGTCAATAAATTCACCTACGGCTTGCGTTTACCGATCGTCGGCACAGAGGTTGTTTCAGGGAATCCAGTCGCTCGTGGTGATGTGGTTGTTTTCCGGTATCCGCCTGAACCTAATGTTGATTACATCAAACGCGTGATTGGCTTGCCGGGTGATACGGTGAGCTATCAGAATAAACAGCTGAGCATTAATGGTGTGCCTGTTCCTCGTTCGTCAGAAGCCGATTATCTGCACGCTGATCGTATGTACTATTCGAAGCAGTATCAAGAGACCTTGAATGGCATTACCTACAACACGCTGAATGACGCGGATGCGCCAGCCTTTGTGCCTGATGTTGCACGCTTTCCGTATCGTGATCAGTGCCGCTATGACAGTACAGGTTTCGTTTGCAAAGTGCCGGCAGACAATTACTTCGTGATGGGTGATAACCGAGATAATAGTAAAGATAGTCGCGTCTGGGGTTTTGTCCCTGACGGCAACATCGTCGGCAAAGCCTTTTTCATCTGGTTCCATTGGGGCGATCTGGGCCGTATTGGCTCTTTCCGCTAAGCAAGATCCGGTATGACTCAAACTGGTCAGCGCCCCGTAACGGCCCAGAACCGACTGGCTTCACTTGAGTCTGCCATTGGCTATCAATTTCGTGACCAGGCCCTGCTTGATCAGGCGCTGACGCATCGTAGCTATGGTCGAGACCACTATGAACGTCTGGAGTTTCTAGGAGACTCGATTCTCAATGCGGTAGTCGCAGAGGCACTCTTTCAGACCTTTCCGGATCTGCCAGAAGGTGATCTTTCTCGCTTGCGCGCAAATCTGGTATGTCAGGATCAACTCGTCACTGTGGCCGGCGATCTTTCAATCAGTCGATACTTGCGGCTAGGTGAGGGTGAGCTCAAGAGCGGCGGGCAGAATCGCCCATCCATTATGGCTGATACAGTTGAAGCACTTTACGGGGCTATCTGGCAGGATGCTGGCTTTGAAACAGCGCGCCGGGTGATCCTGTCAAGTTTTACCCTGCGTATCAATGCGATCGACCTGAATAAACTACCATCGGCCAAAGACGCCAAGACACGTTTGCAGGAATGGCTGCAGGGCCGTCGTCTACCGCTGCCTGTTTATGATACGCCCATGGTGAGCGGCGCTGCGCATGCACAGACTTTTGAAGTGTTGTGTCATATTGCCGAGCATCAGATTCAAACCTGCGGCAAAGGCCCAACGCGTCGGGCGGCCGAACAACAGGCTGCTGAAATGGCGCTTGCACAACTAGAAGCTGTTCTCCAGGATAAAAAGCGATGACCGAACTTCCGATTGAATTGTCTGAACAATCAGAGCCCGCAGGACTTGTGGCGCTGGTCGGAAGACCGAATGTTGGTAAATCGACGTTGTTGAACCGTTTGATTGGTGAAAAGCTCAGCATTACATCCCGTAAGGCGCAAACAACACGTCACCGCATTATGGGCGTGCGTACTGACGATGATGCTCAGTATGTTTTTGTAGATACACCGGGTTTTCAGACTAAACATAGTTCGGCGCTTAATCGCACGATGAATCGCGGTGTGACACAGGCCTTGCAGGAAGTCGATGTGATCTGCTTTGTGATTGAAGCAGGGCGCTTTGGTGATCCTGACCGCAAGGTTCTGGCGCTGCTGCCAGAAGACAAACCTGTCATTCTTGTGCTCAATAAAATCGATGAGCTTAAAGACAAGGCGGCATTGCTACCATTTGTAGCAAAGCTAGCTGAACTGCGTGAGTGGGCGGCCGTGGTGCCGGTTAGCGCCGAGAAGGGTACGCAAACAGATGCGTTACTCGGTGAGATACGCAACGCACTCCCGAAGCAGGGCTTTCTGTACGACCCCGACACCCTCACTGATCGCAGCGAACGTTTCATTGCCTCCGAATACATCCGGGAAAAGCTTTTCCGTCTACTGGGCGACGAGTTACCTTATGCGGCAACGGTGGAGATTGAAAAGTTCGAAACCGAAGGTGAGTTACGCCGGATTTTTGCAGCCATTGTGGTGGATCGTGAATCCCACAAACCCATGATCATTGGCCGTAACGGCGAAACGCTTAAACGCATTGCTTCAGAAGCCCGTCAGGATATGACACGCATGTTTGGCGGCACGGTGTATCTGGAACTCTGGGTCAAGGTTAAATCGGGCTGGGCAGACGATGAACGTCTGCTACGCACCCTGGGCTACGAATAATTACCCAGTAAACTGGTATGCGCCCCGTAAAAGTCGAACGCCAGCCAGCCTTTGTGCTGCACACTCGGCCCTATCGGGAAACCAGTCTGATTGTCGAAGCGATTACCCGGGATTTCGGGCGTATGGCATTGGTTGCGAAAGGCGTTCGTCGGCCACGTTCCGCGATGCGTGGCGTGCTCATGGGCTTTCAACCTCTGGAGATGACCTGGAGTGGTAAAGGCGAAGTCGTCACGCTGCATAACGCTGAATGGCAGGGCGGTCAGCCGCTGCTGCAAGGCCGCGCCTTGCTGTGTGGTTACTACATCAACGAGTTGCTGATCAATTTGCTACCGCGTGAAGACGCTCAAGAGCAGTTGTTTGAACATTACAGCACCACCTTGCAGGCCCTATCATCTTCCGAATCACATGATGCTGCATTTTTTTCTGCTGTTTTACGCCGTTTCGAGAAGCAGCTGCTCGGCGAACTCGGTTATGGCCTGATGCTGGTTCACGACACGAATGGACAGCCGATTATTTCGGACTGCCGTTATCTCTATGAAATGGAATCTGGCCCGCGCATCATTGCCGATTCTTCTGCGAGCGCCGGTACAATAAGCGGACAGACACTGCTCGATATGGATGCAGAGTCTTTTGACAACCCCATTACGCTGGTCGAGAGCAAACAACTCATGCGCAGCCTGATGGCTTTTTATCTGAATGGTCGACAGCTACATAGCCGTCGGCTGTTTGAAGACCTTGCTGATCTCTGAATTTCATCATGATTGAACTTGGCGTAAATATTGATCACGTTGCTACCCTGCGTCAGGCGCGGCGCACCTATGAACCGGATCCTGTCTGGGCTGCTGTAGAGGCACACCTGGGTGGTGCCGATGGCATTACGGTTCATTTGCGTGAAGATCGCCGCCACATACAGGATGCCGATGTGCGCAAGTTGCGTGACCTGACCCAGATCAAATTGAATCTGGAAATGGCCGCAACCGAAGAGATGGTGGGTATTGCTTGCGAACTGAAACCTGAAATGGCTATGCTGGTGCCGGAAGGTCGTCAGGAAGTGACCACTGAGGGTGGGCTGGATATCGTTGGCCAGGAAGCGCGTTTAGCCAACATTGTGGGCAAACTGCGTGATGCCGGCATTGTGACGAGCACCTTTATAGATGCGGAGCCTGATCAGGTAGCCGCTGCCGCACGTATTGGCGTGCAGGTTTGCGAAATTCACACGGGGCCGTATGCCCATGCCTTCCACGCTGCGGGGCGTGATATCGAACGTCCGGCAGTTCAGTCAGAATTACAGCGTGTTGCAGCGGCGGGTCAGCAAATCCGTTCGCTCGGCATGCGTTTCAACGCAGGTCATGCGCTCAACTATTACAACGTACAACCCATTGCCGCATTGCCGGGCATCCGTGAGTTGCACATTGGGCATGCCATTGTGAGTCGCTCCGTCTTTGTTGGCCTGCGTGAAGCAGTTGCTGAAATGAAGCGACTGATGCGTGAAGCCGTAAGCCTTAGCTAAGCGAACAAATACGCGATGATTCACGGCATTGGTACCGACATCGTTTCTGTTCAACGTATTGGACAGTTGCTGTCACGTCATCCGGAACGCGGTGCTGCCCATCTGCTGCATCCAGAAGAACAGCTGGAAGTGCAAAAAGTACCGGCCGTTGATCGCTTTGTTGCCAAACGCTTTGCCGCCAAAGAAGCGCTCGCCAAAGCGCTGGGCACGGGTCTTCGAGCACCCGTACTTTTACCGGCCATTCGTGTTGAACACGATTCGCTGGGCAAACCTTTTTTCAGTTTCGAATCCGAGCTGGCGGAATGGATCCGTCAGCGTTCTCTGCAGATTCATCTGTCCATCACGGACGAAGTTGATCATGCAGTTGCCTTTGTTGTTGTGGAGAAGCTATGAGCACGAACGTATCCTATGGCCCGTTGATGGTCGATGTGGAAGGCCTAACCCTCACTGAGGCAGATAAACGACGTTTACAACATCCTCTGGTAGGTGGCGTGATTCTGTTCTCTCGCAACTATAAAGATCCGGTTCAGCTTTCTGCGCTGACACAGGAAATTGCTCAGCTGCGTAACCCGCCTCTACCAATCACCGTGGATCACGAAGGGGGCAGGGTGCAGCGCTTCCGCGAAGGCTTTGCACGTTTGCCTGCAATGCGTTTGCTGGGTGAGTTACATGGCAAAGACCCGATTGCCGCTGATGAATCTGCCGAAGCGGTAGGCCTTGTTCTGGCAACAGAATTACGGGCTCATGGCGTTGATTTTTCTTTTACGCCAGTGCTTGACCTGGATTGGGGTCGCAGCGGTGTGATCGGTGATCGTAGCTTTTCTAAAGATCCGCAGATCGTTTCCCGTTTGGCAGCTGCTTTGATTCGAGGCCTTGCCAAGGGTGGCATGGGTTCTTGCGGCAAGCATTTCCCGGGTCATGGCTGGGTTGAAGCCGATTCTCATGTGGCGATTCCTGTTGATGAACGTAGTATGGAAGAGATCGAAACTGATATGCAGCCGTACCATGAGCTTTCACTGGATGCTGTGATGCCAGCGCATGTAATTTATCCGGTGCTGGATGAGCGTCCTGCCGGATTCTCGCCACGCTGGCTGGAAAAGCTACGCCTGGAGTGCCAATTTGACGGCATCATTTTCAGCGATGACCTTTCCATGGAAGGTGCCAGTGTGGCCGGTAGCATTGTCGATCGTGCCAATGCAGCCTGGGATGCTGGCTGTGATGTGCTGCTTGTCTGTAACAAGCCTGATTTTGTCGACGCATTATTGGCAGAATGGAAGCCAGAGATGCATGCGGTTCGTGCCGCACGCATTCCTAATTTGCTGGGCCAAGCAGGTTTGGGTACAGATCGACCACTCACGCGTGCACAGCTGGAAGCCAATGCCGAATATCAAGCAGCATTGACACGCATTCAGGCCCTCTAACTCATGAGCCACCCCCTGCAGGATCAGGTACGTACGCTGCCTGAGCGGCCGGGGGTGTATCGTTTTCTGGCCGAGGATGGCCAAGTGCTTTATGTCGGTAAAGCGCGGAATCTTAAAAGCCGGGTTTCTTCCTATTTTGCAAAGAACCTGAGCAGTCCCCGTATTGCTTTAATGGTCAGCAAAGTCGCCAGCTTAATGGTGACTCCAACGCCCTCAGAGTCTGAAGCGCTGTTGCTTGAAAACCATCTCATCAAAGAGTTGGCGCCCAAGTACAACATCCTGTTTCGGGATGACAAGTCCTACCCGTATATTCGTTTAACCCGTGAAACCTGGCCGCTAATAGGGCTGCATCGCGGCGCGCTATCGAACAATGTCGATTACTTCGGCCCTTATCCGAATGCCTATTCGGTGCGTGAAGCTGTGCACTTGCTGCAAAAGATCTTCCGTCTACGCACGTGCGAAGACAGCGTGTTTAATAACCGTACACGACCCTGTCTGCTCTATCAGATCAAGCGTTGTAGTGGCCCCTGTGTCGGGCGCATTACTGAAGCCGCCTATGCGGAAGACGTCAAAGCTGCAACGCTGTTCCTACAAGGACGCCATCAGGAAATTACGCAACGTCTTACTGCCATGATGGAACAGGCTTCTGAAAACCTGGCGTTTGAACAGGCGGCACAATTTCGTGATCAGATCCAGGCCCTGCACCATGCCCAGGATACGCAGATCATGGATAGTCACCAGGCTGAAGATGTCGACATTATTGTGGCTGTGGAGCAGGGCGGTAGCCTCTGCGTCAACCTGGCCATGGTTCGTGGTGGCCGCCACCTCGGTGATCGTGCGCATTTCCCGCAAGCGGGTAACCAGCTGGATCAGGCATCGCTGAGTGAAGTGCTGTCGGCTTTTATCGAATCCCATTACGCCCTGCATCCGCCACCCGGTAAAGTTCTTGTAAACGTACCTGTCGATGAAGCCGTTGTCGAAACTATTACCGGTATTATTGGGCGGCCATTGCCCATGGATCTGCCGTACTACGCCCAACATAAATCGTGGGTGGAGTTGGCAGTCAATAATGCGCAACTGGCGCTCACGCAGCGGCGTCGCATGCAGAGCCTGCAAGGGCAGCGCCAGAAATCGTTATTGGCAGCACTACAGCAATCTGGTCTCGCCATAGAAGAATTGAATCGTATCGAGTGCTTCGATATCAGCCATACCCAGGGTGAGGCGGCTGTTGCCTCCTGCGTGGTCTGGACTCACGATGTCAAAGAAGGTGGCGCGATGCGCCGCGCTGATTATCGTCGATTCAACATCACCGATATCACTCCAGGTGATGACTACGCAGCGATTCATCAGGCTGTTTATCGTCGTTACAAACCGAACAACAAGGGCGTTGAAGGTGTGCGCCCGGATCTGGTTCTCATTGACGGTGGCAAAGGGCAGGTTGCCAAAGCGGCAGAAGCCCTCGCTGAGCTGGGCCGGTCTGATATCCCGCTGGTTGGCGTGGCCAAAGGTCTGGGGCGTAAACCGGGTCTGGAGTCGCTTATATTTACAGAAGAACGAGAATCTTTGCATCTTGACCCTGATGATCCCGGCTTACACCTTGTGCAGGAAATACGTGATGAGGCACACCGCTTTGCGCTAACAGGCCACCGGGGGCGCCGTCAGAAGGCTCGCTTCAGCTCCCGGTTCGATGAGGTACCTGGCATCGGGCCGAAACGCCGCAAGGCGCTGATGACTTGCTTTGGCAGTGTGTCTGCCATGAAGGTGGCCAGCGTTGATGCTATTGCCAACGTACCCGGTATGAGTGCTGAATTAGCACAACGGGTTCACGAAGCACTACAAGATAGCTGATAATACGCACATGATGAACTTGCCACTTTTTCTGACCTGGGCGCGTATCGCCTGTATTCCATTATTGATCATTGCCTTCGTGCCGCAAGTGCTGCCCATTCCGGAAGAGGGCAGGAATACCCTTTCAGCGATCATATTCATCATTGCGGCAGTCACTGATTGGGCCGATGGATACCTGGCGCGCAAATGGAATCAGACTTCCAACTTCGGGGCATTTCTCGATCCGGTAGCCGATAAGCTGATTGTTTCTACGGCGCTGATTCTGCTCGTTGCTGATGGTCGTGTCAGCGAGCTCGTCACCATCATCATCATCGGTCGTGAAATCACGATTTCTGCGCTGCGCGAATGGATGGCCAGTATGGGTAAGCGTAAAAGTGTCGCCGTTAATATGATTGGCAAATTCAAAACGGCAGCGCAGCTATCTGCCATACCCATGTTGCTTTATGGGGCGACGCTTGGCGGTTACGACATGAAGTTCTGGGGCACCTTACTCATCTGGATTGCCGCGGCACTTACCTTGTGGTCCATGGCTTACTACCTTTATGTGGCCTGGCCGGATCTTAAAGAATCGGATTAAGTAAGTTTTGTGAAATTAAGCTTGATTGGGCTTGACCAGGATTTCACAAGTTCTGTATAATTCGTGCTCTCAAGCGGCAGTAGCTCAGTTGGTAGAGCGATACCTTGCCAAGGTATAGGTCGAGAGTTCGAGACTCTTCTGCCGCTCCAGTTTTAAAGAAGGGAAAGCAAGTGCTTTCCCTTTTTAGTTAAGTTATACGAAGGCGCGATAGCAAAGCGGTTATGCACCGGATTGCAAATCCGTGTAGGTCGGTTCGACTCCGGCTCGCGCCTCCAAAATTCAGTAGTGGCGCGTAGTTAGCGGTTTCACGAAACAAGCATCAATCCGATGCATTTCGAGTTTCTGGTTTGATTAGGATGCTCCATTTCTCTACCCCGGACGCATCAATCGGAATGATTCCGGTCTATGTAATTCGATCTTTGGAAGCTGTAGCGCCCGCAGTTTTGAGATCGACTAAAGCCAGCGGTTGCATGGATTACTCAATCAAATGTGTATCGTCATGGGCGTAAGCTGGGCTGCAGCAGCATAAAAGCACTAGGGGTTCATTGCCCAGATTCTCAATGCAATGTTCTGTGCCTGGCGTAATGCAGATCGTATCGCCAACAAACACCTCGAACTGCTCTTCGCCGAGCGTCATTAGGCCATGTCCTTTGGTGACGTGATACAGCTCTTCCGTGATGATGTGCTTGTGGCGAAGTGTTTTACCGCCCAATGGCACCGTAGCCTCTGCCAGACTCTGGAGCTTGTTGCCTTGGACTATTGGATGCATCAGCTCTCTGATTTCTGAACCGTCCTTGGTAATGTAGGGCACTACCATTTTGTAGGGCTGTCGCATGTCAGGCCTTTGTCGTTGTATCAATATGGATGGCCAGCCAGATGGTGGGCTGATCTGAGTCTGTTTTACAGACCCGATGACGAAGACCTGCAGGAATGAGTAGGTGGTCGCCGGGCGTGAGAGTAGCGATAAGGCCATTCAGATCCAGTTCGGCTGATCCCTTCAGCAGAAGCACCCACTCATCCCAGCTCTGGTCGTACCAGAAACCTTCGGGGCTGGCCTGACCGTAGGAAACAATCCGCTCGATCCGGCAATGCGGGTGCTCAACTAGGGTAGTGCACAGTTCTTGGTTGGACTGTTCTGGGATGTCAGCAAAAAGATTAGTTGGGCTTTTCATTGTGCAAAATTCTAGGCGATTTTTACGGTTTTTCTATCTAAGCTTGAATGCTTTTCTAATAGAAGCAGAACTCGCAAAGACCTATAAACACGTTGAGGCACTCCAGGCGCATCCGTGACAGTTTCTAGGAGCGTTAGGAACGCCCCTTCACGGACAGCCGTCATGAGAATTCAGCCAACTAGAGTCGAATGTCATGAAAGTTAAACGCGGCGGTTTCAAGTCTGAAGTGCAACGGTTAAAAGTCTAATGGATAACGGCA
>CAZCGW010000018.1:0-41364 GCA_964498255.1 uncultured Dechloromonas sp.
TCCGAATCGGTAATTTTACGATCCGTCGGACTCCACTTTTTGCAGCCTACCTCAAAAGACCTGCCGGTCAACTGGAAGGTTGCCATGATGCCGGGCAAACGTAAGTGCCTTGACCGAAAGAACCCCATCGGGGCATTGCTCGACACCGTCGAGCAAACCAAGGCCAGCATCCGCGCCAAGGTCGAACACCCGTTCCGGGTGATCAAGTGCCAGTTTGGTTTCACCAAGGTCCGCTACCGCGGACTCATGAAGAACACCGCGCAGCTCACCACCTTGTTTGCCCTGTCCAATCTATGGATGGCGCGTAAACATCTCATGGGCACCACGGGATGAATCCGTCCGTAATTCGCGGATTGCCCCAGGCAACCCCGCAATACTGGGGTATTTCGGCAGAAACCAGCTCGATCCGGATCAAATTCGAACGTCATGGGGAAAACCAGACCCCATCACGCGCAACATCAATCAATTTATCTGCTTTTGCAGACCTTCCCTAAGTACTCTGATCGCTGAAAGCGATAAGCCATCTTGGCTTTGGTCATTAAGCGACCCCTCTGTACCCGAACTTCCTGCCCCTGGCATGGCAGAACAGCACTAAATAAACATGCTGTATATCGATACTCGTCTGGCGCTGCGCCACCCCTCTCGCACTCCTATCAAGATAACTGGCACCGTCTATAGAATAGCGGCCCGAATTTGGGCGCTCTCTATTAGCCGCGGAACTTAGCAAAATGTTTCGCGGTTGCGAACATTTCCTAGTTATGGGTTATAGTGTCGAAACTAGGAAACCCACTCTCGGTGAAAAAAATGCCAGGCCACTCTCTTGAAGAATTAAAAGCTTTATCAAACAAAGCATCTAAATTTCTCGATGCGCTTACGGTCATGCTGAACGAACCGTTTCCGGCAAAAGCCGCTCCTACGTTCTCCTTGGCGAACGTAGCAGATCTTTGCGGCATTAGCCGCTCCCAAGTTAGGCATTGCGCTGTTAAGCATAACCTACCTCTTGGCTCAAAAAACGGAGATGCCATATCCACAAAACCAAGAGAACTCACACTTGAAGAAACCATTCTGTGGGTTCAAACAATTGCCGAATACCCGACGCGAGCAGCGGGGGAATTAGGTCGCATTCTCGCTGTTTGTAACTACAAGGGTGGGGTCACCAAAACAACGACCGCTGTTTCTTTAGCTCAAGCCCTTACATTAAAGGGTCAAAAAGTTCTTGTGGTGGACTGTGATGGCCAAGGGTCGGCATCAATGCTACTGGGCTATCACCCAGAGAATCGTAAGCACGTGAACCATGAAGAAACCACAATAATTCCCTTTCTTCGCGGCCATCATAAAGATTTACGGCCAGCGATTCGGAATACGTATTGGCACAATCTGGACATTATCCCATCGTGTTCATTGGTTCTAAGCACAGACATTATCCTTCCGAAGCGTAGTGAAGACGAGGAGGATTTCAATCCTTGGGCGGAACTCGGTAAAGGGATCGACCCATTGCGGGAAGATTATGACGTGATCATTTTCGATACAGCCCCCAACCTCGGCTATACCACTATCAATGTCATGTTAGCTGCCGATGGGTTAATCATGCCATCACCTCCAGAAAAACTCGATTTCACTTCAAGCGTTCAGTTCTGGGGGATTTTCGGGTTACTAACAGGTGTGTTGCCAGAGGAAGAGGCCAAAAACAAAAGGTACGACTTTGTAACCATACTGCCAACAAAAGTTGAGCAATCTCAAGGTCACCAGCTTGTTAAATCATGGCTTCAAGAAGCCTACGGCGAGTTTTTGAACGCAATCGAAATTCCAAAATCAGTTACTGCCAATCAAGCTTTGACTCAAGATAAAACTATATTCGATTTTGGCCGACCGCCTGGGAAAGAAGAAACCTGGCGACGTTACAAAGAGCCGGTGAATCGATTCGCAGATTACATTCTAAGGCAACTTGTTACTGGATGGAGAGGCTCAAATGTCTAAACTATTTAGCGATTTGAAGCAAAAGACGGCTGGCATTGTGGCGAACTTGGACTCGGCATCTTCTCCAGAGCCAGATAGAAACATCCCCGCCCCATTTTTGATTGAGTCATCAGCAAAACGGTTGCGAACCGCTGAGTCACAAGTTAAGGAATTAAACGAACAACTTGAAAGCCTGCTCGCAGGGGGGCCAAAAGTTCTGAATATTAAACTAACGGAACTGCACGAAGTCGCGGGTAGAAAGCGCAATCTCGACCCAGAAAACTACGAGATCCTAAAAAACAATCTGGCCACTAACGATCTAGTTACGCCAATCATTGTACGTGTGCGCAAGACAGGCGGTTACGAGATTGTATCCGGCCACAATAGAAGCCAGGCCTACAGGGAACTAGGCAGGACTACGATCCCAGCTATCGTTGCTGATATTCCTGAGAAGGACGTTAGCAAAGATGCATTTTTTGCCAACCTAATACACTCCTCGCTACCCGACTACGAAAAATATCTCGGATTTGCAGCAATGGTGGCCGAGAACCCAGGGTTAACACAGGAATCATTAGCTAAAACATCTGGGGTTTCTGTAGCCCATCTGTCAAAACTGATGGCCTATTCTCGGCTACCCCAAATGGCTCATGACATTCTTAGCGCATGCCCTTCTGCTTTGGGCGCAAGAACCGCCCACGAGTTGGCATTGGAGGCTGAGGCCGGCCGATCTGACCTCGTCGTTTCGGCCGTACAGCTGATTGCGAACAAAGAAATTGACCAAGGCAAGGCTAAAGACTGGATCCGCAAATCTAGCGCTGACAGCAAAAGGGAGCAAAAGCCAAAGACCAAGCCCCTTGTTGTGAAGCGCGGCAAAGCGGCCTACTGCAGTTTGCGACAGACAGATAAAAGCATTCGCTTAGAGTTTGCGTCAAAAGAAGATGCAGACGCTCTGCTCAGCAAGATCCACGCACTATTGTTAACGCAGAGCAAGAGCTCTGAATAACCGCTCCAAAACCCAATACAAGGATGGCGATGAACTAAATCTTACGACAACCCTTCCCTGATAAAACAAAAGCCTGGTTGGCGCCAGGCTTTTGCGGTACTGCAGTGGAGGTCCCGAACAACAGAATCTCACAACGATGAGTGATTCTATCTCGGGATTTCTCTGGAGTGCAAGGGGTATTTACATTTTTTTCTTGCACATGGAGCATTTCTGATGAATCAGGAAACGTCCGGGGTAACACTTGCCCCTACGCGACACCTCCCCTCCCCTTTGATCGCAGCACGTGCCGCAGCCATGCACCGGCTTAACTGTCTGGATCTGAATCTCACTGCACGTCGGGTCCTGTACGGTATTCTGACCTTTGTAACCATCAACAATCTGAAGCGTGAGATCTTCCCGCGTCGGGAAACATTACGTCAGGAAGCGATGCTCGGCTCTGATGCCACACTCTATCGAGGTCTGGCAACCCTTGAAGCCCTGGGCTACATCACTCGGGCACAGAAGCGACAAACAAGAACGGGCAAGTTCTATCTCTCCCCTATTCTGCTCACCGACAAGGCGGTCCTACTGCTGAGCCTCAAAGAACTTATCCACGACTATCGGTCTAGCAAAATGAGAGACGGCCAATATAAGGAACGTACCAAAGAACATCAGTCTTTACAGAAGTCATCCTCGAGCGAGGATTCCGCTAATGCCATCGATCCTGAAACCAAACTACCGATTGAGGTTACGCCACTGCTGCAACTGGCCGTTAAGAAATCGGCGATCTGCATGCTGATGGCTAAAGCGAAGACCAATGGGAAACGCCTCTCAGACGTAACGAAGGCTGTCTGGCACAATCTTTATCGCCTCAGAGGTCGAGAAGTCGTGGCGTATCTGTCGTACCTGTTGGAACAGGATCGGGACTTTGAGAGCAAGGCAAAGGAGATCGATGTTCAGCAGCAGAAAGCCGTGCAACAGCAGCGCTACCGCCATACGCTAGAGACGCTGGACGGTCGATACGACGGTTGGCAAGTGATCACAGCCACAGGTCAATCTGTCGGCACCTTCATCTGTCGGGATGGAAGCAGTCCGCGAGTTGAACGAATGCAGGAAGGTCGTTTGGCAACTCTGCCGGTTAACCTAGCGTTTGCCGAGAGGTTTGCCGAGGGGCAAGTGAGACTAAGGAATTAATGGAAGCCAATCAGAGTGTTGAACCGCCACCTAAAACGTTTCACGGTGAAACACAAACGGAATCAATTGGTTACAAAATTTCTGGCCTTGATCGATCATTTCACCCCAGCTTCTCAAAAAACTTTTTCGCCTCTGCCATCGTCCGTTCCTTCTCGGCTTGAACGTAAATGCTGGTCGTGCTC
Source organism: uncultured Dechloromonas sp. (assembly GCA_964498255.1). Taxonomy (GTDB): domain Bacteria; phylum Pseudomonadota; class Gammaproteobacteria; order Burkholderiales; family Rhodocyclaceae; genus Fluviibacter. The sequence continues at coordinate 4,315 of CAZCGW010000018.1, forward strand.
ATCGAAGCATGGCCTAACACCTTCTGAGCAACATCAACGGGGACGCCCTTTGCTACAGCTTGCGTGCCGAAGGTGTGCCGAAAAGCGTGCGGCGAAATGCGGAGCAGGGCGGCTGCTTCTGCTTCATCGAACTCTCGGGTGTCGATTGCTTTTTTAACCAGGCTTTTGATCAGCGGATAAATCGCTGCTGCTGCATAGGGCATTTCTTCCAGGTGTCCGTGCTTTTCCAATGAGGCTTTGGTTTGCAGCTTGGTGATTGGGGAGAGTAGGGGTGCAGGCAACAGATCCATTTCAATGTCTGGATGTCGATCTTTCCAGTGGGCTTGCAGTGCTTCAATGGTGCGTTTGCTGACGGGAACGGTGCGCCACTTTCTACGTTTGCCTAAGACGTTGAGTTCCCAGACCCCTGTAGCGTGACTGCTCGGGCGCAGCTGATCGCTGGTCGCGGTTGCTGCTTCTTCACGGCGTAGCCCAGAATCGCCCATCAGAAGCATGGCAGCCAGTTCAATGCGTCCTTGTTGGTTCTCTGGTTGGTTCGCGGCTTGTTGAGCAACGGCAACGAGTTTCTCCCAAAGCGGGAAGGGAAGGGCTTTCTCGATCTGCATCGGGTTAAGTGGGGTGATGGTTTTTGGGTCAGTGACGGCTACCCACGGGTTGCCGGAGAGGTAGCGAACTTTCGTGAGCCATTCGCAACAGGCGCGGATACATTGAATGGCCGCTTTGCGCGAAGAGTCTTTGAGCGGTTCTTCATTGAAGGGCTTCCAGTGAGCCGACAGTCGAGGCTTGCGTGGCCCCACAAAGTCAGGGCGGGGCGCTTTCAGAAATTCCTTGTAGGCTTCGCAGTCTTCAACGAATTGGGAAGATATGGGTTTGCCCGTCACCAAGATGCACCAGAGCAAATAACGCTCAAGTTCCTTCTGATACTTCTTAAAGGTGTTGCCGCCCGGCTCGTAGCGCGCTAGGTAGGCCCGGATGGCATCCAGATCATTCGTTGCCCGAATGAATGAGAAGTCTTTGGCCCGGTTGTAGCCGTGGCTGCCATCGAGCGGGGAGGGCAGGGCGATACGTTCCAGCGGGGCAAGTTGTTGGTTGCTGACATCGACTAATACCTGATAGCTCCCGTTGATTTCTTCCGGAGCGAGCGCATGCGCTTCGATCTTGCCGAGTGCCTTCTCGTGCCGCTGCAACCAGGCGATGACGGCACCGGCACCGCGTTGTCCCAAACGAGGAATAGGGCGCCACCAATGGTAACCATAACGATTGATGCGCGTCACCACATCATCAAGCGTGACCATGTTTTCTGAAAGAAGGGCTTTGGCAACTCGTGGTCGGAACCATTGAGCGAGAGGGTCTTCCGGATTGGGTTCGCCGGGTTTGGCGTTCGATGCCTCAAAGATGATGCGCAGTGCCGTTTCGGTAATGGTCCCGCCCTGACGGGCTGAGCGCAGGATGCTGGCGATGTGTGGGTTGGCGGTACTGGCGCGCTCGATCAGATCGTCGCGCATGCTCGACAGAAAATTCTCCAGCCCCTGTTTAACCTGGGGGGCTTCCCGGTTGTAGTAACGATCAGCAATAGTGCTGATGGGAACCCGTTGTACCCAGGCGCGCAGTGCGGTGAAGTCAACCCGAGTGTAAGTTGGTGGCTTGAAGGTGATGTTCAGGTTGTTGGCCATGGAAACTTGAGAGAAAGATTCCGTTGCAATAAAAAGCGCTAAAACCGTCTGAAACCAGGCTATTTGGAAGCGATTATTTAAGGGCGGGGAAGGGTAGGGGTAGGGCAGGGTTGTTTAAATCGTGTAGAAGCGCGGGAAATGTGGTTTTAGGGGTTTCTGGCCGAAAAAATTAGGTGAATGGGTTCAGAAGACGAGCGCCCGTAGCTTCGAAATCGTCGATGTTGCGTGTCACGACGGTCAGATCGTAGATGAGGCCGATGGCGGCGATTTGTTTGTCGATGGGGTGCTGGGGATTGGGTGACATGAGTTTGCCCCAGACCTGTGCGCACTCCAGATCAAAGGCCAGTATTCGTGTGGCATAGGTTGCTAATAGTTCGTTGAGCCAGGATTGGAGCCGGTCGGCTTGTGGGTGGTCGCCGCGTGATCGGATGGTGATGATGCCGCGCTGTAATTCGCCAATAGTCTGAACGGACAGGTAAGCCGCATCAGTCGTGAGACCGGCAAAGAATGTGCGTACGCCGGCGTTGGCGCGAACGCCCTTGCGCAGCTCGCTGACGATATTGGTGTCGAGTAGATACATCAGCGTTGGCGGCAATTGAAGTCTTCGTCCAGGCCGACGTCGGGCATGCTGGCAAGCACGTCGTTGAATGTGCGGCGTGTTGGCCGAAAGAGCGCGTTGCGCAGGATGGCGCGGTGCTCGGCTTCGGCGCTGTGTCCATGGGCTGCTGCTGCTTGTTTGAGGGCTTGGGCAACAGCGGGTTCAATGTTGCGCACGACGAGATTGGTGGCCATGATAGTTCTCCATTGATTGCGATGATTGCATTTTAGCAGCCGATTCGTGAATAGCAAGGGTTGTCCACAGTTTTCGTGGATCGTTTGGTGTACAACTCGCTTGTGCGCAGACTGGACGGGGCTTGGCGGCGTTGCCCGTAAAACAGGCGGTTGGTCTTGAATTTTGGTCTGGCCTATTGTTGAAATACGAGATTTTGGCGTAAAAGCACGTATATCATAATAGCACTTATAGTACAAGGCAGGGCAGAAAAGAAGGGCAGGTTTAGCCCTCTGTGGGCTCAACAGTCGAACAAATCCTTTATGTGGCGCTTCACAAATCTTGACGCAGACAGCCCGGCCTTAATCTTGTCGACTAATTCTTGTGATGCAGGGGTGTGGGGTGTGAATGTGCCTTCCTGTACGCACTTTTGCAAATGGCTCACCGGGTCGACGCGTGTATCTCTATACTGAATAAATGAATCCGCTTTGACGAAAGGATGTTCTCCGGGGCCGATTAGGCAAGAGTCATCAACCCGAGCGTAATCACGGGCAGTACATACGGGAACAGAAACGATCTGATGCTGATTGCCAACCTTGGTATCAAGCACAATGACAAATAGATGCTTGCCAACCGGGCCGCTGTTAATTAATAGGCAATCGCCAGGCTTTGGATGCCAGACTGCAGCCATCACTGAACGCTGGATAGTTTCGAATTAATCCAAGCCTGCTGCCTGATATTAGCAATGATCTTTCCAACGTCTGCTGCGCAGTATCCAAGCTTATCCAACAAGTCTTCAAACTTAATGGGCACGCTCGAGCCGTCAGGGTCTTGCCACTCGGGGCAGTTGTTCGCATCGTGTGTGTAGTCGCGCAGCTTTATTGCTGACATACGGCCAAACTGGCGCCAGATAGACTCCAGAATTTCTAGATCGGACTCTGACAGCTCACGGAGGTCATCGATGGTAATCTTAATGTTCTCATTTAGAGACATGTCCCGACCTGATTTCTCGGCAATCAGGCGATCCCAGGCGCCTTTAGGCTTTGACGGACCAAAATTAATCAGATCCAGTGTGCTTGATAGAACGGGGCCATTCGGCATCGATACCAGCGCATCGCCGATAATCGGAAAGCCATACCGTTCATAAGAAAGACGTTCCGATAGATACATGAGCTTCATGAGCTTCAAGATGGTGATGTTGGCACCTTTCTCGGAAGCGCGCACAAGAAAATACGCCGCAACTTCAGCAGCCTTCTCTTCGCAAAACAGGGCGGACATGCGGAAACTCATGATGTGTCCATTATACATAAAGAATCCGTGGGTATAATCACAACGTCAGCGATGCCGTTGGTCTGCAATCAAACACAGACACGCGCCAAAGGCTTACCGGCAAAGACGCGGGCACCGCTGATACATAGCGGGTGTAATTTAATGGCAGAATTTCTGCTTCCCAAGCAGACAGCACGGGTTCGATTCCCGTCACCCGCTCCATTAGGGCCTCTAGCTCATGCTTGGTTAGAGCAGCAGACTCATAATCTGTTGGTGCTGGGTTCGACTCCCAGGGGGCCCACCAGCCAAGGTGGTGAAATTGGTAAACACAGCAGACTTAAAATCTGCCGGCGAATAGCCTTGCCGGTTCGAGTCCGGTTCTTGGCACCAAACGCGGAGATGTGGCCGAGTGGTCGAAGGCACTCCCCTGCTAAGGGAGCAGGCGTCAAAAGCGCCTCGGAGGTTCGAATCCTCTCATCTCCGCCAATTTAATGGCGCGGCATTGGTTGAGCGAAACGCATGGAGCACTCCAACATTCAAGACGACGAAATACAGATGGTCCAGTGCGCCTGGATCGATCACCTTAAAATCTGGCGCGCCGTGAATCCAGCCACTGATGAACTGGTTGGTGAAGCACCCAACATGGCTGAGCTTGAGCAGATGATCGTGCACTACATCTCTGCGCAAACCGGTGGTGGCCAGATGGCCTACGACTACCGCACGGACGCAAAGCGCCCCTGGCTACACTGACAATCAGTCCGCAGTATTGCTTCCAGCGCTGAACGCTAAGCGGCGATCAGGGAGCTTCTGCGTTAATTCATCCATGAACTGACGGTAAGAACGCGTAATCCCCATGGTGCGCAAGCCGTCCGCATAGTGCTTTCGCCACCAGCGGCCAAACTCCTCAGAAACGTTTTCAGCGGTTACATGCCGGCCGTGTGTATGCCGCCAGTGCGCACACAAGGCGAATGCATCATCACGCGCGCGGCCGTGATCAAACTCCGGATCCGAGAGAAACTCGATCGACAATTGCTGGTACAGGGATAGATAGCTCATAAGGGGACCCGTGTTGTTCCTGCAAGACTTTATCTATGCCTGGCGCCAGGCGCAAGCCAGTAATCTGTAACGCGTGGGGCAGTCGGGCCTGCTGGTGGCCAGACTGCCTGAAAAGATCGGCTTTGCCTCATAGCGTTGGAGCGCAAAGCGCAGATATTCTCTGCTGCCCGTATCCAAGCTTCGTTCCGATCCCTTCGCACGGTACGCCTTTTCAGCCTGTGCGTTTGTTTCGCACAGGGCTTTATGGCCAAGGGTGCGCGCCGAATGAACGGTGCCCCCCCTACGGGCTTCCCCCCATTAAATCGGCTTGCCCCTTGCCGTACTCATGTCTCGCTCCGGCTTTGGCTACGGGCAGCAGGTTGGTGGTTTTACCGCTTGCGGCTCATTGACTAACCAATTAGGGATCTGACGATGATGTGGGAAGAACTTGAAGGACTTAACAAGAGCGCAATTCTGGCGGCGTTAACACAGGCCGACATTCACCTTGTGGCACTCGAATACTACGGTGAGGGTGATTCTGGCGGTATCGAGTGGATAGAGGGATACCGGGATGGGCAAAAGGTGCCGTTCGATGCCACCTTGATGGTGCCCATCAGATCACTGCACTACAACTATCAGACCAAAATCAATACGGTCGTTGAAAGAACCTACGACCTTGAAGAAGCGGTGCGGATGTTCGCCTACGAGGTGATCGAAGCCCGTCATGGTGGCTGGGAGAACAATTCCGGTGGTCGAGGCGAAATGAAGATTTGCGCCAAAGACGGTGCCGAATCCGTGACGCTGGAACACGCTGACTTCTACCGCGAAGAGCACCTGTCGGAATACGACATCTGATCCTGCTGGCCGCCCCAAGCCCTTAGTCTTGGGCGGCCTTTCACCGGAGCCTTCCATGAAACACGCTATTTGCGCCTCGCTCGGAGCCTATCCCGCTAAAACCTGCCATGAGGCGATGCGGCTGGCCAGTCATTCGTCCGAGCCGCTGTTCGGCAAAATCTCGACTGCGCACGTACAGCTTTGCCCTCAAAACTTCGGGCAGATGACTGATGCGGTAGTCGATGATTTGATGACTTTATATCCCGATACACGGTTTCGGCTTCACGCCAATGCCCGTGTTCAGGAGCGACTCCAGATCGTTGATCTGGCCGACTGGTTTGATCGCCCGGATTTCTTTGCTTCGCTGGCCAGAACCTCGAAGCGGTTGAACGCTTCGGCCTACTCACTCCACGCCGGTCAACGGTCAAACCTGCCGCTTGCCAAACTCTTTGATGCCGCGAAAGCTGCCGCCGATCTTTTTGAGTGTCCGGTTGGCATCGAGGGGCATTATCCAACCGCACACGGAAAGTTCTTTCTGGATTCTTGGTCGGAGTATGAACAACTGGCACGGTCGGGTGCGCACTTCGCGCTCGATCTTTCGCACATCAAGATTCTGGCGCACAAATCTGGCGAAGTGCGCTACGACCTTTTGTGCGACATGGTGGCCTCTGACCGCTGCCTTGAAATCCACCTGTCCGACAATGACGGCTCCGGCGATCAGCATCGGCAACTGCTCAATCCACCGTGGTGGTGGAACCTGCTCGATATGACTCACGCCGATACAGTGGTTTTTACTGAAGGTAATCAGGTGTGCCATTAACAACCAGCCCCTGCCTGCCGACGGACGCGGTGGGGGAAGTCTGGCCGAGAGCGGCCCGACTTCCTGATTAGGCTGCGCGTTCAAGATCATGGCCCTGACAGAATCAGCCGATATGCTGGCCTTGCGGCCAGATGCTGATTCTTTAACGAGAGCGCCGTCAGGCGATGCCTGACAGTTAGACGGACAACGATGTTGTCCTATCTGGTTTGCTATAAGCCGATGGTGTTGTGCGCCCCAGGCTGAATGAATCCGTCTTAAACGCTTGTCAGCACCCGATAACGCCGAGACCAACACAGGGGTCGTCAGTTTCAAGGGTGCGCTGCGCCCAAATGCTCACCCGTTCGGTGCTCGCCTACGGCTGCGCTCCGCGTGCGGCTTCTGCTTTGGCCCTTGACCCCGACTCTTACCCCCTGTGTTCTGGTTCGGCACGGGTCCTGCAAGCAAGACAGATTTTTCAACCAGGAGTGAACATTATGCACAACACAAATCCATCGCAAACCAGCAACAACACCTATGCAACTGCCCGGGATGCAGTCAATCCAGATTTTTGCGAAGCATCGACCGCAACAGCCAAGACACCGATCAAGGCGATTCTGATCGACCCGTTCGAGATGACCGTGTCGGAGGTGGACTATGGCGGTGAAATGGCTGATATCTACCGCCTCATTGATGCCGACCTATTTACGGTGGCAGGGTTTGGGGAGGATGGTGACGGAGTGTACGTCGACGACGAAGGTCTGTTTAAAGGCACACAGCGATTTTTCAAGCTGGACGGCTATCCCCAGCCGCTGGCCGGTAAAGGTTTGGTTCTTGGTTCGAATGACGGCGGTGAGTCTGTGGCACCGGTCACCACGCTGGAGGCTGTTCGTGCAGCCGTGCGTTGGGTGCAGCCCTTGTCGCAGCATCTGTGGATCGATAGCGACTCCGGCGCACTTCTCACCACTAAAGAACTCTGCACCTACTAACCATCGGTAGGGCGTGGGCATGCGTGAGCAGATCCACGTCCGACACCTTCAGGAGAATTCATATGACAAAGAGCGAAGCAACCGCAAAAGCCATCAGCCGTTACGTAAAAGGCGGTGGTAATGAACAGCGTAGCCGTGAAATCTTGGCTGAAGAACTCCGGCAATTTGCCCCGCAGCACCTGCCGATCTCGCTGGTCTACTGGGGCTTTGCGACAGTGCGTGGTGCTGATGCACTGGCTGCTGCGCTCTGCTCAGACGAGCCGACCCAGATCTGAACGAGGAACCGCCATGCAATTCGATCTATTCCCTGCCACTGAACCTGTGCTTATCAAGGTTCCCTGTGATCCCGATGGCCATGTCTGTAAAGATGCAGAAATCCTTGAAACAATTCACTTGCGCGACAACAAGGTCGAGATCTGGATCGAGCTGGCCAGAGATGGAGAGCGTTGGATGTTCTCGGCATCCGTGCAGACCAACATAAGCTACTCAGGCTATCGTGTCGGTAAGAAATGGGGAAAGTTCGCCCATTCACGCGCCGATGCCATCCATTTTGCAGCAGAAGAAATCAAGGCGCGGTCTGCTGGCAAAGAATGCGAGCAACAAATCGCAAAACTCATCACCCAGTTGCTGACGCCAGAGGTTCGTTTTGTAGCGTGACGTCAGATGTTCAACTGATGTGTGACCCCGGCTGTCTTGATGGCCGGATATTTTCGGTGGGGTTGTGCGCCCGGTGCGGTCGCACAACCTGAATAGATCGGCTTCGCCTCAGATTGGTGGCTGCTCAAAGAGCAGTCTTTCATGCTGCCCGAATCCGAGCGTCGGCCAGCGTTGTGATGCGATCTGCATCGTTTGCTGTGCGCCTTGATGCTGGCACAGCACCCTCGCACAAGGGCGTGCGCCGAATGAACGGTGCCCCCCTACGGGCTACCCCCCATTAAATCGGCTTGTCCCTTGTCGCCTCTAACTGGCTGTCCGGCTCTGGCTTCGGGCAGCAACGGATGTGCACCGCTTCTGCCCCTTAACCAATCAGGAGCAGACACCATGAATAAAATCGTCCTCGGCAATTGCGTAGAGCTGATGCAAAAAATCCCCGATCAGCGTATTGATCTGATCGTCACTGATCCGCCTTATCTGGTGAATTACAAGGACCGCACGGGCCGCGCTATCGCTAACGATGTGAACGCCGACTGGCTGGAACCGGCCTTTATGCAAATGGCTCGTGTCTTAAAAGACAACTCATTTTGCGTTAGCTTCTATGGCTGGACAAAGATTGATCTGTTCTTTGCCGCGTGGAAGAAGGCAGGGCTGCGCCCTGTCGGGCATGTGGTGTTCGCCAAGCAATACGCGTCTTCTAAGCGTTTCCTTGCCTATCAGCACGAATCGGCTTATCTGCTGGCGAAGGGACAGCCGGAACTGCCCGGCAATCCCTTGCCGGATGTGTTGCCGTGGAAATACACCGGCAACAAGCTACACCCGACCCAAAAACCCGTGTCTTGCCTCACGCCGCTGATTGAATCCTTCTCGAAGCCGGGTGCGCTTGTGTTGGACCCATTTTGTGGGAGTGGTTCGACGTGCGAGGCGGCACTCATTACTGGCCGTCGGTATCTGGGATTTGAACTTGACCCGGCCTATCACGCGGCGGCGACTGATCGGCTCAATGGCGGCTTGTTTCAATTTCCGAAGGCGGCCTAACCATGAACATCAATACCCTTTCTCAAAACCTCACGGCCTATCTGACGGGCTACGGGCGCGGCTGTCCCGAACGGCTGCAATTCATTACGGTCTGCAACGACTGGCCTTATATGGCGCACGACGCCATACGGCGACGCCGTGCGCAGTTTCTTGAAGCGCTGGATATGGAAACCCTTGAAGCGATTGCTACGCACAAAGTCAGCTTGCAGCAAATCGCCGCTGACCTTCTTAAAACCCTGTAATACATGACCGGCGGCATCGCCGCCGAGAAAGGACTGACCATGCAAAACGATCTACTCACTCGCCGCGCTGCCTATGCCGTGGAAAACGCCGACAATCACCTGAACGTGGTGCGCTTGTCGCTCATGCGCGCTCTGGAAGAGGTTGGAAAGTATCAGCGCAGCTTTACCGATGAAGCCGATCTGTCCCGAAAGGCCGACGTGCTCAACTGGACGATCAATTACCTAGTTACCGGGATTCTCCCGAATCTACGGATTGACCTGCTCGCAACCTCGCAGGCCAGCCTTAAAACCATCGCATCAATCCCGGACGGTGCCCTATGAGCGACCAGGCACACGTTGTCGCGGCCGAGATTGCCGCCCGGATTCTGCGAATCCCGACCCTTGAAACGCGCCGTTCCGATAGTCTGGACTTCTACGATTGCGCGGTGTGGAGTATCCGGGAAGCGCTGATCGCGGCGTACCAGGCAGGCCAGGCATCCCGCCAGTAATTGACGCTCTCCCCCGTTCCGCACCAGGCGTTTTGCGGCGCGGGGGTAGTCCGGCCGATTTGGCGGCCAGACTACCTATCGAGTTCGCTTCGCTCAGAGTTTGTTGCTGGCTTTGATGCTGCCCGTCTCCAAGCTTCGGCCAGTGCCGTACTCACGGGTCGGCTTTCATCGGCTGTGCCTGCTTTTAGCTTTGCACAGCCTCTTTGCCCAAGGGTTCTCGGCGAATGAACGGTGCCTCCCTACGGGCTTCCCCCCATTAAATCGCCTCGCCCCTTGCCGTGCGCCCGTTGCTGTCCGGCTTTGTCGACGGGCAGCAGGGCGGTGGTTTGACCGACTTGGCCCGTTTCCAATTCTTACGGGAGTTTCACTATGGGTAATCGTGCAGTTATTACGTTTTCTGGGAGTCATTCGACGGGTGTGGGGATTTATCTGCACTGGAATGGCGGTCTCGAATCTGTGCTCGCCTTCCTTGATGCTGCGAAGGCGCGCGGGTTTCGAGATCCGGCCTCCGATCCTTCATACGCGATGGCGCGGCTCTGTGGCCTGATTCATGAGTTTTTTGGGGTGCGGGATTCATGCAGTCTGGGCGTGGGTTTGTTGTCGTCACTCGATACTGATAACTGGGATAACGGCGTGTACGTTGTCGGGAAAGATTGGGCGATCGTTGATCGCTGGGGCAAGGGTTCCGGCCGTGGCCGTGAGCTTGCCGATCTCTCAGGTGAAAGTAGGGTCCAGTACGACGAGATTCTGGCGTCGCTTCGTTAACCCTCAGGCCTCGCCCCTTCTCGGGGCGGGGCTCAATGGGGCTATCGCCCCACGCCGCTCGGCTTCCCCCTTTCGTTCCGTGCTTCGCCCGGAACGGGGTTGTCGTTTCGTGTTATTTGGTTGCGCTTGTGTTTTGGTTCTGCGGTACGATTGGTTATATCTGTGTTTCTTGAGTCTTTCGTATGCGTCGCTTGTTTCTTTGGTCGGCTCTTGGGTTCGTGGTGCTGTTTGTTGACGGCTGTGCGTTGTTTGGTGGGCGTTCCGATCCTATGCCTAAACTGGGGATTGAGCTTTATCAGCGCGATGATTTCTATATGCCTGGGAGTCCTTCTAATAAGATTCGGGCGGCTTATTTCCCTAATGTCGAGGGGACTCAATCTACGGCTAGGCTGCCTTGGGTTCAGACGTCTATTTGTGATGAGTTTGAACACTGTCGTGCGGTGAATGTTTCTGCGGAGGTGGCGTATTTGCCGGTCCGATATTCTCGGTATGAGATGAAGGTGTCTGGTTCTATTGTGTCGGTGTCTGATAAAAGTGGTCGGGTGGTGACGGATTTTAATGAGTTAGTGGTTTATGGCAGGCCTATTAAGGTTGTTTCTCGGGATGGTTTTGTTAATCTCGTGTTTGGTTTGAAACCTTCCTGATTTCTTGCGTTCCCGGCCTAAAGGCCGGTTCGGCTTTCGCGCTGCGCGTCGAGCCGGCGGCTGCGCCTGGTCTCGCCCCTTCGGGCTTCAATCCTAACGTCTGCGCGCTCCGCTTGCTTCGGGGGCTGTGTTTGGTCGGTAGCGGAACAATGCTGTCGGTCGGGTGACGGAAGTGAGCTAATTAAAAGGGCTATTCGTAAAATCATGTAGAAAGCGAACCGTTGCCAAGATGGCCATCCGTGTGGAATCTCACGTAGCAGTGGCCGCACAACAGGCTCAATCCTTCCAGCGGTTTGTCTTCGTAGCGGACGCCTGTTCTGGTCGCTCGCAAATCGATGTCGTCGTAGATGCCGCCGCATGAGTCACAGCGGTTTCCCTTCTCCCGGATGAGGTGCACCCTGGGTGACTTGTACTCTGCGACAGGCTCGGCTGCCATCAGCACCGGCTCGGCTTTGGGCCGTGGTGTCCGGTAGAGAATCCTGGCCCGCATCACCTCGAAGCTGTAGCCACGGCCGGCGCGGTTGATAACCTTCGCCACGCCATTCAAGGCCTCTGTGTAGCCGTTCGTGATGGGATAGTCGAAGTAGGCCAATATCTCGGTGCGCCAGTTCTTCATGGCCGTGGTGAGGTCCTTGAAGTCGGCTTTCATGCTGTCCGGAACGCTGACCAGGAAGGAATCGTAAGCCTGGGTGGCTTCGGCCTTAGGCATCTCGTAGATGGCAAAGAACGCCTCCTTCAAGCGGTAGGCTTCCGCCACCTCCGGCTCGTTGGCCAGCCACATCTCCAGGTTGAAGCGCTGGGAGTCGGACAGGTTCTCCGGGCGCTTCACCAGTTGCACCTTGCTGCGCTTCCAGGCGACGCGGGTACGGGCGTCCTTCTCCTTCTGGACGCGGATACGCACCTTGTCCACAGCTTGGTTGGCCATCCGGATGACGTGGAACTTGTCGATGACCACCGGGACATTGCCTATCACGGCTTTGACCGTATCCCTGTAGGGGCGCCACATGTCCATGGCGACGCCCTTCACAACTGAGCGGTCCTTGAACTGATGGAGCCACCTGGCAAGGGTCGGCTTCTCTCGGTCGGCCAGGATGTCGATGGGCTGGTTCCGGCCAACGTCAGTGATGATGCAGCGCATCTGTCGGTCGAGCTTCGTCTCATCGATGCCAAGCCACTCTGGCAGGTAGGGCTTGAACTGGCTGTTTAGAGTCTGTATGCGTTCAGCAGCCAGGTTCCGCACAGTGCCCTCTACGCAACCGACGTGCTCGGCGATACGTGTGAAGGTGTCGCGGGTGCATTGCTCCTGGATGTACTGCACACACCGCTCAGTCATGCGGCGTGCCGCCTCGATGCCCTGCATGGCCGGCAAGAACGTCTCGCCACAGTCACGGCACTTGTAGCGCTGCACGGTGCCGTCTAGGACGGCTGGAAGGCCTCTGACAGGGCTGTCACGCAATCGCACCTTCTTGGTGCCGTGGCGGTAAAGAGCGCCTACCACGCCGCACTTAATGCAGGCGGCGGCAGGCACCGTGTACTTGGCTTCGATGATGAACTCGCCCTGCTCGGTGCGGGTTCCGGTGGCTTCCCAGCCGGGAAGTTGGAGGATGTCGGTCATTATGCTGCGATGTTGAGTTCAGCGAGTTCGCAGAAGATACCGCACTGGATGTCCGGCTCGGAAGGGTAGTCACCAGCATCGAGGGGAAGCTCATCCAGAAATACGCGCTTATCGCCAACCTTACAGATAGCCACTCCAAGCAAACGCTCTTGCTTTGCTCGCTGGACGAATACGAGAGGGAAATCGACCCTCACCTTGTTCCAGTAGCCCGCGCCACCTTTAACGCAGCCAACGCAGTTGTTGTTTCGGTAATTGAGCTTATACATCTCCGGCAGCTCAATACCTGCCCTGTCGATGATTGCTAGGCAGTCATCCTTCGTGAGCCCGTGCTCAATGAGCAACGGCCAAATATCGACATCCGCATTGGCATCAAGGAATCGGTCTACACGCCCCTGTTCCTCGACTGTGTAACCGAACACCTGGCGGTCACCGAACTGCTGAAACTGAATGCGCATCCCCTTCTTGAGAAGGCGAGTGCACGCAGCTCCCCGGGGGCCGACAAGGTAACGCTCTTTGCGGAATACCTCATTGATGGATGCGCTGTACTTCTCATTGCGGATGATGACGATTTCCTGCCCGAACCACTTTTCGCAGTCCTTCAGGAATCGCTTGTTGTCCGGATGCTCTTCTGCCACCTCGGTGTAAGCAATCACCAGTGGCAGGCCAAGCTTCTTGTTCTCGGCAATGGCCAGCTTTGTGGCTACCGCGCTAGCCGCACCGCAGCTAAACCAACAGACAATCCTAGAGGGTTCGTTCATGGCAATTTCCACACGAATTTACGAATTTAGATGTTACCACAAACTACGTAATTCCACACGGTTTTACGAATAGCCGATAAAAAAGCCCACGCGAGTACGCTCGTAAAAACGCACATCGAGTGGGCATTGGCGCAGCTGACTGCGCCTCGCTAAAGCAGCTTATTTGCAGTCGGTCTTACAGCCTGTGCCGCAGCCGGTGCCACAACTACCACCGCCGGTTTTGCAACCAAAAATGCTATAGGCCGGGCAATAGCGGAACAGGCCCGTCAGCAGCGGCACCACACCGATATAACCCCATACACCGATATTATCGGTGGCTGCCAGGCCGATCAGCACCAGACCAACGACGACGCGAAGGATACGGTCTATACCGCCAACGTTTTGAGTCATTTTGATTCTCCTTGAAAACACATGGTGAGTTATACACCAGAACTGATATTATATATAATTGTAAATCTTTGCAACCTATCACCATCAGACTTAGGAGCTCGTCATGTCAGAAAAATCCTTCAAGACCGTTACCCAGGAACTTAGCAAAGGACTGGCTCAGTTTCGTGGTCAAGTCCCAGAGGTTCAGGCTAGCTTTAGCGCCCTACATCAAGCGGCCATGAAAGACGGCGAACTGGATGCCAAGACCAAAGAACTGATCGCCCTGGCCATTGGGGTTGCAGCCCGTTGTGATGGCTGCATTGGCTTCCATACGCAAGCACTGATCAAACTGGGCGTCACCAAATTACAACTCGCCGAAATGCTCGGCGTTGCCGTGATGATGGGCGGTGGCCCATCGCTCATGTATGCCGCCGAAGCGATGCGCGCTTATGAAGAATTTGGTGGTCAGTAATTAAATCCTCTTGCGCCAAATCGCCGCGAAAAACCCATCTGTGCCGTGGCGATGCGGCAACAACTGCAGGCCTGGCAAGTTCGTTGGGCCTGCAATCAACGCATCAGCAGGTAGCTCAATACCAACCGCCGCCAGCTGGGCGACCGGGTCTACCACTTCGAATTCCGGATGCGCGTCGCTGAAGGCCTGCTGAATCAGGGTATTTTCCTGCGGCAACAGACTGCAGGTTGCGTAGACCAGCACCCCACCCGGGCGCACCAGGGGTGCGGCGGCTTCAAGAATCTTGGCCTGTAGCTCGGTCAGCTCAGCAATGTGCGCTTCGCCCTGACGCCATTTGAGATCGGGGTTACGGCGCAAAGTGCCCGTGCCCGAACAAGGCGCATCAACCAGCACCCGGTCAAACTTACCGGCCAGGCGTTGAATGCGGTCATCCCGCTCATGCGCCAGGCGGATGGTCTGCACATTCGACAACCCGGCACGCGCCACGCGCGGTCCCAGTTTGGCCAGACGCTTCTCGGAAATATCTGCGGCATACAGACGCCCGGTGTTTTTCATCAGCGCGCCCATAAGCAGTGTTTTGCCCCCAGCCCCCGCACAGAAATCCAGCACCATTTCGCCACGCTTCGGCGCCACAAGCGCTGCCAGTAACTGGCTGCCCTCGTCCTGCACTTCCATATCACCCTTTACAAAGGCAGGATGACGCTGAATGGCCGGCTTGCCTTCCAGGCGCATACCCCAAGGTGAAAACGGTGTCTCTTTGGCAGCAATGCCATGCTTTTCCAGCTGTGCCAGTATTTCCGGGCGACGGGCATGCAAGGGGTTAATACGTAAATCCAGTGGTGCCGGCACCAACAACGAGCGCGCCAAGGTATCGAGTTCATCAGCGGGCATAGCTGATAAAGCCGTTTCCAGCCAATCAGGAAATTCGTGCCGTATAGCTGGCGTACCCTTATCTTGTCCGGCGGCCTTCAAACGGCCAAACCATTCAGTGTCTTCGCCTTTGATCAGGTGCTCGATCTCGCGCAGGTTTTTTCCCTGCAAACGGACCAGAGCGGCAAGCACCAGGTAACGGGCTTCGCTCGGGCTAGGCGGTTCGGAACGTGCCACCACATCCCGTAGGCTACGCAGGTGGCGCAGAATGCCGTAAACCAGCTCGGCGATACGACCCCGGTCTGCATGGCCCATTTCACGGTGATTCTTGAAATGGTAAGAAAGCACGCTGTCTGCAGGGCGCTCAAACTTGAGCACTTCCGCCATCAGGCTAATGGCCTGAGCGACAAAGGGACGCGGCAACGCCAGTTCGGCTGGTGATTTGGGCTCACCCGAAGCCTGTTTTAATGGTGCAGGCTTGCGCGAAGGCGCCACTTTTTTCTTACTCATAAATTCTTTCAGCCCAGACTGGGCGCGATCAGTGCATTAGGAGTCGAATCTTCATTCGAGAGCAGTACACGCTGCCCCACAACGGAGAGACGACCTTCGGCGAACCAGCGAACTGCCGCCGGATAAATACGATGTTCTTCTTTCAGAACACGCGCAGCAAGTTGAGACGCATCATCATCGGCATAAACCGGCACGGCAGCTTGCACAATCATCGGGCCATGGTCTAGCTCAGCGGTGACGAAGTGTACCGTACAACCGTGAATATGTACCCCGGCATCCAGTGCGCGCTGATGGGTGTGCAACCCGGTAAATGCGGGTAGCAACGAAGGGTGGATATTGATCATGCGATCGGCGTAATGCGCCACAAAACCCGGGGTCAGGATGCGCATAAAGCCAGCCAGAATCACGAGATCCGGATTATGCCGATCTATGGCGGCCAGCAGCGATTGATCGTAGATTTCCCGATCAGTAACCCCCTTGGAAGGCACCACCTCGGTATGAATCCCGGCCTCTTGCGCCAACTGCAAACCCGTTGCATCAGGCTTATTACTAATCACGGCAACAATTTCCGCCGGATAATCTGCCTGCGCCGCTGCCTTCAAGATTGCCGAAAGATTCGTGCCGCGGCCCGAAATCAATACAACACAACGTGTTTTACGGTTCTGTGCCATTAGCGCTTGGCGGCAGCACGGGCGCGCAGCACAGCAATAATACCGGGCAGAATCGACACAAAAATAATCACCAGGATCACAGCGGTCAGATTATTCTTGATAAACGGAATGTTGCCGAAGAGATAACCGGCCAGGGTGAGCGACACCACCCAGAGCAAGCCACCGGTGACGTTATAGAAAAAGAAGCGTTGTGGCTTCATCCCGCCAAAGCCGGCAACAAAGGGCGCCATGGTGCGCACGATCGGCAGAAAACGGGCAATAACAATCGTCTTCGGTCCGTGCTTTTCAAAAAATTGTTCCGTGTATTTCAACTTCTCGGCACTGATTAATCGGGTGCGCTTAATCAGCGCATCACCAAACCAATGACCAATCGAATAATTAAGTGCATCACCCAGAATAGCGGCCACAACCAGCAGCACCATCAACAGCGGCAGGCTCATACCCTCCGTAACACAGAGCGCCCCTGCCACAAACAGTAGCGAGTCTCCCGGTAGGAATGGCGCAACCACAATCCCCGTCTCGACAAAGATAATCGCGAACAGCAGCGCGTAGACCCAATCGCCATATTGCTGGACAAAAAACACCAGGTGTTTATCCAGGTGCAGTACGAGATCGGTAAAAGAGGCAAGCCATTCCATAGCGGGGCCATTTCTGGGGTTCAAAGACTAAGTCCGCTATTTTATCCGATCCCACTATAATCTCGTCGATGAGCTTTAATAACCAGCAACCCGTCATTCGCGCGCTTCCCGACCATCTGATCAGCCAGATTGCGGCGGGTGAAGTTGTGGAGCGTCCGTCATCGGTGCTCAAAGAGCTCCTGGAAAACGCCATTGATGCCGGCAGCACCCGCATCCGCATCGATCTGGAAGAAGGCGGCATGCGCCTGATCCGCATCAGTGACAACGGCTGCGGCATCGACCAGAGCCAGCTTGGGCTGGCCCTTACCCGTCATGCCACTTCAAAAATCACCACACTGGATGATCTGGAACGCGTGGCCACCATGGGCTTCCGGGGTGAAGCCCTGGCGGCCATTGCCAGTGTTTCGCGTCTGTCGTTGGTCAGCTGTACCCGCACAGCCAAACATGCCTGGCGCATTAGTGCCGATGGCGAGTTAACACCAGATGCCCTACCCGCCGGTACGGTCGTCGAAATGCGTGACCTGTATTTCAATACACCCGCCCGCCGTAAATTCCTTAAAAGTCCGCCCACCGAACACGCTCACTGTCTGGAAGCGATTCGCCGTCAGGCACTGGCTCATCCGGAAATCAGCTTCACGATCAGCCGCGACGGTAAAGTAAGCCATCACTGGCCAGCCGATGATGCCGAAGGCAGGCTCCGGCAAGTGCTGGGCGATGCTTTTCTGAAGGCTTGTCGCACAGTAGATCTGGGCAACGATCTGTTGCAACTTCGCGGCTGGGCGATGATTCCCACCGCCATTCTGTCGGATCGTGAAGCGCAGCACACCTTCGTCAACGGCCGTTACGTGCGGGATAAAGTCATTCAGCACGCCATCCGCGAAGCCTATCGCGATCAGCTACACGGTAGCCGCCAACCGGGCTGCTGCCTGTTCCTGACGATTGATCCGGCGTTGGTAGACGTGAACGTCCACCCGGCCAAAACCGAAGTGCGCTTCCGCGACAGTCGCGCCGTGCATCAGTTTATTTATCACGCGCTCAAACAGGTACTCGCTGCCAGCACCGAGTCTGCACCACCGATTACGCTGGATCGCGTCGTAAGCAGTCCATTCACCGCCTCTCAGACAGCCACCTACGCTACACCGACCTATCAACAAGGCCTGGGGCTCGCAGAGGCGCGCAGCCACTACGTGAGCAATCAAGGATCACCCTCGCAGCATGCAGCCACCATGCAGGCCTATACGCCTGCGCCTCATGCCGAACAAATCGCACCATCCTCTGCGATTCCACCGTTAGGCTATGCCATCGGCCAGCTGCACGATCGCTACATTGTTGCGCAAAACGCGCAGGGCATGATCCTCATCGATCAGCATGCCGCCCATGAACGCGTGCTTTACGAGAAACTCAAAAACGCCTGCGGTCTCAGCC
This sequence comes from uncultured Dechloromonas sp., assembly GCA_964498255.1. Classification (GTDB taxonomy): domain Bacteria; phylum Pseudomonadota; class Gammaproteobacteria; order Burkholderiales; family Rhodocyclaceae; genus Fluviibacter. The sequence continues at coordinate 22,839 of CAZCGW010000018.1, forward strand.
AGCCGCCACGCCAGCCGCTCCTTATTCCCGTTGCGGTTACGCTTGATGATCTATCAGTCGCCACTTACCACGAGCATCGCAATGAATTTGATGCATTGGGCCTGGAAATCTCCGAAGCCGGCCCCAACACGCTGGTGGTTCGTCAGGTACCCGCCGGTCTGGGTCGTGTCGATACAGAAACCCTACTTAAAGAACTGCTCCACACGCTCCATGACTCGCCTGCTCAGGCAAGTCTGCAGGCACGTCAGGAACGCCTGATGGGCACCTGTGCCTGCCATGCCGCCATACGTGGCCAGCACAGCCTGAGCCTGCTGGAAATGAATGCCCTGCTACGACAGATGGAAGATACTGAACGGGCCGACCAGTGCAATCATGGTCGCCCCACCTGGATTCTGGTGGACCTGCCCGCCATCGACGCGCTATTCCTGCATGGTCGATAAAACGCCATCACTACCTCCTGCCATATTGCTGCTCGGCCCGACGGCCAGCGGCAAAACGGATCTGGCACTCCATCTGGCCGATCAATACCCCATCGACCTGATCAGCGTGGACTCGGCACTGGTCTTCAAAGACATGAACATCGGCACGGCCAAACCCGATGCCGCGACCCTACAACGCTACCCGCACGCATTGGTTGATGTCATTACTCCCGAAGAAAGCTATTCAGCAGCGCGCTTCCGTGATGATGCATTAGCGGCCATGGCAGCCAGCACGGCTCAAGGGCGTACTCCACTGCTCGTCGGCGGCACGATGCTGTACATCAAAGCCCTACTGGAAGGGCTCTCTGATCTACCGCAAGCCAATCCTGAACTGCGCGCCGAGATTGACGTGCGTGCTAAGCAACAGGGTTGGCCTGCCATTCACCAGGAACTCGCCAAGCTCGACCCAGAAACTGCGGCACGCCTTGCCCCCAATGACTCGCAGCGCATTCAACGCGCACTGGAAATATGTTTGCTCAGCGGCAAGCCTGCCTCGGCGCTCTATGCCGAACAGCAGCAACAGAAAAAGCCGCCCTACCGCTTCCTCTCGCTTGCACTACTACCGAGTGATCGTAGCTGGTTACACGAACGCATCGCCCTGCGTTTTAAGCTAATGTTGCAACAAGGCTTTGTTGAAGAGGTCGAAGGACTGCGCGCAAAATACCAATTGCACGCCGATCTGCCTTCCATGCGCTGTGTCGGCTACCGCCAAGCCTGGGAGGTTTTAGAAAACACCTTAGCCGCCAAAGAACTCGAAGAGCGCGGCATCTACGCCACCCGCCAACTCGCCAAGCGCCAGATCACCTGGCTAACAAACTCTATTGCCTGCGAAAGTTTTGACTGCCTCCAAAACAACAACGCCGACCTGGTGGGTCGGCGCGTTGCGCAGTTTCTTGGCAATTAAACTGCCGTTACTCAGCCAACTTAACTTCGGCGGTTGAACGCAGCTGCTGCAAAAAGGCAGCGCGGCGCTGTTGGGTTAATGCGCCACGAATACGCTCTTTGCTTTCATCAAACGTTGGTGCTTTAAAGGGGCGTTTGTCATCAGCCTTGAGCACATACCAGGCACCCTTAAGCTCAATCGGTGCCGTTGTATAAGCCCCTTTGTTCAGCTTGGACAGCGCCCCACCCAGTTCCGGCGGTAACTGAGCCGGAAATACCCAACCCACTTTCCCTCCCTGGGCTTTAGTCGGTGCAATAGAACGCTCCCTGGCTATCGCCTCAAACGACCCCCCCTTTTTCAGCTTGGCAATCACATCCGCAGCTTCAATCTTGGTTTGCATCACGATCATCGACAACTGATACTGCTGCGCATTCGTGCCACCCAGTGCGGCAATCTGACGATCATAATCGGCCCGAATTTCTGCATCAGTTACCGGATTCTTAGACACATAAGCATTCATAGCCAGGCCAGCTTCGTAGTTCTCTTTTAACTGTTCCAGAGAAACACGGGCTTCGGTCGTATTGGTTAGCCCAGATTTTTCTGCGTTCTGGGCCAAAAGCGCACGGTTAATCAACTCCTCAACCAATGTCTTGCGCATCTCCGGGGTGTCTTTCTGACCCTGTGCCACATTGGCCTTAACGTTTTCCTCAAGTATGGCTTGAGAAATACCCTGCCCATTTACCGTAGCAACATCCGCTGCCATGACCACCGATGCCATCAGTGAAATGGCACCGGTTAGCACCAGTGTCTTAAACGTATTCATTCGTCATTTTCCTATAAAAAAATGGAGAGGTATGCGCTACCTCTCCATTTAACCACGTCTTAGAACAGCCTCTTAGAACATCCACTTTGCCTTGGCCGAATTACGCAATGTATTCGTACGTGTGTTTATACCTTGGGTGCAAACCCAAGCAGTGCCGCTGATCGAAAAGCCGGTGCTACCGTTTCGATATCCCGGCGAGACACGCCTTGTTGCTCAAAATAACCCGGCCATTGATCAACCGTTTCGAACATGCGCGCCACAATATCATTTGCGTCCTGGGTACCCAACCCGTATAACACTGCCTGACTCAGGGCATTAGCTAGTGTAGACAATTTACCCTGCGCGCCAACATACAGGTGCTGATAACGCTCGTGTCCCACCACTGGGGTTGGCACAAGATCATAGGCTTTAGACAGGTTGTAATGACCGTTCTCGTAGACAAACCCATGATTGCGTAGATGGTCGTCGATATTGCTGATGAGAATATTAAAAACCATGCGACGGAACAACTGCTCCTTAACCTGGGCACTGTGAGATGGCCCGTATTTCATAACGGCACTGAGAATATCAACGTAGCCGGTTGCCGGTGATTCGCTTTCATCTTTACCCAGAAGGGTGAGCGCGCTCACATAGTGCAGGCGGGTATACCCCCTATCCGTTAGCACCCGGTCAAAGCGCTTAACAAGACATACATTCGTTTCACCGATAGACTCGGTTCGTACTTCAGCCACATCTATACCGCAAAGCGCCGCTAGGTGCATGGTTGCCGCTTCGACTTTAGCGTAATCAAAGCGGTCTCCTCGCGCCCGGAATTTCCCTAACCAAAGCCCTTGTTGATCTTCGACTACGGCCTTGGGTCGGGCTCCCCCCATGCTCGAGCCAAAGTGAAACATTTGCAGCATATCGTCAGGCACCGGCTCATCATGATCGATCTTATCGGCACAGTCGAGCAGGTACTGAAGATCTAACACCCGATTAAATGGATGCTTTTGAGGTTCTGCCGTTGGCGATGCTCTAAAGTCGAGTGCGCCGACTCGATCATCAAAAGAATGCATGATGTATTCGATTTCAGGTAACGGATATGCCTTGAGTTTTTTCTCGATAACGCGGCGCCCCCAAGAATCTGGTGTGGCATCTCTAAAGGCACCGAAGAGTGCTAATCCGTTAGCCGGTACGATCTGCTCATCAATGGCTCTGGGTTGATCTCTGAATCGCAGGCTAATCGGGTCTAGTTCTATGGCATTCGAGCGTTGCATATAACGTCGACCATAAACAAACTGGCTACTAAGCTCATTCCCTATTTGATTGAGCATTAACTTACCAGCCGGCACCGCTGTTACTTCACCCGGCAGATAAACAAAAACAGTGACTTCAGAAATCATAGTCTGCACCTGCGTTTTTCTTCACACCCACGCGTTTAGGCAAGCGCGCACGTTCCAGCGCTTTGCCTGATTCGTCATTGTCCGGGTGAAGAGCTGCTACCACAGCCTGATCCAGGCCAAATAACCAGAGTGCGCTCATATAAACAGACACGGCTGCACTTGGGTCCCCATGTTCCATGCGAAAGATGGTTTGATAGCCCACGCCCAAGCGTTCGGCAACCTCGGCCATAGTCAACCTGCGCCGTTTTCTGGCGATGCGAATGTACTCGCCCATATGCACGAGCTTCTGGAGCACGTCGGGTATTGCTTTGGTCGTTTTCACAGCGTCTTTACCATTAATGATATTTTGTTGCATTTAATATATCACATACGGTACAAAACGTGCCTATCTAGGTTGATGAGTCATATTCCCTTTTCATCATCACGGCCCGCTCATTGTCGGGCTCAATCAACAATACGGCATCAAGCGCAACACCGGCATCCTCCTTGCGCCCTTGATGCTGTAACAGCATGGCCAGATTGAGCCAGCCCTGTACATGGTGCGGGTTAATGTCTAACAAGCGGTGGTATTGAACGATGGCTTCATCAAATGCCCGCTGATCAACCAATGCCTGCGCCAGATTCAGGCGGGCAATTTCATCACCTGGGTTGGCTTCCACTGCCTGTCTACCATAATCAACGGCTTGGCTAACGCGCCCTTTTTGCCGCAGCAATTCGCACAGGTTGCGCAGTACGACGGGGTTCGCCGGTTCGTGGGCAAGCGCTTCTTCCATCAAGGTAAGCGCCTGCTCGGACGCGCCGCACTGGTACGCCAGTACTCCCAGTTCCAGCCAGGGCTTGGCCTGAGCTGGATGCGCTGAAATTGCTGCCCGCCAATGCGTTTCGATAGCTTGTTGCTCTAGCGTTTGCGCAATGGGCGCACTCAGCAGTGCTGCACGCATGAACTGCTGTCGAGACTGGGCTTTTGCTTTGGCTTCGTCACGTTGCTTATCCAGGTCTAGCGGCTGCGGAAAGGATGCAAACACCGCACGCAACGCTTTAGACTTTGCGAGATATCCCAACGCCAGAAGGTCAATGCCGATCAATACCAGTGCAGCATCAAAATGCCGGTGATCCGTACGTAGCAACACAGCACTGTTCAGCCAGACCAATACGCCCAGAGACCACAAATAGGCCACAATCAGAAACACCCTACCCCAACGCCAAATCCACCGCCAGAAGGGCCCCGCCGCCGGTATCCGGTTAAACCAGGTGTAGAGCAGCAAAAAACTGATGAGGCTGGCGGGAAAATACCAAGCGCTGGCCTCTAGCTCTGTCCAGCTACCCAACATCTGTCGGAAGACAGGCATGAGGTAGAGGATGTGACGGAGCGTGTAAATGAATACAAAGCACAGGTTAGCTGGTAACGATATACAACCATAGCGATCCACCTTATTCACGACGAACAACGCTCGATTCTCAAACACCAATATCTAGCTGATTATTTATAAAGACGATTTTTGTCATACGATCCATAGACAACAGCACATCATTCTTCTCGATGCGCTTAGCAAACACATACGGCTTTCCATAGGGCAGATGATTGCATCCGATCATAGAAAACTCATTCTGAAGCAACCAAGGAAGCGAGCCTGCGTATTTCTCATTGCTTTGCAAATGGGTCGGCCATCTATTTTCAATACCATTAAAGCACTCGCTTATGAACAAAACACCTTGATCAGCAAGATACTCAGCAATATTTGAGGCAAATTCACGAGGCGAACTGACATGCTCAATCACTTCAAGACAGACTATTGCATCGTACTTATGCGCAACTCGATGAATAACTGAAATCCTGTCAGCGATCAGCGGGTCTGAAGAGGCCTGTTCGAAATTCAAAGTTGCAATTTTGGACATATTGGACTGGTCGTAGTCCATATAATCGACGCAGAATCCAGCTTTCGCAATGCGTATCGTGTCAATCCCGATGCCATCTCCCAGAGCAAGGATACGCAGGGGTTCACTCATGTCCATCTGCATTTCTTGCAACGCACAAATGATGAATGCAGCCATCTGGAGGCGGCCAGGATCATCGTAGGTTGACGCCAATTCAATGGCTAAGCCAAACCCATTCTTGTACAAACAATCCATTTGTTCAGACATTGCAAATGGCACCACATCAAATGCACGCACATCCTGAATAACTGCTGCTCCAGGGTTTTGGCGATCAATTTCGATCAACTGGAGTACCGATGCAACAGGCAGATCAACGCCGCTATCCTTTGCGACCACCGATATGTGCTGGGCTATTTGCTCTAAACTGTGCGGCACCAACAGTGATGATTGCAATAAAGAAACGAATCTATCGAGATTGCTAACAGATTTTCTTTGGGCGCTCTGGCACACAAGAGTAATGGCACCATCAAGTTGATGCTCAGTCTTGCCTTGAGGATAGCGCGCAGCCAAAACTTCATAGAGATCTTTTGCACTTTCCACACATTGTTCGTAATTTTGAAAAATATGTTCAACTTTACGAACCGCCTGGTCGAGGTCGTTAACAGGATAAAGCCACTCATCCGGCAATATTTCTTGCGGGCCACCTGACATGCTGGCAAGAACAGGAATGCCTAAACGTAACGATTCAGGAATAGTTAACCCATACGGCTCACGAATTGAAGTTACCAGCGTAACTAGTCGGGAGGTGCAGTTTAATGCAAATGGATTGACCTGGTGAGGCACCATGCGATACGGAATATTTCGTTTCGCCAAAACACGAGTGAGGCGACTCGATGCATTGTTCTCGGTGCCAATAATATCTAAACGAACCGTTGTTCCTCTTAGCAAAAGAGATTTGCAGAGCGTAACAGCAAAATCGATATTTTTTCGGTCGCTTTGCGTCCCGATAACCTGAATAACATTTTCAGCATTACGATCATAGTCGCGGAAAATTGCTTGCGCTTGGTAATTGTACGGCTCTAAAACTGACAAGGAAGATCGCTTACGCTCACTAAACTGTTGTGCGACGGTTTCAGAGCAGGAAATGATCCCATCGGTCAGATCTTCCAACAATGCCTGATAAGTTTTTGGTGAAATTCCTGTGGGAGACATGTCACCGTCAAGGAGTTCATGCGCATAGAACAGATGCGCAATTTCTAACTTCTGTGCAATCAACGCACCATGCATGATTGCGATTGTATTGGAAATCGCCAAATCAAATTTGAACGCAGCCAATACCCTACAAGCCGCTTCAAAGTTAGTATGGGCATAGTGCAGAACAGCGCTTGAAAAATTCGGCAACGAGTGACTAAACGGCATCTCAAAACAATTTAGGCCTTCATTCCGATAATAATCAGACTCACTTCCATTTGGTATGACTAGATGTACTTCATGACGAAGCCTCAAAAGGCTTACCAGATAGCGAAGCGCATTTTCTGCGCCTCCATTAACACCACTATGGGCAAAGACAAGTATTTTCATGAATGCTTTAAATCAAATTAAGCCAACTTAAATTACACACCCAAACTGTTTTTTGTCTGCAAAATATGTTGCTCAACAGAGGCCGCTGTTAACTGCGGACCTTCAACAGCTAAGTCCCGATATATGTCACCCGTTAACCACTTACGGGCAAAGTAAAGCTGGTCTTCCAACTTGATCCTGTTGAGCCAGGTATTGGTGGTTGATGCGCTGCCGCCGAGCTCATGCTCGACGAAGGCGCTGGGCACAACGAGGCATTGCCAGCCACGGGCGCGTGCAGTAAACGAGATATCGGCATCGGAACAAATGAACTTCATGTTCTCGTCGAGCAGGCCAATCTCGCGCAACATGGCGGTGCGCAACAACATGCAGGCACCGTTGATCCAGTAGGTTTCAAATGCTTGCTTTGGCAACTGGGTCAGGTTGTAACCGACATGCCGCCCCCAGGGGAATGCCTCAGCCGAACCTGCCCAGTTCACTGACTTGTCTGGCGATAAGGCAATCGGGGCGCAAATGCCCGCCTGGGGGTTCTGGTTCATGCTCTGCACCAGCTGTTGCAGGCACTCTTCGTGCAGGTTGGCATCCTGATTCAGCACCAAAACGTAATCGTAGTTATCGCTGTAAGCAAACTTTCGCAACCCTTCATTCACGGCTTTGGTGAAGAGGATGTTGTCTTCCGAGTTGTCGCGCACGAATATTTCGGTTTGCACACCGCGTTGTTTCTGCAGATGAGCGATGGTGGTCTGCAAAGCTTCTGGGGCTTTGTAGTGCGGGATGACCACGCCAACGGTTTTATTCATCTAAGCCCCGGCATCAATAAAATTGTCTGAGCCATGACCATCTTTTGACAATTCTGGCAAAGACATCAGGACATTCATGGCTTCTGTTGGTTTGGGTGGATCCTTAACCAAATTTACCAAACGCTGCTGTGCCTCTTTAGACAAGGCAAAGGGCACAGGATTAGTAGGAGTGTTCATATCAAGACGTCTCAACGACAACGGACTCGTCTAAATAGCAAAAGTACATACTTAAGCCCTAGCACCAATAAAAAAGCGTCTGAGGCAAGGATATTCCTTGCAGGAGGCGCATACGCGTCTCGGCTCAGTCGCTGATCACAACATAGCGCCACAACACAAGATATGCAAGTTTTAATGTAATCTACTTCTTTCACATTACCCTCGCAATTGTTGCCGCACAAAATTGACCAACGCGTTCAACGACAGGTCTTTACTCTGCGTGCCGCTGGCAATGACCAGCTCCGGCTGCAGTGGCGCTTCGTAAGGTGAACTAATGCCAGTGAAATCCGGAATCTGCCCTGCCCGGGCTTTTTTATAGAGGCCCTTGGGGTCTCGTTCTTCACAGGCATCTAGCCCGGCATCGACAAAGACTTCCTGAAATACGCCATCTCCAATGATGTCGCGTGCTTTGTCACGATCATCACGAAATGGCGAGATGAAGGCGGTAATGACGATCAACCCGGCATCGTTCATGAGCTTGGCCACTTCAGCGACGCGGCGGATGTTTTCCGAGCGGTCTTCGGCGCTGAAGCCCAGGTTATTGTTCAAACCATGGCGCACGTTGTCGCCATCCAGCACATAACACGGGTGCCCCGCTTCGACGAGTACGCGCTCCAGGGCAAACGCCAAGGTGGATTTGCCGGCAGCGCTGAGTCCGGTGAGCCAGATGGTCAGCGGCTTTTGTTTGAGCAATTTTTGCCGGTCTGTCGCTTGAATAGAGCCGGCATGCCAGACGATGGAGGGTGCGTTCATAAAGATATCAGCGAAAGAGAAGTTTCCACGCGGAAGCGGTAAGTGCTGTTGCCAGCAACCAATGCATAAAGCGTTCTGGAAGACGATAAATCAACATCGACCCCAAAAGAACGCCAGGTATAGACCCCATCAGTAGCTGTCCAAGCAGCGTCCATTCAATAGATTGGGTATTTAGATAGCACATGCTTGCCACTAAGGCTAAGGGAATAGCATGGATCATATCTGTTGCTACCAGACGCGATCCATTTAAACGCAATGGGTACAAAGCCATCATAAACGCAGCACCTAAGGCACCAGCACCCACTGAAGTAAGCGTTACCGTCACACCTAGTACGACGCCTAATAGCACCGTTAACTTTGGTTGCCATGTTTTGAAGCATAGTTCTTGCTGCGTTCGTTGTCGCCGCGCCCAATCATAAAGGTGGGGCTTTACGATCAACCCGATAGCGGTAAATACCAAAACGATACCTAACGCTTGCTGCAGTAATGCATCTGTAGACCCGTAGTTAAGCGCATGCTGATCTAACCACCAACCTGTAAGTCCTGCTGCTGGCAAACTGCCTAGCGCAAGACGGCCAACAACCACCCAATCTACAGCAGATCGACGAAGATGGATCGACACACCAAAGCTTTTGGTGATTGCAGCAAAAATCAGATCCGTTGCTATTGCGGCTTTGGGTGCAACGCCCAGAAGCAAAATCAATAGTGGGGTCATGAGCGCGCCTCCCCCAACTCCCGTGAGTCCAATGATAAATCCCACCAACAGGCCAGCAAAAACGTATCCCTCGTTCATGATTGGGCTTTCTGGCTTTGTGCCCAAAGCATAGGCCATTGCTCAGCCCAGCAGCACGCGTGACCGAAATCTGATTTGTAGATAATACGAGGTTGGTTATCTGCTGGATATCGCGCAGCAAAATTTTCTGTCAACACAACGGGTAAGACACGATCTTTACGACCCACAAAATAGACTTGAGGGATGTGACTAATCTTCTGAATGACCACTAAGGTATCAAGAGAGCCAACCAGAGGTTTAAGCGCTAATTGATGCGCCCAGGCGTGCGGGTCTAAATTGCCTGCAACCGTAATGATCTGAATGACATCCTGCCGACGTGCTGCCACCAAAAGTGCGACGGCCGCACCGCCCGAATAACCAATCAGGCGAATCTGCTTGCCACGCTGACTTTGTTTGAGTTGGTCAATCGCAGCATCGCTGGCGGTGACTACGTCTTCACTGAAGCGCGCATCCGTCCATAGGTTTTTATTACAACGCCTGTCTGTCTGCGCACCGAGGTACTGGCAGGGTCGCCCCAGGTAGGCGATTGCGCCATCCGGTTGTGCCATAGCCAGTTGTAATGCCAAGGGCACATGCGGCGTCGGGTCGTCAGACGGGAACTGGCCATCGACCCAGGCATAGCCATCACCTTCGATGTAGATATTTAAGACACCATCAATGGCCGTCTTGTTGTTGGTGAAGGCTTGCAGATCAAACTGCGGCGTTCGGATCACCTGACTCTGCCAACCGGCCGCCGCTGCTTGCGCCCGAATCGCCGCGCTGCGTTCGGGCCCCGTCTGATGCGCGCAGCCAACCAATGCCAGCCCGACCAGGGGTAGCACGGTTAATTGCAGGAACGGTTGCACCCAACTGCGCATCAGCTTAAAGAATCGGTTTTAACTGCTCAAGCAACGGGCCGAGATACTGCTCGTAGTTGCGCCAACGTTCAACCGAGGTCTTGTAGATCGGCTGGCGCACCTGCGTGACGCTGGCGGTACGGATGCTGCGCTCGTTCTTGTGGAAATCGAGGCAGGCGTTGTCCCACTCCAGGCCCACATAGTCGATCAGGCGACGCGCCTGGCCTTCCATGTCGGCGACGATGTCTTCGTACTGCACTTCGAGGAAGCTGCCAGCAGGTAATAGGCTGCGCCAGTGCTGCATGAGCCGTTCGTAGCTCATGTAGTGCTTGCCCAGCTCCGCCAGATCGTAGGTGGCATCCTGGTGGCGATTGAACAGGCGTGTGAAGCACGAGACGCAGGTATCCACCGGGTTGCGCTTCACATGCACGATTTTGGCGTTCGGCAACATCAGCGGGATGAGGCCCAACGCCATGTAGTTGGCGGGCATTTTGTCGGTGATGTGCTGTGCGGTGGCGCTGTGTTTGCGCAGTCGGGCAACGTAGTCTGCGCCCCATGCGCTTAGGGTGCTTTGGTCGATGTTCAGGCAATTATCGGGATAAGCCAGGACCGAATTACCCTGCACCGGTTGTTGCGCCACATCAAGCAGGTCACGCAGTTCACCGGCACCATGTACCAGTGGGTGACTGGCGATGATCTGCTCGGTTAGCGTGGTGCCTGAGCGCGGCATGCCCAGTACAAAAATCGGCGTGGCATCGGCGTTGCCCGATCCTTGCAGGCTTTGGTAACGCTCCGGGCTAAACACGTCGATAACACGCTGCGTGCGGGCATCGTCGGCAACGGCGCTGTAGTGGAGCTTGCTGCGTTTGAGTTTGGCCCCTTCGATAAACTGCGGAAACGCTTTGTCGTAGTCTTTGAGGTCGTCGTAGGCTTTACCCAACGCGTAATGCAGCGAAATACGTTTTTCAGCACTCAGGTTTTCATTGCTGGCAGCCTTGGCTTCCAGCACGGCGAGATTGCTATCACCCTTCTTCACCTTCTGCGCCTGCGTCAGGTGGAAACGCGCGCCAAGGTTATCCGGGTCTACTTCCAGGGCTTGGTGCAGGCTGGCAACGGCCTCATCGATCTTGCCCGATTCCAGCTTGAGATTGGCCAGGCCCGTGAGCGCATCAGCGCACTTGGCGTCAATGGCCAAAGCCCGGTTGTAGGCGGCGTCCGCCAGATCGGCCTCACCCTGTTCCGTGTAGATGGTACCCAACTGGCACCAGGCATCTGCTTTGGCCGGATCCTTTTCTGTGGCTTCGAGCAACAGCGTTTCCGCTTCGTCCAGACGGTCTGCTTCGTGCATTACACGCGCCAGACCAATCAGTGTCTCGGGGTAGCCAGGGCGATTCTGCAGCGAACGGCGCAGCAGTGCTTCGCCCTTTTCCAGATCATCCTGCTTGTAATACGAGAGGCCGAGGTTGCACAGCGCTTCGGGCGAATCCGGGAACACTTGCAATACTTTGAGCAGCGGCTGAATCGCTTCATCCGGGCGCTCTTCTTCGACCAGTACGGCACCGATATTGGTGAGCGATTCCAGGAAATCCGGATTCACGGCCAGGGCCTTGCGGTACCAGACCAGCGCTTCCGTCTTGTTGCCGCGGGCGCGTTCGATGCTGCCCAGGTTGTTGAGCGATTGCAGCAGGTTGGGCGTGACCGCCAGTGCGCGCTGATGCGAGGCTTCGGCTTCGTCATACTGCCTGGCGTCGAACAGGGCAATGCCGAGGTTGCTGTGCGCTGAGGCCATGGTTGGGTCGAGCGCAGCCGCTTTACGGCCATGTTCGATGGCCTCCTCAATACGGCCTTGCTGGCGCGACATTTCTGCGAGATTGCTCTCGAAGAGTGCTGCCGTTGGTTCAATGACAATGGCCTGACGAATCAGATCCAGCGCCAGAATCGGCTGACCGGCCTGATACGTCACCACACCCAGCAGATGTAATGCGTGGGCGTTTTGCGGATTGAGTTTCAGAATCTGGCGCAGCAGGTTTTCCGCTTCGGGCAATCGGCCAGCGGCTTGATGCTGGCTGGCCAGCTGCAATGCCTGTTCGGGCATCAGCCCTTCGCCTGCGGGAGCCGGGGCTGCTGCTTGTGGCACAACCTGTTGAACCGCAACAGGTGCCGCTGCTTGAAACTGCGGCTGTGCCTGCAATGTGATTTGGCGTCGTGGGCGTGGCTTTGCCGGTACATCGGGCGCGCCGACGGCTTTAAGATCAGCGGTGACCGAACGAACGACGCTCGCCCAGTCGCCAAATGTCGGCTGATTGTAGATTTTTAGGTTCGGGTACCAGGGGGTATCTTGACGCGATTCCAGCCAGCGCCATTCGCAATCGAAGCGATTCAGCATCCACACCGGTGCATTTAACCCACCCGCCAGATGCACCATGGACGAGTCAATGGAAATCACCAGATCCAGGTTCTGGATCAACGCGGCCGTATCGGCAAAGTCGATAAACTCTTCGGTCCAGTCAATCCAGTCCACGCTTTGAGGAATCTCCGGACGCGCATCTTCGGCTGCCCACTTCTGCAGGCTGACCCAGGTGATATTCGGTGTTTCCAACAACGGCAGAATCTGCGCCAGCGTCATGCTGCGACGGGCATCATACTGATGAGCCTTACGGCCGGCCCAGGCGATGCCTACGCGGTAACGCCCCGGCGCGGCGTCTTCCAGGCGGCTGCGCCAGTGGTGTGATGCAGGCTTGGGGGCTTTAAGGTACGGCAGACTTTGCGGTATGGAATCGACACGCGTTTTACAGGCGCGCGGCAGCGACATCAACGCGCACTGGTAATCCCAGGTGGCGTAGTCCTGCGGCATGTGGGTAAACAGCACGATCTTGTCATTGAACGCCCATTCCATCAGGCGACGGGTCGGTTCGGAGCAGACAAAGCCCACCTTCTTGAACCGGCCTGCAATCTCGTTGAGATAACGCGAAAACTGGAAGGTGTCGCCAAAACCTTGCTCTGTGATCACCAGCAGCGATTTATCGGCGGTGTCATCTTCCTGTCCGTCCCACATGGGCAGCGGACAATTCGGGCGGGTAAAAGTACCCTGCACGCTTTCGGCCGAACCCGTCCAGCGGGCTTCGTAGTTCTCCCAGCCGTTTGCAAAATCACCCAGCTTCAGCTGCGCCATGCCCAGGTTCAAACGCGCCATGGCCATATCCGGCGATTGCTCGATGGCCTTTTCAAAGGCAGCTAATGCGTCTTGCATTAGACCCATATCCTGCAAGAGGAAACCCAGGCTGTTGTAACAAGTGGGGTGATTCGGCTGAATCTCCAACGAGCGTTCGTAACTCGCGCGTGCCTCCTCAAAGCGATCCAGCCGATAGAGCGAAATGCCGTTCAGGTGGTATAGCACCGCAGCCGTTGAATCGACGCCACACTTGGGCAGATACGGGGCCAGCAGGCTCACCACACCGAGGTGGTCACCCTTGCCTTGCAGTACCAGGCATTGGTTGGCCAGATCGGCGGGGACTTCGGAGTTAAGCAGCGGTAACGGCGGCAGAGCGCCGACATCGGGTTCGTCGTTCGCATCGCGGAACTCGCGCACCAGAGCAAGCAGCGGTTGCAGATGCCGGGCAAAGTGCTTCCAGCGGGCGAGCGAGGTTTTATAGATGGGTTTGCGGACTTGCGCTACGCTGGCCGTTTTAACCAGGCGATCATTCTTGTAGAACTCCAGGCATTTATCATCCCAGGGCAAACCGACAAATTTCAGGACGCGCCGTGCCTGCCCTTCGGTATCAGCCACCATATCTTCATAAGGCAGATCAAGAATCGTGCCTTCCGGCAGCACCTTGTGCCAGTGACGCATCAGGGTGATATAGCGGCGGTAGTAACGACCCAGCGTGCCCTGATCGTATGCAAACTCCATGGTGTCATTGAACAAACGCGAGAAACAGGAAAAACAGGAATCCATCGGGTCACGCATGGCGTGGATGATCTTGGCATGGGGCAACGCCAGATGGATCAGACCCAGATAGAAAAAGTTCGCCGGCATCTTGTCGGTGATGTACTTGCTCTCTGGTGAAAGTTTCCAGACACGTTCGATGTAGTGGTCGCCAATCTTCTTAATCTGGGCCTGCGTCAGGCTGATCACGCCCGGCACAAAGGATTGGTCGGCATTGGCACCGGTCGCTTCGGTGATTACCTCGTTCAATTCAGTCAGCTCACCTGCGCCAAACACGGATTTATGGCTGCACAAAATCTGTTCCAGCAGCGTGGTGCCAGAGCGCGGCATCCCCACGATAAAGATGGGCGTTTTGCCACGCGGCTTGGCGCCTACCCACAGTTCCCGCTTTTTGAAGAACGCCGGTGTAAACGTCTGGAGAATCTGATCCAGCAGCGCATCGGCACGGGCTTCGTCCATCGGCAATAACGAATGCTGAATCCGGTTGCCTTCGTCATACGCGGCAAAGGCGCGGTCATACTGGCCGATATCGTCCAGCGCCTTACCCAGCGCAAAGTCGTAACGAATCCGCGCGTGTGGCGTCAGCTGTTCGCGCTGCGCATGCACCGTTTCCAGCATCGCCAGATGCGGGTCGTCTGGCGTATAGGTCTTCAGCGACGACAGGTTGTAATGAGATTCCACAAAAGCCGGACGGGCTTTAATTGCGGCAGCAAATGATGTACGCGCCTCATCCAGCTTGCCCTGTTCGCTATAAATGGCCCCTGCGTTATTCTGTGCTTCGGCATGCTGGGCGTTTAATGCGACAGCCTTCTCATAGGCTTTGAGCGCACCCTTCTTGTCGCCCTGTTGTTCTAGCGCCGATCCCAGGTTATTCCACGACAAGCCGTGCTTCGGGTCCAGCTTAACGGCTCTTTTATAGCATTGAATCGATTTCGTGTAATCGCCACTATCGGTATAAACCAGGCCCAGGTTGTAATGGGCGTCCACATCCTTGGGGGCAAGTTTGGTCGCTGCCTCACCGCACAGACGCGCCTGCTCCAGTTTGCCCAGGCGGCGGCTGATCTCGCCCAGGTTGCGGTGGTACATGGGGTTATTGGGCTCCAGACGCACCGCATTGGCAAACATATCAAACGCCTGCTGCAGATTGCCCCCGTTAAATACCAGCACCGCCAGCGCGTGCCATGCTGCTGGTACATTGGGGTTGGCATTCAGAATCTGCTGATAGATCTGGGCAGCCGCATCGGCCTGGCCAGTGGCTTCGAGTTGGGCGGCTTGCTGAAATTGGGCTACGAGTGTCATTTCTATTGATACCTTGCGTCAAGTTACCAACAAATTACCGAAATAAAACCAGCTAATCTATGCAAAAAACGAAAAACACGGTTTTATTGCCAACACCCAGCATCACACGACTTAGGTCGATGGCTTCAATACCCGCTTCATCAGCAATTCTGGTCAGGAATACACTCCTGAAGCACCGCTTTCAAACGCAGGTCGAAACATGGCAATTTCCTGGGCGCTCAGGCCGATTTGTGGTGCCAGGGCCACTGCCTTCCATTGCTTAACGGCTGCAATCAGCTTAGCAAGCATTGCTTCGGCTTGCGGTCGAGTCAATTCAAAGCGCGCGGCTTCTTTCAGCAATTGATCAAGCGATGTAATTGGCCCGCTGTCTTCACTGAGCCAGGTTTTAGACTCGCGCTCTTTATCTGGAAACGGATTGAGATCAAAAGCCGGAGCCAATCGCCATTGATTGTTCCCGTTGTATAAGAAGCCGATGTTTTGTAAGTGGTCATCCACATTAGCGATCAGATAGTTAAACACAAGCCGTCGCCACAGTTGTCTTGCATCATCCATAAAATTGGCACACTGAGAGCGCATGACATCCAGCATCTCAATGTACGAATGTTCGTTATCGCGGTTTGCCTGTAATAACGTGGCACCCGAGATGTACGGTATACGATCCTGTGTCGGCGTCCGGTCAAAGCGGCGGACGATGGCAACCGGTTGATCCTGAACCATCTCAATACGGGCTTCTGCACTGTCGATACCGGCCAGCCTGGCCAAGCGCAAGGCCAGCACCTCACCGCGTGTGACTGCCCGCTCATCGCTGACACTGGGAAACTTACCCAGAGACAATGCACCGTCGCTATCAAGAATCGTGCATTTGGGGCGCATGCCACCCAGCGATGTTCCTTTTCCCTGAAGGTAGGCCAGATCTTGAGCCGTCTCCTGGTTCATCTCGACAGCACGAGATGCGCGAAAAATTTTCTCCAACGCCAAAAATGCGGGGGTTGAACGCTCGCCATCTGTAGCGCTACGCAGATAGTGGCCCTGTGCATCACGCAGGCGCAATGCGCCAACGCGGCTAAAATCATCGACCGCAGCGAGATAATCCACTTCGGTCAGTTGACGTAACGACGCATCTTTGGCGCGAGCCTTGGCATGTGCGCGCGCAATTACCCGTCGCCCCCAGGCATCTGGCTCGGTATCCGCCATCGCCAAAAAAAAACAGGTGTCGTTCTGGGTGGGGGGTTTGCGCAGCTGATAGCCAGGCTGCCGGTTCAGATCTGGCGAAACATCAAAACTTTGCGGGTCGGTTAACCACGAGTCGCTATAAGCAAATTGAGAGAATTCGCGTTGCCCATCTTTAACGTAGGTGACTTGCCCCACCCGCATTTCTGTCTTGCCCAGAAACACATCAAGCTGCGTACGGATGGCGGCCATCAGAATGCCCCAGCCTCTGTCAACTTACGCGATTTGCGTACGCGCTGCGGCAGTTTTTCATCCATCAGCGTTAATCCAATAGCATCTTGCGATGTATCGAGCAGGGCATCCAACTTATCGAGTTCGCCAAACACCTGTAGCGCTCTCGCAAAATGAATCAGCGCCGTGCCCTGATGCCCGGCCTCCATACGCCGAACGGTACTGGCCGTTGTGCCGATACGCGCTGCCAGATCTTGCTGCGTTAAATGCCGACGACGGCGTGCCAGCGACATCGCCTGCCCCAGACGGGTCAGGCTTCTTACAACAGGCAGCGGTGGCGGGGATGCGTTTTTCATATAAAGCGCAGTATAGGTTGCATTGTGTAGCTTTAGCAACCATATATTTGCTTTTATTGTCACACACTCGGCACAATACAGCAGTTAACCCTTAAGCGTCTCCGAAGGCTTTTCCCCAAACTCCTGCCGGTAATACCGCGTAAAGATGCCCAAATTGGTAAGGCCATTGGCAATGGTTGCCTGCGTCACGTTCTGCTGAATATAAGCACACAACCCCGCCAGCCAATGAAGTGGCAGGGCCATGAGGCTACTACTCTTCACAATTAGAACGCCCACCGGGCTTTGGCCGTAGCGATCTGGTTGGTGTAGGTGTTCTGGAAGTCCAGGTCGTAACGCACCCCAAGATCTATCCCATCCTTAACCTTGTAGGTGTACCCCACCCCGGCATGACCCATGACGGCGCTCGGGTTAATGCCGTTGGTGGTGAACTGTAGCGTTGGCGCCCCCTGGAATGCAGCAGCCACGTTAGTCTGCGTCGGACTGAAGTTGTAGCCCACACCCAGATTGGCGTTAACGCTGTTGTGGTCGCTCAGTTTATGCACGACCTTGCCATCGGCACTAAGGATGCTCATCTGGTAGGTCTGCGCGCCGACGTTGAGTCCCAGGCCGTTGCTGGCCCCGGTTTCGTTGTAGCTGTTGTTTCTCATCCAGCTGTAGTCAAAGCGGGCCGATGGAATCAGCTGGGTGGATTCGGCGACATGGAAGGGGTTGGAGAGCCCCGCGCCAACATGCCAGACGGCGCTGCTGTAGTCACCCTGGGCCGATGTGCCCATGAAGCCGATCTGCCGATTGCTGCTGTTGTTGTTCCAGCCCCCATTGGCCTGGAAGTTGGCTTCGAGGCTCTGGGTCAGCGCGTAGCTACCGTAACCAATAAACTGGTAGAGGTTGCTGGTCTGGCTCTGCGGTGCCACGCCGGCATTGCTCTGGGCACTGGTGTTGCCCCAGGCAGCAGCAACGCCCAGGCGAGCATTCTCTCCGACGACGGTATCGCCACCGAGCATGAGGCCACCGGTATTCGCTTTAAAGCCATAGGCACCGTTCTGGTTAGCCTGGGCGGTTTCAAGTCTGAAGTGCAACACTTGACCAATAAGGTAAGGTGTTTTGCA
>CAZCGW010000019.1:0-2829 GCA_964498255.1 uncultured Dechloromonas sp.
GCCGCCGTACCGTAAAACGTCTTCGACCGTGGCGTTAATCTCTTCGGTCGGGGCACCGTGTTTTTCGGCTATTTTGGCTTGTTCCGCAGCAATCGCTCTGAGCGCCAGGCTGGGGGAATCCGGCAGAGGAGGCACATCCGGAAGCATCTCTGGTGTCAGCGCTTGGCCGTTGCGCACCATGTCTCCAATAGTCTCCTTCAGCTTCTGATGGTGGTCAGCACTCACTGCGGGATCCGTTACAAGCAGTAGATCCTCGCGCACCTTTCGCTTGAGAAGCTCGTAATAAATACCCATTTCGGGATATTTGGTCAGAACGTCCTGCTTAGGTTCCCCCATGAATGCGTCGTAACGATCTATTTGCTCTTTCGAGGGTTCCTTAACAGATTCGGGTGCCGTTGCCATAGTTGGCGTTTCCGCTTCTTTGGCACGCTCATGGATGGTGACGTCCCAGGCATTTAGTTGAGAGACCTTGTCCTGGTACCGAATCAGCTTCCCGTCAGCGTCATGAACTGGATCTGCCACCGTCACATCCTTCTTACCACCATGCATGAGCGTAACCGTGTCGCCGATTGCTAATTTGGCTTCAGCAACCAGTCTTTCCAGATCTTTGCCCCAGTGCTCCGTGACATTGCCATCGAGATTCTTAATCGCAATGAAAAAGGACTGGGCGATTCCTACACGTTTGTCGTGCTGATAGGCATCTGCGCCAAAAGCAACAACAGTACCGAGAAGCGGGTTCGGTTTACTGCTTTTCTCCTGGTTAGACACAGGTTGGGCGTGCTCGCCGGTGGGCGACATGCCCGGCAAGGGCTGGTCATTTGCCTGGGCGAGTTGAGGGGCCGTAGATTGAGCCATGGTGTTTTCAGGGGTTGGCTCGCCGATTGCAGCTGCAAGACGCGCCTGATCTACAGGCTTCGGCTGAAATCCGGTGACATCGAGTCCGGCCAACTTCGCCTGATACCAGGCTTCGCGCTTGAACTCTTCCGTGCCCTTCAGATGCAGTGACGTCCAGCCTTTCGTCTTGGCGACTTCGACCATTGAGGCTATGACGATTGGGTCGTTACCAGGCGTTTTGAGGCGTTCGCCTTCATCCGAGAATGCTCGAGCATTGTTGCGGTCTCGGAAGTAGTATTCGCCATTGGTATAGAGGTATCGCTTAGCGATGCTTTCGGGTGGCTCATGCAGCCATGGGTGCTCATTGCCCAATGCTTCCTTGCCCGTAAAAAGCGCTCCGAGACGCTTCATTAGGGAGAGTGGGGTGTTATCCCCAGGAGACTGCTGCGGATCGGTGACTAGCGGCTCGTCCAGATCCAGCTTGATCTGCGCATTGGTGATGGTGTTCTCTTCTGCTGGGGTGGCATCCGGGGCCTTTGGTACGTTCAGGAAGATCTCGATCCCCTGTTCCTTGGCCAGAGCCTGCCAGATCGGCATATCGGTTCGCTTGGCGAAGAGATCATCCCGCCCAGGGACGGTCCAGCCTGTCTTTTCCTCATCGTAGACAGGGGAAGGGCGGCCAGCCTCAATTTGCCACTTCTGGAATTCGCTGAAGTGCATCCGGGTCAGTGATGGTTGGCCAACATCGTTATCAGGCATCATTGTGCTCCCCGTTGCGCTGCGCTTTGGCTTCTTCAGCGGCACGATCCAACTCTATAAAGTCATCAGAGGTTTCGCCGAGCGTTGCCTCGAGGGCATCCTCGTAGGAAATGGCATCTTCGGTAAATACACCGAGATCATCTGGGTCGTTGGGGATGCCGGGGTGGTCAAATGTTGGAAGAGTCATTCTGGTATCCTTCATTGGGAATTTCGGGGACAGGTGTCGAGGTGGAGCTCAACGTTTAGGGCTTGGTTGATATTCGTTAGGCTGCGGCATTGGAGCTCGTCGGGACTGGATGTTTTCCCATACCGCGTTTTTGGCCTTGTTGATTTGCTGGTCGAAGCCTTCAAATCCGAGTCTCTGTGCGGCACGGGTTAGGGTGGTTACGGCACGGTCCAGTTGATCGCGAGCAGGATCAAAACTAACCCCATGGCCGTTGCCGTCCTTATAGCGAATGGATACTTCCTTGCCATTCGGATTGCCAAACCCTTCTGGAAACGCCACGCGATCCTTGCGGTGATAGACCACGGACTTATTGCTGACCGCTTGGGCATAATAGTCACCGGCAACATAAACTTCGCCTTTGTAAGGGCCACCGTTTTCGCGAGGTACATAGTCGGCCACACGCGCCCCAAAGTGTTCTTTAACGGAACCCTTGATTTGGGTTGGAATGCTGTCTATTGGGTAAAGCACACCACCGGCGGAACGTGTGATTGGACCTTCTGGTTTTGCAGATGGGGCTGGAACAGGCGGTGGAGGTTCAATAGGTTCTGGAGGCGGCGGAGCAGTCTGCTCATGCGCAACTTCTTTGTTGCGGAGCGGGGCGGTGATGTAGTCGATCATGCTGTCGGCTTCTCGTGAAGCCTTGAAGATTTCGTTCTTGTCGTTGGATAACGCACCAACCCAACTTTCGACATACGATGCATGTCGCTCTACGTTATGAGGGATCCCATACTCGGCGGCCAGCAGATAACTGGAGAGTTCGGCACGAAGCTCTTCGCGCGCATAGGATTCACTTCCAAACGCACCGGTTAGGTCGCGGTTCAGACGACTTTCGTGTCCGGTCCAGTGTGCAAGCTCATGGAGCGCGGTGCCGTAGTAGTCAGCGGCCGTTGGAAACTGATCAACTGGTGGCAGGTGAATGCTGTCGGCACCTGGTCGGTAAAAAGCGCCATCAGCTTGGTCGTGAACTATGTTTGCCTGGTGGCCTTTGAGCAATGATTCGGCCACGATGA
>CAZCGW010000019.1:2929-40300 GCA_964498255.1 uncultured Dechloromonas sp.
TGGTCGTGAACTATGTTTGCCTGGTGGCCTTTGAGCAATGATTCGGCCACGATGATCGGATCCCACTCGAATTTGACGGGAGCGTCAGGCAAAGGCGGCACATTGTCCATCTGCGACAGGTTAAAAACAGTTGCGTGGAACGGACCGGCAGGACGTTCCAGTTTGACTGTTTGCTGTTGCGGCTTACCGTTCTCGTCCAGAACAGGTTTGCCTTCCTTGTCGAGCATCGGGCGCTGCGCGTGGGTCTTCCAGTACTCAATCGGCAATCCTTTCTCACCCTTGCGGACCTGCCAGCCCTCGGCGGTGGCCTGCCGATAGGTTGCAAACCGTGGATCACTAAAACCGGCCATCGACAGCCACAGATGGTTGGCACCACGATAGGCCTTACCCGTAACAGGATTGTAAGGTGGCGTTTCAGGCACACCTACCCATGGCTTTTGCCATGGCGCGGTACCTGTCCGAAGACGTTCAATGAGGGTGTCCGTCAATTCCTGACGGAAGTCACGGCGGGTTTCGGCTTTTGCAAAAGTAGGAGTGGGAGGCATGCGTTTCTCCATGGAGTAGGGTGCATTTTTTGGGGTTGGTGCCGCTTGCGGATAGCGCGTTTGATAGTGCTTGACAACATCGTCCTTAGTACATAGAGTGACACCGAGGCCTTCCGCTTTCTGAACCACGCCAGCCAGTTTTCGTAGGTTTGGGGTCGTAGAAGCGGCGAGGCCTTTTTTATTTCTGACGTACTGCAGCTTTGTAGGATTGACCTTTAGACGGTTCTCAAAATCCTCGAGCCCATATGCGCTTGCAACATCGTTGATGACAAGACGGCCGCTACGTTTGCCAATATGAATAAGCGCCACTACTGGATTTCCGAGTCGATCTGTGCCGCCTGTGACCATTAATTTTCCAGGGGCGCCTGTTCGAGTGTCGGGCGAATCAAAAACCATTAATGGGTCGTATATGCCGGTGGAAAGCAACCGCAGATCCTCGGACGACATCGTATGTCTGTGCTTCTCGCCTACAATTTTATGGATTGTTTGTCCGTCGATCTGCAATTGGTGGTTTGGGGCACCTAGGTATTGAAGGATTAACGGTGTATCACCCAGAATTTGGGTGTCTTTCTCTTTAAGTGTGCCTTGTTCGAACGCAGACACAAATCGATCCATTCGTCGCAATGCTGTTTCTATCGCGGTTAGTTCGCCAAGCTGGAATGACGTAACTAGATCGTCGCCAAGTGAACGATTGTTTCGAACGTCCTCTGATATGATGCTTTGACCTTGAGCAGACTGAACCACGGTAGATATTGAATCATCGGATCTGTCCGTCGTAGACTGCTCAAGGTTGTCACTCTTCTCAATGCTTGAGTCACCCAAGCGCTTTCCGCTCATGGTGAATGCCGCGACGCTGCTCAGTCCCGATATCTGGTGCAGGTCGTTAAAGTCGGTTGGGCTAGAGCCATTTATAGTTGCTCCATCCGGAAATGCTGGCACGACATAAAATGCGCCCGTCTTATCGG
This sequence comes from uncultured Dechloromonas sp., assembly GCA_964498255.1. Lineage (GTDB taxonomy): Bacteria > Pseudomonadota > Gammaproteobacteria > Burkholderiales > Rhodocyclaceae > Fluviibacter. Next base: position 4,440 of record CAZCGW010000019.1, read on the forward strand.
CAGCCTCCTGAGCCTTCTTCTCGCCGTTGCCAAGATCTGACGCGATAACCATCCTGGTTGACGGGTATCGTTCACGCATCACCTCGGCGACGTTTGGCATGTTGGTGTCGGATAGCGCAGCCACCACGACCGAATTTCGCCCCGCTGCCCGTTCTGCCGCCGCGACACTTGCAGTCGTTGCCATCCCTTCGCAGACGATCACCTGGTCGGGGTTATCGATAAGCGGTGATGCGGCCCACCAGGCAGCGGATTTGCGTCCGCCGGCAAGTGCTGACTTGAGGCCATTTTCGTCGATAAATTCGAGTGATGTAATGCCATCGATATCACCAACACCACCTACCAGTATCCGGCCACTTAGAGGCGTTTCATCGCTCTTAGGCGAGTAGCCGATAGCTTTGGCAAGCTTGTCGGCTTGAATTTCATATAGGTTACCAGGCGTCAGGTCTACGCCCAAGCCTTTACGCACCAGGTAAGGGTGATCCTGGCCGGCCGGAATTACCTGCTGCAAAGTCTTGGCAGAAATGTCAGCTGCTCGATGCTGCTTTTCCAAGCGAGCAGCTTCTGCAGCCTCTCTGGCTTCCCGTTGTTTCTGGGCCATCGCCTCGATGGCGGCACGGTCAACCGGCGTGTCGCTACGGAATTCACTTAGATCAAAGCCATTCTGCTGGGCACGCCAGAACAGCGTGCCAATGCCGATTCTGCTGGAATTGGCTGTGCGCCAGACCGATTGAGCGCTTCTTGCGTTATAGCTATCGCTCGTTTGGCTCCACTGATCCCATATTTCAAATCCGGCATCCCCTAGCTCAGACTTGATCGCCATGGCCGCTTCTACCCATTGGCTCCGGTCATCAGAACCAATGTGGTTGAGCGCGGCTCGGATTTTGTCGGTGATATCACTCATAATCTAACCGCTCCGGAGATTAGAAAGGCACATCGTCCGACAGATCACTATCGACAGGCGCGCTATTTGAACTCTCCGGACGGGGTTCGCTCGGACGACGTCCCAGCATCTTGAGTCCGGTTGCCTCGATTTCAGTGGTGTACTGGGTTACACCGTCCTTGTCCCAACTACGGGTACGGATCCGGCCCTCGATGTAGACCTGCGCGCCCTTCTTGAGATAGTCCCGCGCAAGCTCGGCCAGGCGTCGGTAAAGCACGACCCGGTGCCATTCCGTATATTCTTTCGGGGCACGGGTCTGCTTATCCTTCCAGGTGTCCGTGGTGGCCAGAGTGATATTTGCGACAGATTCCCCGGAATTCAGGGCACGGATGACCGGGTCTGCGCCCAGATTGCCAATGAGTTCAACGCGATTCAGTGATGCCATGGTGATGCTCCTTTTGCTGGTTAAACCTATTCTTTCGGCTGGTTAAGTTGCGGTTTCCCGCCTTTGTTCGGAAAGCTCTGGCGGCAGCCATCTTTAAACCCCGAGCATCCCCAGAAGTCATAGCCGCTCTTGCCCTTTTTTTGACGATGCACAAGCGGTTTCCCGCAAGCAGGGCAGGCGTGCTCTGACAACCGAACTTCCTTGCGTGCGCCTGGCAGGCCTTTGGTATCCGGTAAGGTTTCTGAACAGTCCGGATAGCCGGTACAGCCCCAGAAGAATCCAGATCCGCCCTTTAGCCGCCGTAGAGCTTTCCCACAAGACGGGCAGGGGTGAGCTGGGATTGCCGAGCTAGTCACCTGAAGGCCTTGCATTTCCTGTTGCAGATTGGCGTAAAGGCCACCTACCACCGAAAGGTAGGTGGCTTTGCCTTGGGCGATCCGGTCAAGTGATGCTTCGATGTCGCGGGTATACCCAAGCTCCACAAAGCTGAATTGACCGGTCAGCGCGTCAACAATGGTTTCTCCCGTGGGCGTTGGTAACAGATGCTTCTTTTCTGTACGGACGTAGCCACGCGAAGTGATGTTGTCCATGATTGCTGCGTAAGTGGCTGGTCGACCAATGCCGGCGCTCTCGAGCTTTTTAATCAGTGTCGCTTCGGTATAACGGCTTGGCGGCTTGGTCTTCTTCTCAAGCAATTCCGATCTGAATTCGAAACAGAAGATTTGCCCGACCACTAGGTTGGGGATTGGATTGTCCATTTCGCCGGGTGTGGCACCTTGTTCCTCGGTCTGGTCGTGATCGGTCAGCTTGCGCCAGCCGGGATGAATCAGAGTCCGCCCCTTAGCCTCGAAGATCACCGGGCGTCCATCAATATCCTCCCTGCCTTTTAGCTGAGCGGTTCTGACCGCGTAGATGGCATCGGCTAATTGACTGGCAAGCGCACGTTGACGGATAAGCTGGTAGAGAGCCTTTTGTGCTGGCGTTTCTCCAGCCTCGGCAACCTCCCAATGCGTGGGTGTGATCGCCGGATGGCCTTCCTGGGCGCCTTCAGGAGCCTTGAATTTCCTTAAGACCGGGGCCATGTCGAGGCCGAGTTGCTCCGCGACAGCCCGAATGGCGCCAAGGGAATCCTCGGAAATGTTAGGGTTGTCTGTCCGGTGGTAGGTGATATGCCCCTGTTCGTAGAGTTTCTGCGCGGCCTCCATCGCTGCCTTGGGATTCAGATCCAGTGAAACGCTTGCAGCTTGCTGCAGGCTTGACGTGGTGAAGGGGGGGGGTGGACTACGACGCGCTTCACTTTCTTTGAAGGCGGTGACCTCAACGACCGACTGGTGGGCGCGCCTTACAAGATCCTGATCTTTGAGATACGGATCATCTTCGGAAACGAAATCAGGCTTTGTCTGCCACTCGGCACGCCATACAGGTGCTTCGGATTGGTCAAAGACAAGTTGCAGGCCATAATGCAACGTGACCTTAAAACGTTGTATTTCCCGTTCGCGGTCGACCACCAGACGCACCGCCGGGCTTTGTACTCGGCCTGCGGAGAGTTTTTCTCCTGTTTGGCGAGATAGTTCCGGGCTGACCGTGTAGCCAACCAAACGATCAAGTACCCGACGAGCTTCTTGGGCAGCCACTAACGGACCGTTAATGGTCCTTGGTGATGCCAAAGCCTTGGTCACTGCCGCCTGAGTGATTTCATTAAAGGCAACCCGCTTCGGGTTTTTAAGCTGGAGGCTCTCTTTCAGGTGCCAGCTGATGCTTTCACCTTCACGATCAGGGTCGGTGGCCAGGTAAATCTCGTCGGCTTCGCGTACCAGATTCTTAAGACGTTTGACGACATCGCTACCGCGCTCAGTGAGCTGGTAAGTAGGCTTGAATTCGGGAGCCACAACGCCCATCTCTTTCGTTGGCAGGTCACGGATGTGGCCAACGCTAGCGGCGATCTTCCAGCTGGAACCAAGGATAGAAGATAGCTTTTTAATTTTGCCAGGGGATTCGATGATCATTAGTTTCATTGCCATTCCTCGAAGGATTCTTGGATTTCGGATTCCGTTAGAGCTTCGCCAAACACATCCGAGTGGGCAGAAGCAGTGTCGATCTCGGCCTGTGTGTTGGTATCGGCTTTTGTTAAAGCCATGTTGCTGGCTATGGCTTTAAGTCGTTCCGCTTCTGAGATCGATGGATCCTTGGGTGTTACAGAAGCATCAGCTGAAGCAACCATTGCCACCAGGCTGCGGCTTTCCTTGAGGTTGTGGGCAATCTCTTCGGCAGTTGGCCGGTCCTTTGCCGGTACTAAGCGGCCCAGATTGGCTACTGGATCCCGGCGTCCGCTATCTGTCTGAGACCACTGCGATTCCTGTGACTCGAAATCGTCTTCGATACCGGCTGGCTCGACACCTGGGGCATATCGGATATCTGTGCCTTCGCCTATAAGATCCGATTCTTTGGCAGGGGCAGGGTGTTTGGCTAAATCATCAAACTTCACCCGTGGAATCTTGAGGTCTATCACCGGGATTTCTGGGGCAGGCTCTACCTTGTCCTTAAAATCCGCTTCCTCGTAGTAGCGGATTTTGTGGCAGAAAATCGCCTTGGTGTTTTCCAGGGTGATGATTTCCCTGTCTGTGCCTAATTCCTTGATTTCCTGGGGCATGAGTAGGGCACGCCGCTGGTCAGACAGGTTCTCGCTAGACTCGCGAGGATTCAAGATTGACTTTGACCGGCTAGAGCTCGAGCTTTTGTAGGTGTAGTACCCGAGCATTTCAGAATACTCCTTGGCGTCTTTGTCGTCCTTGGGCGGGTACAGCACCTGCATGGCGTGGTTCGTGGTGAAGGTTCGCGTATCTTCCTTGCCATAGACCGATTCCAGCTGTGAAATCGACTGGATGATGGGCACCAGGCGTAAGTTGTAACCGGCGATATAGCTAACCGCCTTGGCTATGATTGTGACTTTACCGATGGCGGTAAATTCATCCATCAGTAACATGCACGGGTATTTGAGTTCGGGATTGTCTTTCGGTAGTTCGCGCGTGTTTAGCGCTACAAGCTGGCTAAACATGACGTTGAGAATGACGCGTGCGTCGTCAAGGAATTTCGGTTTGACGCCGATGAACACGGTCATCTTCTTTTTCCGAACATCGGAAAGCTGAAAGTCACATGCACTGGTGGCTGCATCGACAACCGGGTTACGCCAAATGGCTAAAGGCGCATTAAATGTGCTGAGAATGTTCGATAGGGTGTCGTCAGAAGCAGACAGGAAGTTGTTTAGTGAGTCTAGGCATTCGGACGAAAGGCAGTGTTTGAATTTCCCGAGAAAGAAATCCTTGAAATATTTTTTAATGGGCTGGCCGGATCCGCCACCAGAGCTCTGGCGCAAGACTTCCCCCATGGTGACAGGAAGAGGGGGAATTTCGTCTCGTTGTGCTTCTGATATATCAGGAGACCAAGGCGATCCGGCTTTGGCATCCCGCAACTCAAGAAGCACCAAGACAATCCCTAAAAATAGATTGCGTGCGCTGTCATTCCAAAAGCTGTCTTTACCCCCGGTTGGCCACAACGACTGCCCCAGTGACAAGATATCGCCAATACGAAACGGCGGTGACTCAATGGCTTCAAGGAAGTTATATCGGTGGGTGCGTGGCTGGGCTACCTTGTTCTCATCTCGTTCGTCGGCAAATGGATTGAATAGCCAGCAATTTTGTTCAAGAACACGGCTTCGGTAGCCTGCGGTGTAATCGTAGTTTTCCTGCTTGATATCCAAAACAACCATGGAGCCCTGATAGGAAAGCAGATTGGGAATAACTATGCCTACGCCCTTCCCAGAACGTGTAGGGGCTGCAACCAATAAAAACTGCTGACCTGGAAACGTTAAAACCTGGCCGTTATAACGGCCAATCACCACGCCCAAAGGATCTGCACCGTTGAGCTTGGCTTTGGTTATCTCTCGGCGGTTCGCAAAACGTGCATCGCCATGCAGTTTTGGCTTTCCAAACTTGATTTGCCCGGTAAGCGCTGCATAAATAGGGACGCCATAAACTGCGATCAAAGCAAGTGATAGCGTGACCCAGATGGATGTGCTTCGGCTTAATGCTGCTGGATCGCCTTGCCAATAGAGCAGGGCGCCATCTAACCAGCCAAAAACACCAACAGTTTTCCAGTCGGCTTTCAACCAGGCGTACCAGAGCATACTTGCTAGCCATAAAACCAATGGGATGCCAGCGAGCAGAAACAGAATCCGGAATGCATTGATCCAGGCAGAATTTACTTGGGAATCGTTCATTTTTGGAGGCCTTCGTGATACGCTTTTTTGTGAACCAGAGAGCGTTTAGTCTCGGAAGTCGCGTTCCGGTTGTCTCTCTGTTGGAGGACATTTGAATGAATAAACAGGTAATCCGAGCCGTCGGATTGGCGGTTGCTATTTGTGTTTCGGGATCTGCGTTCGCGGGGAACGTGCCGGATTACGTCCGTTGCCTGACGGGCGACACTAAATCGGCCCGCTGCGATACCGCGATTCGCAACTGGTGGCAGCATTACCCGACTGTTGTCGATGCTGCAAAATCGGAAGGCATTGATCCGGCATTGCTGCTGGCCGTGGTTGCGGTTGAATCGCGCTTTAATAACCAGGCGGTATCCCCTGTGGGTGCGCGTGGCCTCGCCCAGATAATGCCAATGACCGGCAGAACCCTTGGGGTGGCGGATGAGGCATGGTTGCACCATCCCTCGACCAATCTTCGTGCCAGTGCTCGTTACTTGTCCCAAATGTGGTGGCAGTTCAAAAACTGGGAGTTGGCCCTTGCCGCATATAATGCCGGTCCAGGCGCTGTTCAGAAGTATCGAGGAATTCCGCCCTATGCAGAGACTAGAGCCTATGTGGCTGATGTGATTTGGGTTTACCGAGTTATTCGGCTTCGGGATCAATCCCTGGCCAAGATCTGAGATCAAGCCATGTGCCCAGATATTCACCCCCTCTACAAGGTTCTTTTTCGGACTGTTCCCTATACAGAACATCCGCCAGGCCGTAGGAGCGCTTCGTCTGGCCCAGGGATGCATCAGTTCACCACTGGATCGCTTAGCGATCGGGTGCTGCGCTATCTTGAAGTTCATCACTTCGGAACTCAGACCGACATAGCCGAAGGAATCGAAGCATCGATTGGTCATGTCAGACGGACACTGATTGCTCTGCAAAAATCCGGTGAAATTCAGTGCATTCAGATCCATGGCAACCACCCCGAATACCAGCTCACTAAAACAGACGCGGCATAGCCCACTACCAGAAACGGTCCAAAGGCAATACGTCTCCGCGCCCATGGTTTGTGTCGTGTTATGAACAAGCCCCAGACAAGACCTGTGGTGGCGCTTAGTACCATCGTCAACGGAATGACAGCTGGACCAGACCAGGCACCCATTGCAGCAGCCAGCTTCACATCACCTAAACCCAAGCCGTCTTTGCCTGTCCGCCAGCGATAGATTATGGCCATGAGCCATAGGGGCAGGCTTCCTAACAGCATGCCGATCAAAGAAGCCTCGATCCCGACGGTCTGAGTCGCTGGCCAGAACTGGATGATGAGGCCCAGTCCGAGCATTGGTAGCGTTAGTCCATCAGGCAAGAAACCAGTACGTGCATCGATGAGTGCAAGTAGTAAGAGACTCGTACCCCAAACTACCCAGTGTGCCGTGGCCATATCGAAAAGCAGCCAGCAAATAAGGCCTGCTGCTAAGGCAACCAATAGGCCGTGCATACCAATTGAAAGAGGCTTTGTCATTGGCATGGCTTTTGGATGATGTTTAGCGTTGAAACAAGTCCCCCGGAACCTCCGCCCCAATAAATCTGCATAACATTATTTCCCTGTTGCAGATATCCACGGATATCAACCGTACCCAGTCCGCTGCTCCAGCCATCCTGTTCCCACATAACCCATTCGTAGTTGCTAGGTGAATCACCTGTTAACCAATACCTAGGACCGGAGCGGTTTCCAGCAAAAACTGTCCTGCCATTGATTGCTACGATGCCACCATCGTCAAGATCGTCCACAGAAACGGTTGATGTCTGCATGCTATTAAACTCAGATATGTAGAACGAGTAAGTACTGTTCTGGGCGAGACCTCCCCAATTTCCCGTAGATAACCGGGCATTAATTGTGTTTGAACTAGCGCCTGTTTCACTTATTTGCGCAAGGTTGATAATGTTTGGAATTGCACCAGCCTGAGTAATGGGGTTCCCGGGTGTCACTGCGTCAAAAACATAAGCTGAAAGCGAGGGCACGTAACCAGGTGCAACCCCAGCAGAGATATTGAATGGTTGGGTTGGTGCTTGAGCTTTTTGTGATGCGGTGCCCATCTGGCTGTATTTGCCATTTGGCATCACCATATATCGATCCGTCTGGGCATTAAGCTCCATGCCAAGTGATCCGACATTCTGATACGTGCACGTCGTCCACGACCAGTTACGCTGGTCATAGCTGACAGCAGACTTCGGGCTAACTGTTCCGTCAGCGTTGTTTTGCATGGTTGGCTGGAGTTGACGGGTGTAATCCAGAACTGCAGCCACAGAACCTGTCTGACCAAGAAGCGTCACTAGGTCGGCATAACCGGTCACACACCCACCACTAGTGCTGTTTACAAGGCATTTAAGGCCAGCGTCAGGATCGACTTGCGCACCGGAATTTACCGTCTGGATGGGGTCATCGTAGACGCCATTCACATTCACCGTGACCCAGTCTTGCACCAGGGAGTTATCCTTCGCTTTCAAGACCTGATAGCGTAGCGTCCCAGCATTGGGGTAAGCCCACCCAGCTGGTAAGCCACTGGCTACGTTCTTAGGCGTGTAAATCGCATAAATATAGGTCGGTTCGCCTGGAATTACGATTGGATCTCCGTAAAACACACGGCCGCTGGCATCGACGTAGAGCGTCCAAACAAGATGCGGCGGTGGCGTAGTTGGCTGGCCCTGTACCTGCACCTCCTGGTCATACTGGAATATGGCAGATCCGGCGTTACTGGTTTTAATGGCCGCTTTGAGCTGGTTGGTGACCGAATTAACGATCGATCGGCTATAAGTTGTTGCGGTCGCTAAAAGACTGGCTAATGTTGGTGTACCGTAAGCGACCGGAGCCCAAAGATTGCCAGCTAGTGGGGGTAATGCAGGATTCGCACGGACACCAGAGACTGAGCCGGTAGAACCACCGTCGCTCGACACCCCGCTATGAAAAACCGCGACCTTCGCTTGAGGGTTCGACAGATTCGTCACAACTTCCGAAACTGTTAGGACGGATAATCCATAAGTCCGTGCACCAATGCTGGAGACTCGACCGGAGGCGGCATAGGTCACCTGAGTGACCAGTGCCACAACTAACAGAAGGATTGCCCGTAGTTTCATCGACCAACCCCAGCCCCTGTAGCTGGGATACCCATCTGCGGCATCATTGCCGTATTGGTAGGTGCCTGTCCCTGGGTAGGGATGGTCAGCGGCAACGATGGATTCACGCCAGACAAGGGAGCTGGCATCGGTCCGTTACCTGCAACGGACTGCGTACCCCCGATCGAAGCGCCACCAACCGGCATATCGTTTCTGGCCACGCGCATGACACTGGGTGCTTGCGCAGACAGCATCATGCCACCCAGCGATACACTGCTTTCGCTAATACGGCCAACAGCCTGCCCAAAGGCAGTTTGGCCTTGCTTTACAACCACTGATTCGCCACTTTGCTCGATGATGGCGTAGCGCTCACCATTTTGCATCATGGTACCGGCGAGCATGGGCATCGCAGGCATCACCGGGACTGGTTTAATCCTGGCGACTTTAACCGGCTTGACGGGTGTCTCTACCTGACCATTGGCAGGCGCACCCGGATTGGCTCCGGCCGGGCCGACAAGAGGTGCCTTCATCGGCCCACTCGGCGGTGTCGGCATTGCCTGGTCGTTGGCAGTGCGTTCTGCAGTCAGTCGCTTCTGCTTTTCAGTAGCGATGGCGGCAAGCAACTTCTCTCGCTCGTATGTAAGCGTCAACGTCTCGATGTCGGCAACTTTGCCAGTCATCGGATTCACTTCGCCTTTTGGCGGCGTTGCATCTGGCGCTGCCTTCTCTGTAGGCTGGGCATTGTTCGCCACAACCGGCTTGGTCTTGTCGTTGGCCTTCTCTTCGGTCTGTGCGGCCTGTTTCGCAGGTGTAGCAGCGGGAGTACTGCTCACCACCTGTGTAGCGGTGACGGCCTGGGAGGCTGTCTGGACTGCCTGAGCAGCCATACCAGATGGCCCCGCCTGAATAAACGCCGGATTAGCAGCAACTGCGACAGGAATGGCGCCGAGTTGTTGTGCCAATGCAGCGCTGGAACCAATGGCGGTCAGACACAGCAGCAGGAGTTTGGGCGTGGTGAGAGGGTGATTTTTCATGGGAGTGGGTTCCTTTAGTGAGTGCCGGCCGCATTTGCGGCGTCAGATTTGGTGCGAGAAGCTCGGTCCAGCATGTGTTTCTTCCAGGCGAGTAAGTCTTGAAACGCTTCGGGTTCTCGCACGCCAAATTCAGCATCGCGTAACCAATCTATTGGCTCTTGCAGCGCGTTGTATTGGCTGTGTAACGCGTCAGTCCAAAAGACGTTGTGATAAATATCGCGAAGCTCACGGATCAGAAATGAGCGTTGCGCAATATCCATGACTTCGGTCTGCCGGTCGTAAACTTCCCGATGGCTCTCAAGGTTGGCACGCGCATTGGAAAGGGCCTTCAGCGCGGCTGCTTCTAACGATTTGTCCGGAAAATGGATCAGCCATTGGCGGATCCAGAATGCAAACGCAGAGGCGTCGAAAGGCGTTTGAACGTAAGGCGCTAACCGCAGAAGACATGTACGCTCAGCCATTCTTTCCGCGCTGAACTCCGGGGCGATCCAGTTGCTTCGGCGGTCAGTGCCTGTCAGCAACCACATTTCTTCGTCGTAGAGCTTTTTGTCGCGCCAGGCTCGGCAATCATAGAATTTGGTACTAAAAACACCACGATCATCCATGAAGCGCAGCTTGCCCTCTTTGACGTCTCTCTCGAGCTGGTGACGGGCCATCAAATAGGGATAAACATCGTAGGCGGCGAGTGAAATCATTGTGCCAATAGCAATCAACGTTGTAATAACTATCAGGCGTGTTTTGCGTGACATAGATTCGTCCTATCAATAAGAGCCGATGGCAGAGAGGCTAAACGTAGTGCCGCCTGGCAAGGTGGTGCTGACCTGGGCGGTAAAAGGAGGTGATTGATTGTTGGTTGATGGATTCGACGGACTGCGAACGGCTGATGACGAGTTGTCTAGCTGGAAATACTGACCGTAACCATCTGTGATATCGGTGATTGATAGACCGAGAGCGCTTGTTATCCCAAGCGTGTCCATCCCTTTGGCGACACCACCAGTGTCTGGGATCTGGCCCGTCGAATCGCTAGCTGCAGTAAAGTAATCCAGAGCCGTATTGCGCGTCGGATTTCCCATGAAGCGGTTCGTAAAGTAGGTATTAAGTGCGCCGACAATGGCCTGCATCCGGCTGACTGTGACGTTGTACCTATCTGTTGCCAGCATTTTTCCATCCACGACCACCCCACGGTCGTCCGAGGCCAGCGTTAATACACCTGTGGTGGTATTTAGCGTGGTATTCGGATGAACATATCCATCGCGGCCGGCGGCCACAATCGCAATCACGTGGTATTTCACGGCAACGTTATTGATCGTAGTGGTCAGTTGGGGTGTAATAAATACACACATCGGTAAGCCACTGCCATCTAGGTAGGCCTTGCTGGGTGATGATGCAAGCCAGCGTGCCAGTGGCACGAATGTAGTGCTGTCGCTGTTACAGACTCGGCTACCATTTGCGCCATAATCTGCAGGTAAAACTTGGCTGATCGTGCCGCCAGATAGCGTCAGGACTTGCCCCGTGCTAGCCTCGGCAAGTTTCAGGTCTTCCGTATAGGCTTTGGTGATCCCCGCCTTAAGCTCCTTGAGCTGGTTTTCTGTTTCGAGGCGAGTGGACCAGCGTAAAGCGCCTTCGGCAAGGCCCATAATCGGGATTAGCAAGACGCCCAGAACGGCAATCGCGATCATGATTTCCGTTAACGTAAAGCCGCGTTCAGCATTGCGCGTGAAGCGCGGCACCTGGTGAGCTTTGAGAAAGCGTCGCATGGGCTCAGATCTGCGCTGGATCGGCGGCGTAGAAACAGGCCGTTTCATAGTCGATCCGCCCTGAATTCATTAGTTCGCGGAGCGCCGTATCAAAGAGCAATTGGCCGTCTCGCGACCCGGTTCGCATTTCCTGATTAATCTCGATAATCTGAGACTTACGGATGTTATTGCGGATGCCATCGGTCGGTACCATGACTTCCGGAACGATGACAGTCTTGCCATCCTTGTCGAATAGCCGTTGCTGGCAGATGATGCCGTTGATGACGGATCCAAATACGCTCATTGCAGCTGTCTTGGCCGCTCCTTCGAAAAAGCTGGCGACCCGTTCGATCGTGGCCACCGCACCATTGGTGTGAAGGGTCGCTAATACCAGATGGCCGGTTTCAGCTGCGGATAGCGCGATTTCCATGGTTTCGCGGTCCCGGATTTCGCCGATAAGGATAGTGTCCGGGTCTTCACGGAGCGCTGCACGCAAAGCGCGCACATAGCTTGTCGTGTCGCGCTTTACTTCGCGCTGGGTAATCAGGCACCGGTCGTTCTCATAAAGGTACTCGACCGGATCTTCGATCGTGATAATGTGCTGTGCTTCATGGCGATTCAGGTGATTAATGATTGAGGCGAGCGTGGTTGATTTACCTGAGCCAGTTTGACCCGTTACAAGGAATATCCCACGAGGTCGAATAGCCAAATCTAAGATGATCGGGGGAAGGCCGAGTTGCTCGAACTCAATCGCGTTGTCCGACAGGCGTCGCATCGCCAAGCATAGGCGGCCACCCGAGAGGAATGCTTGAGCGCGAAGCCGACAATTCGGAGTGGAATAGGCAAAGTCAGCATCACCGCCTAATTCCGAGAGGCTGGCCACCGGATCGTTGTGAAAATGGTTGTCAGACAACCATGTGCTGAGTTCACCACTGTCCAGGGCGATTCCATCTGGATGGGGCACAAGTGAGCGACCAGATCGGATCCAGACAGGGCCACCGTCGGTGAAATGAATATCCGTAGTCTCAGGATCGGTGAGAATGGCTTCGAGGGCAGACGCAAGATTCATGGGGTAGGTCTCCAGACAATGGGTTCAGGCTAAAGCGGGTAGAGAGATAAAGACGGTGACGCTCGTCAACGGCGAGAAAAAAAGGGCTGTGAAATGCATCTTTTGTTAATGGAGAAAAGGAGTGAAAAGGTGCTCGAAAATCCATCCCATGCCCAACTCCATGACGTGAAATAATTTGCTGAAAAACCAGGGCCCGGCAATAAACACCCATAGCAATCCCAACACGAGGATCGTTAGTAGCGCGAACCGCCAAATAATGTATAAAAGCCCTTGCGCCAATAGCCAGATCACTTCAGCAGTTTTAGCAAGTTGAGTTTTGAGGGGATTTAGATTCATGGCACTCATGGTTGTGAATAAGTGTTGTTTAATCATGGCGTGCCAACCTGACGGCTCACGGTAAAGACCAGCCCGGTGCTTTGGGTCTGGGTTGATGAGAGGTTCACGGTTCCGGCCGGGTTGCTTACCTGGATCGGGTAGCCCCAGGCGTCGACCAAATCAGATGCTGACAATCCTGTGGCGGCTAGGACAGCCGCTGTTGCAGTCGTTGGCGTGTTTAGACAGGGTAGGCCGCTAGAAGAGACGGAGCCGCATTCAGATGTCTGGTAAGGGTTGCTGCTGGAAACGCTGCCGGACATAAGTTGGCGCGATGCGTAGAACTGCTGAAACCACTGGGTAAGCCGATCATAGGTGTGTAAGGTGTCACCAAAGATGCTGCCTTGTAGAATCTGACCATCGGTTATTTCCCAGATGGTGACGTTAGGATCAGCAACCCACTGGCCAGAAGCATTTGGGCCGGATGTGTCCACTCCAGACTCCGGCGGAATCCATAAAACAATACGGCGGCCAGTCAATTGCCCAGAGACGCCCGTACAGTTTGCCGCATCGGTACAGGGGCTAAAGGTCAAGAGATCAGACACCCAAGCGCGCAAATTGTATTTAGGGTTGGTTTCACCGAGTGCGGTCAGTAGCTGGCTGCCAGTGATCGATCCTGGGTTATCCAGAACGACAAGCGGCAGGCTTGCATAACCGGTGGTCCCACGGCTTCTTAACTGGTTGTCATAGGTAGCACGCAAACGGTCGGCGAGTTCTTTCGCGTAGGCAGTCTGGTCGTCGGTAAGCGCAAATCGAATCCGACGATTAACGTCGTCAGACAAGCCTGCAGCGATTGCCAGAAATCCCAGCAAAATTGCCAACAGGAAAAGCAGCGCTGCGCCGCCTTCTTCGCCAGACCGCCTCGTGAAATGCATTAGCGTGACTCTTCAATGATCATGTCGAAGGTGCCAATTTCCGTGCCGCCAGTGCCAAGGGTGCCTCGGCACTTGGCGTTACTAAAGGTAACGGTGCTGTCGGTTTTGCCGTTACAGACCTGCAGCGCATTACTGATCACTGTGTTCGGAATGTTGTTGGCGCGCAGGTAGTAGTACCAGCCCAGCCCCCCGGCAGGGGTGGCTTCCCGGTTGATAGTCACATAGGCCGAATCGCCGATGGTCGGGATTTGCAGTTGAGCACCGGTGGAATCGATCGGGGCTTTATTGATGTACGGACCAGCCCAGGTGACCAAACCGGCAAGACCGCAGTACATGTTGGTTGCGGTGGGTGCAGTCGGATCCCAAAGGGCTCCAGGAACCTTGGGATAGCAACCCATATCAGCCTTGGCGCGCTGCATGGCTGATGCCATGTTGCTCATGGTTGTGGACATCGATGTCGCACGGGACTTGTCGGTCGATAAGGTGCTAAAAATAGCCCCCAACATGATGCCGACAATGGCGATGTAGATCATCAGCTCCGTGGTACTGAAACCGCGCTGTGAACGACGCGACAGCGGCGGTTTATGCCCTGGACCTGCTTGCTTAAAGACGTGAAATAGATTTTTGAGTCGGGTGTAATACATGATGTGGATTCCTTTTGCGGTGGATGAGTAGAGATTTGGGTTTGTGGGAGGGGGGTTAAAGGTTGGACAACGCCGGGCCGATGGCCGGATACAGAACAACATAGGCAAGACCCAATGCGAGCAATGCGAGGCCGACTTTGCTGCCAAGATCAGCAATGTCAGAAAGCTTCTTCGTCAAGACCTCAATGTCATCCTTAAGGTCCATAACGAAGCGGTTTAGGCCATCAGCCAGAGAGCCTGAAGATTTAGCAGCTCGATACTGGTCTAGGACAAATTTTGGGAAACGGGCGATATCTACAGCGCTCACCTCGTCATCCCCGCCCTTGAGACGGCGGCCCATAATGATTAAAGACTCGCGCGTATCCTCTCGGGCAGCGGTTTTGGCGAGCATGGGGCAGATTTCTGCCGGGTTGATGCCGGCACGATAAAGAACGGCATAAGCTCCCCACAGCATGGCGTGGTCATTTCTGACCGATAGCTGGTGAATGACCTTGATTCGCTCAAGCTGTGCCTTGAACCAGGGCGTCTTAATTCCCCACCAGATCAGCGCCGGAATGCCTAGATACAGCGCAAGGGCAGGCCAGGGGTTTTCCTGCGTCCAACCGACGAAAGCGTAAAAAGACTGGATCGATTCGGGGATCTTGAGCGTATTACCTGCCTGTTTGAAAAACTTCATCATTGACGGCGCCAGCCCCAGAAAGACTCCTGGCAAACCAACAAACCAAACGAGGATTGCCATGATCTGCGGCATGCGCAACATTCCTTTGATGCTGCGCGTTAACCGATAACGATCGGCAATTTCGACAGATAAATTCGCGAAGGCCTCCGAGTAGTTACCGGCAGTTGCGTAAGCGCCAACAACCATACATTCCCGCGCATCAAAGCGTGCCAGGCGCATGGCATCGTGCGGTTTGTGGCCTTCTGCCAGCTGTGCCGCAAAGATTGCGACCTGTGTTTTGAGGCGTTCGTCATCGAGATACTCCAGACCGCCAGCGACTGCATCGACTGGATTTCCGCCATTTTTAAGGCGGTCACCGAGCGTGCGGTAAAACCGGGCAAGTTCCCTTTGATCTGGTGCGGCACCTAACCAGGTAGCGATCGTTTCAAGCGGATGCCAGGTAACGTCCATTCTGGTCAGCCCAATACGTTTGAGCTCGAAACAGGCCACCTGACTGTCATCAGCAGTGACGAGACCGCTCACCATCCGGTGATGCTGGATAGTTTCTGCCCGGAATTTATAGGTCAGTTTCATGCGCGCACCAGCTGATTCACGACATCCATACTGGTCAACCCACGTGCAACAAGACGCATGGCGTTTGCTCTCAGGTTGCCATTAGGCTCAATGCCGGCCTGGGCAATCGTATTTGGCGGACGGTCATCTTCAATCGCTTTCACCACATTTGCGTTGACGTCGAGCAACTCATAGACCATGTGACGCCCGTGGTAGCCCGTGTAGTTACAGAACGGACAGCCGCCATGCGACGCTTGATACGGCGTTGGCTGCATCGGCCGGATCCAGTCCATTGCCATTTGGCCCAGGACTTCAGCACGGTCTTCCGGGACCTTGCACTTCGGGCACAGGCAACGGATCAGGCGCTGGGCGAGAATCCCTAAAAGAACCGATGCTAGGCCTGGCATATCTAACCCGAAAAGCTTGAGGCGAGTTATGGCATCGGATGCTGTGTTGGCATGCAGGGTGGATACGGCCAAGTGACCGGTGTTAGCGAGTTCGAGCAACAACCGCCCGATTTCTGCATCGCGCACCTCGCCTTGAAGGATGACGTCTGGAGCATTACGCAGTAATCCTTTGAGGATTAGGGCAGCGCCTTCACCTTCATCCGATGCACTACGTGGCACCTGGTACTGCATCCATAGACCTTGGCTATATTCAATCGGGTTCTCGATAGTCTGTACCCAGCGCGAAACGGGATCGATCAGCTTCAAAGCGCCGTAGAGGGTCGTAGACTTGCCGGAGCCGGTAGGGCCTGTAACCAAGAATAGGCCGGTTTTCATCTGGCTATAGCGATTGATTTTCTTCTCGGTAACCGGGTCGAAGCCAAGTTGCGAGAGGTCAGCGGCATCTGCCTGTTGGTCAAGAATGCGCATTTCCATGGTCGCAAATGCTTCTTCATTCCCGTTGTTTCTGCCAATGAGCATGGCCCGGAACTGGTACCGGTTAGCGATGTCTGCAAATCTGCTGATCTCGTCGCCCTTTAGGGCAAACCGATGTTCCACCGGGCGATTCCGCAGTGCTTCCTGCTTCCCGCATTCGGCAACAAAGTGATTGATGAGGCGCTTATAGATAGGCCAGCTCACAAACCGGAAGATTTCGCCTTCACCGCTTACTTTCAGACGAATCACCCCGCCTGAATCCGCAGCCATGGGCTGAAAGATGATGTCGGAAGCACTTTGGTAACAGGCGTGGCGGATGACGCATAGGACAAGTTCGCGTAATAGACCGACAGAGTTTTCATCTTCCGGATTGGCGCTCTGAAGGCGAGCCAGTGCTTCATCAAAAAGCTGGTGAGTGTTGGCGAAGTGCATCCGATAGACGCTTTGAATCGTGCGCTCAGACGCAATGACACACTCCACACGGAACCGCGAGAAGGCGTGTCGAGCCGTATTGCTGTCGCGGCTTTCTGCGATTGCGACCGTTAATAGGTCGCCAGACTGCGCAACTGGGACAAAGCCCTCAAAGGTAGGCATGTCAAAACCCTTGAACTGGCAGCTGTCGATCACCAGTGCCTGGCTGGGTGCGAAGTAGGGCAGGTTTTCGACCTCGGCATTAACCTGGGCGATTTTTTCAGGGCTAAGAAAACCGTAGTCTGATGGCCGCATGATGTCGGTAAGCGATTCGCCAGTCACGCGTTGGCGCTGCATGGCCACGCGAATGTGAGATTCCTTGACACCAGCCTTGCGCAGCACGTCCTCGAGTGAGCGCGCCTCATGAGTTTCAACCTGCGAAACACCCTGCATCATCTGTTGTTGAACCGCGATGGCGTCCGAACACGACGGTTCCTGAATGGATTGTTCAATTGCGAGTACCATCAAGCCTCCCCATAAATTTCGATGTCCATCTCAAATGCGTCGCGGTCGACCTTGAGTTTCGAGATTCCTACAAACCCTTGTCCAACGGCCTGAGTAAATCGCTCCAGCCCAGCCAGGCTTTTGTATTGCCCTTTGATCTGAAGGCGCACAAACGGGATGCCGGTGCTATTGGTCTGCACCAGATCAGAGACTGGGCGCATTGATGAGCCAGTAGCAACACCCTCTGGGACCACCTGGTTTAAATCCATAAGGCAGTTCTTGGCCTGGCGGTGTAACTTGGCTACCGTGTCGGCCAGACGGGTTTCCAGCAACGGTGACGCATCTCCCACCGTCAGATCAGGGTCCAGGCGTGCTTGAACGCTCTTAAGAAGACGTTCAGCCTGGTCCGCCTTGGTTGTAGCAGCACGAGCAGACGCTGCTGCCTGATTGGCAGCGTCCGACCACTCGATACCGTACTTACCGGCGAGCAGCGAACAGGCCAGCAAGATCAGAATTTGGTTGCGTACAGACATAACTCACCGTGAGTTGAGAAATTGAAGTGTTGGTATCGACTGCCTGGCGTGAACAGTCTTCTGGTGCGAAGGCCGCCAGCTGATCGGAAATCCCCTGAGTCATGCCCCAGGAGACTCCGGCCGGAATATCGAGAATGCTGGCAAGGTCAATCTTGTCTGAAGTTATGAGTAATGACACTCGACCAGGAGCCCGATAAACCTCACGGGCCTTGCTAAGAGCACGGTCGATCGGAACCGTGCTGCCCAAAGCAATCAAGCCGGCAGGTTGTTCCTTAGCGATCTGGGTGATGGCCTGACGCGCTATGGCGGCGCGCTTTTCCTGGGAGGCCTTATCCATCTGGTTAACCTGCAGTCGCAGATACTGCGTACTTGTCCATCCTGTCGCGGCTATCAGCGCACCAACCGCTGTGAGTCGCGCATAGTGCAGCACAAGGCTTTGCGGGACCCCGTAGAAGTCGCCTTCGGTCGGATACGGCTTCAGCGTAGGCAACAGCGCTAAGATCTCGGCCGACTCGAAGAGCACGATTCGAGCAGGGTCGTCATGGCGCAATCCCTTGCCGGCCAAAGCTGGTCGTTCTTTGGTAACAGTCTTGATGTAGTTCTGAATTGCTCCGGCCGTATCCGGGGTGCGCGGGGTTACCTGCAAATAAGAGATCGTGCCGCCGTCATAAAGGTAGAGAATCAGCAATCTGTCGCGGTCACTGCCAAAGGCAAAACCTGTGATCAGGGGATCGCCTTCCTTTTGCTGCCAGTGCTTGTGGCTTTTGAGCAGATGCGCAAGTAACGACAGGCCGGAGATCAGCGGTTGTGGATGTTCGCCAACCCGTTCGGCGCCCGTCGCAAAAACCATCCCGAGCGATTTCTGTTCATTGAGCACGCGCAGATTTGGACCCAGTTCACTCCGCGTCAGACGGTTAAGCTGACGCGGCGACAAGTTCTTTGCAGCCGATAGGCAGTAGTCCTGGTCAGAAAACGACAGAATGACGCTCCCGGAAGCTGGGGCATCAAGCTGGCTCATGCCAACATCAGTCGTTTGCCAGAAATTGCACTTGTCACCAGTTTCTGTCAGCAGAGTGATGGCCTGTCCCGATTTGGGACGGCCGCGCCCAGAAACGGGGCGGCGCACCAAGCCTTTCAGACCCGGCCGGAGGCCTTGCATCAATGGCAAGAGTTTTGCTTTGCCTTGCGCCATAATGGGGCGCAGCTGGGACATCACAGATGAACCGGATGAGCTCTTACGCGCCATTACAGTGCCTCAGCCACCAGCGGTTCATAACGTGGTGCAGGAAGGATCCGGGTATGCACCATGACGACCGACTCGGTGACGCCATTAATCGCATCTGTGGCACCGGCCAACGCACCAATAAGTGGCAGTTTTGTGAGCCACGGGAGGCCGGTATTCGTGTCGCTGGCACGGTTTGCGCGAGCGCCGCCGAGGATGACTGTTCGATCGTTCTGCACCATTACCTGCATGGTGGATTGCTTGATCGTCTGCTGCGGCATCTGGATTGACCCTTGATTAGCCCCTAGGGTGAATGTCGAGAACTTACCGACGCTACTTGTTACAGGCACCAATGTGAGCTGCACCAGGTTGTTGTCCATGATGTCAGGCACCACTGAAATCGAGACCCCTTGCAGGGCATAAGCACCCGTTGCAGATGACTGTGTTGTCCCTGTAGTCCCACTCATGGTGTTCTGGATGCTTGGCAGATAGGGGATCTGCTGGCCGTCGAATAGGGTGGCCGGTACGTGATTCAGCGTAACTGCGGTCGGCTGGCTGACAACTCGGGTACGCGTAAACTGTTCCAGAGCCTGCACAACGCTTGTAATACTGGCAGTGGTGATGTTGAGCGTGGCTGGCGTAGCCCCGGCGATTGGAGTGTTGACCCCAGTCATGTCGTAATTGAAACTCTTAGTACCGGCTGCGTTGAGGATCTTGTCCCACTTGATTCCATACTGGAACTCGTCATTGATACCGACTTCAACAATTGCAGCAGCAACCGCTACTTGACGCATTCCATCCTGGCAGTACGTCTGAACGAAATCTTGAACACGCTTTAACCCATGGCCGTTCGAGCGAATGCTAATCATGCCAGTCTGCTGGTAGACCTGTACCTGAGCGTTCCCTCCAGCCATTTGACGAATGAAAGTCTCTAGGTCTTTAGGTTCATTTTTCGACTCACCCATGACCACAAAGCTGGCCTTGATCGGGCTGCTGGCACCACTCCCTGAACTACCACCGCTCATGCCTCCTGACATCCCGCCACTGCTCCCACTGCCGCCTGATGAAGCGCCAGCCGCTGGATCGCCGCCAACTGTGTAGGTTGCAGATAGCTTTTTGAAGAGCGCCGGTGGCAACTTGAAGGTATAGGTAGCCTGTGTGGCAATCGTGACGGAACGGTCGACGTGATTGACGACCGCTACATAGCCAGCCAGATTTGCTATCTGTCGAATGGCGGCTACGGTCGACATGCCATTAATCTGCACAGCAATACGCTTTGAGGTATCAACGCCATCAACAACGCCCAATGCATAACCTTGCTTTGTGGCCAGTCCCTTAATTAATCCGAAGAAGGCTGTGTTATTCGCGGAAAGGCTGACGCTGTCACGAATGTCGTCTGCTTCCACTTCCTGTAGGGCAAGTGGCAGGTCATTGTCAGTTTCGGTGACAAGATTCGTGTGAAAAGCACCGCCACGTGCGCCTTTGACGGCATCCCCCAGATTCTGAGAGTTTTGCGCTTCGGGTGATTTAAAGGTGTTCCATTGATTGAAGCCAGCGCACCCAGTGATACCGAGACTCAGACCGGCTATTAGCAGCGCCAGGCGCGTTTTATGTAATGTCATGATCAATCCTCTCGCTTCACGCGCGACAAGGCGTTGGCATCGTTTTCGATCAAAACGGCCTTGGATTTATTGGAAACGGTGGCGTGCAATCCACGACCGACAAGCAGTTGATTGAGCAGTCCACCGATACTGTCGACCGACAGTGAGACCGGCTCGCTCAAACGGAAGTCACGCACTCGGCCGGGGCTGCTTCCCTCTGCTCGCCAGGACAGACGCCAACCATTAGTCTGCAGATACTGCTCTAGGGAGTCGCGCAGAGATGCCCCAATGCTGGCGTTGAATACAGGGTAGCCAGTAGCAATTAACGGTTCTGACGTCGGTATCACAGATGTAGAAGCGGCCTCGGTTGGAGCTGCCGTGTTGTCTGGCGTCTGCTGTGCCAGCATGGTCGGTGTCGGCGGCGAAACCGGCGTGATGTTTCGTTCAGCCAGATCCTGTGGCATTTGATCCGCTTTAGCAGCTACCTCAACAGGTACTGCATTGATGGACACACGATCATTCCCTGAAGGAATGGGCGCAAGGGTCCCGCCACAACCAGCCAAAGTGGCCCCAGTTAGCGTTAGGAGGAAAAGTCTGGTCAGATCAGGTTTCATACGCAAGATCTCGTTTCTTGAAGGGATCAAAGTAAAGTTCGGTCATCACCCGGCGTTTGCCGGTCTGATTACCGTGTTCGTCATAGACTGCTTTTGCTGACAAATGCGCAATGACATCAATCGTCATGAACAGAAGCTTTTTGAGGTCGGCCACGGCATATGCAGCAGCCTCCGGATGCTCTTTTGCCATGAGAGCGAATCGGGCAATCGCTCGGGCGCATGATTCGGCATGAAAGCTGGTGATTGATCCGGCGTGACCAGTCGTCAGCAATTTGAGGAAATCGTAAGACTCACTACCGCGTAGCTCTGCGAGCAAAACTCGATCTGGCTTCATACGCATGCAACTGGCGATCAGATTCGATGGGGATACTTTGGCGAGGCCTTGGTCATCCTTGACATAGAGTAGGTTCGACTGGTTGCCGTGATTCGGCATGAAAAGTTCGCGTACATCCTCAATCGTGATCAATCGCTCGTGCCGGGGTATTTCGGCGCAAAGCGACTTCATCAGGGTTGTTTTGCCAGAGCCGGTGTCGCCAACGATGCAAATGTTCAGACGTTCCGTAACGGCTTGCCGGAAGAAACCCTCGAAATCGCGATCCTGAAGTTTTGTCGTGAGCTGACGCTCTGGAATTGTCAGTGATTCAAAGTCACCGTCACTACACCGCCAGATGGCTTCATCAAATAGTCTGGCCTCTGTGTATTCCGACAAATCCTTCGTTCTATGGTCAGGGCGGCGGATCGTGAATGAGATCTGTCCAGCATCAACAGCCGGTTCGAGAACGATCTGGACGCGCTCTTTGCCAGGCAAAGTCCCTGACAAGATCGGTTTTGTATTGGAGATCGTCTGCTTACAGAAACTGGCGATGGCTGCAGCCATGGAGCGCAAATGCATCGCCCCCATTTCTGGAATCTCGATTCGTTCCCAGCCGGTGTCAGATTCAATATAGACCTCACCTGGTCGATTAACCGCTAGTTCTGTGACGCCTGGCCGTTCCAATATCCCTAATAACGGGCGGAGCAGGGCGAGGACAGCCTCGTTGCCTTGCAACATGGTCAGTACCTCACGCGCGTATAGCGCTTGCCGTTGATCCTGACGTCGATGTAATTGGGCGACCCGGCAGGGTTCATCGTCACAATCTGTCGATAAATGCCGACGGGGATGGATTGCACATCAGAAGACCCATCCGTGGTGTGAATCCCCATGTATGTCTGTCCGGCAGGTTGTGCAACACAGATTTTTTGTGAGCCGCCATAACCTTCTGCGCCAGTTCCAATGCCCTGGTAAATCTGGTTGGACTGCGGATTGAGCGCATATTCACCTGCCGGGAGGGCTGATGTGCCAACAGGACAGTCGTCGAAATAGTTTCGTCCCGTCACGGCTTCGGATTTCTGATCTGGCGTACTGGCCAAGTCGCAACGAGGGAAAGGACGACCTTTCCTGAGATCGTTGTACAGCCGATCAATGGGGCTGACGCACTCAGAAACCGCCTTGGGGCCATTCGGATTCGATAGGCACAAGAGAACCGTGCAGCCATAGTCATCAGCCATGGCCGATGGAGCTGAGAGCCCCAATAGTCCAGTTAGCCAGATGAGATTAAGCATAGAGACAGGTCGCATTAGGTGTCCTTACTGGGTAGTAGCCTGGCGTTGCTCGGCCAGAGCGGCAGCCATCCGACAGGCATCCGAGCCGGATCCGGCAACTACTTGCCCCCGGAGAACAACCTGGCCGGCTGCCAAGGACTTCTGGACGTAGGATTTGGCGCAGTCGTCATCGTTCCGTTTCAGGATTTCGCTGACTTCCTGGGCGCTAAGCGGTGTGTTTTGCCCTTGTGCAGACTTGAATGCGGCCGCAATCCCATCAACTGAGGTCTGTATATGGGCAACAGCCGATTGCGTCTGGCTTGACTGCCACAGATTGGCTCCTAGCAGGCCGGCTACGGCAACGAATAGAGCGATACGTGGCAGATTCTGGTGGCGAATGTTCATGAGGTTTTCCTTCTTAGGTTTTTCAGAGGTTGATGGGATTGCGGTCGCGGTCATGGTCAGCCGATGTTTCAACTGCTGGATCGGTTGACTGGCCACAAGGCTGGGATCGGGATCCAGCCCCTCTGCGGACAGAACGTCTGAAGCAGTCGTGGCCAGTTGCCAGATTTGTGGCAAAGCGGTTGCATGGTTGGTTGCGGCAAGCCTGCGAATCTCGATCAGGGCTTGGTACAGAACCTCCTGTGCATCACTTGACAGGGCGGGTGCCATTTCTTGCTGGGTCGTTGAGGTCATGGTGTGGGTGTGACTTGATAAACGTTAGAAAAATCGATATCGCGCGCGACATAAACCGTCACGCGGTCGCCCTGGTTCTTTGATAGCGTTGGCGGGATGCTGATGGTTTCCTTGAGGATCGCAGCGGCCATGTTTTCCCCGGACTGCTGAGTGTTCTGGAAATACATCTGAGAAGCGCCGTTGTTGTTATTGGCGCCACGAGTTGCCGCATAGCCGATGGCATCCTGCACAAGGCTCAGCATGAAGGCCGACCCGATCCGCTCCCACCAGTGTTTATCGATATCGCCGGAAAGACCGGGGCGGCCCAACGCGTCTGCGCCAGGGGAATCCAGATTCACAATCACTCCCTTGGGCGTCTTTAGCCGAGTCCATAAGACATACATCCGAGACTGACCGGTCTTCATCTGGCCGTTAAACTCGCCAGAGATGGTGGATCCGCGATCAATCAGCAAGGTTTTACCGTTGTCGCTATAAACAGGCTTGGAGGTAGTGCAAGAAGACATGCCTGGTACGCCACTAGTGAGTGCGGTATTGAGTACGCAGTCGATCAGCGTACCTTTGGCGAGTAGCAGTGATCGGTTCCCAATCATGCTGGCTTGCGCTTTTGCAGTAGCGGTAGGGTTCAGGTTGCCTGTGAATTCACCTGATTTCTGACCAGCACCTTGCAAATTGGCCGGAAGAACCGGGTTAAAGGTAGGGGCACCATTTCCGATTCCTGATCCGCCTGCTTGCTGCTGGCCGTCTGTGAAAAACGAGGCGTCAAGACGATTTTTCGGTACAGGGGCCGATCCTTGTGGAGCAGCCGTAGTCGAATTAGGTGGTGGTGGAACCTGCGCTTGACCAGACAGCGGCGCGGCAGGATTGGCTGGAGTTTCTGGGGGAGGCGGGGTGCTCGGCGCTGGGGCGGCAGGTGTCAGACCCGGTGCTTTACCGTTGTCCCCCTGGGCTCCTAAATCTTTTGGCGAGCCGGTGGCTGCGCTCGTTGATGCTAAAGGCTTGACGGGCAGGCTGGTCGGGTGACTGGATTTGTAATACCAAACTGCGCCACCGACAGAACCGATAATCACCGCCAGAACAAATAGGATCTGCTTTGCAAATTTGGCAAATACGGCGCTGGTGCCATTCATCATGGAACCGGCCAACCCACTAAATGGGCGCGCACGATCACCTGCGACACCTGCTGACGATGCTCGCTTCACATCATCTTTTTGTTCGTTGTTAGAGAAGGAGTTCATGGATGGCTCGTTCATGATCCAGATCCCTCTAGGAGCGTGCGTTGATTGGCAGTCGGCGCCATCTCGCGATCTGTGCTGAATCCGTCGTTCCAGATGCCGACCACTTGTGGGCCTAGTCGAAGGACAAATCGCTTAGCAATTTCATGAATAACCAAAACATCCCCATCGATGTGGAAATTAACGGTGCTTTCCGTGTCTCCGGTTCCTACGCGGAAAACAGAAGGTAGTTCCTTGGTTGGTTGGATTCGTATATAGGTGAAACGACCATCGTCCCAAGCTGCCGATGGCGTGATATCAGCGTCGCCAGTTAGGCTTTGCATCGTGTACTTCGTGTTGGTATTTGTAGGCGGAGTTTCCGGAATCTGCGTCTGACCAGCAGGGCTAGGGTGTGAGAGCGCAAGACGCCAAACACCTGACTGCATTGAAGCCTCAGGAATCACCCGTAGATCAAAGACGTAGCTACCCCGGTTCGTGACCACAATTAGATTGGTATTAGCCGCGCTTTGGCGTGGCTTCAGAAACACATAGCGTTCACCCTTCTTGCCAGAGATTTCCCAGCCGTCGGTATCTCCGGACAAGGTTGCAGAGGAACCGCCTAGGCTAAGAATTGCTTCGCCAGTTGGTAGCTCAATTTGCCCGACGAAACCTCGTTTAGCGACAAACCGAATCGGGTTGGCCGAAGTCTCTGCATTCAGAGTCAATTGGCGCATAGGGGAGTCAGCAAATGCATGGCTGCTGATAGCAACCAACATTGCACCGACCATGGACATGTGTTTAACCACGAGGTGCTCCTGGAACAGCGGGGGACATTGCTGGCCGGGATCCAAGTTCGGCGCCCGTTCCTGCGGCCGATGTTGGCTGCGGTTCGGCTAAAGATGTACCCGCCTGAGAGCCAGAAACATTCGAAAGATCAGGGTCGACAACGTAACCAGTAACCTTGAACCCCAGAGGATTATCAACGAGCGATTTTTCTCGAGAAAGTGGGGAAGGGCCCTCATAGTTATAGGCAATGGTGGCAATGAATCGCCCCGTATTGATATCCGAACCATCGCGGCGTGTTGTCTTTTCAAAGCGAACAACAGCTTTTCCCGGTTCATTAGGAACCAGTGTGACGCTCGTAACTTTGATACGTTCATCGGTACCTGCGCCAAGCTTCTTGTCACGTGAATTGGGCGGCTCATATAGCGTCCGATACTCACGAGCTACAGAGTCAGCAGACAGATTCATGACATGGTCGAAATCGCGCTGAATCAAAGTCCAGACAAATCGTTCCCTTGATTGAACGTAGTCGCCAACCCAGTGCTTATCCATAGCTTCAGTCGGAGTGACTGCTTTTGCACCCATCATTTCGACCAGTTGTGCATCACCGGTCAATTTGTCGACCTGAAATGTAAGTGGCACGATCTTGTAGAAAGGCGCAAGCGTAGCGACAGCAGCAATAGCAAGAAGGGCGCCAACACTTGAAATCTTTGCAATTCGCCATGCGCGCGCTTCGGATAGCTCCAAGGCATGAACTCGGCTGGTTTCCCAGTCAAAAGCGGCTTCAGTGATGTCTTTTTTGCTCATGAATATGTCCTGATGTCTTTAACCGTTATTTCGACGTGCATTGGCACGTTCAGAAGCGCGATGAGCAGCAGTGCTGCCACCGGATCCCGAACCGGATCCACCACCTTGAGATCCGCCGTTGTTGCTCAGCGAGCCACCGCCGCCCTCCTTGGAGCCAATCGCTTTGGTCAGAGCGGAAAACATCTTGGGCAACGCTTGTCCGGTAGCTGCACCAACAGCGCCGCCGACAAACGCCCCCATGCCGCTCCCGCCAAATCCACCGCCAGTCAGCGCTTGTGCGAGACGTGGCACTTTCATGCCAAGGAAGGCCAATACAAGAATTTCGAGGGTCATCTGGAGTGCAAGGCCGATCATGTTGAACGGTTGAGCACCAAATACTTCTTCTATTGTTTTTAGTCCTTGGCCAGCGTCATCTGTCACACTCATGAGCACATTGCCAAAATTACTCATAAAAATGGTCAGGCTCATGTAGATGTAGACAGCAATAAGCGCGTTGTGAACAGCCAGATTGGCAATCTGGGCGATCCAGTTGTTGAAAAAGGTCTCTGTCTTGCTAAAAGCGCCGGCAATAATGAACAATGGGCCGAGCGCCAGGAGTAGAAACAGCATGAGCCGGGCTTCGAGCAGCTCGAACATCATGATGATTCCGTATATGGTTAGGCCGATAGCAAGCAGAATTCCAGAGGCGACATAGACCAAAGCGGTTCCGATTTGCGGAAAGGAGTCCATCGCCTGCACAAAATATGCCGCAACCAATCCAAGTGAAGCGCCGCAATAACAATCCAGAAGCTGATAAGGGCCTGTTCCATTGCAAGAAGCCAGACCTGTATTCGAAATGCTTCCGGCAACAGCTTGGCCGAGGCCCGTCTGGAATTCCATGATTGCCGGGACAATCATGTTCTGGAATACCCCTACCGATAGTCCGCAGACAACAAACCAAGCGATCTTGTAATACTTGCCAATAAAGTTTGAGATCGGCTGGTGCGTCTCACCGCGCATCGTTGCATAGGCGTAGGCAAGGATCCAGATGCTAATCCCAAGCGTAACGGGCGTTGCGAGTACCGTACACAATACTGAAGACACCTTGTTGATTACCGTCACAGCAGCTTCGAATGAATCACCGATAACAGAGAAGCCGTTAAATTGCATGGACATGGTTTGGGCCTCGATTACCAGTTAGTAACAGGCTTGTTGACTATGAGCCCGGTTTGCGTGTTGATTTTTTTGCTGCGCTCATATTTTTCCTGCTCAACGAGTTTTGTCTCAATCTCGGCAAGTGCAGCAGCCATCTGAACCTTAACCAGAGCGTTTTGGGCATTAGCCTGCTCTGTCTGGATGCGCGCTTGCAGTTCAGCAATTGCTTTCGGGTCCTGTGTAAAGTTGATCTGTTTGCGCAGTCCCTCGACGGCCTCGAATGTTGCTTCTGCACCTTCATAAGCCTTTGTGAACATGTCCTTAACCGCAAAAGGGGCGTTCAGCTGTCGGTTGCACAGTGTCTGCTTGACCGGATCCTTAACGGTCAGACAATCAAAGATCATTGCTTGCTGGCGTGCGGCAGAAGCAACCGATGACATATTTCCCGTGGCCACACCGTCGTACATCTGCTTCAAGTTAAGTGGTAAATAGCGTTGAAGCAGGGGATTTGCCAGGACATCACCAAAACCTCGGGCGCCTGTGAGCGCTTGAAACTGCTTGAGTTGTTGCTGGTACTGCATGTACATACTTTGTAGCTGTTGTTGCCATGCGGCAACCTGCTGAATTTGTTGCGCCAAGCTGGCCGCATCAGTGACGGGAATTTGTGCGTGACTGTGTGGAGCAGCGGCTAGCGCAAGACCAGTCAAAATGGCCATAAGCGCTTTTCGATGGGAGCAGCGTTTCATGATGGGGATTACCATGAGGTGATTGGCTTTTGGGGTACCAGGTTGGTTGAGCGTGCATTTTTAATGGCGCGCTCTGTCTTTTCCCGGATAAGCGCCTGATCGCCTTGGATCTGCCCAAGTTGTTCTGAAAGATGATCTAGCTTGTAGGCAAGAAAGGCATTTCCAGACACCGAGACTAGCAACAAAGCTAGTAGGATCTTGATAGTCAAAAGTTTGCGGACGGTTTCACACATGGCAGGCTCCAAAGATGGTGATTAATTGATGTAACCAAGGCGTCTAGCCTTGAGGCGTTCACGGAATATAGGAATCCAGTCAGTTGGGGCATCACCCACCTCTGCGCGGATCTGGTCTAGAAGCTCGACGTTGTCTTGGCTTGTTGAGAGGATGTCGAGGTAGTCGTTACCCAGATGCGACAGATCGAGATGACCGATGACTGATCTATGGCCTTGTTTAATGAGGAACTTGCGACTTTCCTCTCCGAATTCTTTGATCGTTTCGTACTCTTTGCGCGAAAGCTTGAATCCGTTGATGTACTGATCGGCATCGGCACTCGGGTTAGGGAGAAATATCTTTGTCGCAGACTGTTCGACCATGGCCGCAACATGATTTGACTTAAGGATTTGCTCTGGTGACTGGGTGTCAAAAATCCCCATACCGTTAAGCTTTCGGATCGTTAACTGTTTATCCCCAGCAAACTCGGCGAACACTGGGAGCTTGAGTCGCTGCCAGAATTCAGCCATCACATACATAAAACGGCGGCCATCAAGCAGAGACTCTGTGAGATGCAGCAAATACATCGTCACAGGCGCGAGGACGGTTGGATCATTAATTAGATCCGTATCATCAAAGCCAAAGAGCCGACCGTTGGAGAGATCAATGGTGTCTTCCGGGTTGTCGAGCACCCAGGCAAGGGTGCCGTTCTCATCTGCACACCACTTGGCTAAGTGAGCGCGCATGCCATCCGGATCATGGTCATTCAACTGCTGACGGACAACTGACAGCCGCTGTAGTTCGCGCGGGAATTCTCGTACTTGCCTAATGGCGCGGTTTAAATCGGCTTCATCGGTAGGAGTCAGCTTTTTGGGGATCAGAGACTGGATCAGTTGTTCCTGGAATCGCAGGTTTTGTTCTGTTGGCGGCAGCTGTAAGGGATTAAATCCCGTTGGTGTACCGCGCTTAAGACAGCGATAGTTTCCACCGAGCGCACGGATGGCGATCTCTGCCCCTCGGTCCTTGTCAAAAAAGACAATCGTCGGTTGGTATTTCAGGCTCATCACCAGCAGGAAAAGCTCGAGCACTGTTTTACCCGAGCCAGTCTTCCCGATGATGATGGTATTTGCAGCTGTCTTTTTGTCGGTGCTGTCCTCTTTCTCCGGGGATCCGTGCCAGTTCAGGAAGAACGGGCTTTGATTTGGAGTTTTGACGATAGTTACAGCCTCTCCCCATGGGTTCCCATTGCGCTTACCAGTGGCAAATCCATGAAGCGACGAAAGGCAGGCGAAGTTGTGACTGGTGAGCGTTGCAACCCTAGGACGGTATTGCCAGTTGCCTGGCAGCTGTGCAAACCAGGCGGCATCAGCCAGTAGATCAACCTGGGCAGCTAAAAAATCCTCGTTGCTCAGGGCTGCTATGGCATTAGACAGGGCATCTGTAACGTCGTCCGGCTTATCGCACAGCAGGGTGAGAGAGTAGTGGTATTCACCCATGACAAACTGGCCGTCGGTCAGGGCATCCAGAGCTTCATCCAGCGCGGCAATCTGCGATCCGGCAGAATCTTCTGTGGATATCAGTTGTTTCTGCTGTATTTCGATGGCAGATTTAGCCGTAGATTTGGCCTGCATTGTGAAACTTTGGGTTTCAATGAACTCCAAGCGCTCATAGAGAAGATCATTAAGACAACCTGGCTCGCTGTAACCTGGATACTCCTTAATGTCTAGAACTGCACCATACCGTGATGAAGTCGCACCACGGATCTCAATGCGTTCCCCAGCAAAAAATAAACGGCTCGTGGGCAGATACTGTTTGATATTTGCAGGTTTTAGGGGAACCTCCGCCCAAAACCCATTCAGGAGAAATCCGTACAGTGCAAGCTGGCCTGAATAGTCATGGCCGTTCTTCTCATAAACCTCCAGACGCTCGATACCGAACCTGGACAAGTTCGCCTCGATCATTGCCGCGTTTTCCAGCGCGAGACGGATAGCGTTTTGCTCGCGAGCTCTGATCTTGTCGAGAGATAACACTTCTCGACGGCGATTCTTCGCAGTCTTCATAGACCAGGCCGGGCGATATGCAAGCGTAAGATAGGTGTCATTGACCATCATCTGATAGCCAGACAGCCCATCGTAGTAACGGTCAGCCATATCTTGAGCGAAATCCTCTTGGTATTTCCCATCAAGCGAGCTTCTGACACGGCGTCGGATACGGTGGATCCAAATGCCACTTCCAAAAGGCAGGCCTTTGTACAGCTTGTTAAGGCTGCTGGCGCGTATATCAATGCCTTCGGGATCCATTGTTTCGAACGAAATTCCCTCTATGCGCCAAGACACTAAGAAAGCACCGTCATCGTTTTTTACGACACGTGGATGGACCTGTGCTGTGTGCGGAACAAAGCCACCGAGGTAAACCTCATTATTGGCAACAGATTGAAGGCTGCTTGGCTTACGCATGTTGAAGCGCTCCGTGCTGCATTTGGTTGGAATAGGGCGGGAAACGCATCCCGGTAGAATTGAAAAGTCTCCCAAGACATTTTTCATTCACCCATTTCGGAGCGTTCCCCATGGAAAACGAGTTGCATGCGTTGTCGCTGATAGCGTTAATAGCTGGAGCGGCACTGCTGTTGATTAGCGGTATTTTTTAGGCATGCTGATACCTGTTGTCACAAAGTGGCGCGTCGAACGACAGGCGCGCAGCGCCGAACTGAAGTGGCAAGTTTTTAAGCAGCGATTGCCGGTGGTAACGCTCAGGAAACGAGAAGCCGCCTGGCGTGGAGGGATTACCAATCTTCTGCCTCAGATTGAATGCGACATCCTTAACGAAAACGGTGACTGCGTCGGAAGGCTTTGTTATGTGCTGTCGCCAATCGCAGAGTGCGTTTATCTCTATGAGATTGAGATTGTTAGGGGTTATCGAGGCAAGCTGGGCTATGGCACAGCAGCGGTTCTTGAACTGAGCCGAGTCAATAGCAACCTTCCAATAATCTCCGATCAAGAAATGGGCACCGAGGACGCTCTTAAGTTTTGGAAGAAGCTTCATAAACTTGCTTCGCAGAACCAAGGCTGCCCAGTGAAAGGCACGATCAGTAATAGTGCGTGGGCGGCCGAACGTCAAAAATGGCCACACCTTCAATTCCAAGAGAGCTTGTTTGCGCATTTCAAAAGCTTCCACAGGGATCGTTTTCTTGCTTTTCAAATCGAGAAATTCCCGACGGCCACTGATATCGAGGGAATTCAGACCCCGGAATTTCTTTCGAGTTTTCAACTGAACCGATGAATTCATTTAGGTGGCGATCAAGAAGTTCAAATCGCTTCTGATTGTCAAATCCATGTTCTTTCCATCGGCGTATGGACTCATCGATCGAAGCGCGGTGAACGCCATATACGTGGCAGCCGTCAAAGCGGTTTAGGTTGGAGATGTCATGCAAATCATGGTTAGATGCCTGAATAAATGCGTAGAAGCGGCACCCGTGGCTTAAGTTGATCTCCCCTTTGCTGTCAACGAACCACACGAGATGGGTCGGATATTCTGCGTTAGCCGTAAAGTCCCAGCCAACGACTCGAAGTCTTTCTTCGAACTGTTCCTGAATCAATTCTGAGGAGGGCGCTGGATATCTTCCGAAGCGCTCTCGACATGCATCGCGTTTGTGGATCAAGAAATCCACTGAATTTTGCAGGTTTTCCAAGTCATTCCGTCGAGAATCAGCATCGACCCAGAGGCGATCAAGATACCAATGGATTGAATGTCGGCTCTCCTTGTCGGCAACTACTAAGTAACAGCGAACTGCTGCAACAGCAGCGATACACGCTGCGATGACTCCAACCGAAAAAATAATTGCCATAAGTTGATTTGTCATGTCAAACCCCTTGCCGTTTCGCTAACCACGAACCCATCAAACCGCATGCTTGGGATTCCTGACGGTCGGCAACTAGAACCTCACATTGCTGGAGCACTCGATGACATATCTGTTGAAATTGATCAAAAAACAGGTATCCATGACTGTGTGGACCACACAGCCTTCCGGTTTGCTTTTGATATTCCGCAGGATGATCCGAACCTGATGAAGGTGTCGGATTTCTATGCGCCTGAGCCAGAGCCTCTGTTTGCCATGGCGCTGGTAGCAACGCATCCGTTTTATGGGCTCCTAGAAGCACCTCAGCAAGATATTTTGGAGGCCACATTCCGCGCGGACATGTGTAACGCAGATCGAACAGATCAGTGGTGGTATTACCTTTGAGATCTACCGATGAGCTATTTGGTAGGACTTGATCTGAAAACAGGGGATGACGCCTATGAGGAATCAGCCCCGATAGACGAGCTCGTTCCATAGACTCGATAAAACAAGAAGCAAAGTGGAACCGGCGCTTGAATTGCCATTGAGTTTTAATGATGGTCGTCAAGTCATCATGGCACGATGCAAAGCCACCACAGGGCATGAATGGAAAACAATCAACGATATGCATGCACAGGTGTTTTATGTAGCTGAGACGAAGCCGGTCGGGTTCGGTGACAAGTGAACGCATCATGAATTCGCTGAATAAGCTCATTTGACTCACAATGATCCACCCTGTTTAGCCAGCATGGCGACATCCTTGTAGTAAGGATAGGTTGATGCCTGGAACGGTTGCTCGGAGCAGCCGACAATGATTGCTTCTTCCTCATCGAGACGCATGATGTCTTGTGACGTGAATGCTTGACCGGAGACTGGCGAAGCTCCTGATAGTTCTCGGGATACAAGTTCGGCTGTTTCGTAATTGATTACCTGTAACACTGATCGGATCGGGCACTTCTTCCAGATGGCACCGAGGCTGGTGTCCTCCAGATGCTGGAAAGTGATCGCAGGCTTAATGTTTCGAGATACCAGGTCTGGCATTGTGAAATTCATTAAGCGTGCGCACCCGGAAACACTAAAATCGTCCAGGGCCAACAACAATCGGCCGTAAATATCTGTGCTTTGACGTGAAGCAATAACAAGGCCTGTAAAAATTCGTATCAGGGGGAATGCTTCTGCTGCATTTCTGGGCGAATAGTTCAGGTATACGGTAATCTTCGAACCTTCTTCGTTCAGCTCTCGGAGACTGAATGTGCTGGTTGATGTGTTTCGGGCAACTTCTGGGTATCGGAATGCACAAAGCGAACTCAAGACAGCTTCTCGCGCGCGCCGCTCAATGTCTTTGTTTTTCAGGCACAGGGACAATAGCTTAATGTCAGATTGAGTCATGGCAGATTGTGCATCGTCAATCACCATAGTGATCATGGTTTCGAGCGAGTGAGGGCCTGCGCTAATGAACTGCCATGCATGATGAAGGCTTGCATGTGTCTGGAATACTTGGTGGACATTCTGGATAACCAGGGCCAGCAATACGACGGCAATTGACACCGTGCATTGCTTGTCGAAATCCTCAAGCGGGGCAAAGTCATCCAGCATTAGACGGGCCAGATGGCGGGTTGCCGAAGACTCGTCCTCACTTCCCCAGGGAATGGCATCTAAGAAGTTGAATGTATCCGGACTTTCTGGATCGCAAAAAGCGATACAGCGGATTCGATTGTTTGCACAACTCTTTCGCCATCCGGCTGTGATTTCATAGGTCTCACCACGTGCATCTGTAACAATTGCGCTGCCTTTCCAGGTGAGCAGCGTTGGCACGATAAAGCTGCATGTTTTACCGCTACGTGCCTTACCTAGGATCGCAACAGGCAGCATGCTGGTGTCAATCAACGGTTTGCCATTGATACCGCCGATGACCACCCCTGAAGCTTCCGGCACATCGTATGAAATGGTCTCTGCTAGTCCAAGTTGTGCAACATTCGGCCGATTGAATGACGAAAGGGCTTTTTTTGCATAATGCCGAGCTTGTTTTACCAATCGTTGGCAAGCATCAGCAAGCTGATATAGAGCTTCGTCACAGGTGTTGCAGGGTTTGCAAGTTAAAAAGCTAAACGCCATTGAAATCCAGGCACAAATCAAGATCGTCTGCACCAGCAATCCAGTAATGGTGGCGGCATCACGACTGGCGATCCCTTGCAGAAGTTCGAGTGTGGATTCCGGGTGGTAGGCGTATGAGATCAGGGACACGCCAGCCAATGCGCCTGGTAGCCACAAAATGGCTTTAAGTAGCGCGCCAGCCACGCACAAGATCACATCTAGCGCAAAACTGCCATCGGAATGAATGGATTTCATCTGGTTTTTACTGTTTGTTATTGATGGCGTTTTAATTGCTGAGCGTGCGTTCGGTGACGGTTACGGTGTAATCACCCCGCTTGACGGTATTTATGTCACCCGGCACGACGGGGACAGCGATCCTTACGCTTTTAATACTCGGTAGATCAATAGTGGCGTCCTTGGCGTCGGACAAATGGAATTTATCCAGGCTTATGAGATCATCGACGTTCACCAATACATGTGCGTATTCAAGCTCAGACTTGTCAGAAGCTGCACTAGCAGCCGGGATATAGGCTGCATCAACGCCGACAGATGTTTCGGAGAATTGATTAAAGTTGAGGTCTTCAGCGTTTGATCTTCCTGTCGCTGATCGGAACTTGATGGTGCGCCGCTCAGACGCAATAGATGGCTTGTCAATAGCTGTGCGCATACTCACTTTCAAGGTTGGTGTTGCATAGGCGTCGACCTCAGTCTTGACGGTTCTGCGGAACCAACTGCCCGAGCTAGAGTGGCGCACGCTTGGGTCTTTGGTTACCGTCACATCAATCTCGACAAACTCAGGCTTTGCTGGTGTGCTCGTATTGGCATAAGCGATGCTGGCTACGCTTGCAGTTGCAACGAGGCCAACGACAACTTTTTTCATTAAGTGTTTCATCTGGATTCCTTGGTTAGACTTGTTGTGCGAGCTCAGACGTTTGGAGTTCCCACCGATTGCATCCGTAATGACAGGACTCCCGGAGTGCTTCTTTCATTTCATTCGGAATCGGGGCGTCATCCAGCAGCCATAGGTGGTCGCGGAGGACTTCTGCCAGAACGGTCATTGGATGCCTATGAGGAGAACCATCAATTAAGCTAGATGGCTCAAACGCCTTGCTTCTGGTCTGTTTCCCTAGGTACAAAGGGATGATCGCGTGCGCTCGCAGGACATTCAGGGTGGCACTTACTTCTATTCCAAAGTTGCTTCGATCAGTCTCGTTTTGACGGCGTAAGGCTGCTTCCAAGTGCTCAATCTGTTTTTGCAGGGCGTTGATAACCGCGATCGGGTTTTCAATATGGTCGCCACGAGAACTCAAACGATCGCTCATCTGTAGCGCATCGCGTTCCAAGGTTGAGCTCATGCACAG
>CAZCGW010000020.1:0-39368 GCA_964498255.1 uncultured Dechloromonas sp.
AACCAGAAGCCGCTAACCAATTGATCCTCCTTTAAAATCTACCGGACAGTAGTGAATTTGTGCGGGCGAAACCCCCAACCGAATGGCAAGCTCCTTTTGGGTGCAGCTTTGAGCTACCAGTGCGAGCTCGACGAGTGACGATGGTTTCATACTTGACTCCAATTATTAAGTAAACTCTATTATAAGTTTACTACATTGTATACGGATGTTTCTCAGCGTCTGCAATAGTTCACATGAGGGATCATGGCTCGTCCTTTCGGCGCATGGACTGCTGGAAGATCAGTTGTGACGGCCGCTCAGGCCGACCAGCAGCCATATTGCACCCCCTTTCATAACCAGCTAGAATGCATCGCAAATGCATTACATTGGAGATGGTCATGAAAACCGCAACACTGCCTGCGCTGCGAGTACATCCAAAAGTTCGCGATGCTGTCGAAAGCTTGCTTGAAACTGGAGAAACACTTTCCAGCTTTGTCGAACAAGCCGTGCTCGAACGCCTGGAGCGTCGTCGCTATCAAAGTGAATTCATCGCCCGCGGACTTGTGGCAAGAGACAAAGCGCGGGAAACGAATCATTACGTCTCCTCAGATGAAGTTCTTGCCGACCTGGGAGAAATGCTCGAAGCCGCCAAGTCAAAGAAATCTTCGTCCAAATGACCTTTAACGTCCGTTTCACCGCAGAGGCGCAGCAAGACATCAAACGCCTCTACGAATTTATTCTAGAACGTGACGGCACTGGCTACGAAACAGCGCAAAAGGCACTAACCGCAATCAGAGCAGGTATCGAAAGCCTGAAACACAATCCATTTAGCTGCCGCAAAACAAATACCCCATTCCTGAGGGAACTGGTGATTAGCTTCGGTGCTACGGGCTATGTAGCGCTATTTGAAATAGAAGATAACCAAACCGTCACGATTTTGGCGATACGACACCAGCGGGAAGAGGATTATCACTAAGTCTTAGAACGCAGGCGGAATCTCAGCCGCGCTAAACGCCGTTGCCGCAGCATCTTTAGCCGCGAGCGTGGGCTGCATACCATTCAGCGGCCACTGGATATTGAGCGTGTCGTCGTTCCAGATGATTGCCCGCTCATGTTCTGGCGACCAATAGTCGGTGGTTTTGTACAAAAACTCTGCCGTATCAGACAGCGTGAGAAAACCATGAGCAAAGCCTGGCGGAATCCAGAGTTGTTTCTTGTTATCGGCTGAAAGCACTTCGCCAACCCATTGCCCATACGTCGGTGAGTCTTTGCGGATGTCGACAGCCACATCGAACACTTCGCCCTGCACCACACGCACCAGTTTGCCTTGGGTCTTGGGCGGCAATTGGTAATGCAAACCGCGCAGGACACCCTTTACCGACTTGGAGTGGTTATCCTGTACGAAATGCGGAGTCACACCTGTTGCTTCGGCAAAGGCTTTCTCGTTAAAGCTCTCAAAGAAGAAACCGCGTTCGTCACCAAAGACTCTGGGCTCAATGATGAGCAAACCAGGAATCTTGGTTTCAATCACCTTCATTACAGATCCCCTTTCAGGAGATCCATGAGGTATTGGCCATAGCCGGTCTTCAGATACGGCTGAGCAAGTTTCTCCAGCGCTTCCGCATTAACCCAGCCATTACGGTAAGCAATCTCTTCCGGACAGGCGACTTTGAAGCCCTGGCGGTGTTCGATAGTCTGGATAAACTGGGCCGCTTCAATCAGTGAATCGTGGGTACCGGTGTCCAGCCAGGCATAACCCCGACCCATGATCTCCACATTCAATTGCCCCTGTTCCAGGTACACACGGTTTACATCGGTAATTTCGAGCTCGCCACGTGGTGAAGGTTTGATGTTCTTGGCGATATCCACAACCTGATTGTCGTAGAAGTAGAGTCCAGTTACCGCATAACGGCTCTTGGGCACTTTGGGCTTCTCTTCAATGGAGAGCGCCTTACCGGTGGCATCAAACTCCACCACGCCATACCGCTCCGGGTCTTTCACATGATAGGCAAACACCGAAGCGCCAGCGGTCTGCGCATCAGCCCGCTTGAGCAAGGTGCTGAAGTCGTGCCCGTAATAGAGGTTATCCCCAAGGATCAAGGCGCTGGGGTTATTACCCACATGCTGCTCACCGAGGATAAACGCCTGCGCCAAGCCATCCGGTGAGGGCTGTAAGCAATACGAGAGATTCATACCCCACTGCGACCCATCACCCAGGAGCTGTTCGAAGCGCGGGGTGTCCTGCGGCGTGGAAATAATGAGCACATCCTGCATGCCCGCCATCATCAAACTGGTGAGCGGGTAATAGATCATTGGTTTGTCATAGACCGGCAGCAACTGCTTCGAAACCGACAACGTGGCCGGGTACAGGCGGGTACCCGAGCCACCGGCCAGAATAATGCCTTTGCGGGTGCTTAAAGGAGCGGGACGATTCATAGACATTCCTAATTAAAAACCTTGCATCAACAAATCGATTGCCGACACGATCTCATTCCGATGCGATTCCAATGACGCAGCCTGCTCTTTAAGTATTGAGGCAGGCACAGCGGCCATAAATTGCGTCACCATGACGCACGAGACACCACCCACATCAAATAGCGGGTTCAACGTACCAGCCGGCTTTGGCGCATCTGCCACAGACATTAAGGGCACAACGATACGTGTATTCAGATGATTAAGCAGGTCGGCCTGCACATCCAGCAGATACCCGCCATCCGGATTCGAATAAACCGAGAAGCGAGCCATCAGAAACCCCGATACTTGGCGAGAGGCAAACCTTTCTCGGCAACGTAAGCATTTGAGCTTTCAATCGCTAAGCGATTCTCCTGCAACCAGAGCTCGGCGCGCTTCGCTGCCAGCGCGGCCTTCAGCCCAGCTTCGGCCGCTTGGGAAATGTTGACGTTCAGAACCCGAGCCTCCTCAATCAAGGCTTGCCCAATCGAAACGTTCGTCGGTTTACGCGTACCACGCAAAGAGCGGTCAACATCAAGGCTCAGTCTCATACAGCACACCTAACATGCATTTATTCATGCGCATAATTTACGCCACAAGTTCGACATGTGCAAGTCTAAGTTTGTACTTTAGATTTGCACATATTAAATAAAATCAGGTAGATAGGTAAGTACAAAGAAAAAAACCCCCGCCAGACTTAACTGACGAGGGCCTTCAGTACAACTTTGCTAATTAGGCGAAAAGCCAGGGCTTACATCATGCCGCCCATGCCACCCATACCGCCCATGCCACCCATATCACCCATGCCGCCGGCTGGTTTGTCATCCGGCAGTTCAGCAACCAGGCAATCGGTCGTCAGAATCAGCGCAGCAACCGAAGCAGCATTTTGCAGTGCCGAACGCGTTACCTTGGCTGGGTCCAGCACGCCTTGCTCAACTAGATCACCGTAGGTGCCGTTAGCGGCGTTGTAACCGAAGTTACCCTTGCCTTCCAGAACCTTATTGATCACAACTGACGGCTCGTCCCCAGCGTTCATCACGATCTGACGCAGTGGCTCTTCCACAGCGCGCAGAACGATCTTAATACCGGCGTCCTGGTCGTGGTTGTCACCCTTCAGGCTTTCGATGGCCGAACGGGCCCGCAGCAGAGCCACGCCACCGCCAGGTACCACGCCTTCCTCAACGGCAGCACGGGTTGCGTGCAGCGCATCTTCAACGCGGGCCTTCTTCTCTTTCATTTCAACTTCGGTGGCAGCGCCGACCTTGATCACGGCCACACCGCCAGCCAGCTTGGCCACGCGCTCTTGCAGCTTCTCTTTGTCGTAATCCGAGGTGGCTTCGTCGATCTGCTTGCGGATCGTGCCAACGCGGGCCTGGATGTTGTCTTCCGAACCAGCACCGTCAATGATCGTAGTGTT
Source organism: uncultured Dechloromonas sp. (assembly GCA_964498255.1). Lineage (GTDB taxonomy): Bacteria > Pseudomonadota > Gammaproteobacteria > Burkholderiales > Rhodocyclaceae > Fluviibacter. Next base: position 3,848 of record CAZCGW010000020.1, read on the forward strand.
TTCCTTACCCACTTCAATACGCTTGGCTTGGCCCAGATCTTCCAGGGTAGCCTTCTCGAGGCTCAGACCCACTTCTTCAGCAATCACGGTACCGCCAGTCAGAATGGCGATGTCTTCCAGCATGGCTTTACGACGATCACCAAAGCCAGGCGCCTTAACAGCCACGGTCTTCAAAATACCGCGCAGGTTGTTCACCACCAGCGTCGCCAGCGCTTCACCATCGACGTCTTCGGCGATGATCAACAGCGGACGACCAGCCTTGGCCACTTGCTCCAGTACGGGCAGCAGATCACGGATGTTCGAGATCTTCTTGTCGAACAGCAGCACAAATGGGTTATCCAGAGCAGCGATTTGCTTTTCTGGGTTGTTGATGAAGTATGGCGACAGGTAGCCGCGGTCGAACTGCATACCTTCAACCACGTCCAACTCATTCGCCAGCGACTTACCGTCTTCAACGGTAATCACGCCTTCTTTACCCACCTTATCCATCGCTTCAGCGATGATGGCGCCAACGTCGGCATCCGAGTTGGCAGAAATCGAACCCACCTGGGCGATTTCCTTGTTGGTGGTCGTCGGCTTGGCCAGCTTCTTGATCTCTTCGACCACAGCGGCAACAGCCTTATCGATACCGCGCTTCAGGTCAGCCGGGTTGTAACCAGCAGCCACATACTTGAAGCCTTCGCGAACCACGGCTTGCGCCAGAACGGTTGCAGTCGTCGTACCGTCACCGGCGTTATCGTTGGTCTTGGAAGCCACTTCCTTCACGAGCTGCGCGCCCATGTTTTCGAACTTGTCTTTGAGTTCGATTTCCTTGGCGACCGAGACACCATCTTTGGTCACGGTCGGGGCACCGAACGAACGGTCCAGAACCACGTTGCGACCCTTGGGACCCAGGGTCACCTTAACGGCATTGGCCAGAACGTTAACGCCGTTCACGATCTTGGCGCGGGCATCATCACCGAAAATAACTTGCTTTGCAGGCATGTGTTTCTCCTAAATATTTATTAGATCAATGGACGAGAGACTTAGGCCTCAACCACACCCATGATGTCGTCTTCGCGCAGAACCAGCAGCTCTTCGCCATCCACTTTGACTTGCTGGCCGCCGTACTTACCAAACAGCACGCGCTCGCCCACCTTAACGCTCATCGGACGAATCTTGCCGTCTTCGAGGATCTTGCCAGCACCAACGGCGATCACTTCGCCCTGATCCGGCTTCTCGGTCGCGGCATCAGGAATCACGATGCCCGAAGCGGTTTTGCGCTCTTCTTCCAGACGCTTAACGATCACACGGTCGTGTAAGGGACGGATTTTCATAGTCTTTTTACTCCAGTGGGTTCAAACAAAGGAAAATCTGTTAGCACTCAGTGCTAGAGAGTGCTAATACTAGGGGCGGATCCAACTATTTTCAAGCCCCCCCGCATCTCAAGCAACCCAACAATGTCCGTTTTCTACTAATTTGTAACAAGATTAGTAGACTTTTGACGCATCACTTATATCGGCAAAAATATCGGCAAATTAATTCCATTAAAAACACCTATCCACATGAAGACAAAGGATTATAATCGGCACACAGATCGGCAAAAGGAGTGGCAGTGATAGAACTTTACGATGACCCTGCGCAGATGGAGCCGTTATTTATTGATAGCTCACGGCAAGCATACGGCCCCCTCATCGGAAGGGTGCACGAGCTATCTGAAGCCTCTGCATGTTTTGAAAGTTCCATAGCACCCCTGACCGCACAAAGCTTGTCTGAGCTGGTTGCCGGCATGAACTGCTATTACTCAAACCTGATCGAAGGGCACCACACACTCCCCTTTGAAATTGAACGCGCCCTTCACGATCCCAAGAAAAGTGATATCAAAACGCTTGCCTCGGCACACATTGAGGCTGATGGCTGGGCACAAACCCAATCCATCAACAAAGACACCCTACAATCGTTTGTGCTTAAAACCCACCAGCGGTTTTGTGAGAAGCTACCGCAAGACATGCTCAAGCTCAAAGACGGTAGCAGCATGATTCCCGGGGAGTTCCGCTCACAAGAAGTCCATGTAGGCCAGCACGTAGCCCCGGAAGCGGCCAATTTAGATCGATTCATGAGCCGCTTTGCCACTACTTATGGCAACTATCTCGAAAAAGCCAAGCTCAGCGGCATCAATAAATTAGAAGGCATTCTGGCGAGCTTCATAGCACACCACCGGTTTGTGTGGATTCACCCATTTCCCGATGGAAATGGCCGCGTTTCCCGGATATTGCTGGATGCCATGTTGCGAGAATGCGGCGTCAATAAGACTAGCCTTTGGTCAATGTCTCGCGGGTTTGCCAAAACAGCAGAGCAATATAAGTCCATGCTGGCCGAGGCAGACCGACCACGCATGGGTGATCTAGATGGCCGAGGAAACCTTTCTGAAAAAACACTCATTGCGTTTTGTGAGTATGCAATAAGCACCGCCATAGACCAAACCAAATTCATGACCCAGATGTTTGCACTCGATCAATTCAAACGCCGTGCGGAACATTTCTTCAGAAACGTCCGTTTTGATCTAAAGCCAGAATCCAGCCACCTTTATTTACAGGCATTTACCCATGGCGAATTCGAACGCATGGAAGCCGGAAGAATCACCGGGCTTGCAGAAAGAACCGCCCGAAACGTCTTGAACCTACTCATCAAAGAGGGTTTTCTCGTTTCCGACACGCCCAAAGGAAAAGTCCGGGTTGGGTTCCCTGTGCACGCACTAGGCTCACTGCTGCCTAACCTCTACCCGGCTGGAGATGTGGATTTGGTTAAATAAAGTCTGCAATTCGGCCGAAGCGGACGCTGAATGTCCATTCCATCAATGGCCGCTTGGCAGCGGAAGCGGTCACCCCATCAGTCATGCCTCGTCATCATCTTCAAATGCCCAAGGGCCATCGGGATTTTTGCCTGAGGCGAGCATGTCAAATTCGCGCAAGAACTGGTTCGCAGCCTCTTTTTGCCGCTCATCCGTGATTCGCTTGTTCTTGATCAGCTTACGTAAACGCTCCGCAACTTCACTGGTATTCACATAATCTTCAATCCACGAAGGCTTGAGACGCGGCTGAACCTTGACGGCATAGTCCCCCATAGTTTGCGAGCGCGAGTAGGTCACGAAATTCGGCAGAAATGCGAGCAAACCTTCGTCTGACGCCGTCAGTTCTGTACACCAATCAAGCACCTCCGCCTTGCTACCCCATATCCACCATGTGTGGATGATCCGGCCAAGCTGAGGGGAACATGCCAACACTCTGCGTTGATCCGCAACCTTGCTCAACCAGAAACGCTTCAATTCATCAATGTTTTCGGGCGAAAACAATGCCTCATGGCCACTGCCAGACACCTGCTTTTCTGATTCTTCGGCCAACCGTGAAAGCAACCATTGCTGTGTGCCCAGCGCTCGACCGCCGACGAAAGCATCCGCGAACGAAGCGTAGCGTACCTGCGCATCCTTCTGCTTCAAAATTTGATACACCAAGCGCGAAACTCTTGATGGCCCACCAAAATCAAACCACCCCGTCGATTCGCCGGGTACTATGAGATCGTCCCCGATGTCGAGCAGGACGGACATCAAGGTATTCGCTTGCTGCTCCGTGATGCCATCATTTACATAGTCAACCAAACGATCCAGCAAGGCGCTGGACTTGGACAGGCCATCCGCCCGCTTCTCCGCTCTCGCAGCAATAAACGCTTGAGCCAACTGATCTGACTGCTCAGTCACAGTCAGCAAAGCCATGATCTCTTCCCTACGTACAACCCCCGCAGGCAACGCCAGTCTGAAATAAACCGAGAACAATTCAGGTACACAAACGCGTTGCGCTTTCCGCCACGATGCAACCCAATCAGCTCCATAGATTGTGTTCTCCAGCTTCGGGAAAATTCGCTGCAACATTCCGAAGACAGCCTTTCTCTGTGCCTCTGGCAAACGCGCCAGCCACGCATCGTGAAAAGCTTGACGCTCTGCGTCTGTTTGCCCGCCGAACCCCAGCCCATTACGGTGTCCAGCAAAATGATCCGGGTTGCTCCGCAGTACGTCATACGCCACAGGGCAAAATACCCGTAGAGCTTCAATCGCCACGAAGTCGACCGGATTAACCTCACCCACCACGGACGGATAGGTCACCGTCAATGTATTAGTCAGTCGCACGATATCGCGCGGCACTTCGATAAGCGGGTCAATGCCATCGAGAAACACGTTTGTCCAATACGATTGATCAAACATCCCGTCAGGGGTATTTGCGAGGATCACATCAAGACGCTGGCCCAATGCATGGCGCAGAGATACGCGATCTACCAGAGGAATCTCGAACGGAACCTGGATTATTTTTTCCAGATACTGGTCACCGGGCATGCCGGTTTGCTGCTTGATCGCCTGTACTGCCACCTCACGATCAAAAGCCAGAAGATAGACCACGTTTGGAAAGTCTGCGAGTGCTTTAATTACAGTGAAGAGTTGCCGCGTTTCGTCAGGCGCTAAACGATCAATGTCATCAACAACAACCAGAACGCGTTGCTTAGCTTCAATCAAAGCCTTCGAGATATCCCGCTTCAGCGCTGACACATCCCTCGGCGAGCGTTTCGTTACACGATTGACTAGCTTTCCAAGAGTCTTCCCGAAGCCAAAGGTGTAGCCGCTCAGATCAGCCAGGCCACCGATCTCCTCCGAAAAGCTCCCCAGCAACTCGCCCAATGCCTTGAATTTGCTGTTCTTGGATGGCAACACCGCTTGTAACTGCCCGAGGAACGCCTTGGCAAGGTTCTCCTGCCCCGAGAACCACCACGGATTGAAATGCACCACCGCGGGTTGTTCAGTTTCCGGGCGCTGTTCTAGATAGTGGCCAACATAGTTCAGCACAGTCGACTTGCCGGAACCCCACGGGCCGTAGAGCGCCAGCACCAAACCGTCGTTTCCTGGGTAACTGCAAATGCTATCGGCAAGACTCTTGGCAAAAGGCGCATGCCCGAACAGGTCGTGGTTTGGATTGGAGCTTGGGCGGTCGGCAGAAAGAATGCTCATGGCCTTAATTATCCGTGAAAAGTCAAAATCATCCCGTACTCGCCCCCCTGCATCTTCGGCACGACCTGTCTTGTTCTAACGATCGAAGCAAATTTTAGGCTCTTCGAACGCCATCACTTTTTGCAGCAATTCGCATCAGCCCTGTACGATTAGCGCTACGTGTAGTGTATACCGTGTAATAGGTGCTGTTATATAGCTTTCATCAGTACGAATACTATATTTATCTCGCATCAACGATGCGTCCGCATCTAGCCGGCTAGCGGCCATTCTAGCCCGTCGGAATCAATGCCTGCTCCGGCCGAGAAGCCGCCATGCAAGCATCTTAAATTTCGCCAAACGTATATTCCGAAGACTGGCCTGAAAGACGTTCCTGCCGACCCTTAAGAATCTGAGCAACCATATCCAAAGGCAGATCCTGGTTATCTTTCACCAACTCCATGGGCTTTTCCTGCAAAGTCTCGTCTGATCGAGTAGGGAGTAATTCATTTTTGAACTTCGGGCTCTTCATAGCAATAAACTCCCCCAGAGACTCCTAAGCCGTCTCAAAGCACACATTAATCACCACTTTTGTGTTTGTGCGGCTTGAGGGCCGGTGTGTTTTTCGGGGTTTCCTTGTTGTCGCGTCGACGTTTATCCAGCTTTCCAGTTGATTTAGCAATTGGTTTGGGGCCAGGTTTAATTGGTGGCATGGCTACTCTCCTATTAGCACACGTACTGCTCAAAACTTCGGCCCAGCGATGGCTGCACGTCTCGCGACTGTTTAATTAAATTGATCTGCTTGGCAACGCGCGCAACCTCAAGCTTCGATTCTTCCAGCTGGTAATCCTGCATTAGCTGCAGCCAGCTCATAAGATCCGCCAGGTGCCACAAGGAAAATGATCCGGCATGAATCGGTGCCGGAAAGCTCTTGTGCTTAGCCATCAGCTTATGCAAATTCTGGCGCGAAACACCCACGACCTCGGCGGCATCTGACAACCCCACATAGTCAGGCACGGCTTCAACCAGCTCGGCTGTCGGGATAGCCTGCTTCACATTGGCTAATGCCGACTTCATGGCTTCTTCTGCAGATGACGCTTCTCGCGAAAAGTCCAGGCCCAAACGGCCAGGCAGCCCCGTGGCCACCAGCGCGTCATCGCAACCAGCCTCGCCGAGTTTCTCAACGATCGCATCAAAATCCTGATCGTCTTCAGCCAATCGGTAATGTAGTGTGAACTGGTATTCCATGTTTCGATCTTTTCAACGTCAACTCTCAGGCTAACGACTTAAATAACGGTTGTCAACTGTCAACTATCGAAGCGCTGATTCGATGAACCAGTGTTTACGCCCAGAGTCTCACTTAACGATCCAAAAACTCAACATACCGCTGATAGCTAAAGAACCGGTTCTTCTTGTGGCCAGTGGTTTCAACCACGATACCGAGCTCTTCCAGTGTCTTCACGGCCGCACTGGCGGTAGGAAATGTCGTATCCAGCTGTTGACGCACCAGCTCTACAGTAAACCGCGGCATAGTCGGTAGCATTTCAAACAACCGAACCGCTGCCATACTCACTTTACCAACCGAAAGGAGTCGTTGCCGGTCTTCCGTGACCAGTCTAGCGAGACCGATCACGTTTCTCTCGGCCTCGCCTGCAGCAACAGCAACGCCTTCTAGAAAGAAACGGATCCACGATTCCCAATCGCCCTCTGTACGAATCTCAGATAGGCGGCGGTAGTACTCCAACTGGTTTGCCTTTAAATAGCCACTCAGATACATCAGAGGCTCAGGCAACAGCCCCCAATGCTCCAGGAGCGCAGCAATCAGCAGCCGCCCCATACGGCCGTTGCCATCCAGAAACGGGTGGATCGTCTCAAACTGAGCATGCACCAGAGCGACTCTCACCAGCGGCGGCGAAGCAGGCTGTTCGTTATGAATGAAGCGTTCCATTCCCGCCAACAATTCGCCTACCTTTTTGGGCGGCGGGGGAACAAACACTGCATTACCCGGTCGAGATCCACCGATCCAGTTTTGAGAACGACGTACTTCTCCAGGCTGCTTGCTTCCGCCCCGAACACCGTCCATCAACAAACGGTGTGCTTCACAAATCAAACGCGTACTAATGGGCAACCCATCTGGTGAACGCAGCTGCGCCTCAACATAGCGAAAGGCTCGAATGTAATTCGTCACTTCTTCCACGTCATCGGCGTTACTAACATTCGCCCCAGCTTCGCTGTCGAACAAATCTGTCAACGAGGCCTGCGTGCCCTCAATCTGAGAAGTCAGCAACGCTTCTTTGCGGATAGCGCTATAAAGCAGCCAATCGACAGAAGGCACCAGACCGGCAACACCGGATAACCGAGCAAGCGCCAGCTCTGCCGCATGATTCAAATCAGCAAAATCTTCCACCGCCAAGGCCGGCCGCACAGGTGGTAGCAGATCTGGCACAAATGCCTGAACCGATTCACCCACAACGCTGGTGGTAACGTACGAACCTGTTGAACGCTTCATGGTCATTAAAGCTCGCTTAAACACACCTCCGGAATATTAAAGAAATCTTTAATATTTTGCAATGAATTAAAGTCTGCTTTAATATGATCCCTACCGCCCCCGATACACCCCTCGTCGATGGCTGATTTGCTTCCGGTCCACAGACTAGGTGTGTTTAACGATCCAGGGCAATCGACTTCCTTACTTCAGCCGCATCCAACACAGCCTCCTCGCCTTTGCGAACACGTTCCATCGTGGCATCCGCCAGGCAAAAGCCTTCTAGATCATCGAGGCTACTCTCGATCAGCCCCCGCCGCACCGGCTCCAACAACCCTCTTAGGTCGTTGTGGTCGATGGTATGCATCAGTTCCAGCAATTGGCCCAACTCGCCCTCGGGGAAGCCCTCTCTTGCGAACCAAGCCAGGTAGCTCCCCGGCAGATCCGCCAATATGGTGCCCGCATGTTTACCAAAGGGTATCTTCCAGGAAACCAGCTTTTCCAACGATTCAGGGGTCATTTATAAACCCCATCGTGATCACCCACGTTGATCAGCACAATCTCCTCATCTGTCACCAACAGCTCTAGGGTTATCCGATACGACAGATTGATCGATATCGCATGCACACCCTGCAACCGACCCGACAACGCATGCAACCGGAGCGATGGATGAAACGGATTAAGCTCGAGTAGCTGCAGTGTTTTCAGATACTGCTGGCGCAAGTCCGGGTGGCGTTTGAGCCACTTAGCGGCTCGTTTGCTATAAGACTCGGTAAAAACTAGGCAATAGCTCATGCCATAGCGTCCAACCGGGCAAGGTGCGCTTCCGGGCTTTCGCGCACAACCCGGCCGGCGGCGACATCCGCGCGAGCCTCAGCCAAAGCCACCTCCAACTCGCACTCTCGAAGGCGTTGATACTGCGCGATCTCCAGAACGACGAAGCGATCTTTGCCGCGCACCGACACAATAGCCTCCGGCTGCTCGGCCAGCGCCTGCTCTATCGCGGCAATGCCGCGCGTTTTAAGTTCGTTTGCACTAATGTGGCTCATGACAGCACCCTTTTTGGCACTATTAATCGTACCGCTAATTATACTTTAACTCGTGGATGCCAACAAAAAAACGAGATTAGGAAGCAACCTGTGTCATCGAGAAAGTTAGGTGCCTTTTCCGTTAAAAGCGGCATACTTGCCCTGAATGGCCTTCATGAGAGGACTCAGTGCGTGGAGAGTAATTCGCGCGATTTGATCAATGCGGTTCAAAACAATCCCATCACCGCCTACGTTCACAGAGTCATTGAACCGCGCCAGCAGTTGATCGTCTTCATCTTGTAGGTACGGGGAAAGGTGTACGCCACCATAGTGGTTGGCAACGTACTTGACGATCTCTCGAACCGAAAAACCCTGCCCTGCAAGCATCATCTGCGATGAGGCCAGAAACCCGCCGATTTTGTAGGGGTGCAAGTAGTAGCCAGGAGGGAAACTATTCAAATCGGGCACGTCATCTGCGTAGATTCCTGGAATTGGTTCTAAGCCCTCGGGCGCCGGCCCTATATCGCCTATGATGAATCGAATAGGAAGCTTGTAATATCGATTGGTAAGATTCAACAGAGGGGTTCCGTCAATGAGTAGCTGACGAACTAGCCGAGCCATGTTGAGCTGGTGGTATAGACGAAACTCATCTCTTGCCTTGGTACGTTGCCCTAGCTCAACGTACATGTGGGCGAAAAGCTTCTCCACATACTCTTGGCTAACTTGTAGGGTTTCATCATCGAGCATCAAGGTTCCCAATGGTTTTCAGCCGTAATAGCCGAGTTAATTCTAGGAAGACTATGAGCAAAGGATAACGTGTTGAGAGGCCTAAGTGGCAACTTTAGGCTGATCCGTTTCCCCGGCCTAAAATCCTACTTGAATAAAACATATAGTCCTACTATAGTAAGACCATAGAAAAGAAGGGGGCAGTTATGCTGCAAACATTACGCAAAGCGGGTGGCTCTCTTGTGATGACCGTACCCAAGGCTTTTATCGATCAAAATGGGCTGGCCGAGGGCTCGCAAGTAGAGCTTCATCTCAGCGGCAAGAAAATGACGGTTGAAGCACCGCTGCGCCCGCGCTACAAGCTTTCTGACCTCATGTCAGAAATGCCAGAGGGGTTGCCGCGTGTCAGCGGTTGGGACGAAATGCCCAGCGTTGGCCTGGAGGATGCTTAATGGCCTACCTACCCAACCGTGGGGATATCGTACACCTTGATTTCGACCCCGCCTCTGGCAAAGAGATGAACGGCCCCCACTTTGGGCTCGTCCTCAGCGGAAAGCAGTTTAACCAGCACGGCCTGGCGATGATTTGCCCGATTTCCCAAGGCCCGGCAGCAGCAGCCCGCACCTATGGCACCGTAGTGACCCTAATGGGATCCGGTACAGACACCCAAGGCGCCGTCCATTGCCACCAGCTGAAATCTCTAGACTGGCGCGCCAGAAAAGTGCGGCTTAAAGAAACCGTACCCCAATTCGTTCTAGACGAGGCACTCGCCAGGGTTGAGGCGATCTTGTTTGAGTAAAAAACAAAAGCCACCCGTAGGTGGCTTCAACAAGTAAAAGCAATTAACCGACTAGCACCCGATTGCCATAACCAGGCTTATGTGAACGGGCGATGGCTCTTTAATCACCGATACGTCCACAAGCTATGCAGCCCGAAGTTCACAAAGGGCATGACACACACGACCAGCACCACGCCGCCCAGTGGTGGTAAGCCAGTCAACTCAGCCAAACGCGCCAATGCCATAGCCGCAAACAGGCCAATGACCGCGACGACGATAAATCGCTGGAAGTTCCTGCGGTTCATCTCCGTAGAAAAACTCCAGACCGTGTTCACCACATATGAAAACGCTGTGGCCACCACGAACGCAATACCATTCGCCACCACCGGCCCGGCAACCAACGCCGGCACACCTAAAAAGAAACCTTCCAGGCACAGTACGGCCACCAAGGCATGAATGCCCGTATTGGCAACTCCGGTGATGCCAAAACGAAACCCCCTAACCAGGTGATGCTTCATCAGGCCGAATCCCGCCCTTCGCCATCCTGCATTTTGTGATGCACCTTGCGCACCAGGTAGGTCGGGCGGTGTTTAGATTCCATATAAATGCGGCCAATGTACTCGCCCAACACACCCACGCCAATCAACTGCAAACTGCCAAAGAATAGAATCGACACCAGCAGCGACGCGTAACCCGGCACATCCACGCCTTGAATCAGGGTGCGGAGCACAATAAACAGGCCATAAGTAAACGTGAACAATGCGCCCACCCCACCAATGTAAGTCCACACCCGCAGCGGCCACGAACTGAAACTGGTAATCCCTTCCAGCGCAAAGTTCCACAGCTTCCACCCGGAGAACTTAGACGTTCCTGCAAACCGTTTCTCACGCGTGTATTCAATCGTTACCGATTTAAACCCTACCCAGGCAAACAAGCCCTTCATAAAGCGCTGTTTTTCCGGCAACAGCTTCAAGGCTTCCACCACTTGGCGCGTCATTAACCGACAGTCCCCCACATTGGCCGGAATTTTTACCTGCGATACCCGATTATGCATGTCGTAAAACGCCGCTGCGGTAAATCGTTTGGCCGCACTATCGCTAGCGCGATCACTCCGCTTGGCCAACACCACATCAGCGCCGCTTTCTTCCCAAGCGGCAATCAAACGACCAATTAGAGAAGACGGGTCTTGCAAATCGGCATCAATGGGGATCACCGCATCGCCGTGCGCTGCATCCAGCCCAGCGGTTAACGCGGCTTCTTTACCAAAGTTACGCGACAACTCCACAACCCGGAACCGGGCATCGCTATCTGCCAGAGCAATCAGACGTGCCAGGGTGTCGTCTTTACTACCATCATCGACACACACCACCTCAAACGTATAGCCCGTCAACTGTGCAAACTCGGCGGTCATTGCCTCATAAAACGCCGATACGCCTGGCCCCTCGTTATAAAACGGGCAAACAATACTGATCAGCGGCATAGATCGTGCACTCATGGGTTATGCCTTACGCAAACGTAACAGCCAAACAACCGCCACCAGGGCAGCCACTAAAGATATCGACCAGCTCACGCCCACAATCAGCCGCAAAAAATGATCCTGTGTCTCCACAATCGTCACCACCGGAATCTGGTTAGCGCCAACAACGGCCTCATAAGACTGGATCCGCCATTTACGGGCATTCTGAAAAATCTCGCCCAGCATCGGCAACAAAGACACCAGCAGCGCTAAGCGCGTGTAATGCCGATAGCGTTGCTCGAGATGAGTAAAGCCCACCGCCGCCACAATCAGCAGCACGCAGAACGGCATCACCATAAACCGCGAAGCAACTCGTTCGATCGTGGAGAACGGCAGCCCTGAATTCGGGATCAGCTGGTATACATCCCCCATGGCGAACAAGAACATGATCAATGCTGCCGGAATCCACCAACTCGGCACACTTTGCAGTTTGGCCTTAGCATATTCAACCGCGCCCACCACCAGAAACACCAGCCCGATATAACCGATATAAAAACTGTACTCATGCCAGACTAGATTGCCGAACGAACCTCCCCGCGCCGGGTTCTCCGGGTGGTACACAAAGGTCAGCGCATCCAGCAGCGTACTAATGCTAGGGTAACCCGACACAAAATCCGTCTTGGGCGGGAAGTAGATCGCGGCCGGCACCAGCCGCGCCACACCAATCAGCCCGGCGATCAACACCACCAAACCCACGGGGCGCCACAAATCCCTACGATAAATCAGCGTCAGCGCCATCAGCATCAAACACCAGATCGCCATATGGAACGACCCGTTGATAAACATCACACCCAGCAGCAACGCAACCTTCAAAGCAGAAGAGGTTCGCACCACTCTAACGTCTGCCGCGATATCCGAAAGCCAATAGAAGAATAACGGAAACAGAAAATACCCCGCCCACTGAATATGTCCTTCGGAGATATGCGAACTAATAAACCCGTTAAAGTTGAACAGCACCACAAAAAACACAAACGGCAACGAGCTAAAGGCATATTTTCTGGCGAGCAACACCGTACCGATAAAACCCGCTGTAAAAAAAAGCAACCAGTGCACTAAAAAATAGGTGTTATTGGGCAATGCACCTAACAACAAGAAATCTGGCGTAAGCGATATCTCCGGGTTGGCAATCAGCTCAAACACCCCGGCATGATAAAAATCTGCACTCATCCGCCACGGCAACTGCAGGCTATGCAGCGAATCCCGCACCAGATTAGAAAACACCTGCTCCTTGAGCCAGTCATTACCGGTAAAGGTGGGCGCCCCTTTTACAAAGTAAGCAATCCAATACGCCAACCCAGCCACATAAGCGAAAAGAATACTGATTCTAGAAGGTGCAACAGATGGTTGAGACATGACAAACCCGGTGGCTATTAGCGTCATCATTATACAAAGAGGGCACTCAATGCACGTTAAAATCATCACATGCTTTTTATGCTCAAAAAGATCACTAGCGCCCTCATTCTGCCGCCCACCAGTCTGGTTCTCGTGGCCTTCGTTGGCCTGTGGTTAAGCTGTCGTCACCCCAGAGCAGGCAAAGCCCTCATCGCCCTGGCCCTGACAGCGCTACTCATCCTCAGCCTACCGATTACTGGCAATGCGCTCATACACAGCCTGGAAACCAACAGACCCATCACAGAGCCACAGCTCAAAGACATCCAGGCCATCGTGGTACTCGGTGGCAGAAAAAACAACCGGGCACCGGAATACGGCAATACCGACACCGTTAACCGATGGAGCCTGGAACGCTTACGCTACGCCACTCAGCTACAACGGCTTACCGGCAAACCGATCCTCGTTACCGGAGGCGCACCCTTCGGCGGTAGGCCAGAAGCCGACACCATGGCCGAAAGCCTAAAGCATGACTTCAACGCCAAAACCATCTGGATTGAAGACCAAGCCAACGACACCGCCGAAAACGCCGCCTACTCGGCCAAGATCCTCAAACAACACGGCATCAGCAAAATCGCGCTCGTTAGCCAAGCCTGGCACACACCAAGAGCCGTACCGCTATTTGAACAACAAGGATTAAAGGTCTATCCCGCACCCACAGGGTTTACCCATGAAGATACAGAACCATTAGTTCAATGGCTCCCAAAGGCCAGCGCACTCGATAAAAGCAGCATGGCAATCCGCGAATGGATTGCCATGATCATACGATAATCAATCGGCTACCGCTAAAGCAAAAAGCCACCCGAAGGTGGCTTTCGTGATCCAATCCAAGTTCGAACTAACTAATGAACCCGCCAAACAGGCGCTGCCCACCCCTGCCCAGATAGCACATCAACCGCAATACCAATTTGGCGCATGCTGAACTGCCGCTTTCGGCTGTTCCAGGCATAAACCCGTTCCACAACCTCATCTAGGTCGCGCGTTGATTCGTTCTTTAGAATCCAGTGGACCGTTGCCAAAAGCTCTAATCCAAACGGGGTTTCGAACCCTTCAACCAAAGAACCCACTCGATCAAAGCGCGCCTTGGTCTCCTGATGCATCTCTAAAAACGTCCGCGCATCCTCAACGGCCCCTGGCACCAGACTCAATGGTTTATCCGGCGCATCACCACCATCTGAATAACCAGACAACAAATGCCCCTCTACCGCCTTCAGCACATGGCGCAAATTATCTGCATACGGGCCATAGGGTGCCTTAACATAATTCAAACGCAACGGTTCCCCAGCTTCCTGCAAGAAGTACATGAGCTTATGCACCTCCAACAGGGAAACAATAGGATCCAGCAAGCCAGTCAAGTAGCGGTGAGTCAGTCCCACTAACGCAGCACGACTAGGTGTCATATATGGATATAGCGAAGCACTACGCCGCCTGCAAACTATCGAAAGCCAGCCCATCTCGTTCGACAATGTGATGATTAACCAGTTGAGTCTCAATTGTCATAGGGGAAACCTCGAACTCCCTGGCAACTTCTTCTTGGTTTTCTTGAGAATAGTCACCATTTAACTGATCCACAACAGCAGCAAATGGGCTAAGCAATTCTGCCGCAAACGAGCGTTGAACTTTTTGTCGATACGTATACGACTCTGTTGCCGAATAAAGCACACCCTCTGGATAGAACAAGTGATCGCCCAAAATTCGGGCAAGGGCAAACCGCCGCCCTTCGCGCCACTTCGATCTCAACACAACACGGTCACCGCTCTTCCCGGCAAGCGCAAACGACGTAGCAGCATTGCAAAACGAGGCATTTCTTTCAAGTGCGCGATGATCAACAGCCAACATTTCAGTCAGTTTATTATCAGTCAATCGATCTGCGCCTAAGCGCTCTTGCTCACGCAAAGCCTTTGCCAACCCTGAACCGACCTGCCAAGCCGGACGCAGCATTCGATCCGAAGCGCAAATTGGCGCACGTAAGGTTACCATCTCTGAAATTGATGACTTGAAACCCGATTCCACAGCGATCTCACGTAATTTCTGTGCTGACAATAGATTACCGTTTTCGGCTTGCTGTCGATAATTAGCCGCAAGTTCTTCAACCGCCGAAAACCCCAATTCGCCCGCATCGCTTATGAGTTGATTCAATACATCTGTATCTGCCTCTTCAGGGTCAAACCCTAGCAAGGCTTCTAACTTACGGCGCTGAGCCAAATACGGATCTTGCCGTTCGTTGCAAACATCATTCCATATCTTTTCAAGATTACTCCCGGCAATGGCGCAATCCTCCAGCCTCGCGAGAACTTGTTCCATAAATTCATCTGTAGCAGCTTCAAACTCTGTAGATGACACGATCACAGGTTGATCAACGATATATCGAAACGGAGTGCCTTCTCTCTCTGGTGTGGCACGTGCAACGAGGGCAGTTCGTTGTCCATCGGAAAAAATTGTAATGTCAGGCCAAATATAACCGCCACCGATTGAAGACAACCTATGTGACATACCCCAGCCATCACGTTGGCTACCTGGCTCCCAGCGTAAACGCCACCAGTTCCAAGCCAACCACTCTGCAAGATGATAGCCAGACAAAAGTGGCTTCTGTCGCAGCCGGTTTGTTAGAGCATCACTACCCTCGGTCAACCATATTCCATGGGCTTGAACGCCAATAGCAGCAAAGCATGCGCGCTCTTCCTCGCTCCCATTTGAGAGACTCTCCCATTCAGCAAGAATCTTTAAATCACGCGACATCTCTCACTCCACGCTTTCAACACCACTTTTCTCATCTCATCTTCAGGCTCAAGTGGGTATCCATGATACAACCAAGGGGTATTTTGATGCGTTTTGCTTTCAAAAACCTCACCCCCGTCAGCAGATACGCTCCATATGTACTTTGGCATACCGCCCTCTGATGGTTCACTGATTAAACCCCGTTCGATACCCGATCTTATCAATTGAGTTGCCTCTTCAAGGCTAATCACCCGATTCCCATCACAAAGAGATTTTGTAGGTCTCGGGTTAACTCGCTCCAAACCGTAATTAGCAGGAATTCTTTTGTGGTGGCCACTTCCCACATAGCGAACTTTTAGCAAGAGCTTCTCCTTGAGCTCATTGCTAATGATGTTCGCATTCACAATACGTCTTTTGGGGTTGGTGCCTGAGCGTCTACTCATAATCTATGTGGGTTCCTTTTTATGAATGCACCTAACGCCGCCCGCTCACCGTCAGCCACTTCGGGGCTTTAAACAACACAAGGCGACGATACAAAAGCACATAAGACACGGCAAACAACAGCGCAAAGCCACGCAGTGCCCAAGCGTTATCCCAAAAAAGGACAGCCGGTATAACGGCCATGGCCGTTAACACCCACAAATAGGGTGCGGTTAGTGAATTACGAATCACCATATCCACCGATTCATTCGACCCCACTGCCCAACGCACCACCCGCTTGTAAATCATCTGGTGTAAATGCGCCGCATCCGGCATACCCGGGTGCATCTTGCGCACCAGACGCCGATAAATCGTAAACAGGGTTTCAAAAATCGGGTACGCACACAGCAAGAGCGGAAACCACTTGGAAACCTCCGCATGGCGCGCCGTGAGCAACACGGACAACTCCGCCACCCAAAAACCAATCAGGTATGCGCCGCCATCCCCCAGAAAGATCAAGCCGCGCGGATAGTTCAGCACCAAAAAGCCCAAAATGGCACCCATCATGGCTAATGCCGCAATCATGATCTCTGGATCATTCAACTTAAAGGCCACATAGGCAATGCCAGCAAGAATAATCACGCCCACCATCCCAGACAGCCCGTTGTAGCCGTCAATGATATTAAAGGCATTCGCCACCCCCGCCACCGCAAAGCACGTCACGGCAATGGCAAACCAGGGATAAGCCCCCATCAGGTCATCAATACCCAGAATCTGCAAACTGGAAAGCCAGGCACCTAAAAAATAACCGGCCAACCCAGCCGATGCCGCCGTTGCCAGCAAGCGTACCTTAACGCCCACTCGCTTCGTCACATCTTCAACAAAGCCAAAACCAAACGCCGGGGCTGCCGAGAGTAACAGCAACAACCCAAAGCCACCCACTTCCTGATTCTGAATAAACCGGACACCTAATGCGCCCACCAGTCCGATCACCAGACCCAACCCGCCCACACGCGGCACCGGGCTTGCATGAAACTTCTGCACACCGTCTAGGTCATGGTCAGCGGTCATGTGCTCATGTAAATGGCTATAACGCACCACGAGCAAGGTAACCACAAGGCTTAAAAGAAAGGCAGCAATAAGCGCAGACATGTGGCGATTATCCCCGATTTACCAGACAGCTATCATTAATTTAGAGACTTTCTTCTTAAGCATAAAGTTCGTAATTGGATGCTGCACCCAACGATCTTTTCCACAACCGAAATCCAATTGATACACAGTAATCTAAAACCCTCAAAACACTCAGCGACACATCAGCAAGCGACAACAAATATCGACTGGGGAGATTTAGAGTTCTACTGAACAAAGCGATTAATACATAAGGGATATTTTTGACTATTCAAATTTAAAAAGCTCCGCAATAGCTGGTAGCGCCTTGCTGGACCAATGAGTATCGTCGATGAAATAGACATCTTGCTCACCCTTGGCAACCATGTCGCTGATGACCCTCTCCGAGTCGATGAAGATGTACTTCTTGTCGGGAAGCTCACGGAGTCGGGGGTAAAACGTACTTTTCGTATCAATTGGCTCAGCCAAATAGTCTTGGTAGACCGTTAGCTTGTTCGGTGTCGGCATGAAATACAGCTTAATACCGTCCTTCGCTAGGAGGTCTGCAAGCTGGTTCAGATTTTCATGCATTTTGAAAAATGGCGCATCATCTCTGTTCTTACGATTAATTTTGTAATCGCCCAGATGGAACATTAGCGTGTTACCATAAGGCCCATCGAACATGGCACGGTCTAGCTTCAAGCGCTGAGCGGCTTCTGTAAATTTGTCCATGCCGATCATATTGCTAATTTTTCGTTGTAGCCATTTGTAGTTATTATTGATGGCGGCGGGCATCTGCGTCCGCACCCCATCTGCCAAAAAACTGATGCGCGCATCCCATGGAAGCTTAGATATGACTTCGTCATTCGCAAAGATGATGGCAATTAGATTAAGGACTGGACGATCATTGGTTATTTCTGGCGTGTATTGAAAATGCTCAGCAATCCATTGATAAATTTTGTCAATGTTTGATATGAGACTTGTCGCATGCATGAAGACGAACTGCGTCAGCATGGCGCGAGCCTCAAGTTCACGGTTAGCCCCAAAACGTGCAAGTTTCTGGCCGTCCCATGCCTGGATGTGGCGCTCATCAGTGAAAAGCATGCCTGATAGGCGATACAGCCTGTCCTCCAGTTCGCTCAGAGGCATGGTTTCATCCCAGTTCACATTTTTGCTGAACCGATTGATGGCTGCGCGCTCAGCCGCTTGCACCACCAGATACTTGACCTGGTGCTTTTTCAAATAGCCGCTATTGCGCAAGCGTATGATGTCTTGCGGATAGTTGTTGTCGTCGATCTCCGATACCCAGGCGATGTCCAGGCCTGAACGCGTGGCAACGAAGTCTTGCCAGTAGTTGTTTTCACCGCCGCCACGACCACGTGATATCGAATCTCCGAAGCTGAGAATGGGGAAAGTTGTTGGATCCTGCGGCGTCGGATTCTGCAAAAGCTTTGGCAGCGTTCGTTTTTCTTCCCGGCACTGCCCGATTTCAGGTGCCATGCCGATGCGGGCCAGATCACCGCAATTGGGATACGGCATGAACAGCAGATTCAGGTTGTAAAACCAAACGAAGAAGTTCAGCAGCAGAAAGGCGGCTGTGGCACCAGCCACTCCCCAAGCCCAAAAGGCGGATAATTTGCGCATGTCCGTCATATCAGAACTGCCAGTAAAGGAAGACGGCTTGCCGGTTGATCAATCCGAGCGACATCACGATTGCGGTCATGGTCCAGCCGAAGGTGCGCCATGTGGGCTGGAACGCTTTGGCTAATGCTTGACTGTTTTTGGGCAGCAGTGCCAAGACTAGAGCCACCCCGACCAAGAGAAAACGATGTCGTTCGGCGGGGTCGCCCGAAATGGTAAACATACCGTTCAGCACCCTGCCAGCCACCTCCATGTTAGGGGAGCGAAAAAAAACGAATCCAATCACCACAAAAGTGAAGGTTAATAGCCAAGCCACGGGTATTGGCATTTTGCGGCCGGTCAATTCCCACAGACGATGGATTACAAGACCGCAACCATGCCATAAACCAAATACGATGAAGGTCCAGCCGGCACCATGCCAAATCCCAGCCAGAAAAAATGTCAGCAAGATCGGCACGGCCGTGGCCTCGACAAACTTGCGGTGTTTACTAGGAGGCGCATCGACATGCCTCCGCGCTGCGCGCATAGCCAGCGGCATGAACACGTAACTCATGAAGAAGCGTGTCATGGTGATGTGCCATCGACGCCAGAAGGCGCTGATATTCGTCGCACGGAATGGGCTGTCAAAATTGATCGGCAGATCGAAATTGAACATTCGGGCAATGCCCATGGCCATATCCATGTATCCCGAGAAATCGAAGTACAATTGAAAGGTATAACTAAGCGCACCAATCCAGGCGCGCATGCCATCGTAAGCACCTTGGTCGAAGGGCAGCGCTGCGTTTTCTGCCAGGCTGTCAGCGATCACCACTTTCTTGAACAGGCCGAGGGCAAATAGGAAAATGCCCAAGGCGATATTGTTCGACATCGTACGCATACGGCTCCGGTCATTGAACTGAGGTATCAATTCCTTGTGCAGAATGATTGGGCCGGCGATCAGGTGGGGGAAGAAGGTGATGAACTGCGTGTAGTCCAAGAGGCTGGTTCGCTCTTTCACACGGCCCTGGTAGCACTCGAAGAGATATGACATCTGCATGAAGGTAAAGAAGCTGATGCCTAGTGGCATCACGATTTTGGTTAATACGAAATCAGTGCCCAGAAATAGGTTCGACTGATTGGCAAAGAAGGTCAAGTACTTGTAATAGAAAAGGAAAGCCAAGTTGCCGGCCATGCCCAGCCAGACGAGCGCCAGTTCGCCATGAGTGCGCAGGATCGAACTGGCAACCGGCCGCGCCTGGAGGCGCGAGCCTATGAGGTAGTTGCAGAAGATGGAAATCAGGAATAGAGGGAGGAATTCGAGTTTCCACAAACTGTAGAAGAACAGCGATGCGGCCAACAGAACCCACTTGCCCAGCGTAACGCGTCCAAGCCCCAGTGCTGCGTGATACAGCAGCAGAGTGATGGGCAGGAACCAGAAAATGAAATAGTAGTCGTTAAACAGCATTAGGACGATGTTTCTGCGGATGCGTGGTGTCTTTGGTATTGCTAAAGTTTGCCATCTTGCGGATCAACGGCAGCATCACTTCAACTGGGTCGGAGGCAGGTGTTTGCAACAAAGTCTGCGTCTGGTCGGTCGCCGTACGTGGCAGGCGTGATGTCAGCATGTCCAATTGCCACTGGCCAGCATTCAGACGCCCGCAAAGGGCCTCGCCTTCGGACTTGGCCTTAGCGTATTCAGCTAGTTCTGGCAACGGCTGTTCGATGGCTACGCTCGATGGGTAAAATGCCGAAAATCGGTTTCCGGAAGCAATGAGCTGCTTGCAAATTGATTCGAAGCCGTTGACATAGACCATCAGAAACTTCTGATAGAGCGTCTCGTCGAACTGCGACGTGCGCTTGCCGAAGATTTTCGGTGTGGCGAAGTAATACAGCTGGTTGATGCCGGACAGGCCGGGCGGGAGGATCGTTACATCCTTGACCGTCAATGGCAACATCTTGCATTGCCCCCCAGATCGCTGGATATCTACGGCGACCTGCCGTGCTTCTTCGACACCCGCACTGTAGGTGATGATAACCGTGCCACCGCCTGCCGCGATCAACTTGGCGGTAACTTCGCCCAAACCGCGCGAGCCGCCGATGATCAGTGCGCAGATACTCTGGAATTCGCCAGGCCGAATCCGCGGGATCAGAGCTGCAGATGCTGGCATATGCATGGGTGAGGGGCGGTAGAAGGCTTCAATTTTCCCATGCAAGGTGCGACCCATAACCCCAATCCGCAAGCGATTGAAGCGCTCGTCGCTGTCGATGGTGGCAAAAGAGGGGGGCTGATCCAGGGTGGGCCTGATTTCAAGATGCAGTCCGGCGAACAAGGAGTTCATCCCCGGCAACTCCATGCCAACCACATAGGACAGCGCTGCAATTTCGTGAAGGACCGTCGAACCGTAAGCTTGAACGGCATCCGGGAACAGTTCTGTCGCAATGTCCGGGTCGCCATGAAGTTCAAAAGGCTGGGAGGGCAGTCGGGCGCAATCAGCGAACGTGCGCTGGGCTGGCTGGTTTCGTGGGGCCGTCGGCGCTGGAGGAATAAGGTCGCGGATAGAGACTGCAACTGTACCCGGCTCGACGGTGATGTCGATGACTTTGATACCATCAACGGCTAGGATCAGCTTGCCGGTCTTGGCATCCCAAGTGCAAGAAACTTCTTCATCCAAGAAGATAGGTTTTAGAAACCGCACATTTACTCGGGAGCATACACAGGCTCGGGCGAGCACATTCAAGGCCCACAGCAGACTGTGCATACCGTGTACGACACACTGTCCGGCTACCGTGCGGCGGGCTGCGACGAGGTCGATATGAATCGGATTAAAGTCGCCCGACAGACGGGCGAACACAAGCTGATCGGCAGGCGTAAAACGGCGGGTGGCAAGGATTGCCGCCATCAAACAGATATTCCATAAGACACGGTTCGTTCAATCGCCATAGGCAGATCATGCGGCCGATAGCTTCCGACATCCAGGGCCCATTCGGAGCCATCATCATCGCCTGTACGGATACAGGTGAAGCCCATATCTCTGTAATGGTCGCGGACGAGTTCGTTCTTTTCTGTTGGTATGTAGATACCGAAAACCTTCTGGATGCCTCTTGCCTGAGCGGCATCCATGATCTCGTTGAGCACGGCCATTTCTACGTTTCGTTTCAGCACACGGCAACTCATAAGCCATGTGTCAATCTCCCAATTGCCATCGAAGGGACGGCAAATGATGACGCTAATCATGCCATTGTCACCAAATTTGTCTGTCAGGCGCACTTGCAATGTAAAGAGCGCCGGATCATTCTGCATGGCTTCAACATCGACCTCTGAATAGCGTCGAGTCGTCAGATTGAACTGGTTCGACTTATTGATGAGCTGGCTAATACGTGCTCGCCCTATAGCATCGAATGGCGCGAAATGGATGCGCATCTGGAGAGACTTCAGATAGGTCGGCAGATCCGCCGAGGTCTGCTCCAAGGCGGCGCGAACGCTGTTGGCTTGGTACTGGCTAGCGCGCAGACGGTCTTCTTCCGAGAAAGCCAAGGCCTCGAAATAGCCGGCTTGCAGCAGCCTTTGCGGAAAAAATGCAGGATCATTCGGAAGTTCGGGCACTGCAACCATGGGCAGGGTCTGTCGCACCAAGGAGCGCTCGGCCGGATTGTCATCCAGAAAAACGAGGGCATCGAGGCCAATATTCAGCGTTTTCGCTATTGCCACCAAGTTGCTGGCTTTGTCTTGCCAGTTAGCCTGAAAAACGGCGATATGATCTTCTCGCAGCAGCATGTCTGGATGCTCGCGAAATGGTTTGCGGGCGATATCGTCGTTGTTTTTGGAGCTGACGGCCAACACGATGCCACGCTGCCTCAAGGCCAGAGCGGAGCGTTGCAGCTCAAGATGCGCCTCTCCCGTTGCTGATCCGTTACCGATTTCGATGCCATCAACACCATCGTCCCCAACGACGCCACCCCAAACGG
Source organism: uncultured Dechloromonas sp. (assembly GCA_964498255.1). Taxonomy (GTDB): domain Bacteria; phylum Pseudomonadota; class Gammaproteobacteria; order Burkholderiales; family Rhodocyclaceae; genus Fluviibacter. The sequence continues at coordinate 26,606 of CAZCGW010000020.1, forward strand.
TGTTGTCTAAATCAAGCACCAGACATTTGCGCATCTTGCCCCGCAGGCTGGCGATGATACGGCCAACGTGATCGGCAAACAGCGGAACACAGTCCATGCTGAATGGGATCTTGGCCAGCAGCCATTGTGGGGCATCATGCCAGGCCGTAAGGCCGACCGTCTCGGCCAAAGATGCAACATCCAGCAAGACATCCGGCGTATTTGCTAGAGATTGAATCAAGGAAGCATTGTAGGCTTGAGAAAAGGCCCGTTCCGTTCCGGGAACCCTAGCATCCAGATTGCCAAACAACGGACGGCATGGAGATGCTAGCGTTGTCACGATGACAGATGCACCATTCTGCCGCAACGCACTACAAAGACGACTGGTCTGCTGCACTGCCTGCTCAACGGCTGCCTGCATCGCCGTCGCGCTGCCCAGATCTTGCGGGGGGGGGAGGAAAAAGCGGTGATCGAGGTACAACAGTACTGCATCGGCCTCAAGCTGGTGCACTTCAGAGGACGGGTCTAGTGCCTGCTGCGCCACCTGACCATAGAGTGCCCCATTGACGCTTAATGCCAAACCATGACGGGCACCACTGGCCACGATCGGATCGAGAAGAAAATCAACCGTAGAGTTGCTCAACACAGCAAGCTTGAAGGGAGTAAGCGGATCCAGTGTTGCCTTTCGACGCATAGCACGAGCCAATTGCCCAAGTTGCGTCAAGTTCAGTGCATGGGTGGCGAGGAAACGTGCATCGCTTCCATCACCCAGGCTTTTGCACCGGGCGCGAAAATCCGGGGGAGCTTCAGACAGCCACGGCAATGTAGCAAGATTGTGCATCTTCAGCTCGTTTGCATTTGGGCTTTGATCAGGCCGACCAATTCGCCAACATTCGATAGGCCGCCGATCTCGGTGGTCGAAAAACGGATTTTGAAGTGCCGTTCAATCGCAAGAATGAGGCTGATGTGAGCCAGACTATCCCAGCCCGGCACGTCTCCGGCAGTGGCGTTCTCCGTTAGGTGGATGTCGTCGTTATCCAGAGTATCGCGAAATATCTGGTCGAGTTGATCATATATGGTGTCGCTCATAAGTTTTGATTTCCAAGATGAAAACTAATTAGGATGTTTTAAGTTTTGTCGTGTCGACTGGGGATTAGCGTCTCTGTTGTCCATTCAGCCACTGAGCAATCCGACATTCCAATCTATAGAATACAGTTTTCTGAAATTTGAAACGGATGCTGGCTCGCAGCCACAGGAGTCGACTTCTCCATGGCGATGCGTGGTGTGCCGCAAGCGCCCGGTAAGGCGGAAAGAATCGGGCATCCGCTGCAAGAACTGCCCTTGGTAACAAAATGGGATCATCAATTTCATGATGAATCTGATAGAGCAGAGACGGGCGCACATGGCCTTTCCGAACCTCGTTTTCCACAAATTCCTTGGATATTACACCATCATTAAGAGCCTGCCGGAGGGTTCTCACCCACAAATAGCCCAGCGGATTCAGATGTGATACCCAAGGTTGCGTGTTCATGTCGGTATAGTGCAGCAGCGCGGTTCTCCCTGCTTTATAACTTTCAAGGGCATTCCAGTCGGGCTCGATAACTGCGCCGGTCTTAGCCAATGCAAACTCGTATATGAGTTCCTCATAGTTCAACTTCCCCTCGTCCAACTGGGCAACAATGTCTTGAATATCCCACCCAAGCTGGCCGCAGTTAATCAGCATAACGCTAAACTGCGGCTTTCTGCCGCTGGACGAGTCAGCGTAAGTGGACAGCACGTTAGCTTGCCCGAAAGGCCGCTGCCAAACATCGACAATATCCTTGAACACCAGCATGTCGGAATCTAGGTAGATCGCACGCCCCCGATAATCGCAAGCCTGCGGAATGATGAAACGTTGAAAGGAAAAAGGAGTGCGCGGCTGGTTCTCGTGACTACAGGGCCGGGGAATGGGAATACCGGTTTCGTACAGCGGCGTCACTACCACGGTCGCACTGGCGTGCTGACGAATCGAATACTCCAGCACCTTGACTGGGAGCGCCTCACTTGCTGTAGCCGCCACGAAAACTCGTATCGGTGATTCCATATCCAACGGTGAGTAATCGACACCCGTCTTTGATATAACATGGGCGAAGGACTCGAACTGCTGATCAAAACTTTGACGCCCATTAGAAAGCAGGGAAACATCCGACAGATCCGAGAACTCTTTACTGTAAGCACTACCGCCATCGACACCAAGCGAACGAATGCACCGCACACCTGCAGTCGCCAACAGATCCAATGCCGCTTCAACGCTAAAATGTCGCGCCGAAACTACCGGGTAGTCCCCATGGCGCATTCGAGAAGTCGACAGGTCATACCAGTACAAGCGCCCCTCACTCAGCAGGCTCTGGAGCAAAGGTTCATGTGGCACCAGGTCAGCAAGACAGAGCCCCGGCTTATTGTCAAAGTGCGGAAACCAAGGCAATACGATAGCATCGGCGCAATGCAGATCAGCAGCACACCGTTTAAAAGCGTCGAAATCAATGAAGTGAGCGATTGCTGCATGATCGAATTCGCGAATGCTGTCATTTAGTGTCAATATCCGATAATCAGATAGACAGTAGTTCTGGATAGTCGAAAAACTGGGTCCCTTACCGACAATGAGCCACGGACTTTGTCTCCAGGCGCCCATGGTAAAGAATCGTTCAAAAATATTTTGCATTCGTCGTTGAAAAACCATCGGTTGCACTACGGCTCATCGGAAAGACGATTCGCTAGGGATGGATACTGGAATAGCAACTGGTCCGCCACAAAGCGCGAACCACTGATCCCCAAGTGGTTTGTGTCACGATATAGAAGCGTATTCCCATGCGTCATATAGCAATGCTTTGCATCACAAAAGTCTTTGGAAATATCCATGAGCACAATTTCCGGATACTTATTTTTGAGCATCTCCATAACTGTAATATAGGCGGCACGCTGCTCATCAAATCGAGCCCGCGCTTCTCCGCACGAATCAACGTTTCCAAACAGCCGGTCGTATTTACAAGTCGAAGGCACAAAGCTAAAGTTTGGCACACCATACAATAGGAAAATGTTTTTTTGGGCTTGCAACAAATTTCCAATCAACCACTCCATTTCTTTCTTTAACTCCGCTTGCCCACCAACCTTGGTCAAACGCATCATCCAATTCCAGCTAATGAGGACCGTCTTTAACTGCTTATCGTTCCTCAAGCTATCGATAACCGTTTGCATGCGCTCATCTTCCCCAAGTGCTTTCCACTTATGGATGTAGCTAACCACATTGTGATGCGGCAGTGCCTCAGCAAAACCTGGAAATAGATGTTCAGCGTGACTATCGCCAATAAGGGCGATGTCTTTGTGCGGAGCAGAACTCGACTGAAAGCAGCGCCTTATGGTTCCCTTCCACACTAATGAAGACTCCCTAACATCAGAGGGCTCGCATGGAAAATACTTTTCGACGATAGTGTCAAAGAAGACATCATGACCGATGTCACCCTGAAACTTTTCGGACATCCAATCGTGGTGACGGTCTGGAATACCATCCCGCTGATAGAAGACCCATCCGACAGAACAGATAAACACAAGCAGCAACATCAAATAACGCACCACTTGTGACGACTTCAGCTTGACACGAATTGGCCTCTCCACAATAACATAAGTCAACCACGCTAAGATGAACGAACCGACTACCAATGCGGCTCGCCACTCTAGGATTGGCGGTTTTCCGACAAGGATTGTTGCAAACGATAATAGGGGGTAATGCCACAGATATAATGGGTAGCTTATAAGCCCGATCCCGACTAGGAGATGGCTGGAAAGAACTCTACGATTGAACCAAGCTTGCTTGCCTGCGCCGATAACCGCTAACGCTCCACAGACTGGAAGCAGGGCCCACCAGCCGGGAAACACTGATTTAACAGTGATGAAACACATGCCGAATATCAGACACGCAACACCCACAAACGCTGCAAACTCGCGGTTTTTTGAACCTGTGATCAGCGTTGGATTGAAGGCCACAACATAAGCTAACATTGCACCCGCCAATAACTCCCATACCCTGGTGAATGGCAGAAAGAAAGCTGAAGTCGCATGATCTGCAATCAGCAGAACATTTGCAGAAAAAGAGACCAATGCCACAAACAACATCGACAACCCATTGCGAAAGCGTACCGCTATCACCCATAGCAGTGGCGCAACAAGGTAAAATTGTGCTTCGATGCCCAGCGACCAAAGGTGGAGCAATGGCTTTGTCTCTGCGACATTGTCAAAATAACCAGACTCGCCATTTAATACAAAATTTGCGATGAACGAGCCTCCACTAGTGACATGCTTGCCAAGCTGCGCCAATTCATCGGGCAACAGGACTAACCAGCCGAACCCCAAGCAGGCACTCAAAACCACCGCAAGGGCCGGAAATATGCGCTTAATTCGGTGGCTGAAAAAGCCATAAATACTGAATGACTCTTGCATCGTTGAATTAAAGATAATGCTGCCAATCAGATAGCCAGATATGACAAAAAAGACATCAACCCCGATGAACCCTCCCGGTACCAATTCAGGGAATGCGTGGTAACCAACTACCGCAAGAACCGCAATAGCACGGAGGCCATCCACATCTGGGCGGTAAAGCGTCTTGAATGGCATAAATGATATTTGTCCAAAGCTGCGCAAGGATAAATAGTCACTCAACCCAAAATTTTCCCCTGCTCGTGCGTCGCACATAAATAAGAGACAGCGTTACTGCCTGCTGCATCCGCAGCGTCTATTTTTTGAATCCAAGCATGTTGATCATGGCCGGGGCCAGCGAATATGCCTCAACCGTCTCGCCGCCCTGCTTGGCCTCCTTCCTCGCGACCTTGTCTTCACGCGATCTGGGGCGATAGATAAATCGGTTCATTTTTTCCAGATTGCTGTTTTTCAAAGACATCCTGTCACCCTGTTCCAGCGTGGTGATCGTGGAGTATTGGTAATCGACGAAATCGATGTCCGGAAAGAGATACGTCACCGCTTCCGGGGTGAATCGCCAGAGGTCGCCAGGATAACCATGATACCGAAAGACAAATGGCACCGATATGAAAAGTGCGCCGCCGGGGTTGAGGAGGGTGCTGATGTTCTTGCAGGCACTAAACACATCTGGGATATGTTCCAACACGCTGATGCAGAACACAGTGTCGAAGGTCTTGCCCCTAAGAGTAGATTTGACGACTTGAGAGGGTGCCGTAATGTCCAGCACTACATCAACCCCCTCGCCTGCAGATATGTCGCACCCAATCAGCTTGTTGTGAGGCAATTTTTCGAGGAAAAATTCGCGCAAACCCAAATAAGCATGATCTTTGTATCTTTTCGCTCCAACTTCAAGAACATCTGAACCAATGTGCTTGGTGTATTTGCGTATCCAGTCGATGACGTTGATTGAGGCCATTTATGTTTAAGTAGTGATAAGAAGATTGAGTATTTTCATTGTCATCTTGTCGTGTTCTGTTCGCTTCCCGCAAAGTCCGAACTTCAAGATTTTCATTCTGTCTTTTAGTGCTTCTGGTACTCCATTTTCGATTGGCGTAATTGAAAGACCATAAGAGTTCTTTGGAATCTTTGGGATTTCGATAGCCAAATTGATTGTGCATGTAGATCCATCCACAAAACTTTTCGGCTGCAGAGACACCTGGGTGTGTGCAAGCTCTTCGCCGAATTCAGGATGTAGACAGAAAGCAAGATGTGAAACGATACAGTTTTTTTTGAAAAGAAGTGTCAGCTCCAAATTTAATGTGTCGTGGGCGTTCTGAATGAGGCTATATCTGGCGTGCGAGTACGGAGCTCCATCAACAGAAATTTTGACCAGCTTGGCTACCGGGGACCACATCTTCTTTATTTCCGACTTTCCTTTCATGGGAAAGTCTTCTTGGTCACCGTCTCCATTTAAGCTCACGCCAAATGGTCCGTCGAATGCATCACCGTCCAGAGATGCCTTAATGTAAACTCCGGCTGGCGGAGCTAAGGATTTTGGTGGAATCGACGGGTCATAGCTAGCCAAGTCTGTTGCTGACGCGAAGCCCTCTTCCGGCAACTCATTGAAGTGCTCAATGGCTTGTCCAACGCTGAACGGACCATACAGTCTGCCGTGGTAAAGCAAGACGGCCTCTTCAGTTACTTCTTGGATGAAACTGTAGTCGGAACTGATAACCAAGGCTGTGCTGGTGCCTATCCTTTCCTGCAGCAGCCCCCGGGTTTGCCAACGTGCGTCACCAACGCCAACACTGCTAATTTCATCCACAACTAGAATATCGGCCGGGAGTTCCAGTAACAGCAGCAAGCCGAGCTGCTTGACGATGTAGGGCGAGAGGTTGCCCATGGGGCGCATGGCCTCCGCATAGTCCAGTCCGTTGAGAGATAGCGTTTTGTCCAACACGGCATCCAATTTTTCCCCATGCAAGCCGGCAAGACTGGCACGCAGGCGGAGATTTTCAAGCGACGTCAAGGTCGGCCTGAACCCTGCCGTGGGTCGGCTGATCAACAGCCGACTTCCCTGGGCCATCACGTTTCCGCTCGTGGGCAGAAGCACGCCACTGGCGATGCCGGCCAGACTGGATTTGCCGCTGCGGTGAGCGCCGATGACTCCCAGCTTCTGTCCCGCGTGCAGGCGAAGGCTGACATTGCGCAGCGCGAAGAAAGAGTCTGCCCCAGTTGCGGCAAGCAGCCTGCGAGGCAGCAGCATTTCTCGCAGGACGGCAGATGGCGCATCTGAGATGTCACGTGGATAAAGCCTACTGACCTGATCAAGGTTCAGAACGATGTCGGGTTCGCCTATCATGGTTAACGGCCGATGTAGGCAATTGCTAGGTGAATCTTGGCTCGGAAGTAATGCAATCCAGCGGCAAAGATGGCGGCAGCGACGAGGCTGGCCACTATAATGCTTACCCCATCTGGCGTGGGGCCCGTTAGCAGATCTCTCACTGAAGGAACCAGATAGCTGAAGGGGTTGTAACGGTTAATCAAAAAAAGCAAACCCTTATCGGGTTGGGCATAAAAGATGGGTGTGGCTAGCAGGAGGGTATATTGCACGAATGGCATAGCATAGCGGATGTCGAGCAGCGCTAGACTCACAGGTAGGGTAAAACAGGCTAAGGCTGCGCCGGAGGCGAGCAGAAGGACGATGCCCATAGGCAGAAACCAAGCCGACTGGGTCACCGTGGGCTGTAGCCAAAGAAGCACGGCGATCAGGACGGGGGCCTTGATTACGAAGGAGATCAGGGCAGAAAGAGCGCCGGCAGCTAACAGAGTGCGCTGGTCGAAGGTAACCGAACGCAAAATTCCACTAGCGCGACGTGCGAGCCGCATCGGCTCGAGCCATGCATCGGCGAAAAGTTGCCAGCAGATAAGCCCTGCGACCAGACGGAGCAAGTAATTGTCGGCATCTGTTGCATCATAAAAGCCCATACCTTTGCCCACGAATAGGGCCATAGCGCTCAACGTAAATAAAGGCACGAAGACCCACAACACACCGAGCAGCGTTCGGCGAAAGCGAACGCGGTAGTCACGTAGCAAGATAGCCCAGGCGGCCGACACGAAGGCCCTCATTTCGAAATGCCGTTCCGTTCGCGCAGGCTTTTTACCAGCGGGCGCAGGGTCGCGGCATAGCCTGTATAAGCAGCTTGTAGGCATAGAAGAAGGAGCCTGCGCAACCTTTTCACCCCCCTTCGCAAGCGTTCCCTTGCACCGAACTTCTTTTGCTTAAATGCCTTCCGCTTCATATTGCGTCCCGCGAACTCAAGTGTGCGTCGTTGCAAGTCCTCGGAATTCAGCAACTGGAATTGCGTAGCAGACAGCCTGCATTCTGGAAACACGAAGAGCGAATCGAGCGTGAGGTCGGGCAATTCGCGTACCTCGACGCCGTTGAGTAGAGCCTTGACCTCGGCGATCAGTGATGGGCGCGCCATGCCCTGACGCACATCTTCCTCAACCATGGCAAGGGTCAGAGCGCCTTGTTCCAGAGCCTTTTGCACCCAACCTAACCATTGTTCTCGTACACCAGCTTTGCCTGAGTACCAAGGCCGTTGTGTGAAGCTGAGCGCCGAGACCAAGCCGCCTCTGGTAAGCCAGTCCGGCAGCTCATCGCTCGTGAATTGGTCGTAGCGGCCAATCGCCTCGTAGTCGGGATGGCTGCCTGCGTGCTCATAAAATTGGCAAAGGTCAGCGGCGCCATTGTCAGCCACGAAGACATCCAGATCAGCCACGGTCGTGAAGCAATTGGTGGCGATTGCTTGCCCTGAGATGCCCCAAGCCCCCAGGTCTCCGGGAACGATATGGCCGGGAAGAAACACTGTGGCCCGCCCGGCAGCTGGTTCGAGAGCTTGGAGGCGTAGGTCTAGGCGCCGGGACGACTCGGTCGGCACATCTTCCCAGAATCGGATCACCTGCAGCTTTGAGGACCAAGAGACTTTAGCATCGTGACCCTGTATCAACGCTGCGGCAAACACCGATAGAACCGCGCGCTGTGTCCTGCACTGGCCTTCATCATCAATCAAGAAGCGAAGTTCGGGCACTGAGGTATCCTAAAATAGGTAGGAAAGGAAATGCTTGTGGATAGCGCCGCGCCAGATCTCCTTGAGCAGTTCGAGGCGCCCCACAGCACCAGCACGAATAGCCTCCTTGAGCCATTTCCCCCAGAACTGGGTCAATGGGTGACTAGGGTTCTTCCAGGGTTGGGAGCGGACATAGCTAAAATGGGTGAGCTTGGTATCCGGTTCGACGATGTTGAAGTGGTTCCAGCGGGGGTCAATGCCCTGAATCTGGCCTTGATCAAACCAACTCAACATCATAAAGTCGCGGTAGTGAATCTGCCCGGGAGCGAGTTCCGTGCGGTTGGAGACGACGTGCTGGAACATGGTAGCCGGATTCCACTCGCGCAACTTGCCGCAGTCCATCGCCATCACGCTGGTCTGGTTATGCTGTCCAACGGGTTTCGCTCCAAAAGTGCCCTTGGGCTGGTTGACCAATGCAATGCTGTGTTGCTCATCAAGCAGTTCGGCAAGTTCATTGATGTCCGTGAAAACGAGTTGGTCTGCGTCAAGATAGATAGCCCTGCCCTGATAGTCGTTCAACTGGGGAACGAGGAATCGGACAAAGCCGAAATTGGTACCACCGACCCGCTCAATCTCCTGCTTAACGGAACGAACCGTTACCGGCTTCTTGGCGTGCTTGTGGATGGAGTATTCCAGCACCTTCTGCGGGATCAGTTGATCATCTTCGGTGCCGATATAGACGGTTAGAGTCATGACAAGTCGCTTCCTGTGATTGGCGGGATGAATTCGGAGATGATTTCTGAGGCTTTGATGTCACCCTTAAGGAACTCATATTGGTAGTCGATCATGTGATAACCGACGATCGGTGAGACGTTCAAGACGCGAACCCCCTTGCGACGCAGGAAGTCCTGGACGATAAGGGTGCCCTTGACGTAACTATCGTAGTTGCGCATCTGGCCTCGTTTCAGCACCTCGTCGTCGCGGAACTTGTTCTTGTCATAGTGGGCGTAGTGTTTTCCGCCCAAGGTCGTGCTATCGCAGCCGATGGTGTAGATAGTCTGGGCACCCATGATCCAAGCGAGCTGCATGGCTGCATGGAGGGAGCAGCCTTCCGGAGTGTAGTAAAGATGATCCGTGTTTTTGGACATCTCATAGATCTGGTCAATGTCGTGATTCCAGTCGAAAAAGTAGAAATATGGATTGTCCCAATCGACGGTTTCCATGCGAAGCTTCCCGGTACTTTTGACGACGGGGTACTTGATGCCCGAAAAATTTGGATGCAAGGGGGCGTCAATTGTGTTCCCCTCTCGACAGTACGTCTGATGATGCATCAGAGCGATTGGAGCAATATTGGGATGGATCTTGAAGCTGTCGTTCAACGACATGCAGACCTTATCGGCGAGGAAATCCATGGGAAATATATTCGCCGTGGGGCCGCTGCCAACGATATAGATTTCTTGGCCAGAGTAGACATCCCTAAGATCGCGCAGGCGCATTCTATTTCTCCCCAACGACCCGCATGTCACGCGGATCCTGACATTTGAAAACGGCAGGCTCCTGGCGCACATTGTTAAAGCCGCAACGTTTTAGCAGGTCTACGAGTGTGGTGGGCGTGTAACCCCAGCGATGACACATGAGCGGATCCATCCAAGCCGGATCACCATAGAGCGGCCACATGGCCATCTGGCCGTCCTTACCTTCGGCTCTGGCGGCACGATCTGGATCTTTAAGCAGCATCTCTGCGGCAGTCAAGATGTTTGGGCACTCAAGAATGAGTTGCCCTCCCGGCTTCAGGACATCTTTCCAGTGCCTTAACAGACCCTCGGCTTCCCACGGATAGAAATGTTCGATCACGTGGACCGACAGTATCTCGTCCGCGTGATCGTTAGGGAATTGCAAGGCGCGCAGGTCAGCGATAACGTCGGGCCTGTTTCCCTTACGCGAGTCAGCAAAGTCCACATTAACATAGCCTTGGAGGATCTTGTCTCCGCAGCCAAGGTTGAGACGCACTTTACCGTCGTTGGGCGGCGGGAACCACTTGATCTTTCTTCGCCTGGAAACGGCGCTGGCTTTACCAAATATCTGTGTGTTAGCTAGCATCCGAAAGAGATGCTTAATCGGTGCGAGCATGTTTCCTCACTTGGTTATTCAGAATGTGCATGAAAAAGCCCTCGAATTGATCCGCAATATGGTTGATGTGAAACCTCGGGGCGGCGTTAAGGAATCTCTCTTGAATGCTTATGCGCAGTGTGTAGCTATCGATCAGGCGATCAAGCTGCCGTTCGAACGAGCCGGGTTGGTCGGTGAAGAAGAGTACATCGCCGGTATCCGTGTCATGGGCCGACATCTCGTCGAAGTGAACTAACGCGGGAGTTCCCGATCCATAGGCATTGGCCAGTTTGACGTTCGACTTGTAACTCCTGCTAAGGAAATTACCATGTTCGCCACCTCGCGCAAGAACGACGACATCCAAGTCGGTATAGTTTTGAGGGTTGGCCACAAATCGGATGCCCCGCTCGGCGCATGCATGCTCAATCCGAGGTAACCACTGCCCCAGATAATCGGCTCCTTCATACCCAATCACGGAAACGCGATCACGGATCGGATTAGTCTGAATGTGTGGCCAGTAATGATGATAAATAGTGATTTTATCCTGAACGAGCGCACCGAGGTCCTCTTGCATGTGGCCTGTTGGAAAAATATACCCGTCGGCATTGATATCGCGCCAGCCTTGTGCAAAAAGCTCACGTGCTTTGCCCTTATCCGGGCAAAGCAGACCATCTTCAGGTTGTGCCCAAGAATCGACAATATCGAACACAATGGGTTTGTTCATCCGACGCGCCAACGAGATGACTTTGCGGTCGGGTTTTTTGACGATGCACAGGAGATCGCACTGCTCAAGATCTGTAACCGAGGGTTTATTCACAGCATTCCAATTACTGCGCATAGCCGCAATCTGCTGCCCGCGTATTTGCCAAGCGCCCGCAGAAGATCGGCTAGTAAAGCACACACGAAGCGATGAAGCAGGTGGCACAAAGGACTGCCGCATGAATTCTAAAACGTTGACTCTTTCAATTTCAGACATATGATTTCTAAAGCGACCCAAAAGTCTGTCAGCTGTTGCTTTGAGGCCGAGAACACTCCACATCCACACTCACTCAAATACTTCAGGCCAAGACAGGGCTTTGTCGCATACCGCCCTCTTTGGCCCAATACCTTTGCACTAGAAACATGCACAACTTTAAATCCTCTTAAGAAGCGCGGCAAGCATCAGACTGAAGGAGCCGCGCCAAGTCTGTCGATAAAGACCGCAGACCTCCATCAAACGGAAACGGTCTTTTAGCCGAGCACCGCGCATTTTTGCAAAGAGTTCGGTTTTTTCTCGGGCAGCAGAGGTAATGTGAGGGTAGCACCTTCGCAGACATTCGATGTTTTGATCGGAGAACGTACTGAATCGGCCCCGAATAACCATGCCAATGCGTTCTAATCTCGCCCAGAGCGAGGTGCTGCCTCCAACCAAAGAATTGGCATGTTGGCGGTAGAGGATATAAGGCTTCGGGTCGTAGTACACGACACCCGCCGCCGCAGTGACGAGTTGATAGAGCCACCAGTCATGCGAGGGCGTTGGCACCGGACCTGTTTTCTCAAGAAGGATTTTGGTGGCCTGATTAAAGACCATAGTATTACCGCCTGCGATGCTTTGAATCAACGCGTTTCTGAATGTTCGCGGGAACACAAATTCGGGCGAGTACGTATACGGCTTCAGATCGTCTCGCACGTAGGCGGTGCGGCCGCAGTAAACATGCGGCACTTCGGGGTTATCAACAGAGTCTAGGTAATCAATAGCGACTTGGAGCTTCTCTGGAAGCCAGACATCGTCTTGGTCGCAAAATGCATAAAAATCAGCGTTAATCGATGCATCACAGGCCATTGACAGAAAATTCGTGGCGAAACCTCTACGCGGCCCCTGCCTGATGTCAATTCGTTCATCGCCCAATGTCTTCTGATATTTTTTTACTAGCGCAACTGTACTATCTACCGAACCATCATCGCTAACGATCAAACGCCAGTTTTTGTGCGTCTGATCAGCTAAGGAATCTATTTGTTGAGCGATATACTTTTCGCCGTTATAGGCTCCCATCAGGATTACAACTGATTTCGATTTCTGATCCACTTGTTTAACTTTCTTCCTTCATGAATGCTCGGAGTGACCTTCCCTCGGTTTTTCGTCTTCCAAGGGGCGGTTTTCATGCTACCAGTTT
>CAZCGW010000021.1:0-7513 GCA_964498255.1 uncultured Dechloromonas sp.
TTGATCTGGTCGCCGGTAAGGATCATTGGGTCGCCACCGCGCACCGCCAGGCGAATCTTCTGCGGATCCAGCGCCAGAATGACCGCTGGTTTCAGGAGATCGGAATCGGCATAGTTCGACAGCAGATCATCAACATCGTCATCTTCGTTCTTGAGTTTGGAAAGATCGACGAAGCCCTCGGCGCCGCGGTAGCCATGACGTTTATCATAGGCTAATACGGCATTGCGCATGGATTTATAGGCAGCTTCCTGGTCTGCCTTTTTGAGCGTGGTGATGACGGTCAGGCCGCGGGTATAGATGTCCTGCGGGAACAGATCGTTGGTCATCTGACGTGCCATTTCGGCCACATAGTCCGCATGAACGGCAAACTCATTAGCGTGGCGTTTGACGTTCATTGGCTCGTTCAGCGCGGCTTCGTATTGGGCATCGCTCAGATATTTCAGATCATGCATGCGACGCAGTACATATTGCTGGCGGATCTTGGCGCGCTTCGGGTTAACAACCGGGTTGTAGGCCGAAGGTGCTTTGGGCAAACCAGCCAGCATGGCGGCTTCACCCGGTGTCAGCTGATCCAGTGATTTGCCGTAGTAAATCTGCGCAGCAGAGGCAAAGCCATAGGAGCGCTGGCCCAGATAAATCTGATTGATGTACAGCTCGAGAATCTGATCCTTCGTGAGGTTCTTTTCAATTTTCAGCGCCAGCAGCACTTCATATAGCTTGCGGGTTACCGTCTTTTCGGATGACAAGAAGAAGTTACGTGCGACCTGCATGGTGATCGTGGAGGCGCCTTGTTTCTTACCGCCGGATACCAGGTTGGCCGCTGCTGCACGGGCGAAGCCGAATACGTCTACACCTGAGTGCTGATAGAAACGATCATCTTCCGCTGCCAGAATCGCCTGCTTCATCACCTCGGGCACCTGGTTGATCTTAACGACCTGGCGGCGCTCTTCGCCAAACTCGCCAATCAGTGCGCCGTCCGAGGTGTACACCCGGAGCGGTACTTTCGGACGATAGTCCGTGAGCACATCGAGTGATGGCAGTTGCGGGTAGGCGAAAGCAACCAAAACACCGCCCAGGCTAAAGCCGATGAAGGTGAGGAGTGCCAGAGTGACCAGGAGTTTGTTGAACCAGCGCAAGATGATGATCCGTAAAGAGTTTCCGCGATTATACGGGACCGGATTAAGGCAGCCTTAGGAGCTGCCTTAATCTTCGGATCCTTAGACTTTTCGATAGACCTCGGCACCGGTTTTCACAAACTCGATGGCCTTGGCTTCCATACCTTTCTCCAAAGCTTCGGTTTCCCCGATGCCCTGTTTGGCCGCGTAGTCGCGCACGTCCTGCGTAATTTTCATCGAGCAGAAGTGCGGGCCACACATCGAACAGAAGTGGGCGACCTTGGCCGATTCCTTGGGCAGGGTCTCGTCATGGAATTCTCTTGCCTTATCCGGATCGAGGCCGAGGTTGAACTGGTCGTCCCAGCGGAACTCGTACCGTGCCTTCGACAGGGCATTGTCGCGAATCTGGGCGCCGGGGTGTCCCTTGGCCAGGTCAGCAGCATGCGCAGCCAGCTTGTAGGTGATGATGCCTTCCTTGACGTCGTCCTTGTCTGGCAGGCCCAGGTGTTCCTTTGGTGTTACATAACAGAGCATGGCGGTGCCGTACCAGCCGATCATGGCGGCACCAATGCCGCTGGTGATATGGTCGTAGCCCGGAGCAATATCGGTAGTCAGTGGGCCGAGCGTGTAGAACGGTGCTTCGTCACACCATTCCAGTTGCAGATCCATATTTTCTTTAATCAGCTGCATCGGCACGTGGCCCGGACCTTCGATCATGACTTGTACGTCGTGCTTCCAGGCAATCTGCGTCAGTTCGCCTAGTGTCTTGAGTTCGCCGAGTTGGGCTTCGTCGTTAGCGTCGTAAATCGAGCCTGGGCGCAGGCCATCACCCAGCGAGAAGGCCACGTCGTAGGCCTTCATGATTTCGCAGATCTCTTCGAAGTGCGTGTAGAGGAAGCTTTCTTTATGGTGTGCCAGACACCACTTGGCCATGATCGAGCCGCCGCGCGACACGATGCCCGTCATACGGTTGGCCGTCATCGGGATATAACGCAGCAGCACGCCAGCGTGAATGGTGAAGTAATCGACGCCCTGTTCTGCCTGTTCGATCAGTGTGTCGCGGAACAGTTCCCAGGTCAGGTCTTCGGCCTTGCCGTCGACCTTTTCCAGTGCCTGATAGATCGGCACCGTGCCAATCGGTACCGGTGAATTACGGATGATCCACTCACGCGTTTCGTGAATGTTCTTGCCGGTGGACAGATCCATGACGGTGTCGCCACCCCAGCGAATCGACCAGGTCATCTTGTCGACTTCTTCGCTGATCGACGAACCCAGAGCCGAGTTGCCGATGTTGGCGTTGATCTTCACCAGGAAGTTGCGACCGATGATCATCGGTTCGCTTTCCGGGTGGTTGATGTTGTTCGGAATAATGGCGCGGCCACGGGCGATTTCATCGCGTACAAATTCCGGCGTAATCACGGGTGGAATCGAAGCGCCGAAGTTCTGCCCCGGATGCTGGCGGCCGAGCAGCTTGGCAAGACGTTCGCCTTGTGGGCCCGAGTTCTTTAGATCGGCTAGATATTTCTCGCGCTGCATGTTTTCGCGGATGGCGATGTATTCCATCTCCGGCGTGATGATGCCTTTGCGTGCATAGTGCATCTGGCTGACATTGGCACCCGGTTTGGCGCGGCGTGGTTTGCGATGCAGACCCGGAAAGCGCAGCTCGTCGAGGGCTTTGTCGTTGGCGCGTTCACGGCCAAAGTCTGAGGTCAGATCATCCAGAACCTCGGTGTCGCCGCGTTCTTCAATCCACTTCTGGCGCAGTGCGGGTAGGCCGGCACGAATGTCGATCTTGGCCGCTGGGTCTGTGTAAGGGCCGGAGCAGTCGTACACATAGATCGGCGGATTCTTTTCGCCGCCCATGCCGGTCGGCGTGTCTGATTGCGAGATTTCACGCATCGGCACTTGAATATCTGGGCGCGAGCCTTCGACATATATTTTGCGCGAATTGGGCAGAGGTGCAATCGCAGCTTCATCGACCTGTGCCTGATCGGCAACGAAAGGTTGTTTTGCGTTCATGGGTTTTCCTTAACGATTCTCTTTGGGGTTATTTATGAAGCGATGCACAGGGCATGCGTATGGTGAACAGGGCCGTGGCCACTTTGTGGTGTGCGGCTAATTTCTAAAGTATCGGCTTTACGGATGGCTGTTTGCAGCCACGCATGAGCATGGGCAACGGCGGTAGGGATGTCGCTACATTGCGGCAGCAATGCCGTGATGGCCGCAGATAAGGCACAACCGGTGCCATGAGTATGCCGGGTATCGAAACGTTCGGCGCGTAGCTCGATCATCCGGTCACCATCGTAGAGGAGATCGATGAGTTCGCCGCCGGGCAGATGGCCACCCTTAAGCAGAATCCAGCGGTTGTTTTCCTGGCGCAGAAGGCGGTGTAGGCGTTCGCAGGTGCGCGTCATTTCCTTCGGCGTTTCCGGGCCGCGCTCATCCAGTAGTGCGCCGGCTTCCGGTAGGTTTGGCGTCAGTACGCGCGCCAGCGGAATCAGTGCGTCTCGTAGCAGCCCGGTTGCCTCTTTGTTGAGGAGTGCATCGCCACTCTTGGCAATCATCACCGGGTCTAGTACGAGATTGTCCTGTTGGTGTTTTGCGAGCTTTTCAGCAACAACTTGCACATTGGCCGCCTGGCCGAGCATGCCGGTTTTTACCGCGCTGATGTTCACATCGTTCAGCAGCGTATCCATTTGCGCACCGACAAATTCGGCAGAAGGCAGTTGCACGGCGGTCACGCCTTGTGTACTTTGCGCGGTGAGCCCGGCAACCACGCCACAGCCGTAAGTGCCGAGTGCGGTAAATGTTTTGATATCGGCTAGCAGACCGGCACCACCGCTCGGGTCGATGCCTGCGATGGACAGCACCTTGGGTGGCGCGCCTGCAAACAGGCGGCGCACACTAGCCTGACCGTTATCTCGATCATCGGGCGTTGCAATCGCAGTAAATAAATCCAGAATCATTCGTTTCCCTACGCCGGTATTAGCCGGATCAGGTGCCAAGGGTCTCTCTCAGCCCAAATAACGGGCACCCCTAACGATCAGAAAGCGGTCGGCAGGGTATGCCGACCATGCAGAAGTTTGAAATTAAAGTAAAACTCTGTGTACTGCAAGCGTTGCGACGTGCTTAGGCACCAAGTTTGGCAAACTCGGCATCGGCTGCAGCAATCGTCTTTTCGATATCGGCCGCCGTGTGTGTGGCGCTGACGAAACCGGCCTCAAACGCCGAAGGCGCGAAGTAATGCCCTTCACCCGGCACGTCTAGCATGGCATGGAAGAAGCGGTTGAAGCGGGCGCTATCAGCTTCCATCACTTCGGCATAGCTGGTCGGCGGTGTGTCACGGAAGTAGAGGCCGAACATGCCACCGACGGCTTGCGCCGAGAAGGCCACGCCGTGCTTGCGCGCAGCGGCAGTGAGGCCGTCAGTTAATTGGCGGGTGCGCTGGGCTAGAGCTTCATAGAAGCCCGGTGCGCGCAGTTTCTTTAGCGTGGTCAGGCCGGCGGCCACCGCCACTGGGTTGCCCGACAACGTACCGGCTTGGTAAACCGGGCCCAGCGGTGCCAGGCAGGTAAGAATATCTTTGCGGCCGCCAAAGGCTGCCAGCGGCATGCCACCACCGACAATCTTGCCGAGTGTGGTTAGGTCCGGGGTGATGCCGTAATGACCTTGAACGCCTTGGAGACCTACGCGGAAACCAGTCATCACTTCGTCAAAGATCAGTACAGCGCCCACACGCGTACAACCATCGCGAAGGGCTTGCAAAAAGGCTTTGCCCGGATCCACCAGATTCATATTGCCGGCGATAGGTTCAACGATCACGGCGGCCAGCTTATCGGCGTACTTGTCGAGCGCTTCATTGAAGGCTTCGATGTCGTTATAAGGCAGCACCAGCGTGTGAGCCGCTACATCGGCGGGAACACCACCGGATGAGGGATTGCCGAAGGTCAGTAGACCCGAGCCGGCCTTAACCAGTAGGCTGTCCGCATGGCCGTGGTAGCAGCCTTCGAACTTGATAATCAGGTCGCGGCCGGTAAAGCCACGCGCCAGACGTATCGCGCTCATGGTGGCTTCGGTGCCCGAAGAAACCAGCCGTACCATTTCCAGCGATGGCAGCATCTCGCAGAGCAGATCAGCCATGTCGACTTCAGCACCGGTCGGCGCCCCGAAAGTCAGGCCGCGGGCGGCGGTGGTCTGAACCGCTTCCAGCACATCCTGATCAGCATGACCCAGAATCAGTGGGCCCCAGGAGCCTACGTAATCAATATAGACCTTACCGTCGGCATCCGTTACACGAGGCCCTTTGCCTGAGGCAAAGAAGCGCGGTGTACCACCGACGCCACGGAAAGCGCGAACGGGCGAGTTCACGCCGCCGGGGATATGTCGTTGAGCGGCGGCAAATAGAGTTTCGTTACGGCTGGTCATGATGGCAATAGACTCGGTTTGAAGACGTTTAAAAATTAAAGCAGGGCAGGCTCTGCCCGGAGTTGGCGTAGGCGCTGGTGAATCTGTTCAGGCGTAGTGGGTTGGTCAGGGCTACCGAAAATTTCAGAAATCAGGGCAACAGCATCAACCAGCCCGCTGATCTCGGCGATATTGTCGCAGGTGATGCCGCCAATGCCACAGATAGCAACATGCGACCCCAGGGATTCACGGAAGGCCTGAAGCTGATCCAGGCTAACGCGCCGGGCGGCCGGTTTGGTCGGTGAGTCGTAGCATGCGCCAAAGGCAACATAGCTGGCGCCCTCTTTTAAGGCTTTCTGCGCCAGTTGCAAGTCGTTATAGCAAGAGGCGCCAATGATGCTGTTGTCGGGCAACAGGCGTCGTGCATCGCGGATGCTGCCATCATCACCCCCTAGGTGGACTCCGGCAGCGCCAGTCGCCAGGGTGAGCACGACATCATCATTGATGATGAGTTGCGCATTGAAATCCTGGCACAAGCAGTTGAGCGCCCGCCCGCGTGCTAATTTGTCCGCCATCGTACTGATCTTGTCCCGGTATTGAATGAGGCGAACGCCTGATTCCAGCGCGGCGCGCACCTGCCCCATCAGCATCTGGGTATCAGCCTGGTCCGGGGTAATGGCGTAAAGGGCGTCGGGAAAAGCAAACACAGTGTTCAGGACAATCTATTAAATCGTGAAAGGCGTTGTCTATATTCATGACAACGTGATGACAGTAGGGTATTCGTCGGTTAGGATGGCTGTATTGTATCAATCCAAACAGTTACTTCTTGCTTAAGGTTTTACCATGAGTGGTCAGTCTTTCAAGTCCTGGATGTGTCTGGGCTGTGGGTTTATTTACGACGAAGAAGCCGGCCTGCCAGAAGATGGTATTGCGCCGGGTACGCTGTGGGCTGATGTGCCCATGAATTGGGTTTGTCCTGAATGCGCGCTGCGTAAAGAGGACTTCGAGATGATCGAACTCTAATCGCAGCCAGAGGGAGCCTCCAGGTGACTATACAAACGATACTGGTGGTGGAACCCTCGCCTATGGAGCGTGCGCAGCTGAGTGGCATGCTTACGGCAGCAGGTTATACAGTTACCGTTGCCGGCGATGGCGAAGAGGGCGTGGATATTGCCCGTCGCGAACGGCCGGATCTGATTCTGATGGAAGTCGTGATGCCGGGCCTCAATGGCTACCAGGCCACGCGCGCATTGACGCGTAGTGAAGATGAGAGTCTTGCCCGCATCCCGGTGAT
Source organism: uncultured Dechloromonas sp. (assembly GCA_964498255.1). GTDB lineage: Bacteria > Pseudomonadota > Gammaproteobacteria > Burkholderiales > Rhodocyclaceae > Fluviibacter. The sequence goes on from CAZCGW010000021.1 coordinate 6,814, forward strand.
ACTGGTTTCGGCCAAAGGCCAGGATACGGACAAGGTTTGGGGTTTACGACAGGGTGCGATCGATTATCTGGTGAAGCCTGTGACCGAAGATCAGTTGCTGACACGTATTGCCGATATCTGATTAAAGTCCGAAGCTGGCACCCGCGCCCAGCAAAGTTGCGATACCCAAAGCAGCAAATACTGCAGCTGCAATGCTGTGAACCAAACGCATAGGAATCTTATTGGCCAGTTTGTCACCGACAAACACGGCGGGCACGTCTGCGATTAGCATGCCCAGCGTTGTGCCGAAGACAACCCATAGCGGGTCTGCATAGTGTGCCGCCATGGCTACGGTGGCGATCTGAGTTTTATCGCCCATCTCTGCCAGAAAGAAAGTAATCAGCGTTGCGCCAAAGACACCAAAGCGTTTGGCGACTTGCGTTTCGTCATCCTCGATCTCATCGGGAATCATGGTCCATATGGCCATGCCGATAAATGAGGCGCCCAATACCCAGCGCAGAATCTCGGGGCTCACGGCATGCGTAATCCACGCACCTACGGCACCAGCGAGGCCATGATTGAGAATGGTGGCAACCAGAATGCCCAGAATAATGGGTACAGGCTTCTTGAAGCGTGCAGCAAGAAGAAAGGCGAGTAGTTGAGTTTTGTCACCGATCTCTGCGAGTGCAACAACGCCGGTGGATACGAGCAGGGCTTCCAT
>CAZCGW010000021.1:7613-35529 GCA_964498255.1 uncultured Dechloromonas sp.
TTTACTCGGTAGCGCGTTTAAAGCGCTCTAAAGTGCGTTGGCGTGCCTCAGCATGATCCACAATCGGTGCAGGATAGTCGCGGCCGATAAGAACACCGCAGTTAGCCTGCGTTTCGGCCGGCATAGTCCAGGGCGCATGAATGTATTTATCTGGCACGTTGGCTAACTCGGGAACGTAACGCCGGATAAATTTACCCTTGAGATCAAAGCGTTCTGATTGCGTCACCGGATTGAAAATCCGGAACCAGGGCTGGGCATCGCAACCGGTAGAGGCAGACCATTGCCAGCCACCGTTATTGGCCGAAAGATCAAAGTCGAGCAGAAGCTCGGCGAACCAGGCTTCACCCTGCCGCCAATCCAGCCCCAGATCCTTGGTATAGAAAGAGGCGCTCACCATGCGTAGGCGGTTATGCATCCAGCCCGTATTGGCCAGCTGGCGTTGTGCAGCATCAACCAACGGGTAACCTGTTTGGCCTTTGCACCAGGCCTCGTGCCAATCCGGGTTTTTATCCCATGTCACAGAATCAAAAGCGGGTTTGAAAGCGTGGCCGATCGCGTGCGGGAAGTGATGCAGGATAGCGAAATAGAAATCGCGCCAGATGAGTTCATTGAGCCAACCCAGGGCACCTTCACCGCCTTCGCGCCATGCGCGTCCGGCTAGTTCGCGAATCGAGAGGGTGCCAAAGCGCAGATGCACGGAAAGATAAGATACCCCTTTGATCGCCGGAAAGTCCCGCGCTACTTTGTAGCTGTCGATCCGGGTAAAGAAATCTTCAATGCGGGCGCGCGCGCCACTCACGCCGGGCACGACGCCAATCTTGGCCAGGTCGGTCGGTTCGAAGCCGATTTCGGCGAGTGTTGGAACGCCGGTTGCTAACGGCGAGGCGGCCAGGTGCTTTAGATAACGCGTTACGGGATAAGGGCGCACAAAAAAATCGCCATCGGCGAGCGCTGCTTTTTTGTACCAGGCATTTTTATAAGGGGTAAACACAGTGAAAGGCTTGCCCATCTGGGTGAGCACTTCGTCCTGCTCGAAGATCGCCTGATCTTTAAAGCTGTGGAAACCGATCTGTGCGGTGGCCAGGGTCTGAGAAATATCTTTGTCACGCAAGACGGCTGTGGGCTCGTAGTCCCGGTTGCAGTACACATCGCCAACATCAAGCTCACGCGCCAGAGCGGGGATCATCTCCCGTGGCGAGCCGTGCCGCACAATGAGAGCGCCGCCATGCTCACGCAGGATGTCATCGAGTTCAACCAGGGATTCGCGGATAAACTCCACCCGGCGATCTTGGCGTGGCAGTTTGTCCAGAATGTCGCGGTCAAAGATAAAGGTAACATATACGCGGGTGTGTTGTTTAAGCGCGTGGTAAAGCGCGGCATGATCGTCAAGCCGTAGATCGCGTCGTAACCAGACGAGCGCTGGTTTTTCGGGGTTTTGAGTCTGCATTTGCGGTAGAATACGTCATATGACCGCTTCCCGCGTACCCTCAGACGAATCTGAAGTGCCAAAAACGTCGGGGTTGGCAGAAACTGCCACCTGGCTGCGCGGACATTTTTTAGTGGCCATGCCGGGCATGTCAGATCCACGTTTCGCCCGTAGCCTGATTTATCTTTGTGAGCACTCCGATCAAGGTGCCATGGGTATCGTCGTGAACAAACCGACGGACATGAGCCTCGGCTCGCTTTTCGAACGTGTCGAACTGGCGAATCCGGATGCGGAGTTGGCAGGACAGCCCGTATTGTTTGGTGGCCCAGTGCAGCTGGATCGTGCTTTTATACTGCATAAGCCCGCTAAGCCTTGGCAAGCCACTATGAAAATCTCGGATGAGATTGCGCTGACCAGTTCGAAAGATATTCTCGAATCCATTGGCAGCGATACTGCGCCCAAATCCATGCTGGTTGCCCTGGGTTACGCCGGATGGGTGCCTGGCCAGCTCGATAGCGAAATTCTGCAGAATGCCTGGCTTAGCGTACCCGCCGACGATGAGATTCTTTTTGAGCTTCCTTATGAAGAACGCTTGCCCGCAGCCCTTGCCAAACTAGGCATCGGTTTTGATCGTTTGTCGGACGTGGCAGGCCATGCCTGAGGGCACGGTCATGGGCTTCGATTTCGGCACGGTTCGCATTGGTGTTGCCGTGGGCGAAACCATCACAGGCCTTGCGCATCCGCTCACCTTAATTGCCAGCGAACCTCTGGCGCAGCGCTTTGAACAGATTGGCGCATTGCTTGCAGAGTGGCAACCGCACCAGATCGTTGTCGGGCTACCGACCCATTTAGATGGCACCGAACACGAAATGACGCAGCGTTGCCGCCGATTCGGCAACCAGCTACATGGCCGCTTTAATCTGCCAGTAGTTTGGGTCGATGAGCGCCTGAGTTCCGCTGAGGCGGAGCAGCGTCTCAAGCAGGCAGGGCAATCGGCGCGCGGCACTAAAGCCAACGTAGACGCGGTGGCCGCACAGATTCTTTTACAGCAGTGGCTGGATCAGCAGGCTGCGCACTCAGAACATCAAGCCGGAGGCACACATGCCTGATTTAAAAAATCTACCCGATGCCGAGCAGCAGATCGCTGCGCTGGCGGAACAGTTGAAACCCATCTTCGACCAGGCGCCGGATACCGTGCTGATTGGCGTGTTTACCGGTGGCGTCTGGATCGCCGAGCGGCTATCGCAACTGTTACCGACGCATCCGCCGGTCGGCAGTGTGGATATCTCTTTTTACCGGGACGATTTCAGTGAGCGCGGACTGCGTCCGAACGTACAGCCGACCACGGTGCCCGTGGATATCGTGGGCAAGCCAGTCATTCTGGTGGACGACGTGCTCTACACCGGCCGCACCACACGCGCCGCTTTGAATGAACTGTTCGATTACGGCCGCCCCGGCAGCGTGCAGTTGGCCGTGCTAGCCGATCGCGGTGGCAGGCAGCTGCCCATCGCGGCCGATTTCTGTGTCTGGCCGGTAAGCCTGCCGTCAGAAGCCAGTCTGGTGCTGGTGCGTACCCCTGTTGATGATGCCAATGGCCAACTGACCTGGAGCCTTGATGATGCTTGATCCGCAACTCGATGCGAATGGCAATCTGATCCACCTGCTTTCTACCGAAGGGTTGTCGCGTGAACAACTGACGCGATTGCTGGATACCGGCGCTAGCTTTCTGGGGGTGTCAGATCGCGAGGTAAAGAAAGTGCCGCTGCTGCGTGGCAAGAGTGTGTTTAACCTCTTCTTCGAAAACTCGACACGTACCCGTACAACGTTCGAGATTGCCGCCAAGCGACTTTCCGCCGACGTGATCAATCTCAATATGTCGACATCGTCTACCGCCAAAGGTGAGACCTTGCTCGATACGGTCGACAACCTCTGCGCCATGCATGCCGATATGTTTGTTGTGCGTCACGAATCAAGTGGTGCGCCGCATCTGATCGTGGATCATTTGCGCCGTACCGGCCGTAGTGACATTCATGTCATTAACGCGGGCGATGGACGCCATGGCCACCCGACACAGGGCTTGCTCGACATGTACACCATCCGCCATTACAAGGGTGGTTTTGAAGGCCTTAAGGTCGCGCTGATTGGTGACATCCTGCACTCACGCGTGGCGCGTTCCGATATCCATGCGCTCAAGACGCTGGGCGCCGAATCCATTCGCGTCGTTGGGCCACAGACGCTAATCCCTACGGATATCGAGTCGCTGGGTGTTGAAGTGCATCGCGATCTGGATAGCGGTTTGAAAGATTGTGACGTGGTGATTGCGCTCCGCCTGCAGCGCGAACGCATGAGCGGCGCACTGCTGCCGTCCGCTACAGAGTTTCATGATCGATACGGGTTGACGCACGAACGCCTGAAGGCAGCTAAACCAGATGCAATCGTGATGCACCCGGGCCCAATGAACCGGGGCGTAGAGATCGATTCGGCCGTAGCCGACAGCCCGCGCGCAGTGATTCTGCCGCAGGTCACTTTTGGTATCGCCATGCGCATGGCGGTGATGAGCGTATTGGCGGGAGGTTGAGATGACAAAGTTAGCGAATGGGCAAACCATCGAAATTCGCGGCGGGCGCGTTATCGACCCTGCCTCCCAGTTTGATGAATCAGTTTCGGTTTTTATCGCTGGCGGTAAGATTGCCGGGATTGGGCAAACGCCCGCAGGCTTTAAAGCCGATCAGGTGATTGACGCCCAGGGTCTGGTCGTGGCCCCGGGCCTGGTCGATTTGTCGGCGCGTGTTGCCGGCAATATTGATGCAGAGCTTGCCGCCGCCATTGCGGGCGGCGTGACAACGCTGGCGTGCCCACCGGATGTCGATCCGATTCTGGATGAACCCGAGCTGGCTGAGCGACTCGTGCGCCACGCGGAAGATGTGTCGCAAGTGCGCGTGCTGCCCGTAGGTGCCATGACACAAGGTCTGGCTGGCAACATGCTCGCCGAAATGAGCCTGTTACGTGATGCAGGTTGTATTGCCGTATCGCAAGGACGGGGTCTGCCATCCGATACCCGTGTGCTCTGGCGCGCGCTACAGTACGCTGCCTCGTGTGATGTGCCGGTGTGGTTGCAGCCTGCGGAGTTCCATCTGAGTAAAGACGGCATTGCGCACGACAGTGCGCTGGCTTCTCGTCTCGGTTTGTCGGCTATTCCGGTAGCTGCTGAAACACTTGCCATGCAAATCGTTCTGGCACTCGCCAAAGCAACCGGTGCGCGTGTGCACTTCACTCAGATCAGTTCGGCAGAAGGCGTGGCATTGCTGCGCGAAGCGCGCGATGCCGGTTTGCCGGTGACGGGCGATGTGGCTGTCCATGCGCTGCATCTGTACGAGCAGGATATTGGCTACTTTGATCCGCTTACCCGATTTGATCCGCCGCTCCGTGGTTATGGTGATCGCGAAGCACTACGCCTAGGCTTGGCCGAAGGCACCATTGGTGCGGCAGTATCTGCGCATACGCCGCTGGGTCTGGATGTGAAGCGCGTACCCTTTGCCGAAGCGGCACCGGGGGCCACCGGTATCGAACTGCTGCTACCGTTAACGTTGGCCTGGGGTGAGGCGTTGAGCTTGCCCCTGCGCCGCTCACTGTTGCCGGTTACTGCCCAGGCTGCCGCCATTCTCGGCATTGAGGCCGGTCAGATTGCTGTTGGGCAGCGTGCAGATCTGTGCATTTTTGATCCGGAAGCAAGCTGGACGGTGCGTGAAGAAGATCTGCGTAGCGCCGGCAAGCTCACGCCGTTCCTCGGCCGCACCTTGCAGGGCCGGGTGGTCACTACGCTGGCGGGTGGCCAGCCGGTTTATCAGCGCAGTTAATCAGTCAGCCGCTAACGCACGTAGTTGGCGGCTTATTGATTCAGCATTGTCGGTGCTGATCGATAGGGTCTTGCGTCGGCTAGTTTGTCCGCGAATAAGCGCAATAGCGCTTTGCGGGCAGCCCAGGGTTTTAGCCAGCCAGGCAATCAGCGCCTGATTGGCTTTGCCGTCCACCGGCGGCGCATGCAAACGAATCTTTAACGCATCACCATGCACCCCGGCGCAGGCAGTTGTCTTGGCGCCGGGTTGCACGTGCACGGTCAGCAGCAATACTTCTGGCTTCTGAGTAGCTATGTTGAGAAATGTCATCAGCACCTACTCTTTTGGAGCTACCGTGAGCTGCACGCGAAAGCCAAGACCTTGGCCACTACTCGGTGTCGTTGAAACCATGTAGCTTGGGCCGCCCTGGATCTGCACCGGAACACCGAATAGCGAGGTGGTTTTAGCCCCCAGCAACAAAAACGGGTTGCTGGTATTTCGGGCGTTGTAGTTGAACGATGGCTGCATCGTAGCCGTCCAGGTCCATGCGCTATTTGTGATGTACGAGATGGATGGCACCGCATAAAATACATTCGCTGTGCCATTGTTGTTAGAACCACCCACGCCCCAGGAGTTATAAATAATTCCGCCGACAACCCACTGGTCGGGTTTGTAGAAGGCAGCGGCTGATACGCCAGCGCCGTACTGATTGCTGCCATTACAGGCGCCGCTGCATGGAATTTGAAAATATGGCCCAATACCCCACGAGAAGTCACTTTCCTTGCTCGGACTGAGAAATGTCTCGAATTGATAGGGGGATGTCTGGTTTGTGACGTTTCCGGCCTGGTATTGTAGATTCGCTGTCAGCATTGGTCGGATCAGAAAGTTCCAGTCCTGTGTAACGGGGACGGGTAATACCGGCTGCAGAATAATGCGATCTTGATTCTGATTGTGGTTGATGCCCGACCTTTGATAAAAATCATACTGGATGGGCAGGTTCAACATGGGTTCAATCTTGTTGGCGAGCTTCTTTGCCATGCGCGCATCGTCGTTATCGTAGACGTCCAAGATGTCTTGTGCCCACGCGCTCTGATGACCGATGAATAAAAGCGTCATAGCCCAATGTATCTTCGCTTTACAGAGGTGCATCAGAGTCATCAAACCGTCGTCAGTAATCGTTTATGCAGCCAGCCTACTTAGTAAGGCCATAGGTGTTCCTGACGAGCTCGAGTTGATAATCGACCCGGTCTTTGTACAGATCTTTCACCACGCCTTGCTTGTCTTGAACAAACTCACGCATGACATCTTCGTGCATGGTGTAACGAGGCCATATCTCTTGGCTGTCATAGTTTGGATTGCCGGTGCGGGCAAACGTCGTCCAGCTTTTGGCCAGCTGTTCAGAGATTGACTGATCTTCCTTGTCATCTGGATTGGTCGTTGGGAACCAATAGCGTGACCAGGTGGCCTTCTTCTGCATGTCAGCCAGTGCCTGATTGATGCGTTTGCACCTGTCGGCACCCGATTGCATCTTGGCGGGCGCTGGCAAGACTGTATTCAAGGCGCCAAACACATAAGGCAACTCAAAGGTGTGCCCCGGTCCGACAAGCGCAGGGCGAATCGTTCGGGTGAGATACGCATAGTTATAAGCGTAAGCCGGGGCAGATTTGTTGGCACTGTCTGCCAACAATTTGACAGCGCCGCGATACCACCCGTCGGCCATGATTTCAGCCGTGAGTGCACATTTGTCTTTGAAGGCTGCGTAAAGCTTTTCAATTGTCTTGGGGTTTTCGCCCGTTTTCTTGAGATATGCCGCGAGCGGCGGCGCACCCAGCATGAAGTAACTCGCATCCCAGGCGTTGGTGCCGATCATGAACGGTACTTTGTGCTGCTTGCCCGCGGCAAATAAGGGTATCGAGTTGCCAACAATGATCTGACCATCCACAAATGAGCCGCCAAACTCACCGTCTCTGAACTCGGTGGGTGTCATCAGCAACTTGTCAGCCGGGAGTGCTCGTAATTCCTTCAGTGTCGTAACGCCCAGTGATTGCATAAACCTGGCGTCGATCTCCTCTTCTGGCGCCATACCGAAGGTTTCTCTGGTTTGATCTCTCATCGGCAATTGCTGTGCGCTCTGCGCAATTGCCTTATGGAATAATCCCTTGGAAGCCGGAGAGGTCATGAGCCACGTCACACTGCGGCCGCCAGCTGATTGGCCAAAAATCGTGACGTTGTTCGGGTCGCCCCCAAAGGCGGCAATGTTGTCTCGCACCCACTTAAGTGAATGAATCTGATCCATGGTGCCATAGTTGCCGACAGGTTCATCATTGCGATTGGCTTCTTCAGCCAATACTTTCGGTGCAAAGAAGCCTAACTTGCCGATACGGAAATCGACCGTAACAACGACAACACCTTCCTTAATTAACCCAATAGGCTGATAGTAGGGTTCGGAAGCTGACCCCTCGATCAGACCGCCCCCGTGAAACCACACCATAACGGGCAGTTTTTTTGCATCAGTCGGGGTATAGACGTTGAGCTTCAAGCAATCCTCGTTGCCCGGGACCAACTCACTATTGAGCCCTGTAACCATGGGCTGCGGGCAGGCCTGACCAAAGTGGCTGGCATCACGAACGCCCTCCCAATCTTGCGCGGGTTGCGGCGGGCGCCAGCGTAATTCGCGAACGGGTGGTGTTGCATAGGGAATGTTCTTAAACGACTGCATGCCGTTCACGGATACGCCCTGGAGCTTGCCGTTCTTGAGCTCGATAATCGGGCGGCCTTCGTTGTACACATCATTTGCATGAGTGCTGAGTGCTAATGCCGAAAGCAAACAAGTGACGAATGTTTTAAAAAGGGTTCGCATCAACAATACCTGTTAGTGGCTTTAAAGGAAATTAGAACCTAAACGTTGCCGCCAAGGCTGGGCCGCTCATGTTGAAATAGGATGATATTTTGTCGTTGCTCATGCTGTAGTACAAGTTGGCATAGACAAGTGAAATATCGACTGCACTGAATGCGTAACCAATACCCAGCAGTTGTTGAGACGTAAATTTGGCAACCGAGCTGCCGCCGCCTGCATCCACATAGAAGGGCACATAAAAGCGAGATTCGCCAAGTCGTACGCGACCCTTTACGCCGCCGATCGCATCGGTAGCACTTACGGATGAATACAAAGTCTTGTTGCCGGTATAGGACGTATTCGCCACCGATGACGAGAGTTGTACCTTGGAATTGGAATTCAGAAAACGCGCACCAGCCAAGGCATCCAGATAAACGGAGGCATTCGAATAGGCGGTGTACGTTCCCGCCACGGTGTAGATCCCCATCCATGCATCCGAGGTGGAATCAACAGTTAATGCCTGGTCTTTAAGATAGGATTTCGAGCCGGCATTGCTGAGCTTCGAATACATGGCATTACCCATCAGGCCCCAGCGACCGTAATGAATCTCCCCATCACCCATGGCGCCGATGGAAAGATTGCTAAGGATTTTGTCGGCATTCAAGCTGGTGTGCACTCTTTGCACGTTGTTGTAATCGAGGTTACCACTGATGCCCGGCATCCACAGGTATGGCGTTATAACAAACCGGAAACCCTCTGATACTTGCGGGAGCGCTGTGTTTTCTTCAGACAGAACAACGGTGGGCAATGCGGCAATTAATAATGCGGCCGTAAGTTTGTGTCTGAACGTATTTGAAATCACGATGACGCCTTTCCTAACGCAACGCCGAGTTCGTGACTTCGTTCTGCTGCCGCCTTCATGCCGGCAACCAGCCCCGCTTTGACGCCAAGTGCAGCCATCTGGTCAAGTGCCGCGGCTGTCGTCCCGCCCTTCGATGTCACGCGCTGGCGCAAGACATCGACCGGGTCGCTGGATTGGCGTGCCAGTTGGCCGGCCCCCAGTACGGTTTGAATGGCTAGTTTGTGTGTGGTTTCAGCAGAGAGCCCCAATGCCTGTCCGGCTTCCTGCATGGCTTCGAGTAATAGAAAAACGTAGGCCGGGCCGCTACCGGAAATCGCCGTCACGGAATCAATCAGTTGCTCGCTATCAACCCAGGCCGTTTCACCCACGGCGCCCAGAATGGCTTCGGCGCGATCTTTGTCAGCGGCTTCGACCGAAGGGTCGGCGTAGAGGCCAGTCATGCCGGCGCCAATTAGTGCAGGTGTGTTCGGCATGGCACGCACAATGCGGTGATAGCCACCCATCCAGCGGGCAAGATCATCCACCAGTAGGCCAGCGGCAATGCTCACGATCAATGGTTTGTTTTCACCGCTAGGCAGGCTGGTTAACGCAGCACGCATCTGCTGCGGTTTAACAGCAAGAACCAGCACATCACACTGCAGTGCCTCGGTGGTTGCGGCCTCATAGAGGTTGATCGAGAACTGCTCGCCGAGGCGTGCTCTGGCTTCGGGCAGAATCTCAATCACGCCCAGATTGTGCGGCTCAAAACCACGCTGAATCAGGCCGCCAACAAGGGCGATGGCCATGTTGCCGCCGCCAAGGAAGGTAATTTTCATGAATGAACTCCGTGTAATTCTGTGTAAGTGCGTTGGCCAAAGATCGCTGAGCCCACACGCACCAGGGTGGCCCCTTCGCTAATAGCCACTTCAAGATCATCGCTCATGCCCATCGACAGCGTGTCGAGAGCAAAGCTCTGCTGATTAATCTCGGCCAGTAATTCGCGAAGTCGAGCAAATTGCCGATGCTGTGTGGCAATGTCATTGGTGGCTTCGGGTATCGCCATCAGGCCACGCAATTGCAGGTTCGGCAATTGCGCCACCGCTTTGCAGAGCGCTAGCGCCTCGGTAGGTTTGCAACCGCTTTTACTCGCTTCACCCGATACATTGATTTGTACACAGACTTGTAGCGGCTCAAGGTGTTGGGGTCTTTGAGTAGAGAGGCGCTCTGCAATCTTCAGCCGGTCTATCGTGTGCACCCAGCTAAAATGCTCAGCAATGCCTCGTGTTTTATTGCTCTGGATGGGGCCAATAAAGTGCCATTCCAGGGCTGGCCGGGCACTAGCCTTTTCAACCCCTTCCTGAGCGTAATTCTCGCCGAAGGCGCGCTGGCCGCAAGCGGCAATGGCATCTACGGCTTCAACCGGAAAAGTCTTGGAAACGGCCAGCAGCATGACACTGTCTGCAGGTCTGCCAGAGGCTACCTGCGCAAGATCAATCCGTTGCTGAACCGCAGCAAGTCGCTGGGCAGCATCTTCATGGGGCAGGGCGGCGGATTCGTTGGTAGACATGGGTTGGGTGTGCTTAAAAGAGGTAACAACCTGTTAGGCTAACGAAGTATATCAATGCACGCAGCCCATATCTAAACGGGAGACAACAACATGCTCGAATCGTTACTCTTGATTGCACGCGACTTGAAGGCCTCTGATATTCACCTATCGGCGGGCATGCCGCCCATGGTTCGAATTAATGGGGCGCTACAAGCACTGGATCAGTCCATCTTGGGCAATGCCCAGGTGCGAGGCATGATTGATAATGTATTGCCAGAAACGCAGCGCCGATTGTTTAGCGAAGGTGCAGCCTGCGACTTTGCCTTTGCTTCTCCGGCAGAAGGCTTGGGTCGCTACCGGGCTAATGCCTACCGACAGCAACGAGGCGTGGCGCTGGCGCTAAGGCCAATTCCTGAACAGGTGCCATCACTGGAAAGCATTGCGGCACCGGCCATTCTCAAGCAGCTTGCAGACATAGATCATGGTTTGGTGCTGGTCGTAGGGCCTACAGGGTCGGGTAAAAGTACAACACTGGCCGCCATGGCGGAGCACATCAATCAGACGGCGCCCAAGCATTTGCTGACCATCGAAGACCCGGTGGAGTTTGTTTATGTGCCTCAGCAGTGTCTGGTTACACAACGAGAAGTCGGGCGTGACACGCCAAGCTTTGCGGATGCATTAAAAGCTGCCCTCCGTGAAGACCCGGATGTTATTCTGCTGGGCGAAATGCGAGATCTGGAAACCATTCGCCTGGCGCTCACCGCGGCAGAAACCGGACATCTGGTGCTGGCAACACTACATACCGCGACAGCGCCTCAGGCTATTGAGCGCATCGTCGATGTGTTCCCCGGTGAGGAGCGAGATTTGGCGCGCACATTATTGGCAGATGTGCTGCGCACAGTGGTCGCACAGCAACTACTAGCGCGAAGTGATGGCAACGGTCGGGTCGCCGCGCACGAAATACTCGTAGCTACTCCTGCCGTACGTAATCTGATCCGTGAGAACAAAACCGCACAGTTGGTCTCTGTTATGCAGACAGGGCAGCAGCAAGGGATGCAGACCATGGTGCAGAGTCTGGAAAGGCTCACGCAACAGGGGGTGCTTTCTATGCCGCCGGCAGCACGATAGTGAGCTTCGTGCTCGAAATAATACGCATCGAGTGGCGTTACCTCGAAATGGGTATTTTTAGAACCAAAATTGCTGGCAATAATCACCACTTCTCAGTGCGATAGACATGATTTAGTTTGCAAGCGGTTTCGTTTGCATGCTGAATTCTGATGATTTGTTGGGGGCAGTGATGGATAAACCGATCGTAATAAACCATACCTACTCGATAAGGCTATGCTCGGGTGAAACAAGAGCGTGGAAATATCTCGGAGAGGGACCCGGTGGTCGAGTGTGGTGGTGCGACATTTCAACCGGCGTGGTTTTCAATGAGGCATCCATTCTTTATGCGTGGGAAATGATGGGTGAATTCATGCCTCACATAACGGGTAAAGAAGCATCTAAAAATGGCACATGAATTTTGTGCGAGACGGCTTGAATGCGTTCTAATGAACTTTGCCGTCAATACGTGAATTTAGAAGCATCGGGATGTAACGGTAACCGATGATCGAAAATGCACTCAACCAACATACCGCAGAGACGTAGAGACACTCGATGTAAAGATTGGGCGCATAGAAAGGAACAAGGAGGCGAAATAGCAATGCAAGCAGCATGAGATAGATGCTTAACTTGTCCATCTGGGTAAAAGAAACTTTCCGGCCTGTATGTCCTTTGCTGATGCGCACGATCATCGCCGGTGCAATAAGCCCGATCGTGCCCAGCGTAAACACATGGATGGCAACGGAGTTTCCCCACTGGCCATAGAACGGCCGCATTCCCTGAAGTGCCAGATTGGCCACAATGGCAAGGTAACCCAAATACATTGCGCCAATATCAATACGACGTAGGGCTTTTATTGGATGCCAGTAGAACCAGCGGATGAGCATCAAACCGGCAGCCAGCAGAAAGAGTGCGCTCTGGATAGGTGGCGCTATGCCGTAGGCAAATATCAGTACGAAGCCAAGCGCTTTAATGGCGTGATCGTTCAACGGATAACGCTTGAGAGTTACGCCGAAGCCTCCCTTCATGAAGGCTTCCAGGGTTCGTTCAAGCATGAGTAGGAAGCAAAGGCGGAATAGCCCCAGTGTCATTGAAATGCCAACGGCAGGGTCGATTTCTTTGCTTAATAGTGCAAACTTTGCGACCACAAACAGAGGCAATGCGAGGATGAAGTAAAAGTTATCCTTATAGCTATCTTTGGCATGATGACGAATTAAATCGACCTCAAGCAGCAGGATAATCAGTATCACAAACGGAAACGACAGGCCGTAGACTAAGGTTTCAGGCCAATGACCACCGTAGGCCATGGCGAGGCGATCCAACATCCAGCATGCGATCAGGATGGCGAGTGATAAGCCGTGACGACCGCGTATGCCAACCCAGTTCTTGGTTGCCGTTAATAAAAATCCCCCGAGTAACGCCCATCCGAACCCAAAGAACATTTCATGCATGTGCCAATGCAGCGAGCCGAGGAATGGATCAAAAGCGGGTGCTGGTAGTGCAATAGCGCCGCTATAAAGAGCCACCCACAGCAACGGGAGTAATGCACCGCTTAAACAGGTGGCAATAAAGAAGGGGCGAAATCCGACCAGCCAGACTGGTGCGTCAAAGATCGACCTCTGCGTTTTGGCGGGATTCATGCAGCGGTTCAAGTGTTGAGGGGTCCGTTAATAGATATAAGGGTGCGCATCGAAACGAATGAATTGTGCACATAATCGACCGGGATTGAAATACCTCGAATGAGGTAAAGGCAATGAGTTGACGATAGCCTGAGGCCTGGAGTTACCTATAAATATGTATTTCTATCTAGGCATCGTTCTGCCATTCTGACAAAAAAGTTCGTGTCGGAATGTTAGGGTTGAATGCAGATGATGGGCTATCAAGCGGGCAAAGGCTAAGGATGCAAAAAAAGTTTCCACTACACCCGAAACATCCTGAGCGTATATGCTGGGGATGTGACAAGTATTGTGCGGTTGATGATTTGAGATGCGGCAATGGTTCAGACAGAACCCAACATCCTGTCGAATTGCTAGGCGATGATTGGTATGAGCATGGCGATTGGGGTATAGAGGTTTCAGTCGCAGAAAAAACAGTCGACTAATCTCTGTGTGCGGGCAACCTACTTTAGTGCGTTAACTTACACCCTAATGGGTATTTTAAGTTGGGTGGCATGTCGCCATAATTTCCAGACTAATTTCTGAATCTTGGAAGGAAAAATGATGGGCGGATGCGCAAGTAGTCATGTCAGCAATGACGGTGTTTACCTATTTGACGCGAGGGGCGTTGCCAAGCGATTTCGTCATGCGGCGATTTTCGGGGCTTTGGATGCATTGCATCCGGGTGAAACGATGCGGTTCGCTAATGATCACAACCCGCTGCCGCTCCTGGCGCAACTCAGTGCTAAATACGGCAATGGCCTTGAGGTTAGCTACGTTTCCAATGAAGCCGGTGGGGTTGTGATTGATTTTAGAAGGCAGTGAATGGTGAAGTAATCATCGGAGGATTCTTCATGGCTTATGTTTCGTCACTTCTTACCAAAGACGCTTCGGGTATTTTGCTATTTGATGGTTATGAATTAAAAACTAAAGCCAAAGAGAATGCCCTGGTTTCAGCTGTCGGAAAATTGCAACCCGGTGAGATTCTGCGACTGTTCATAGACCATAACCCGTTTGATCTGATCAGAACAATTGCTATTCGATATGGCTCAAAGCTTATTTTTCAGTATCTACACAATCGTGAAGGCGCGGTCGTTATCGACTTCAAAATGATCAGAAAGTGATAGCGATGCCACTCGGCGCGTTGGTTTCTGTGTCTCTAGGCATGCGCGCGTTGCTTGCTGTGCAGATCAATTTCCAGGCCGATGGTCAGCATAGCGCCGGTGTCGAAGGCAAGATGCGCTTGAATGCCCTCTTTGCTGCCGATGCCGCTTTGCAGTTGCTTGAGACCATCGGCAAAGAGCGAAATCTCTAAAACAACGGCGTCGGAGCGGAGATGGGTGGTCAGTTGAAGCGCCTGGCCATCGCTATTGGCCGCATCCGGATGGATGCGGATGACGTAATCCAAACGCCCTGTGCCGCTGAGCGTTGTGCTATTGATGAGTACGCCGTGGGTGGTTAGCGTGTTGAACTCCGCTTCTGTGATGCGGAAGCGGATGTGTTCAGGAGCGATTCTCAAATTCACGAAGTAGGTCTTCCCATTGTGCAGGGGTATTCACGTTAATCAGCTGGGGCCTGATGCTATCGTTCACGTTAATGCTTCTAAGTTTGAGCGGTTCGATGAAGCGCCGGACGGACCAGGAGGATTGTTGCGCCACCAGATCAGCGTACGCTATAGCAGCTTGTTGAAGCACAGCGTCGGTGGTGGTGAGCGCCAAAGGAAGCGGTGACTCGGAGATGAAACAACCGTTACCGGCAGGCTCAAGGTGAAGCATCGAGGCAATCAGATCTGGTGAGAGCAATGGCGCATCAACTGGTACAAACACGATACGGGTATTTGGTGAGGTGTTTTTTTCTGCCCAGCATAGGGTGCTAACAATTCCCCCGACGGGGCCGGTGTCCGATAATTTATCCGGGATGGTATCCGCATGCCAATCACCACGGGCATGGCCGCTCAGCATTACTTGCGTACACCCGGCAGCTTTAAGGACGCGCCTCATGCGCAGCAACATGGATTCACCATCAATGCGTAAACCCGCCTTGTCAGTGCCCATACGGGAAGATTTGCCTCCCGCCAGAATGACGCCAACAGGGTCAGTGACTGCAGCGCGCATGCGAAGGTTCGTCGTCATAAGATACTGGACCATGTGAGCATAGGGCATGACCTTGAACCCATTCGCTATCACCGTCTACATAGTGTTCTTGCTTCCAGATCGGTGAGCGGTGCTTGATTTCTTCGATAATGAAGCGGCAGGCTTTGAATGATTCGTCACGATGCGGCGAGCTGATGGCGATGAGGATGCTGATGCCGCCAATGTCGAGGCGGCCTTTGTAGTGTTCGATGTAAATGTTGAGCTTTTCGCCCCACTTTTGTCGCGCTTCGGTTGCCAGTTCGGTGAAAGTCTGTAGGGTTAGCTCATCGAACACATCGTAGGAAACCCCTCTGACTGGTTTTCCCAGATTGTGATTGCGCACCGTACCCACAAACATATCGGCTGCGCCGTGCGCATCGTCGGCAACGAAACGAATCGCGGCTTCAGTTGAAATGGGTGATGTAGAAACTGCCAGATGATTGCGTCCACCCATATCAACCTCCGCAAACTGGCGGAAGGATCGCCAATGTGTCTGAATCGTTGATGCATTCGTCGGGGCCCAGAATCCGTTGATTATCGGCAAGCACGGATTTGTCGATGAGTTCGTCGTCGATAAACTCAGGGTTCGTCTGGCGTAGTTTTTCGGCAATCGACTTCTTCACTGCGGAGACGGTGCTGCCGGAAGCGACGTTCAGCAACAAAGCGCCCTGATGGTGTTTCCTAAAGGCGCCGAACATGCGTATCGACAGCGTAATGGATTCATTCATGCCAGGATTCCTTAAAAGGCCATGGGAAATAGCTCCATGGGAGCGATGCATACCGAATCGTCTTTACACAATTCGTTCTGTCCTTCATTGAGTATTGCCCAGCAATTCATGTCAAGCAAAGGCGAAATCTTGAAAGACTGTTGGCCATCTAGAATCGTCAGATGGGTTTGCCCATGGTTATCGCTGTCCAAACGGGCTTTTAGAAAGTTGCGAAGATCGCCTTTTTTCTGGAAATCGTGACGAATTTCGGCGTAATGGAAGGCCTCGGATGGCATCCCTAACAACAGTCGGAT
Organism: uncultured Dechloromonas sp.; assembly: GCA_964498255.1. GTDB lineage: Bacteria > Pseudomonadota > Gammaproteobacteria > Burkholderiales > Rhodocyclaceae > Fluviibacter. The sequence continues at coordinate 24,011 of CAZCGW010000021.1, forward strand.
CAGCGGTTGGATAAAGAAGCGCAAGCCTACAGCCGTTGATACAGGATTGCCAGGGAGCCCGAAATAATAGCGTCCGTCTTTTAGAACAGCGAATAGAATCGGCTTTCCTGGTTTAATGCCGACACCGTGAAAGATGATGCGGGCACCGTTCTTTTCCAACAGATCGGGGATGAAATCCCATTTACCCATTGAGACTGCGCCAGAACTGATGACAATACGTGCGTCGGTGCTTACATTCAGGGTGTCGACGAAAGCTTGCTCATCATCACCAATGCTGCCCATATACATGGCAGGTATTCCTGCTGCCTTGAACTGGCAGAGTAGGTATGGTGTGTTTGAGTTGTAGATTTCGCCATCTTTCAGGGGTACGTGATAGGCATCACTGACCTCTTTGCCCGTGGTAAATATTTCCACCTCGGGCATGTTGAACACACGGACTTCATGAATGCCCGTTGCTGCCATAGCGGCGATGTGGCCAGCATGTAGCCGGGTGCCTCTGGTGGCGATAATCTGTCCCGCTTTGAAATCTTCCCCAGCGTAACGTACGTTATCGCCAATCTGTAATGGGGCGTTGATTTCAATTTCGATCGTTTCACCCTGTTCATCCTTGATGGTGCGTACCTTTTCGATAGGGATGACTGCATCAAAGCCGCTGGGCATTTTGGCCCCGGTCATGATTTCTATCGCTAATGTCCGATCTGCGCTATCCAGAACGTCGCCAGCGGCCAGGCAGTGGCTCACTTTGAAGCGGAGGGTTGTGTCTGCATTCGCTTTAACTGTCTTCATCGCATGTAACGCAAAGCCATCCATGGCTGAGTTATCGAATGAAGGCACATCAAGCTGGGCTATGACATCAGCCGCTGCGATTAGGCCTAGGGCTTCATTGCGATCAACGCGACGATTCGACTGGAGCGTTGCTTCGCTGCTAATGAGTGCCAGGGCTTCTTTGTAGCTAATCATGTTTGGCGTTATCGATGGTATTGATTAAATGGAGAATCCGTTTGCGTAGAGATTCGATACCGTTTCCGAACGGCCTTCGAATTACCCACCTAATGCCGCAAGGTGCGGTGTGGCACCCGTCTGGTGGAAATGCAGTAGATGGGTCGGCTCTTTTGTCGTCAAAAGGCTGGCGATCGTGGTCTGAAGCTCATCACGTTGATTTCTATGCTGCAATAGATGGCGTAGCGAGTGGCCGCCGTTACCAAAAAGACAGAGTCGCAGATTGCCCATGGCGGTAACGCGTAAACGGTTGCAGGTATTGCAGAAATCTTTGCTGTAGGGCGCAATGATGCCGATTTGTCCTTGATAGTCCGGATGACTAAATTCCTGGGCTGGCCCAGCGCCTTCTTCGCGTGCCTGCTCAGACCAGCCTAGCGCATTCAATCGCGCCTGAATCTCCTGGCCGCGGATATGGTGGCGTTTGAAGTACTCCTTGTTCGACCCTGTTTCCATCAGTTCAATGAAGCGGATGCTGAGATCTTCATCGCGTATCCAGTTCAGGAATGTGTCTAATTCGTGGTCATTCACATCACGCAGGAGTACGGTGTTTACTTTGATTTTTTCGAAGCCGGCATCCTGAGCGGCTTTGATACCATCAAGTACTTTGTGTAGGTGGTCGTGGCCAGTGATATCTGCAAACCGTTGGCGATTCAGGCTGTCGACACTAACGTTGATGGCAGAAACGCCTGCATTCCGCCAGAGTTGGGCATTTTCAGCAAGGCGGTAACCATTGGTTGTTGCAGCAAGTCTGCGGATTCCGGGAATCGACGAAACACGCGCGGCAATTTCTGCAAAATCCTTGCGAACAGTTGGTTCGCCGCCGGTCAGCCGGACTTTCCAGAGGCCTAATCCAGCAAGGCCTGCGACCAAATTTTCGATTTCTTCGGTGTTAAGAAACTGATTGTTTCCGGTTTTCTGATAGCCATCCGGCAGACAATATTTGCAACGGTAGTTGCAGATGTCGGTGATGGATAGGCGCAAATAGCTAAAACTCCGGCCGTGCGGGTCAGTGAGCGTTTTCATCCTATCCTCGATCTCTTAGTCGGCATTGCCTCAAAAGCCAGCGAGTCCGTGCGTCATGCTTGGAGCGCTGTGGTGGTCACGGCCTAATTATGTCGGCAATCCATTGGAAATACTGGGCTTATGCGGGGTAGTATTGCTACCCCTTTGGGGGTACGTCTCGCTTTTTAACCTGGGTGACCATCAATTCGTGGGCGGGCTAGCCAAGGTGCGTAACGATAGATGTAAGTTAAAAACCCGAGCGACCATGCGCTACCTGAAACAAACAGTAGCCAGCTAACCTGCTCGGGGGGGAGAAATTGTGGCAAGGCTGCGATGACACGCAGTAGGCCGCTCATGGCAATCAGGACAAAGAAAGCAAGTTCAAAGCGACTGGCAATGATTCGACGACCAGTATGTCCCATCGCTGTGCGCGTAATCATGCCGGCGATGATGAGTCCCATGGCGCCCATGGCCAGCGCGTGCACGGGCAGGGAACGTGGCACTAGCCCCAATGCTTCAAACCCCATTGCCAGAAGCGTTACGGGAATCCAGAGATAGCCGAGTTGTAGCACCCATACCATGGGGTGTTTGAGTGTTTGCCAGGGCTTCCAGCCGAGCCAGCGCAACAGGTTAATGCTTGCGCCGATGAGGCAGAAGGCAAAGGCTAGGCGTGGCGGTAGTATGAACCAGGCTACGATAGCCAATGCGGTGCTCGCTGGTGTTGCAATCACAAAGAATTGCGGTTTCCAGACCTTAATGCCCATGACACCATTCTGGGTGAAATTTGGGATCACGCGCCCCCCCATGACCACCAGCAACTCAAGAATAGCGAATAGGGCGAGTTCTACCGGATAAAGGGGATTCACGGGTTGATTGGTGAGTGTAATGATGTAAAACCAGACGTTAAAAGCACCCATCAGAATGACGAGCCCCAGAATAGAGAAATTTTTCCAGAGTTTGCTCAGCCAAAGTACGCGAAAAAGCAAGCCCGCCAGTAAGACGGCGAATGCAATGTCGGAAGCAGCGGCGAGTTTGATATCGCCAAGAATCATGAACAGTCGAGCGAAAGCCCAGAGCATAAAAAGAAATGCGAGGGGCCGACCGGCTGCAGGCAGAATCCCGGTCCAGTTATTGCTGGCAGTCAGCAAAAAACCGGCAATAACGGCTAGTGCGAATCCAAAGACCATTTCATGCGCATGCCAGAAGACTTGATTGTTGCCCGAGCTGGGCAAAGACAGGGTGCCCGAGAGAAAGCTGAGCCACAACAGGACAGCTGCCGAGGAAAATAAGGCGGCGCCTAGATAGAACGGCCGGAAGCCGAGTCGCCACAGAGCAAAGCCCGTCATTGGACGTTCCCGACGTGCCTGGCTTTCTTTGATGGTCAGCAGATTGCTGGGGCGGGTCGGTTTCTTGATGCTGTTCATGAGGGTCTGTAGACGTGCATGTATGAGTCAGACACGAATTTTTGCGAACAATGATCGGGTTGGCCATACCCATTTGTGCGTACCCGACGATCGATCTGTCGGGCAAAGAGGATCGAGGGAGTTAGCTTAGATTGTTGGAGACAGCCCAAACAGCCGCTTCTACGCGTGAGCGGAACTTTAATTTCTTTAATAGATTACGGATGTGTACCTTGACGGTGCTGTCCATAATGTCGAGTTCGCGAGCGATGAGTTTATTCGACATGCCGTGTGCCAGACATTTGAGTATGCTCAGCTCGCGCTCAGTCAGGCCGGCCTGTGAGCGGTTAGTGATGACGGCTTCTTGGCGCAATGCCATCGCCAGAAGACCGCTCAACTCTGCGCTAATGGCATTTTTACCCAGCATTGATTCCTTGATGAGACGGATCATTTCTTCAGGATCTGTATCTTTCAGGATGTAGCCGTCCGACCCGGCGCGGATAGCACCGACAAGATCGTCCGGGTTGTTTGAGACGGTCAACAGGATGATTCTTGATTCGACATCCTTATCGCGCATGAGCTGAAGCGTCTCGATACCGTTGAGACCCTTCATGTTCAAATCGAGCAGAATTAGATCTGGATGGTGTTCGAGAGCGAGGGCAACGCCCTCGTTGCCAGAAGCCGCTTCGGCGATAACCTCGAACTCTGGCTCCAGACCTAGAAGCTGTATGACTCCCTTCCTGAACAGTGGGTGGTCATCGATAATCAGCGTTTTGATGGTATTTGGCATGACAGGGCCTTTAGCTTTGAATTTCTGATTTTTCAGGAATGAAAGTCAGGAGCACTTCTGTACCGCCTTGGTCACGATTGCGAATGGTGATAACCCCATCCAGAGACTGTGCACGGTCTTCCATGATGATAAGTCCGTAGTGATTTTCCGGTGATTGTGTGTCACCGATTCCGATGCCATTATCGGCGATGCTGATCACTACGACCTGATTGTCTGTAATGGTTGCATTAATGTCGACTTTACTGGCCTGCGCATGCTTATCAATGTTGGCAAGTGCTTCACGGATAATGCGTAGCACGTGAATTTCTTCGTTGGCCGAGAGTAGCGTAGGTGGTAGATCGTTGTGGCATTTGATCGGTATGTTACAACGACGGCTGTATTCTTCGGTAGTTTCGATCAGGGCTGTCTGGAACCCGCGTTCATCAATCTTGAGACGGAAGGCGCTAATCAACTCGCGCAATTCTTTGTAGGCGCTGGCCAGTCCAGATTTAAGCTCAGTTATGATTTCGTGCTGATGTTCTGGCGTCAGTTTGTTTTTTTCAAGGCGTGCGACCTGGATCCGTAGGTAGCTCAGCGATTGAGCAATTGAATCATGAAGTTCGCGAGCAATTACGGAGCGTTCTTCGAGAACTGCAACCCGGTGCAACTCTTCCTGATGCTGCATCTTGGAGAGTGCCATGGATAGATTGCTACCGATCGCCTCTAGTACGCGTATCTTCCAGTCGGGTATCTGTTCTGATGTGTTGATCTTGAAGGGCATGACACCCGTGATAGACCCAACATTCTTAATGGGGACGAAGATCATCTTCTGTCCGTTGTTATCGTCAGTGTAAGCGGGTGTCTGACTCTTTTTAAAGCAATCTTCGCAGCCACGCTCGCCGCACAGTTGCTCGAGATCGTTTTTCAGTAGGTTGGAAGTCAGGCGATGCGCAGGAAAGATGTTATGTTCGCTAATGCAGACGGTGCCTGCGCTAAGGCCAAGTTCGGCCTCAATGTCATTTAACAGCCCTTTCAGCATTGAGGACGTGATGTTTTTGTCTGAGAACTGTAATACCGATTTGTACATCAGCTCCAGAGAACGGTTGGTGTCGGTCAGCTCGCTTGTGCGCTCGGCAATTAACCGGTTCTGGTTGTCGTAAGTTGCCGCAATTTCAGCAACCATCATGTTAAAGGCGACGCCGAGCTGCCCGAGCTCATCCAGGTCCGTGTGTTGTGCTTTAGCGGAAAAGTCCTTGTTCCGAACCCGGCTGGCAGCCTGTAAAAGATCGGTAAGTGGGCGGACAACCTGGTTTTTCATCATCCACATTGTCACCAGGCAAACCGTAAGAGTCATTGCCAGCAATGCAATCTGTAGAGATCGGAGTAGCGCGATTTTCTGTTCCAGATCCTGTTCGATCAGGAGGACGACATCATTAATCTCCTCCACAAAGCTTGGGATTTCTGTTTCAAGTTGGCTTATGGTGGTAGCGCTTTGATTATCACGGAGGCTAAGCAAAGCGGGAGAAATCTGCTCACCCCAGTGCTTGTGAACCTGAGTGAATTTAGCCGGAAGTTCACTATAGTCAGCAGCACGTGAGACAACGAAGCCTCCCAATGTTTCTAGCCGTGTCTGGAATTCGGTGACTGCCGTGCCAATATGATTTGCTTGGGTCTGCGACTCGGCGTAGCTCAGTAGGCGGTAACTCATCATGCGTAGCGAGCCTGCCAGATTAATCGCATGGGCCTTGCCTAGACTGTTATCGGCAATCGAGGTTGAGAGCGCCATGGAAATGAAGGACAGAAACGCAATCGTCCCCATTGCGAGGCCGAGTCTGGCTAATAGAGAGTCTTTGATCGAGATGTTGGGGTGGGTCGACAAAATCATATTTGGAGTGCTGAGTTTCTGGCCTTGCTGATCAGAGGGGTATTAGGGAGTACCACCATTTTGAACTTAGCGTAGGCCCTGTTCGCGATCAAAGCAACGTGGTTTTTATAACCGGTTGTTTTACAAGAATATTCCGCTAAGATTTCTTGTGGGTCTATACCAATAAAGGGGTAGACGCCATCAAAACCAGATGATTTGAAGGGCTATCACTAGAGACCTCAACTTTCTATGATGCTTTCTAAGGCAAAAAAGGAAGCAGAGAGGTTGTTATGTTCACCAGAAAACAGTTGTCAGTCGTCTCATCTAGTACGTTCGCATTCACGATTTGTTTTGCAATCTGGATGATGTTTGCGGTTATCGGAATTCCAATCAAAGCAAAGTTGGGTCTGAATGAAACTGAGTTCGGCTTGCTGACGGCTATGCCCGTGCTATCTGGTTCACTGATTCGACTACCGCTGGGCATGTTGACGGATAGGCTGGGCGGTCGGATTGTTTTCTTTATCCTCATGCTCTGTTGTGTAGTCCCACTCTGGTTTATTGGCGATGCAACAGAATATTGGCAATTCTTGGTGTTGGGTCTCTTTGTCGGACTTGCCGGTGGATCATTCTCGGTGGGTATTGCCTATGTCGCGCGCTGGTTCGACAAAAAGAACCAGGGTTTAGCCATGGGTATCTTTGGTGCAGGTAATTCCGGTGCTGCTGTTACCAAATTTGTGGCGCCTTCAATCGTCTTGGCCTTTGGATGGACCATGGTGCCTAAGGTGTATGCCGTGGCGATGTTAGTTACCGCATTGGTTTTCTGGATGTTCAGTTTCACAGAAAAGAGCCATAACGTGAGTGGTAGTGTTTCGGTTGCTGACCAGCTCAAGGCACTTAAAGATCCCCGCGTCTGGAAATACTGTCAGTACTACTCAATCGTATTTGGCGGTTACGTGGGTTTGGCGTTATGGATGACCAAATACTACGTATCAGAGTATGGGTTTGATCTGAAAACCGCCGCTTTGCTTGCTGCATGTTTCTCATTGCCAGGCGGAGTTCTCCGCGCTGTAGGAGGTTGGTTGTCAGACAAATATGGCGCGCATTCAGTGACGTGGTGGGTGCTATGGGTGAGTTGGATTTGTCTGTTCATTATGTCGTACCCACAAACCGACTTCACAATCCAAACTGTTAACGGGCCAGAAAGCTTTCATATTGGCCTAACGCCTACGGTCTTCACCATCCTTCTCTTCGTAATTGGTGTCGCTTGGGCTTTCGGTAAGGCATCAGTTTTCAAATATATTTCAGACGACTATCCACACAACATTGGCGTGATTTCGGGAATTGTTGGTTTGGTGGGAGGCCTTGGTGGATTCATTTTGCCAATCATGTTTGGTGCGCTTGTCGACCTGACTGGCGTTCGCTCATCTTCATTTATGTTGCTATACGGCGTTGTCTGGGTCTCATTGATCTGGATGTATTACACCGAAGTTCGCACTTCGTCAGCGCTAGAGCATAAGTCTGCGGCACAGAAGAAATAAAGATCCTGAATTCATTGAACGGAGTACATCATGTCGAGAGTCCTAACTAAATGGTTGCCGGAAGATCATGATTTCTGGCACAACGAGGGTAAGGCGGTTGCCCGTCTCAACCTCTGGATATCCATTCCCTGCCTGCTGCTGTCTTTCGCGGTGTGGATGGTCTGGAGTGTCGTGGTCGTTAATTTGCCGAATATCGGTTTCAAGTTCGACACGGATCAGCTGTTCTGGCTAGCCGCGTTGCCAGGGCTGTCTGGTGCAACACTCCGCATCTTCTATTCGTTTATGGTGCCGATCTTTGGTGGGCGTCGCTGGACTGCCATTTCCACGGCTTCTTTGCTATTGCCGGCCATTGGCATCGGTTTTGCCGTGCAGAATCCGGAAACGCCTTATGCCACCTTTTTGACCCTGGCATTGTTGTGTGGCTTCGGTGGCGGTAACTTTGCTTCCAGCATGTCGAACATCAGCTTCTTCTTTCCAAAAGCACAGAAGGGTGGTGCTCTAGGGTTGAATGCCGGTCTAGGCAACCTCGGTGTCTCCGTCGTTCAGTTTGTTGTGCCGATTGTGATTACCGCAGGGGTATTTGGGGCACTTGGCGGTGATGCCCAAACCTGGGTGAAAGGCGCACAAACCAAGCAGATGTGGTTACAGAATGCGGGTTTTATCTGGGTGCCTTTTATTGCCGTGTCGACATTGGCTGCTTGGTTTGGCATGCATGATATTGCGAGTGCCAAGGCATCATTTGCTGATCAGGCCGTGATTTTCAAGCGTAAACATAATTGGCTGATGTGTTGGCTCTATCTGGGTACCTTTGGTTCGTTTATTGGATACTCAGCAGGTTTTCCATTGCTTACAAAGACCCAGTTCCCGGAAATCAACCCTGTTCAGTATGCTTTTCTAGGCCCGCTGGTGGGTGCTATTGCTCGTGTTGCTGGTGGCTGGATCTCAGACAAGCTGGGTGGTGCGATTGTGACTTTCTGGACCTTCATTCTTATGATCGCCGCTGTGTTTGGCGTTATCCAGTTTGCACCGAGCGCCACGAACCCAGGCAGTTTCTGGGGCTTCTTTGCTATGTTCATGCTGTTGTTTATGGGTACCGGTGTGGGTAACGCATCCACTTTCCGCATGATCCCGGTCATCTTTATGACAGAGCGCCAGCGTGAAGCAGCCGGTAAAGGTAAGCGGGCGGAAGAAGCAGCGATCGTTGCCGGTAACAAAGAAGCTGCAGCAGTACTGGGATTCACTTCGGCGATTGCTGCATATGGTGCTTTTTTCATTCCCAAATCATTCGGCACCTCTATTGCTGCAACGGGTAGCGCCGAATTCGCGCTTTACAGCTTTATCTGTTTTTACGTTACCTGCATCGTTATTACCTGGTTGTTCTACAGCCGTCGTAATGCACCGATGCCCTGTTAATTTTATTTGCCGATTCGTACAACAACGTACTTAAGGAAACGATATGAGTCACTTTATCGATAAACTGAAATTCCTCAGTGCAGACAAAGAGGAATTCTCAGCGGGTCACGGTCAGACCACCACTGAAAACCGCGCTTGGGAAGATGCCTATAGAAAACGCTGGCAACACGACAAGATCGTTCGCTCGACGCATGGCACTAACTGTACCGGTTCCTGCTCTTGGAAGATTTACGTAAAGGGCGGCATCGTTACCTGGGAAACCCAGCAGACCGATTACCCGCGTACGCGCCCGGATATGCCGAATCATGAACCACGTGGTTGTGCACGTGGCGCTTCCTACTCATGGTATCTGTACAGCGCCAATCGTGTGAAGCACCCGATGGTGCGTTCGTCGCTGCTCAAGGCCTGGCGCAAGCATCGCCAGACGTTATCGCCTGTAGCAGCCTGGGAAGCCGTTGTTTCTGATCCGAAGACAGTACGTCGATATCAGAGCGAGCGTGGTAAAGGCGGTTTTCTGCGCACGAACTGGGATGAAGTGAATGACATGGTGGCTGCCGCCAATATCTATACGGCGGCTAAACATGGCCCGGATCGTATTATCGGATTCTCGCCGATTCCAGCCATGTCCATGGTCAGCTACGCGGCCGGTAGCCGTTATCTGTCGCTCATCGGTGGTGTCTGTATGAGCTTCTACGATTGGTACTGCGACTTGCCACCGGCCAGCCCACAGACCTGGGGAGAGCAGACCGACGTTCCCGAATCAGCCGACTGGTATAACTCGTCGTATATCATGATGTGGGGTTCAAACGTACCGCAGACTCGGACCCCTGATGCGCACTTTATGGCCGAAGTTCGCTACAAGGGTGCTAAGGTCGTATCGGTGTTCCCGGATTATTCGGAAGGCGCCAAATTCGGTGATATGTGGCTGCACCCGAAGCAGGGTACCGATGCCGCGCTGGCGATGGCCATGGGTCACGTTATTCTCAAGGAATTCCACGTCGCCGGTAAGAGTGAGTATTTCGACAACTACTGTCGTCAGTACACCGATATGCCTAACTTGGTGTGTCTGGTAGAAAAAGATGGTGCGTTCGTCCCGGATCGCTACTTGAGAGCAGCAGATCTAGTAGGCGCATTGGGCGAAGCGAACAATCCAGACTGGAAGACACTGGTTATCGATGAAACCAGCGATGCCTTAACCGTACCGGTCGGCTCAATTGGTTTCCGTTGGGGTCAGGAGAAAGATGGAAACGCCACTGCTGATAAGGGTAAGTGGAACCTCAAAGAAGAAACGAGTGATGGTCGTAATATCAAGCCGCGCTTATCGTTAGTTCAAAAGCATGATGCGGTCGTAGAAGCTGCTTTCCCTTACTTTGGCAATATTGAGCACGAACATTTCAATAGCACGTCACATAGTGGTGTGCTCAAGCGCCGTGTGCCGGTGCGCAAGATCCAAACGGCCAATGGTGAAATGCTGGTGGCGACAGTTTATGATCTCTATGTCGCCAATTACGGTGTTGATCAGGGTTTAGGTGGTGACAACGTTGCCAGCAGCTACGACGACGACATCCCTTACACACCGGCATGGCAGGAGAAGATTACGGGCGTGCCGCGTGATCAAGTTACACAAGTTGCGCGTGAGTTTGCACAGAATGCACACGATACGCACGGCAAGTCGATGGTCATCATCGGCGCCGCCATGAACCACTGGTATCACATGGACATGAACTACCGGTCCATTATGAACATGCTGATCATGTGTGGCTGTATTGGTCAGAGCGGTGGCGGTTGGGCGCACTATGTAGGTCAGGAAAAGCTGCGTCCGCAAACCGGCTGGACTGCATTGGCCTTCGCGCTGGATTGGAGTCGCCCACCACGCCATATGAACGGTACCTCGTTCTTCTACGCACATACCGATCAGTGGCGTTACGAAACGTTGCGCGTTGCCGATCTGCTGTCGCCGTTGGCTGATAAGAACAAATTTAGCGGCAGCCTGATCGACTTTAATGCCCGTTCGGAACGCATGGGCTGGTTGCCATCGGCACCACAACTAGAGCGCAATCCGCTGGAACTGACGCGTGAAGCCATTGCCAAGGGTGTTGATCCCAAAGACTATGTGGTCGGTCAGCTCAAATCAGGTGAATTGAAATTCTCCTGCGATGATCCGGATAATCCGAAAAATTTCCCGCGCAATATGTTCGTGTGGCGTTCTAACCTGCTGGGTTCGTCGGGCAAGGGTCACGAGTACTTCCTTAAGCATCTGCTTGGCACCACTAACGGTGTTCAGGGTAAAGACCTAGGCCAGACCGGTGATGTCAAGCCGCAGGACGTGGTCTGGCACGATCAAGCACCGGAAGGCAAGCTGGATCTTCTCGTAACGCTGGACTTCCGTATGTCCACGACCTGTCTGTATTCCGACATCGTGCTGCCGACGGCGACCTGGTACGAGAAGAACGATCTCAACACATCGGACATGCACCCCTTTATCCATCCGCTGTCAAAAGCAGTGGATCCTGCTTGGGAAGCTCGTAGCGACT
>CAZCGW010000022.1:0-34586 GCA_964498255.1 uncultured Dechloromonas sp.
GCGGTGCAACATAACGAATTATAGCCCCACAAAACACCCTGTCAAGAATTATTTGGGCAGGACAGTCAATCTGCTGTTTTCTGTGACATACCCGCAATCGACCTGAAATGAAATCATCATTTGCCGTCCCCGATACGAATGCGGCATTATTCATCCATGATCCGCAAAACTCTCAACTCCTTTTTAAGCGAACGTCAGTCAGTTGAAGAACGATTGGCGATCGGCAAGTCGATACGCCAAGCAACCCCTCGTTCATCACTCGGCGAATTTCAAAAGCAGGAGAAACGGCTAAATGCCGTGAGTATTCTCGCGCGTCAGGCCGAATCGAGAAACCCCGAACTGGTGCCCATACGTCATGCACGTATGGCTCAGAGTCCCTTTGCTTTTTTCCGTGGCGCCGCTGCAATCATGGCCCAGGATCTTGGTCCGCTGCCCTCACCCACTATTCATGTCCAGCTTTGTGGCGACATGCATGTGAGTAATTTCGGTTTTTTTTCCACCAGTGAACGCCGTCTTGTATTTGGCATCAATGATTTTGATGAAACATTACGTGGTAATTTTGACTGGGATCTCAAGCGCCTTGCTGCCAGTGCCATGATTGCCGCCGAGTCGCTGGGTCAGGATAGCGTTTACGGTGAACGCATTGTTCGTGAGATGTCACAAAGCTATCGTCTGCACATGCGCCAGTATGCAAACACACCTTATATCGAACTGGCACGTGCCTTTATTGATACGGCGAGCCTATTATCGGTTGAGAGCACGGCGAGTGCTCCAGCCAGAGCTTTCATACGTAGGCACATTCAAAAGGCCAAACGCAACACCAATGAAGGTGTCATCGGCAAGCTAACGCATGTTGTAAATGACCACCGTTGCTTCATAGATAACCCGCCCCTTGTGACGCACAATGTTAAACACTATAAGGGTCAGAATGTCCTTGACGTTCTAGACGATGCGCTCAATACCTATGGCCGCTCCTTACCTACTGACCGACATCATCTACTCACCCGCTACCGTCTGGTTGATTACGCCCGCAAAGTCGTCGGTGTGGGTAGTGTTGGCGTAGGTTGCTGGGTCCTTTACCTAGAAGGCCTGAATGAATCAGACCCCCTCTTCCTACAGTGGAAAGTGGCTCAACGTTCGGTGCTTGCCCCCTATTTCCCGGACAAACAATTCAAGACGCAAGGCGAACGGGTTGTATACGGGCAACGCCTTATTCAAGGTGCGCCCGATCTTTTTCTTGGCTATGGAGAGACGCAACTCAACGACTTCTATATCCGCCAGCTGCGAGATATGAAGGGCGGCATCACGATTGGCACGGGCAAAGGTGACATAGGCGTTGAAGAGTTTCCTGACTACGCCAGTCTATTCGGCTGGGCGTTGGCCAATGCGCACGCCCGCTCGGGTGACCCGGCCGTCCTTGCTGGCTACTGCGGCACAGGCGAACAGCTGGATGATGCACTAGTCAGATTTGCCCAAGCCTATACCGAGCAAAATCAGGCAGACTACGATACGTTTATGACGGCCATCAAAACAGGCACACTGCGTTGTGCCACAAACAACTTCTAACCTATGACCCTGCTTCTGAACAATCCCTGGGCACTGCTGCTCCTGGCCGGCATCTGCGAAATAGGCTGGCCTTTGGGCTACAAACTGGCACAGGCCAACGAAGGTCTGCGGCAAATCGGATGGTTCGGATTTTCCGGCCTGTCGATTGTGCTCAGCGCATGGCTCTTGTGGTTAGCTCAAAAGGAAATACCCATCGGAACGGCATATGCCGTCTGGACCGGTATCGGCGCTGCCGGCACCTTCGCCCTGGGCATCCTGATCTTTGGCGAACAATCCTCTTTAGTCCGATGGATGGGCGCCGCCATGATTATAGGTGGCGTCATCATCCTCAAAACGGGACAGTGAGCTATTTGCCTAGGGCACCCATTGCCCGCAGGTAACCATAAATCTGGCGAGCCATTAACTGACGTTCGTTAGCGGGTCGCTCAGGAGCCAGCGCAGGCATCTTGGTTAGTGGATTTTTACCGGATGGATCTAGCACCCAGGTGGCAAAACGCGCGAATGACTGCCCCGCTGCCCATTGCCCCAGATCTATCGGGAGCTTACGACCGCCCACACCATTCACCTGGTGGCATGACAAACAGTATTTCTCGGTCAGTACCGCGCCATCACGATAACGTTCGGGCAACATGGCAGGAAATAGCTTTGCTTTACTGGGTGCGCTGACCAGACCAATCTTTTCTACCTGATAAGGCCAGTAAGTGGCGCCATCTGCCTGAAGATTGGCATGCAACACGTTGTCCCAGACCAAATACCAGGGCCCCAGCTTCACCAGATTATTCAACGGGGGCGTTTCCACGCTGAAATCGTCTCCATCGGCTCGCGCATAAACCAGATAAGCCGGGTAGCGCAGCAGCTGTGACGCCGGAATCATCGACAGGTACCCATCCCTGGCTTCGAAACCCACCAGGGCATCGGTTGCCCGCCACTGCACACCCAGTAACGCATCCAGCACAGGCACTGCCGGGAAACCTTTGTAAGTGACCTCTACAGGCTTCAGCGACGTGGAGCGATTTGGCTCAATCACCGTAATCGGCGCTTCGTGCAATCCGAACAAAGCTGCCTGCGGTGCAGGTAGCGGCACACCGGTTTCCGCAGCCAGCGTCAAACCGGCAGTCACAAACAGCAGTCCTGTAATACAAGTCCTCAAAATGTGTCGCATAAGCTTTACCCGTTAGTACCTATGCGACCGATTATACTGTCCGCATGACGCAAGAGCTCTTTGAAATACCCAGCCCCTTTGAAATAGAAATGGGCACCATCAAGCTGCTTGAGCCCGCTGATGCAGATGCCGCATCGCTATCGGCTCAGTTACTCAAAGGTAACTACGGAAGACCGTTTCTGATTGAAAACGAAGGGTTGCTCACGCTGTATTTCAGCTTGAGTCTGGTGCAGAGCACCATGCAAATCGCCAGACCGGATGCGCTGGATCTGGCCTATACCCGCAAAATGATGGCCTTCCTACCGTTCTACCCGCGCCCCAAGGCCTTACTTCTGCTGGGCATGGGCGGCGGCTCTCTGGCCAAATTCTGCTACCGCCACCTGCCTAGAGCTGACATCACGGTAGTAGAAATCGATCCTGATGTCATTGCATTCCGGGATAGCTTTAAGGTACCGGAGGATAACGAACGCTTCCGTATCTTCTGTGAGGATGCGGCTGCCTTTATCCGCTCACACGAAGCCCGTACCGACATCATCATGGTGGATGCCTTTGATGGGCTGGGCATCGCGCCCGAACTGTCTAGCCCGGACTTCTACGCAGAAGCCTATCGGGTACTATCGGCGAATGGCATTCTGGTCATGAATCTCGCTGGGGACAAAGCGGGTTTTGATGATCCGCTGGCACAGCTGGCGCATGTATTCGATGACCGCGTTCTCTCGCTCAAAGTCCGGGACGGCGGCAATCAGATTGCCTTTGCCTTCAAAAACCCTGACTTCCATCCACAATGGGAGCGGTTAAAATCCGTTGGTATTGAACTGGAGAAAAAACTGGGCCTGGAGTTCAGCCGTTACCTTCAGAATCTAGAAAAGAATGAACGTCGTTCGTTCAGTCTGCCACGCAAGTCTCGCGGCCGTTAATCGTAGCTTCTTTGCCCTTCACCCAGAATACGTAAGACTCATCTGAATTAACGTAGCGGGCACCGCTACCGCTCGTACCCTGCTTCAGGTAGCGCGTTGTGTTACCCATCTCCAGTGTTGCTGTCTGCTGGGCATTATCAAACACCACATAAATCCGACCGGCATCCGGGCAGGTATACCGCACAGAAAATGGTTTGCGGGGTTTTAGGGCATCTGATCGATACTGGGATGGAATGTCACTGACCTTGGTGCGAGATATTTCTACCTGCCCTGCCGTGGATGGCGCGGCTTCCTGAGCCTGTGCAACCACAGGGACACAAACCAGGAGCAACAATGAGAGCGATTTTAAACACATAATCTATTCCGGATAATCAGGGTGTAGCTGTTAGCCCACCCGAAACAGTGGGCCAAGGGCGCAGTACATTGTCACACGGACTCGAGCGCGACACGACCCCGGCCGCATTTTGAGCAAGCAATGAAATTCCCCCGGTAACGATCGCCAAACCTACACCGGTTGCCTGCTTGACCACGCCTACCTTATTTATGCCCATGCTCGGGTTCGCCAGCGTCCCCGTTATCTGTACAAGACCTGCCGGATTAACGCCCGTTGTTAACCCTGATTTTTCCTTGGGCTGGATATTAATACGTAATGCCTCAGACCCCAGATTAACCTGGCCATCCAGCGTAACATCCAGCCGATCCGTCTGCATGCCCACACTCTGATTGATCTGAACCAGACCATTTCTCACAGGCAAATAAGCCACCAGACATTGCAACTTGGATGAATCACTGCTCAACCGGAGTGGATTAACCGCATTGGCGACACTTACGACAAAATCCCCCGCTAGGTTAGTCAGCGAGTTACTCACCGTTGCCGGCCCTACCGAAATCTGAACCGCGCCGTTGGCATTTGCTGCCAAGGAACTGATCGAGGTTCCCTGGCTACTGATATTGAAGGCCGCATGCGTTGGCCCACCACTAACCAGATTAGGCTTACCCATTTGCGTCAGGACATGCCCTAAATCAAATCCGGTGGCCGACCCCCGCATTGCTAGCCCAGGTCTCACCGAATGAACGGCATTCAGACGACCATCCGCAATCACCTGACCCGATCCGATCTTGAATGACAGCGGCTTTAAACTCCAGGCATCATCAACCGTTGCTGTTATTAAGCCATTCAGCGACTCCAGCTTAAGGCCGTCCGGCAAAGTCAAAGCACCTATGTCAGCCTGTACCTGCCCTTGCCACACAGGCAACGTATTGAATGGGAAGGGTTGCGATGAAAACACCCGGTTACCAGACTGGGGCTTAGCGGCAACAACTGGTTTAGAACCCTTTGCCAGCGTAGCACTCAGCGCCTGCAAATCAAGCGCCGATGACTTGATATTGAGATCAACGACAGGACTGCTATTGGGCACAAATTGAATACGTCCCTGCACCTGAGCTGATTGCTTGTTCACCCCCAGATTTAAATCCAGCGCAAAGTCCGTTGGCTTTAGCCCCCAATTATTGACTAAGGGTTCCAGTGAATCCGTTTCGCCCTTAATCGTTACAGGCAAGCCACCCCAGGCAAAATCACTGTCGATCTTGAGCTTTGCACCCGAACGAACCAAATCAAAATGCGTCGCTGCCAATGAGTCCATCAGTTCGCCAGCCGCATTCTTGTAGCTAATCGAGAGCTGATTCAAATGGACTTCGGCTAAATCCAGGCCAAAATCACTACTTGAAGCACTGTCGTTACTATCAGTACTTGCCGCTAAAACCCAGTTACCCGATGTCTTCTGGTCTGTCGGTGCTAACTGCAAGAAAAGCTTCAACTGGCTGATCGTAACGTTATCTATCTGTATACGTTTACTGAACAACGGCATCCATTGCAGGGAAAAGGCCACCTGTTGCGCTTTAAGCATCGCCGGATCTACCGCCCATGAGGCGTTACTTAACGAAACATCCTCAGCGACCACCGCCAGACGCGGAAAGATCTTGATAGACACATGGCCATTGATCGCTAAATCACGCCCTGTCGTTGCTTTGACCTGCCCTGCAACCACTTTAACAATTCGCGATGTATCAATCGTCGAAACGGCATAACCGATCAGCAACAGGCAAGTTAAGACAACCCCCAGCAGGATGCCCAGCTTCTTTTTAGCACTTGAGTTCATGGCGCAAGCTTACCTGTTTCGTGGCCAAAGCGAGAAATCACAAGCCCGTTGCCGGCCAAATATTTTCAAGAAAAGCCGCCGAAAATGAATATTTTTCACAGGGGCATAAACTAACAAACATAGAGAGCGTAATCAGTTATGATTCGAAAAATAAAGAATCACAAGTCCGCTCGTAACCGAACAACCCGTATACAGAAAGACTCACACGTGCACGCATTTCTGTCATTCTCAAGAATCATTGACTCGATCAATGAAAAAGTCGGCAAAGGTGCCGCATGGCTTATTCTTATTGCCGTCCTGGTCAGCACTATCAACGCGCTAACCCGCTACGGATTCAGCATGAGCTCAAACGCCTGGCTGGAACTGCAGTGGTACCTATTCGCCGGCACCTTCCTGCTCTGTGCCCCGTGGACCCTGAAGTGTAACGAACACATCCGCATTGATGTGGTCACCGGCCGTTTCTCACCGCGTGTGCATGCCTGGATTGATATTGTGGGTGGCCTGGTCTTTCTGATTCCCATGTGCCTGGTGATTCTGTGGGGAGCCGTTCCCTTCGCACTAGACTCGATGACTAGCGGTGAAATGTCTTCGAATTCGGGCGGTCTGATTGTATGGCCGGCCAAGGTGCTCATTCCGATCGCCTTCACCCTCCTCCTGCTCCAGGGCGTTTCCGAGGTCATCAAGCGCTTTGCCTTCCTGCAAGGCCTGATTGATGGCAAAGAGTTTGAAAAGGGCGGTGGTCATGGTGCCACCCCAGACGCAGTTGAAGTTGCCGAAGCGGCTTCTAGCCAGAAATAAGGAGCCGACAAATGCCACTCGAATTTCTCACCCCAATCATCGGCGACTACATGGCGCCGATCATGTTCCTCGGCCTGGTTGTGTTTCTGCTATCAGGTTACCCCGTTGCCTTCTCTCTGGCAGCCAACGGTCTGCTCTTCGGACTGCTCGGCATGGGCATGGGCATGTTTACGCCCGACTTCCTTCAGGCACTGCCCAACCGTATTTTCGGGATCATGGCCAACGACACTTTATTGGCCATTCCGTTCTTTACCTTTATGGGGCTGATCCTCGAGCGCTCCGGCATGGCCGAAGACCTGCTTGATACGATTGGCCAGCTATTTGGCCCAGTCCGTGGTGGTCTGGCTTTTGCTGTCATCTTCGTGGGCGCGCTTCTGGCTGCAACCACGGGCGTCGTGGCGGCATCCGTCATTTCGATGGGGCTGATTTCTCTACCGATCATGCTGCGCTACGGCTATGACCGCAAGCTGGCCACGGGGGTTATTGCCGCATCCGGCACGCTAGCTCAGATCATCCCACCCTCACTGGTGCTGATCATCATGGCCGACCAGCTCGGCCGTTCGGTAGGCGACATGTACGCTGGTGCGATGATTCCGGGGCTGGTGCTCACAGGTATGTACGTGGGTTACGTTGCACTGGTGGCATTCTTCAAACCAGCAGCCGCACCGGCCCTGCCGCTAAGTGCGCGTACAGTCACCGGTACCAAGTTGCTGGTCCGTTCACTGGTTGTGCTGGTGCCACCCCTGTTCCTGATCTTCCTGGTCCTCGGCACTATCTTCCTCGGCATCGCGACACCGACCGAAGGCGGTGCCATGGGCGCATCAGGCGCCATGCTACTGGCAATCTCTAAAGGCAAACTTACCTGGGGATTAACACGACAAGCCGTCGATTCAACGGCAAAGCTGTCGGCCTTTGTGCTCTTCATTCTGGTTGGCGCGACGGTCTTTGGCCTGGTCTTCCGCGGGGTTAACGGGGATCTCTGGGTTGAGCATCTGCTCACCTCCCTGCCCGGTGGCCAACTTGGCTTCCTGATAGCCGTGAACATCATGTTCTTCGTCCTGGCCTTCTTCCTGGACTTCTTTGAGCTGGCCTTTATTCTGGTGCCACTGGTTGGCCCGGTAGCCGAAAAAATGGGGATTGACCTCATCTGGTTTGGTGTTCTGCTTGGCGTCAATATGCAGACATCGTTCATGCACCCGCCCTTCGGTTTTGCCCTTTTCTACCTGCGTTCCGTTGCACCCGGCAAGAAGTACATCGACAAGATCACCGGCAAAATGATGGATCCGGTCACTACCAAACAGATCTACTGGGGTGCCATTCCGTTTGTCATCATTCAGATCATCATGGTGGCGCTGATCATCGCTTTCCCCGATATTGTTTCGGTTGAGAAGAAGGAAGTCTTCGATGACAGCCAGGCGGAGATCGTCATTGAAATCGACTCTGAAACTGCCCCTGCCTCAGACAGCGATACGTCACCCAATCTCAAGTTCTCTACCGAAGAGCCCGGTGAGAAAAAATAGTTTCGGCTCAACCAAGCAGAACAACCCCATAGGAGACAACCATGGATCGTCGTAATTTTCTGAAGAACGTCGGCATCGGTGCGGCAGCAGGCACTGCAACGCTGATCACATCAGCACCGGCTATTGCAGCAACCCCGAAGATTAAATGGCGCCTGGCGTCCAGCTTTCCAAAGACGCTCGATACCGTTTACGGTGGCGGTGAGGATTTCTGCAAACGCGTGGGCGAACTGAGCGAAGGTAACTTCGAAATCCGTTCCTTCGCAGGTGGCGAAATCGTGCCGGCCCTACAAGTAATGGACGCTGTTAAAGACGGCACGATCGAGTGCTGCCACACTGCGCCCTACTATTTTTTTGGCAAGAACGAAGCCTTCGCTTTCGACTGCTCGGTGCCCTTCGGCATGACTGCGCGTGCGCAAAACGCCTGGATGTACTACGGCGGCGGGCAGAAACTGTTGGCCGATTTTTATGCACAGTACAACATCGTTGCACTGGCTGCCGGTAATTCGGGCTGCCAGATGGGTGGCTGGTATCGCAAGCCCATCAAGACCGTTGCCGACTTCAAGGGTCTGAAAATGCGCGTGGGTGGTTTTGCGGGGCGTGTCATCGAAAAACTGGGTGCCGTACCGCAGCAAATCCCGGCAGGTGACATCTACGCCTCGTTAGAAAAAGGCACCATCGACGCCGCCGAGTGGATTGGTCCGCACGACGATGAAAAGCTGGGTCTGTACAAGGTTGCGCCTTACTACTACTTCCCGGCATGGTGGGAACCGGCGACCCAGTTCTCGGTCATGATCAACAAGAAAGAATGGGACAAGCTGCCTAAAAACTATCAGCAAATCCTGGAAGTGGCTGCAGCAGAAACCAACGTTCGCATGCTGGCTGAGTACGATTTCCGTAACCCGACTGCCCTGGCCAAACTGCAGAAGGGCGGCGCAAAACTGAGCGCGTTCTCCAACGAGATCATGGAAGCCTCTTTCAAGGCGGCCAATGAAGTGCTTGAAGAAACGGCTGCCAAGAACCCTGACTTCAAGAAGATCTACGAACCATGGCGTCAATTCCGTAACCTGGAATTCCAGTGGTTCAACGTCACCGAGCAAGCTTACGCGAAGTTCGCATTCGCCAAGAAGCTCGGCAAGTAACAAGTCTTTCAACGTATGATCGAAGGGTCGCTTTAGCGACCCTTCTTTTTGTGTGATCTTTTATGACAGAACTACTTTCAGACCCGCTTTCGCTCATCATTGTTGCCGCAGGTGCATTCATGGCTGGCAGCATGAATGCCTTAGCAGGTGGTGGCACTTTTTTTTCATTCCCTGCACTTTTGGCTGCCGGGATTCCGCCTGTCACTGCGAACGCTAGCAACACCGTGGCGCTCTGGCCAGCCAGTCTGTCCAGCGCCTGGGTGTATCGCAAGGAACTTGAGAAACATAAATCCTGGGTCATTGCGCTCACGATCATTGCGGTGATCGGTGGTATTGCCGGTGGCCTCTTACTGCTGGCCGTGTCCAACGCCGCCTTCATGAAAATGGTGCCATGGTTACTATTGCTCGCCACGGCCCTATTTGCCTTCAGCAAACAGATCAGTGGGCTGGTAGTCCGCTTCAAATCCCGCATGGGCATTGCGCACACAGACGACAACCCTCGCAGTGCAGGTGGTCTGGCTTTCCAGTTTCTGGTGACAGTCTATGGTGGCTTCTTCGGTGCCGGCCAGGGCATCCTGACACTAGCCGCACTCTCCATCCAGGGTGTAGAGAACATTCAGGAAATCAACGCACTCAAGAACTGGATCTCGGCAGTCACCTACACAGTTTCGGCACTCACCTTTATTGTGGCTGGCGCCATTAACTGGCCGTACACCATTCTCATGGTGGTTACCGCCACACTGGGCGGATTTGCCGGTGCGCACATCGCCAAATACCTGCCCGCCATCTGGCTCAAACGGCTGGTCATTGTAGTGGGCAGCTTGCTGACGGTCATCTATTTCTTCAAGACCTGAACAAGCCGCTGAACCAGAAGCTTAGGAGCGGTTTACCCGATCTCTGAAACGGCGTTTGGCGGGCTGCATGGCCACATGATTACGCGTCCAACCGCCCTGCTTTCTCGGCGTCAGGAATCGCAGTCGGGAAGCACACCAGGTAAATAGCCGATACAACACCGGGTAACGATAAGTCGCCGCCCAACCATGCCAGAGTGCCATCGCTACCGATGAATACGCCGATCCGGCGCCACGCACCGCCTCACCCGCTGTTGCAGGGTTCTTATAGGCCTCGGTACGCAAACGAATCAGCAGATCCGGAATCGGTATGCGCACCGGGCAAACCTCGGCACAGGCACCACACAAGGTGGACGCGGTTGCCAACGCATAGGTGGAGTCCAGCCCCAGCAAATGGGGCGAAATAATCTTGCCAATCGGCCCCGGATAGGTTGTGCCGTAGGCATGGCCGCCAATGCGCGTATACACCGGGCAATGGTTCATGCAGGCACCACAACGAATACATTGCAGCGTTGAACGCAATTGCGGATCTGCATAGGCTTGTGTGCGGCCGTTATCCAGCAAGATCAGATGCACTTCATCCGGTCCGTCCAGTTCTCCTGGCTTGCGTGGCGACGAAATCATATTCACATACGTCGTAATGGCCTGCCCGGTGGCCGATCGCGTCAGCAGACTAAGCAGTGGCGGCACATGCGTCAGCTTTTCGACCACCTTCTCAATACCGGTGATGGCAACGTGTACCCGTGGCACCGTGGTACTCATCCGGCCGTTACCTTCATTCTCCACCAGGCACAAGGTACCGGTCTCGGCCACCATCACGTTCACACCGGACACACCAATATCGGCAGAGGCAAATTTATCGCGCAATACCTTGCGGCCAATCTGAATGAGTTCGTCCACCGAATCGGTGTAATCCACACCGGGTATCCGCTCAGCAAAAAGCTCGGCAATTTCAACTTTCGTTTTATGAATCGCCGGCATGATGATGTGCGACGGCTTTTCATCAGCCAGCTGAACGATGTATTCGCCCATGTCCGATTCAAGGGCTTCAATACCGGCTGCCTGCAGTGCGTGATTGAGTTCTACCTCTTCACTCACCATCGACTTGCCCTTGATCACGGCACGTGCATTCTGAGCTTTGGCAATATCAATAAAAATCCGGTTGGCCTCTTCAGGAGTTTCCGCCCAGTGCACCTGAATGCCGTTAGCAATCAGCTTGGTTTCCAGCGCCTCCAGTAAATCCGGCAACTTAGATAAGCTGTATTGGCGAATAGCCTCACCCAGATCTCGCAGACGTTGCAAAGCGGCATCATCAGGAAACTGCGCCAGTCGTTTTGTTTGCAGAAAATCCATGGCCCCTCTGAAGCTCTTCTGCAGAGCCGGGTTTTCTACAACGGCCTGGGCACGCTGACGGAATTCTTCAGACGGCACAAAGTGAAGTGGCTGGTTCATTTATCGATCCTCCACCAGTACAACCACCAGCTGCTTGGGCCCATGTGCCCCATAAGCCAATGTCTGCTGGATATCTGCAGTCTTCGATGGGCTGGAAATCAGAATCACGTTTGTCGGCAAACCGGCAGACCAATCTTCACGCACCATCATCTCCATCAGGCTTTCAACAACCCGGCTGGCGTACAGAATGGCAATATGAACCGGCGGCACCAGAGACAACAGCCGTGGAGATTGCTCTCCGCTCCACAGCACCAACGTCCCAGTCTCGGCAATGCCCCCATGGGTTAGCGTTAAACCCGCGTCCACCGTATCAAACAATGCCGGTTGATCGGCACGACATTGCGTTACGGATAGCAATGAGGCCTGCTGGCTCAGTTGCGCACACAAAGAAGAATTCGCCAGAAGCTCGGGACCTACCGCCAGCAAACCGATCTGTTTCTCGGCACAGATACGGCCAAGGCACTCTCCCAAACCAGCCTCCGTGCTACGGTGCACTTCGGCCATCGCATTCTTCATATTGAGCATCAGGCGTTCTACACGAGTTGCCTGATCTTCCGTGTTGCCCTGATAAAACCCGGCTGCATCCGGGCAAGCCAGTGGCGCTGCCTGGGCGGCACGTAATTTGGCGATAATGCGCTGACGTGAGTTTAGCTGACTCATGACGCCTCTCCTTCGGCCGCTGTTTTGCCGCCGGTGCGTTCCAGCAAGAACGTGGCCAGGTGTTTACCGTTCAAGGGTTTGCCAATCTTCGCAGCATGGCCTGTGATATTAAGCATGCAACCACAATCACCTGTAATTAGCGCATCGGCTTCAACCGCTTTTATTGATGCCACCTTGTCCCGCACAATCCCTCCGGAAATCTCCGGGTGGCGCACACTGAACATGCCGCCAAAACCACAACATTCGGACTCATGTTCCTGAACCTTCAGGGTGACGCCTTCTAGCCCTTGCAGCAAAGCGCGTGTTGCAGCCAGTGCACCCGTCTCACGCCGTGCCGAGCATGAGGTATGTAATGCAACACTGCAGTTCTGGCCACAGTCTGGGCGATTGAAATTCAGCGATTGCACGAGAAACTCACTAAACTCCCAGATGCGCCCGGCAATCGCCTCTGCCTGGGCAGCATCCGCAGTACCGGCAAATAATGTCGGGTAGTGGTGTCGCATCATCCCGGCACACGAGCCTGAAGGCAGCACAATCGGCCACGGCTCCGGAAACAGATCCAGTTGCTGGCGGGCCACCGCCCTCGCCTCATCAGGCTGGCCACTGGTATAGGCCGGCTGCCCACAGCAGGTTTGATCTTCAGGGAAATGAACCCGCACCCCTTCACGCTCCAGCAGAGCCACCGCATCCAACCCGGCCTCCGGCACAAAAAGATCCACCAGACAGGTACAGAAGAAATACACATCTTCCGGTTTTTGATTCAACGTGTTTGTCATGCGCTTAGCCCGTTCCCTATTGGGTACTTTGTTATAAGCTTAATTTACACCAAAAAGGCTTCTACTGGCGGATGCTGGCCGCTGAAATCATTTCAGGCATAGGTTAGAATCTATAAAAATTTCACATCGAGGCAAAAGATGAGTTTTGTTGAAAAAGCCGCAGTCAAAGCAATTTCCAGCGGCTTAAAGCAGGAAGATGTACAAAAACTAGCCGATCAGAAAGCAAAAGCCGCCTTTGTACTACTCATCATCGCCTGCGGCATGTGGTATTTCGCCCAGACGCCCTTTGCCGCACTGCCTTTAATTGCCGCGGCCTTTGTCGGAGCCCATGCCTATTTCAAATCCGAGGTCTCTTCCAAAATGATCGACCTCTCAATGAAATCCCGTCCGTAGACCTAAAAACCTTATTTAGAAAAAGCGTCTAGCGGTCGGCCGCAGCCCACACCTACGCAATCATTCTTGATGCGTTTGCGTACTGGCTTCTCTGGTTCCTGTGTTATGCCAAGCTCCACGAGAAAGCTCTTGGCCTCCGGATCACCAGCAGATGCCGCCTTCTTCACAAGGGTCATACCGCCGGCTTCATCTTGGGGCGTACCCATACCGGCAACTTTAGCCAAGCCTAACTGGTACATCCCTGCCGGGTAATTCTGATCTGCGGCACGTTTAAACCAGGTCACAGCCAGCTCCGGGTTTTTCAAAACACCTACACCCGTCATTAGCGCCATGCCTACGATCACCTGGGCTTTCGGTTTGCCATCTTCCGCTGCCGGCAAGCAGTTCTTATAGGCCCAGGTCTCATTGCCGGCTCTAATCACGTTATCGCATGCCGCCATGGAGTCTGCCAATGCAGGCTGAGCCCATAAAGAGAACAGGCAATAACAAAGTGCCAATGCGCGGATCACGATGCCGACCCCACCGAACTATCACGGACACGCTGCTTTTTGCGATACACCACCCACGCACCACCAGCCATTAAAGCCAGTAGCAGAATGCTTATGATCAAAACGCGATGATCCCTAACAAACAAATCAAACCGGTTGTACTCCATACGCTTCTTGATGGCCATGAGATATGCAGACACCGTATCGCCACAAGGCAACGCTGCCATCGAAGGTGCCTGCAAGTCAGTCCCAGCCAACGTTTTTTCAACAACCTGCTGGTAAATCTCCGCCGCAATATAGGGGGATTGGTACCTGGTAGTTATATTGCTGTCGTTCAGAATACGATTAGACTCGTCGGCTAAATTGGCGCAAATCCGCTGAGGTAAATCAAGCTCTACGCCCTGCGCCCATATCAGGCCAGAAGCTAGCGAAATAAATAGCGCCATGAACCATGACGCAAACCAACCCTTAGTGGCCATTGTTCAAACGTTTAACCGCTACCAGCGTTACCAGAAACACCAGGTGAATTGCCGCCGCACCCACCACCACATAAATCTCTGTGCTCGCGATATCTGTCAGCACCTTCAGCAGATTTACACCAGAAATAGTCACCAGAGAAAAGCTCAGCTTCTCCTTGATATACGCACTATCTTTAACCGCATCGCCCTTGATTTCAGCAGCTGCATTACCAATCACCAACGAGGCCAGGTCAATCACTAGCGCAGCATCAATCACCGTTAGCAACAAAACCAACGCATCGGACTCAGAAATGCCCTTATGAATTGCCTCCACGGTTGCATGCACCAGATCCACGGCAATCGCATAGCCAAACAAAATCGTGGCCAATGAAAGGCCCAGCAAAACGAATAGATTGGTTAGTTTTTTCATCAGGATTCCTTACCGAATCGGGCAGCATAAGCCATACGGTGGCGAGCGGCGTCTTTCTCACGGGTTTTAGACCGCTCAGCGGGAGTCAGTGCTAAACGGTAAGCGCGTACGCGGCAGGCAATCGAGCAGTAACGTGCATCGCTGCGCTTAGGCTTGAACGGGGATAGACAGGTCCAGCAGTGGGTACTCACACAACCTCCATAACCGTTACAGAGGTTGCTAAAACCGCCTCTCTGTAACAGCTACAAATGTTACAGAGGTTCATCATCAAAGTCTCTCTGTAACGGATATAGCCGTTACAGAGAATATGCTCTTGGCCTCAAAACCCCTACCCTAAGCCTTCTGGCTAGAACCGCGCACCTTTTCCATCGGGTACTTCAGAGCATTCTTGGCCAGCTTATCGACTACGGCATCGTTCAGGTTCACACCCAGCACACTACTTAAGCGCACCAGATACAGCAGCACATCGGCAAGCTCTTCACCCACATGTTCAGCCGTGGCTGGAGCTCGCCCGGCCTCCCGAGCCTCTCCATCGCTCATCCACTGAAAGATCTCGTTAAGCTCACCCACTTCGCCTGTAAGCGCCATCACCAGGTTCTTTGGGGTATGGAACTGATCCCAGTCCCGCTGACGGGAGAACTCAGCCAGAGCCTTTTCCAATCCAGTCATATCAATCAACATGCTTCTAACCTTTTATGGCTTTGCGTATTGTTTAAACAAAAAACCCGCAAAGCCTTAAGCAATGCGGGTTTTCTGATGATTCTTGGCGGAGACGAGAAGATTCGAACTTCCGATACCCTTTTGGGGTATGCTCCCTTAGCAGGGGAGTGCCTTCGACCACTCGGCCACGTCTCCATTCCGGTAAAACCGGAGGCTGAATTCTAACGGCTCAGCCCCGCCGGGTCAAACTTACTTTGCTTGATCGAGGCCAAATACGCGGTGGAGTACGCGCACGGCCAGTTCCAGATATTTCTCATCCAGTATGACCGAGATCTTGATCTCTGAAGTTGAGATCATCTGCAGGTTGATACCCTCTTCTGCCAAGGCACGGAACATCTGGCTGGCAACGCCCGGGTGCGAGCGCATGCCCACGCCAACGGCCGATACCTTACAGATCTTGCTGTCGCCAATGACTTCACGGGCGCCGATGTGCTTACGCACGTCTTCCAGAATGCCCTTGGCCCTTTCGAAGTCACCACGACCCACGGTGAACGAGAAGTCGGTGGTGCCGTCATGGCTGGTGTTCTGGATGATGATGTCTACGTCGATGTTAGCATCGGCGATTGGACCCAGCACCTGATATGCGATACCGGGTTTGTCTGGCACGCCCAGAACGGTGAGTTTGGCTTCATCGCGGTTAAAGGCGATGCCGGAGATGATGGCTTGTTCCATATTGGTATTGTCCTCAACTGTGATGAGGGTGCCTTCGCCACCCTGACCGTATTCTTCAAAGCTGGAAAGTACGCGCAGCTTGACTTTGTATTTGCCGGCGAATTCCACCGAGCGGATCTGCAGTACCTTTGAACCCAGGCTGGCCATTTCCAGCATTTCTTCAAAGGTAATGGTGTCCAGCTTGCGGGCTTCTGGCACGACGCGCGGGTCGGTGGTGTAGACACCATCAACGTCGGTGTAGATCTGGCATTCGTCTGCTTTGAGTGCAGCAGCCAGTGCCACACCGGTGGTGTCTGAACCGCCACGACCCAGCGTGGTGATGTTGCCCTTTTCGTCAACGCCCTGGAAGCCAGCAACCACCACAACACGGCCGGCCTTAAGGTCTGCACGCATCGGTGCATCGTCGATCGACAGGATGCGCGCCTTCATATGGCTGTCATCCGTGAGGATCTTGACCTGACCACCGGTATAGCTGACTGCATCAACGCCGATTTCTTTCAGCGCCATACATAGCAGACCAATGGTGACCTGCTCGCCCGTGGACAGAATAACGTCCATTTCGCGCGGGTCCGGATTGTCTTGTAACGCTTTTGCCAGAGCAATGAGGCGGTTCGTTTCGCCACTCATGGCGGAAACAACGACCACCACATCGTGTCCGTCTTTGCGGAAGGCCGCAATACGACGGGCAACGTTCTGGATGCGCTCGGGGTTGGCGACCGAGGTGCCGCCGTATTTCTGAACGATGAGAGCCATCAGTAGGTCTTATAGATGTGATTGAACAAAGCCTGCAAATTATAGCCCATTTTAGCGGCAAGCCGCATGGATGAAGGCGATGCGGGTTAATCGGGTCTTACTGGAATTGTGGCGCCGCACCATTTTTGTGCACAAAAGTTTGACATTGCTCAAAGTCTGC
This sequence comes from uncultured Dechloromonas sp., assembly GCA_964498255.1. Taxonomy (GTDB): domain Bacteria; phylum Pseudomonadota; class Gammaproteobacteria; order Burkholderiales; family Rhodocyclaceae; genus Fluviibacter. Next base: position 17,075 of record CAZCGW010000022.1, read on the forward strand.
CTAAATTAAGTAATGGGGTAGGAGAATAAAAATGACAACATCAAATCGGAAGCGGTTTAAAGGTCAGGGAGATTCCAAAGCTGGGACTACGCCTTTAAAGGGCGCGTTGTCACAATCTCCTAAGGAATTGCGCGCCAAGCTGGGACTAACTCAGGGCGAGTTCTGGGCACCGGTGGGTGTGTCTCAAAGCGGTGGCTCTCGTTACGAAGCCGGTAGAAAGTTGCCCCCTTCGATTAGCACCCTACTTCATCTGGTTCATATCGAAGGCGTTGATCTAGAAACGCTCAAAGGACAACACGCGCTCGTGGGTCGCTACCTAAGTGAAACTGACCCGGCGACTTTTGACAAACTGCTTAAAGCCGCCCGCACTTAAGCGTATTGCTAAATACTGATTTGAACTTTAACGCCGGTGGCGCGGATACGTTCCGCCCAGGCGTTCATGGCATCGGTGCCCAGCGCCTTTAGATGAGGTGCCTCAGGCTGTAAAGACGGCCGGGCCAAGCCATAAAGGTGTACACCTTTAATCTGGTGGGCGTTACGCGCCACAAAATCTAGGTAGGCATTTTCATCTTCAGCCCCCGGAGCTTGCCCGTCCCAAGCAACCCAACAGGTTTGCAGCCACACCGGTGCCAGCGCACAAGCCACATTCAGGCGATGCTGGATTTGTTCGGGCTTATAGCTAATGCCATTGATCTGCTTCATTGATTCGGGCAATAAACGATCAACCTTGAACCAGACCACCCCACCCGCTTCTTTCAAGGCACGAATGCCTTCCTGCACTTCTGGGCGGAGCATGAGGCTACCATTGGTAATGAGCACCAGCGGAATCTTGAGGCCATGCGCATCGCGCTGGCGTTGGGCAATCTCTACGGCCTGCACAAACTGCGGCGAGCTGGTTGGCTCACCATTGCCTGAAAAAGCGATGTCGCGGATCTCGCGCATTGCTGCCGGTGTATCCGGCGGAATCATTGGGCTCAGCCCGGGGTTGTCCAGCAAGCCTTTAAGTTCTGCTTCCAACAACGGCAGGTTGACTTCGGGAGCGTTGCCACGATGCAACCCGGGCACCTGACAATAAGCACAGGACCAGTTACAGGCGTTATTGGTATTGAGATTAATGCCGATGGAGATGCCCTGCATCCGGCGCGAAAGCACGGGATAGACGTAGGTCAGATTCAGAAAATCTGGGTCGTGGTCACTAAAGGTGAGCCAGCGCACAGGTTGTGCAGCTTGGGCATCTCGCGGATCATTCGAGGCAGTCATGCCGCAATGATACAATCTGCCACCTGTTTTAGCCCGGAAATCGCCCTATCATGCGTATCACCCGTCGGCTGGAGTTTGACGCCGGCCACCGCATCCCTGATCATCGTAGTCAGTGCCGTCATCTGCACGGGCACCGCTATGCGCTGGAAATTACGTTATCGGGTGAAGTGATTGAACAGAATGGTGATCCGGCCAATGGCATGGTCATGGATTTCGGCGATATTAAAACCATTGCCCTGCGCGAAGTCGTTGAGCAGTGGGATCATGCATTTCTGGTGTACTCAGGTGATACCGAAGTACGCGCACTTCTGGATAAGATCCCTGGCCACAAAACAGTTGTACTGGATGTCGTACCAACCGCCGAAAACCTTGCGACCCTGGCCTTCCGTCTGTTAGAACCGCATTACACCCATGCTTACGGTAACAACCTGAAGCTGGTGCAGGTGCGTCTGTATGAAACACCCAACTGCTGGGCAGATGCAATCAGCTGACCTGCTGATACACCTTGGCAAAACGGCTCTGACCGCACACCCCGAAATCACCGGGGCCATATTGCATAAGCCAATCCCCTGCTTCGCCACGCAATACATCACGACCCGCCGAACGCGCGGCGGTGAATGGCTCATGGATCTGCTTGGCCAACACAGGCACAGGCTTGGCAGTGTATGCCCCATCGTTACCCTCTTGTGTTGGTGCTACGGGTTGGTACTTGGCATCAAAGCGATGTCGATCCACGCTCCAACGATCGCCCGTGGAACCTATGATGATGGCATCACCGATCTGATATTTATTCGGCCCTTCCAAGCTAATCAGCTCACCGGGTTCCGGCGCAAAGACCACCTGCACTACTTCGGTTTTAATGTAGTGGGCGGCGGCTGGGTCTTGTGTGAGGTCGATGTTATCTAGATGCAACATATTTTCGCTTAACCAATTGCTTTGGTTGGTGTTTTCCAGTAGATTTTAATAACTTGTTTTTACAGGAAAACAAAATGCAGCCGCTAAACGAACAACAGCGCCTGAACCTGATTGATAGCAGCCAGCTCTATGAAGCTTATGAGCAGGCACGCCATCAATCTTTAGCGCATAAGTATGGCATGAATTGGAAAACTGCGAGAGGTCGCGAATACCTGTTTCGTGCTTCAGATGCTGCAGGCAACGGTCGCTCGTTAGGTGTACGCTCCGCTGAAACTGAAGCGATCTACGAGGCCTTTAATGCTGGAAAAATCCGGGCTGACGAACGCTACAAAACCATCAAACTACGCATTAAAGAACAAGCACGCCTAAACAAAGCCGTTCGCCTTGGCCGGATGCCTAAAATCGTGTCGGACATTCTCGACCAGCTTGATCAATCGGCTGCGAGAAATGCCTTCCGGCTCGTAGGTACTCATGCCTTATGGGCTTATGAAAGCATGGCTGCCGTTCAATTCTCCAAGGAACTACTGGCCTCAGGTGATGTCGATCTCCTTTACGATCCCAGAAAAAAACTCTCGTTGATCAGCAAGCGGATGGATAACAACGGGCTGATGGGTTTACTGCGTAAGGCAGATAAAACCTTTGAACCGATGAAGAAGAATGGTTTCCGGGCGGTTAACGATAATGGCTTTATGGTGGACCTGATCATTCCGGAACGGGAAATGTGGGATAACGAGATTGTCCAGTTTGCAGAAGACGATCTCTGTGCGGCAGAAGTACCTTCGCTCAAATGGCTTTGCAATGCGCCAGTCGAAGAGGTAGTTGTGATTGCAGCAAACGGTATGCCAGTGCGGTTACGTGTTCCCGACCCGAGAGCCTTTATGGTGCACAAAGCCTGGCTTTCACATCAGATCAACCGTCAACCCGTGAAGAAACAACGGGACTTGCTGCAAGCCGAACTTGTATTCCAGGCGCTTCGTGAACATCTACCCAACTATCCCATCCAGCCTGAACATCTGCGTTACTTACCAAAGCAGCTCGTTCAGGACTGGACGACGAAACACCCTATCGATTGACGTCAACTACCACGCGCCCGCGCACTTTGCCTTCAAGCAATTGGGCGCCAACATCTAGGGCCTCTTGCAGACTGATCTCAGTGGTGTTGGCTTCCAGTTTGGTGACATCCAGATCGCAAGCCAAGCGATTCCAGGCCTCAACACGACGTTCGATAGGAGCCATAACGCTATCAATACCGAAGAGGGTGACACCGCGCAGAATGAACGGCATCACAGTGGATGGAAAATCTGCACCACCCGCCAGACCACAGGCGGCAACAGCACCCGCATATTTAGTCGTGGCACAGGCATTGGCCAGTGTGGTGCTACCGACTGAATCAACCACGCCTGCCCAACGTTCTTTACCGAGAGGTTTACCCGGCTCTGACAATTCTTTACGATCGATGATGCCCGCGGCACCCAACGCCTTCAGATGCGGTTCTTCTTCCGGCCGACCCGTTGAAGCAATCACGTTGTAACCGAGTTTAGCGAGCAGCATGATGGCGACACTACCCACGCCGCCATTAGCACCCGTAACGAGGATCTCTCCATCAGCGGGTTTGATGCCGTGTTTTTCCAAAGCCAGGACACAAAGCATGGCGGTATAACCGGCGGTACCAATGGCCATAGCCTGGCGTTCTGTAAAACCTTTCGGTAACGGTACCAACCAGTTGCCATTCAAGCGCGCTTTTTGAGCCAGACAGCCACTGTGCGTTTCACCTACGCCCCAGCCATTGAGCACCACTTTATCTCCGGCTTTCCAGCAGGGGTGGTTGCTTTCCAATACTGTACCGGCCATATCAATACCAGGCGTCAGCGGAAACTTACGAACCACCGGCCCCTTGCCCGTAATGGCTAGGCCATCTTTGTAATTGAGGGTGCTCCAGGCGACCTGAACAGTGACATCACCTTCGGGCAACGCTGACTCATCAAGGTCTTTGAGCTCAGCACGATAGCCGGCATCATCCTTATTAATCTGCAGGGCACGGTACATAATCTATCTCCGGAAATATTTTGTTATGACCGCATTCTATGATGACCTGTGATGAATGCAAGCACCCAAAGCAAACGGCCCGCCGATTTCTCGACGAGCCGTTTAGTGTTTTGGCGGGTCCGGTGAGATTCGAACTCACGGTAGGCTCGCACCTACGACGGTTTTCAAGACCGTTGCTTTAAACCACTCAGCCACAGACCCTTTTAAATTCAGGCAAGATTCTATCAGCTTGCCTCGGGTTTGGGTGAGCGCGGGCGACCCGGACCCGTCGATTTACGACGGAATGGCTTGGCGCCAGCACCCTGCGGACGTGGTGGCAAAGGTTTACCATCCGCGCCCACCGGCCGTTTGGAACCCTGGTAGCCGCCACCGCGTGGTGGTTTGCTACCCAGAGGTTTACCCTGCCCTTTACCGAATTGCGATGATTTTCCAAAGGGCTTTTTGCCACGATGGTTTTTACGCAAGCTGTTAAGCGCCGGCATTCCTGCCAGTTCGCGATGCAGATTGCGGTCTTCACGCGCTTCCCGACGGAACTCAGCAACGATGTCGCGCACGTGCGCGTTGGCACCACGTGGTTGACGGTCATCGTCTTCCCACGCTTCATCGTCATCAATAAACTGCAGTGCTGTAAGCGGATCGGTTTCGCCCGGTGCCAGCTTGTTGCCGTTATACATGGCATCCATCACATACAGCTTCTCTTCCGGCAGATCGGCCCACGGGTCACGATCATCCGGAAAGTACGGCTGCGCATCGGGGTCACGTGGTTTACGGCCACGCGGCGGACGCTGATTGGTTTGCTGATGAGCGTAGAGCCAGGCTTCGCCTTCGGCACGGGCCTTGGCATCTTCGTCCAGCTCAACGGGTTGGCGATCTTCTTCAGACTCGTCGAACTCGGCACTGCTTTCTGTGTCGCCACCTTCAACAGCTTCTTCACCAGTGGAGGCAGGTTGATTACGGGCGTTGCGTGGATCCGCTGCGTATTTCGCCGCCTGCTCCGCCTGATATTCTGCTAGCGCTTCCGGCGACATCGGTTCATAACCGGGAATGATTTCCGGATGAATCTCGGCACCCAGCAAACGCTCGATTGATTTCAGCAGTACGGCATCGTCGTGCGTTACAAAGGCAACGGTATCGCCTACGCGGCCATCTTCACCATTGAGCACACGATTCAAGCGCGATGGGTAATCATCTGGAACGGCGGGCAAGTCATAATGAACGACGCGTTGCATGCCATCCATGTCAAAACCACGCAGCGCCATATCTGTGGTGACCAGCGCACTAAGCAGCCCGGTCTGGAACTCTTCCAGCGCGCGACCACGTGGCGTTTGTCCACGATGTGCATGTAGTGCATTGGCAGTGACACCGCCTTTAGCCAGCTTACGCGCCAGACCTTCTGCGCCAAATTTCGTGCGGGCAAATACCAGTGAACGCGGCCAGGCTTCGTCACGGAAAAGCTGCGTCATTAAATCGCGTTTACGATGCGGATCGACGGCAATAAAACGCTGATGCACACGCGTGGTGACATCATCGCCACGATCAATCACCACTTCTTCCGGGTATTTCAGCAAGCCATCGGCAAAACCACGGATATCATCGCCCAGCGAACTGGCAACGACGATTGTTTGACGCGCTGCAGGCAGCAATGGATAAAGGCGCTCAAGTTCGGCTGCCTGACCCATGTCCATCATGCGGTCCACTTCATCAAAAATGACGACACGTACACGATCCAGATTCACGTGACCCTGACCCAGATGGTCGAGCAAGCGCGCCGGTGTAGCAATCAGCACATCCAAACCGCGTTCCAGTGCCTGTACCTGCGGATGCATACTGACACCACCATAGACGGCGAAGGAGTAATAGGCATCATGTCGGCCATAGGTACGGTAAGCGTCCAGCACCTGCAACGCCACTTCACGCGTTGGCACCAGCACTAGAACTCGCGGACCACGACCCGGTTCCTGTGTGAGCGCTGGATCATCCTGTTGCAACAGATCGAGCGTTGGAATGGCGTAAGCAGCAGCTTTGCCAGAACCTGCAGGCGCAGCCACCAGTATGTCCTTACCGGTAATCACCAGCGGAATTAGAGCCGCTTGTACCGGCGTGGGTACGGGCGCACCAGAGGTGTCGGCATCCTGAATGGCCTTGATGCGTGGCTCGGAAAGTGAAAACTGTTCAAAAGACATATTTGTTGCCCTCGGGGGCTAACCGGCTAAAAATCAGAATCGGAGTTGGACTTAAATTCGAACCGGTCAGGCAGCGATGCAATTAGTTAGCAGCAAGGCCGCGAGCCAGATCGTTACAGATGTCGTCTACCGCTTCCAGGCCTACTGCGATACGCAGTAGATTGTCATGAATGCCTGCGACTGCACGTGCTTCCGGGGTAATACGACCATGCGTTGTGGAAGCAGGATGCGTCAAGGTCGTGCGGGTGTCACCCAGATTACCGGTGATCGACAACAACTGACAGGAGTCTATCACACGCCAGGCGGCATCTTTGCCACCCGTCACTTCGAAGCTGACAATCGCCCCACCCGATTTCTGCTGCTGCATGGCCAGCTGATGCTGTGGATGCGATGGCAGCCCCGGGTAAAAAACACGTTCAACACCGGGATGCGCTTCCAGCCATTGCGCCAGCTCGAGTGCTGAAGCCGATTGCGCTTTCATGCGAATCGACAGGGTTTCGAGCCCCTTACCCAGCACCCACGCGTTAAATGCCGACATTGTTGGCCCAGTCGTACGCAGGAAAATAAATACCTTCTCGACAATCTCTTTGCTACCGCAAACCGCACCACCCAGCACGCGTCCTTGTCCATCCAGGTACTTGGTCGCCGAGTGCACCACAATGTCGGCACCCAGTTCCAATGGCTTTTGCAGAATCGGTGTACAGAAACAGTTATCGACGGCCAACAGGACGTTGTGCTTTTTAGCGATAACGGACAGCGCACGAATGTCGGCCACTTGCGTCAACGGATTCGACGGCGTTTCGCAGAAGAGCAATTTGGTATTCGGGCGTACGGCTTTATCCCATTCATCAGCATCGGTTTGCGACACAAAGGTCGTTTCGATACCAAAGCGCGGCATGATGGTGCCGAGCAACTGGATGGTAGAGCCGAATAGCGAGCTGGACGCAACGATGTGGTCGCCGGCGCTGAGATTGGCCATAACCAAAGAGGTAATCGCTGCCATGCCACTGGCTGTGCCGATACAGGCCTCGGCGCCTTCGAGCGCAGCTAGACGTTGCTCGAAGAGCGTGACACTCGGGTTGGTAAAGCGGGCATAAACGTTACCCTCTTCTTCACCCGAAAAGCGCACGGCTGCCTGCGCCGCATTATCAAAAACAAAGCTGGAGGTCAGATACAACGCTTCGCTATGCTCGTTATGCGCACTGCGATTCATCCCGGCGCGTACTGCAAGAGTTTCTGTTGCCAGGCCTTCCGGCAATTTTTGATGCTTAGTCATGATCTAGCAATTATTCCTGGCCCGGACGACGGACAAACATTTCGATCTGCTGAGCCGCATTACCGCCCTCATCATCATCTTCCTGAGCTGCTGCAGGCGCGCTCGGTTTCTGACGCGACATCTCAACAGCATCCAGATAGGCGGCATCCACGTCACCGGTGATGTAATTGCCGGTAAAGCAGGAGTCATCAAAACCGGTGATATTAGAATTACAGGCACGCACCGACTCTTCCAGCGCAGCCAGATCCTGATAGACCAGTTCATCAGCACCGATCAGCGCCGCAATTTGCGCATCGGTGCGACCGGTCGCAATAAGTTCACCCCGCGTTGGCATATCGATACCGTACACGTTCGGAAAGCGAACCGGTGGCGAGGCCGAGGCAAAGTACACCTTCTTGGCACCCGCGGCACGGGCCATTTCCACGATCTCATGGCTGGTTGTACCGCGCACAATCGAGTCATCTACCAGCATCACATTCTTACCGGCAAACTCATGCGGCACGGTGTTGAGTTTCTGACGTACAGATTTCTTGCGGGTCGCCTGACCCGGCATGATGAAGGTGCGGCCAATGTAACGGTTCTTAACGAAGCCTTCACGGAACGGAATACCCAGCGCGTGTGCCATTTGCAAGGCGGCGGGACGCGATGAATCCGGAATTGGAATGACCACATCAATCTCGGCAGGATTAATCACGCTACGTACCTTGGCCGCCAGCGTTTCACCCATCTTCAAACGGGTTTCATACACCGAGACGCCATCCAGCGTGGAATCCGGGCGGGCCAGATACACATACTCGAAGAGACAGGGTGAGAGCGTATGCTTTTCAGCGCACTGCTCACGCACCATGTTGCGATCCAGATCAACGAAAACCGCTTCACCCGGAGCGACATCATCCACACGCTCAAAACCCATCGAATCAAGCGGCACGGATTCCGATGCCAGCATCCATTCGGTACCAGCCGGCGTTTCGTTTTTACCCAACACCAGCGGCCGAATACCGAACGGATCGCGGAAGGCCAACAGTCCATACCCGGCAATCATTACGACCACGGCATAGGCACCACGCACACGCTTATGCACGCCACGTACGGCCTTGAAAATTGCTGCCTGATCCAGACACGTACCATGAGCCGCCTTTTGCAACTCATGCGCAAGAACGTTGAGGAGCACTTCGGAATCTGAGTTGGTGTTGATATGACGCAGATCCAGCTTGAAGAGTTGTTGCTTGAGCTCTTCGGCGTTGGTCAGATTGCCGTTGTGCGCCAACATCAGACCAAATGGCGAATTCACGTAGAAAGGCTGCGCTTCTGCAAAGTTGTAGGCCGAACCCGCTGTCGGGTAACGGCAGTGCGCAATACCCCAGTTACCCGGCAACGCACGCATGTTGCGTGTACGGAACACATCGCGCACCAGACCCGGGCCTTTGTGCATGTGAAAGGTGCTACCTTCTGCCGTTGAAATGCCTGCCGCATCCTGACCACGATGCTGAAGCACCATCAGTCCGTCATAGAGCAACTGGTTAACCGGTGTGGTGGCTACAACGCCAATAATTCCGCACATGCTAGTCTCGATTACTTAGAAAGTGGATTCTGGGGTAGCAGCTGAGGAACCAGCTGCGGTGCAAGTTGTGGTGCCATCTGGCTCAGCGAATCGGCATAAGCAATGTGCTTGGCCAGATCATCAGGCAGCCAGGGTTTGATATAAGTTACGCCCTGCTCGGTCAGAGGCGCGAGACGCGCCTGACGCCACCAGGACTCTTCCGGCAGGTGGGTCATACCGCCAATGGCCACCAACAGCAGCACTAGAAGTGTGCCGCGTCCTGCACCAAAAGCCATACCGAGTGTGCGATCGAAAAAACCCAGACCAATGGCATGAATCGTTTTACGAATCAGCGCCCGGAAAATAGACACCGACAGAATAGATGCAATAAAGAGCAGAATCCAACCCCCGGCTATCTGCCAGAAGGTAACGGTTAAATACGGTGCCAGCAACTGGGTACCCACAACCTCACCCCATTCGCGCGCAACCAGAAACGCCACTACCCAGGCACCGAGCGACATGACTTCACTTACCATACCGCGCCAGGCACCCAGGAGTACCGAAGCGGCCAGTATTGCGATAACGGCGTAATCGAAACCGGTCATATCACCCAAGGCGCCCGGTTAAGCAGAGGATCATTTTTTGACAACGAGGCCGTTCAAACCGGCCTTGGAAATTTTTGCCAGGGCTTTATCAGCCGCCTCTTTGCTAGAGAATGGACCCGCCTTGACGCGTGTCTTGCCAGCCAGGTTGCCCGTAGCTGCTTCCGTCCAGCTCGAAACGCCCTGCCCATTTAGCTTGGAGCGCACCTGCTTAACGTTATCGGCGTCAGCAAACACACCTACCTGAATGTAATACTGGCCTGCCTGGACAGGTTCTTTGCTGTCTTTGGCATCTTTCTTGGCATCAGATGGTTTGTCAGCAGGTTTCTTTTCAGCGGGTTTATCTGCTGGCTTCTTCTCGACCTTTTTCTCAGCCGCCTTCTCTGCAGGTTTTTCTACCGGCTTAACAGGCTCTGGCTTGGCTTCAGTGGCCTGGGCGACAACCACCGGTTTGGCATCGACTGAGGCTGGTGCAGTAGGTGCAGGTGCAGCAGCGGTTGGATTAGTATCTGATTTAGCTTCCGCTGGCGCATCTTTAATCACGCCCGGTGCAGCTGGCGCAGCGCTGGCAGGCACGGCTTCAGGTGGTGGTACAACAACCGGTGCAGCAGCGGCCTGCTTCTCGGCCTCTGTAACGATACGGAAGTCGTTCAATTGTGGCGGCGGGGCCGTATCCATCACCATCGGCAGTACAGCTGCCACGATAATGACAAAAAAAGCAGCGCCTAATAGACGGCGACGAGCGCGTCTTTTAAGATCCTGCTGGCTATCTGATTCTGGAGTGTCTGGCTTCATGCCGTTCTGCCCAAGTCCCTGAGGACATCCGCTACTGTGAGGAAAGAACCGAAGGCCACAATTCTATCACTCTCGGTCGCATTTTTTCGTGCTGCAGCATACGCACTTCGAGGATTTTCGTAGCTTTCAATCTGGTTGTCTTTAACCCCGAGACCGCACAAGATGTCGCGCAACTGCGCAACGCTGGCCGAACGCGGGTTGTCCAGTGGGGTGAGATACCAACGGGTAATGGGTTTAACCAGTGGCGTCAGCACACCCACCATGTCTTTATCGGCCATCATGCCCACAATGCCATGTTGCGTGTGGGCAAAGGGCAAATGGCTCAGGTTGTTAGCCAGCACCTTGGCCGCATCCGGGTTATGCGCCACATCGAGCACCAGGTCTGGCGGCCCGGGAATCACCTGAAATCGGCCTGCCAATTCTGTTTCCAGCAAGCCTCGGCGCACAGCGCCCATAGCCACGGGCAGACGATCCTGCAGGCAATCGATCGCTGTCATCGCCGTAGCGGCGTTCAGCAACTGAATCTTGCCGCGCAAGCCGGGATAGGCTAAACCACCCCGCCGCTGCATGTCTTCCGGTTTGGTACCCGGCTGTCGCAACCAGTAGCGCCACTGAATACTCGGCAAACCTTCTTCACCCGGCAAAGGTTCAAAACCAAACGCCTCACCGATCAGGTACACCTTGGCGCCCACAGTAGCCAGCTGCTTTAACGCAGGCAACGGCATATCGGGCTCGGCAATCACGATTGGTTTGCCGGCACGGGCAATACCGATTTTTTCAAGCGCAATCGCCTCCCGAGTATCACCCAGGAAGTCCTGGTGATCCAGCGCAACGCCAGTTACCACGGACACATCCGGTTCGTAGAGATTCACGGCATCCAATCGCCCGCCCAGACCAACTTCCAGCACGAGCGCATCAACGCCAGCGGCCAGAAACACCTGCATTGCAGCCAAGGTGGTGAATTCGAAATAGGTCAAGGTAACCGCAACGGCCTGACGCGCAGCTTCAACCAGCTCAAAGGCCGCAATGAGCGCCTCATCCGGTGCCGACACCCCATTAATGCGGATGCGCTCGTTAAAGTGAATCAGGTGTGGGCTGGTGTAGGTACCAACCTTGTAACCCGCTCGATCCAGCATATTCGATAGGTAGGCAACGACCGAGCCTTTACCGTTGGTACCCGCCACCATGATGATGGGCACCCCGGCGGCGGTTAACGCCGCTTGCTGGCCTAGCTGCTCGCTAACAACTTTGACACGGTCCAAGCCGAGCTCGATACCAGCAACCCCACGCGGGTGCATAGCCTCTATTTGGGTCAGCCACTGATCCAGAGTTTGCATGCTTGCCTTAGGGAAGTGCTTAGGAGCTCACCGGTTCCTTGCGGAGAATACGTAGCAACGACGACAGTTCATCTCGCAGCGATTTACGATGAACAATCATATCGATGGCACCCTTATCGAGCAGGAATTCTGCACGCTGGAAGCCTTCAGGCAGTTTCTCACGAACGGTCTGCTCGATCACGCGTGGACCAGCAAAGCCGACCAGGGCATTCGGTTCGGCGATCACGACATCACCCACGAAGGCAAACGAAGCAGATACACCACCCATGGTTGGGTCAGTCAGCACGGTAATGAATGGCAGACCATGACGCGCCAGCTCGGAAATCGACGCCGTCGTCTTGGCCATCTGCATCAGCGAAAACAAGCCTTCCTGCATACGGGCACCGCCCGAAGCGGTGATACAGACAAAACCACATTTGTTTTCGATGGCTGCGCGTACACCGCGCACAAAACGCTCACCCAATACCGAGCCCATCGAACCGCCCATAAACTCAAACTCGAAACAAGCCACTACCGCCGGCTCTGCCTCAATCGTGCCCTGTATCACCACCAGCGAATCGGTTTCGCTGGTCTGTTTCTGGGCCTCTTCCACACGTACCGGGTACGGGCGGCTATCCACGAACTTCAGCGCATCTTTCGGACGCACTTCGGCACCGATTTCTACGCGGCCGTGCGCATCCATCAACATGTCAAGACGGGCTCGTGCCTTAACGCGATGGTGATGCTCGCATTTCGGGCATACCTGCATATTGGCTTCAAGATCCGCCGTATAGAGCACCGCTTCACAATTCGGGCACTTGCACCACAAACCTTCTGGCAAAGTGCTCTTGCGCTGACCATCGGCGCGTTTGATCTTCGGGGGCAGCAGTTTGTTAACCCAGTTCATCGCGTGCTCCTAATAAGCGTTAATTACTTGAATTACTTTTTACTGGCGGCTTTATCGACGCCAGCACGAATATCTTTCATCACAGCCAGCAAAGCGGCGCGAGCCTCACTTTGCGGCACATCGGTTATGGCGTCGATCAGGCGGCTACCCACTACAACGGCATCGGCCATACCGGCCAGACGCTCTGCGGTACTGGCGTCACGAATACCAAAACCCACGCCAACGGGCAAGCCAGTGCGCTGACGAATTTGCGGAATACGCTGCGACACTTCATGCAGATCCAGATGTCCTGCACCCGTGACGCCCTTCAGGGATACATAGTACAGATAGCCGCTGGCCACTTTGGCCACCGCAGCAATACGCTCTTCGGTAGACGTTGGCGCCAGCAGGTAAATCGGATCCATATCCACGGCACGCAACTGCTTGGCAAAATCGTCAGACTCTTCCGGTGGGTAATCGACCACCAGCACCCCATCAACGCCGGCGGCTTTAGCGGCAGCAACGAAAGCTGTCTGTCCCAAGCATTCGATCGGATTGGCATAGCCCATCAATACAATCGGGGTGTCCTGATCCTGCTTGCGGAATTCGGCCACCATGGCCAGTGTCTGATGCAGCCCAATTCCTTGCGCAATGGCGCGTTCAGCAGCACGCTGAATCACCGGACCATCGGCCATCGGGTCAGAAAACGGCACCCCTAGCTCGATGACGTCTGCACCACCCTCAACGAGGGCATGCATCAGATCAACCGTGAGCGCTGGCGATGGGTCGCCCGCCATGATGTAAGGGATTAGACCTTTTTTACCCTGTGTCGCCAGTGCGGCGAACGTATCGGTAATACGACCCATTACTTGGCCTCCGTATTGCTATCGTTAACGCTCATACCGGCTTTTGCAAAAGCAGTGCGGCAGCTCTGACGGCAATAAAATTCCATGCCACTGGCTTCTGAAACGATATGCAGATCTTTGTCGCCACGGCCTGACAAGTTGACGAGCAGAATCTTATCCTTAGGTAGTGTCGGCGCCAGCTTGGCGGCATAAGCCAATGCATGGCTCGACTCCAGCGCAGGAATAATGCCTTCGATGCGACACAGATCATGGAAAGCCTGTAACGCTTCTTTATCGGTTGCGCCGACATATTCTGCGCGACCGCTATCTTTCAACCAGGCATGTTCCGGGCCGACGCCCGGATAATCCAGACCCGCCGAGATCGAATGGGTTTCGATGATCTGGCCGTTATCGTCTTGTAACAGGTACGTCCGGTTACCGTGCAACACGCCCGGTTTGCCTAATTGCAACGAGGCGGCATGACGCGGGGTGTCGATACCGTCACCGGCCGCTTCAACCCCGATCAATTTAACGTGTTCGTGCGGAATGTAGTCGTAGAAAATACCCATGGCGTTGGAACCACCGCCCACACAGGCAATCACTGCATCAGGTTGGCGCCCGACCATATCCGGCATCTGCTTGACGCATTCTTTACCGACTACCGAATTGAAGTCACGCACCATCATCGGATACGGATGCGGGCCAGCAACTGTGCCGATGATGTAGAAGGTATCTTCAACGTTAGTCACCCAGTCACGCATCGCTTCATTCAGCGCATCTTTGAGCGTGCGCGAACCGCTTTCTACCGGCACCACTTCCGCACCCAGCAGCTTCATACGATACACATTGGCCGACTGACGACCCACGTCTTCGGAACCCATATAAACCACGCACTTCATCCCGAAACGAGCGGCAACCGTAGCTGAAGCAACGCCATGCTGACCGGCACCGGTTTCTGCAATGACGCGCTTCTTACCCATGCGGTGTGCCAGCAATGCCTGACCAATGGTGTTGTTGATCTTATGGGCACCGGTGTGGTTAAGGTCTTCACGCTTCAGATAAATCTGGGCGCCTCCGAGAATCTCACTCCAACGCTTGGCGTGATAAATCGGGCTAGGACGACCAACGAAATGCTTCAGCTCACTCTGGAATTCAGCAATGAACTCCGGATCGCGGCTGTAATGCGCATAAGCATGCTTAAGCTCTTCGAGCGCCGCTACCAGTGTCTCTGAAACGAAAGAGCCACCATAGGGACCAAAGTGACCGCGAGTATCTGGCAAATCGTAGGGTTTCATGAAGCTAATATCCTGACTACTGTATGGCTACCTTCGTCACACACCGCGAACGGCATAAACAAAGGCTCGAATTTTGTCGGCATCTTTGATGCCCTTGGCACTTTCCACCCCGGAAGACACATCGACTGCCACCGGCTTCACCTGACGAATGGCCTCAGCCACGTTATCGGGATTCAGGCCACCGGAAAGAATCACCGGTAACGGGCACGAAGACGGCACCAGCGACCAATCGAACGACTCCCCGCTCCCGCCATAAGCCGGGGTCCAGGTATCGAGCAACAGCGCACGCGCCGAGGGAAATTGCGTAGCGAATTCTAACAGATCGACCCCCGGCCGGACGCGTGCCGCCCGCAGGTAGGGCAAACCGAAGCCTTCACACTGACCAACCGTTTCATCGCCGTGAAATTGCAATAAATTCAGCGGAACTTCTTCGATCACGCGGTTAACTTCCGCACGGGATGCATTAACAAACAACCCCACAATCGTCACAAAAGGCGGGATCACCCGGGCAAGGGCTTTCGCCCGCTCAATGGTGACATGCCGCGGGCTATCGGCATAAAAAACTAGACCAATCGCATCAACGCCCGCCGCAACGGCCGCTTGCACATCTTCAACGCGTGTCAGACCACAGACTTTAATGCGAGGTTGGGCGTGAAGTGTCATGAGATAACGATCATCAGAAGTTAAAAACCTGGAGCGGGTCGCCTGACTGCCGGGCAGATGGCAACCCCCAATCCGCATCATAATCGACTGCAGTCAGATACAGGCCATCCGGCATAAAAGTGGGTGGTGATAACTTGCGGTCTTTCTGTGCCAGCAACGTGGTCATCAGGGTCAGGGGCTCGTCACCTTTGCCGACATAAACCAGTGCACCGACCAGATTACGAATCATGTGCTGCAAAAAGGCGTTGGCGGCAAAATCAAACACCAGCCAATCACCCTGACGGGCTACACGAGAATCGGTCAGTGTGCGAACCGGGCTATTGGCCTGACATTCTGCTGCCCGAAAGGCGCTAAAGTCATGGGTACCCAGGATTGATTGCGCGGCAACGGCCATCGATTCAACATCTAGCGGCCGGTGAAACCACCCTGCCCGGCCGGCAAAGATCGCTGGCCGCTCCGGACGATTAAGCAGGATGTACTGATAGCGCCGCCCTGTAGCACTAAATCGCGCATGAAAGTCCTGAGCAACCGGCTGCGCCCAGCGCACGACGCAGCTTGCTGGCAATAGCGCATTGACGCCTCTCACCCAGGCTGAATCGGGTCGCACTACAGGTGCATCGAAATGAATCACCTGCCCGGTGGCATGCACACCGGCATCCGTACGACCGGCACAGACAATCTGCACAGGCGCATCGGCAATCTGAGACATGGCCGATTCGAGGGCACCCTGTATGGTGGGCAGTGTTGAACCAATGGGCAGACCGTTAACGACCTGGGTCGTGGGCGCTTGTGTTTGCCAGCCATGGAATGCAGCGCCATCATATTCAATACCTAACGCCCAGCGCTGTGGTGTCATAACCCACTCCCCCAGGCAAGGCTGAGGCAGGCCGTACCGAGCATTAATCCGGCCAACGCAAAATCACGGCCGGATAAAGGCACGACATCCAACTCCAGCATTTCCGGCGCATCCGTCTCAGGCGCACCGGCAAGATCGGAGCCCGCCAACGCCAATACATCATGCAGATTACGGGGCTTGGGCGCTGTTTCGAGATAATGAAACACCAGCAGCAAACGGGCCACGGCACGTTCGGGCCAAGGCCGCTTACCGGCCAACGGCTGCAGCAAAGCGAGTGAACCGGCGGCGAGGCTACGATCGTCGGTGGTATCCAGCAACAAAGTCACCGCTGCCAGCATACCGATCAGTCGCAACAACTGTGTCACCCCGAGCAGCACACCATCCTCGGTGGGATACAAGCCCCACTCAGGTAATAGCGCGGCGCCGGGCGTCATCAATAGCGTGACCACAAACAGCACAAGAATCAACAAGCGGACACGGCGTAACAACTTGAAAAACCGGACACTATGCAGCGCTAACGCCCAGAGGCTCAGCAACAACACCAACGCCAAACCGACGCCAGACTGCAGGGCGATAGCAACCGCCAACACCGAGATCAGCTTGATCGCAGGCGACAGGCGCATCCCATCGGCAGCTGGGCCTCTCAACATACTTAGTGATCAGCGCCCGATGCTTTGTCTTTCGCCGGGGAAGACAAATCCAGGTTAATCGCACCCCAGTTCACTTTCGGCTGAGGCGTGGCACGCGGCCGATCATCATGCTCTGGCTTTGCCTGCTCGCCCTGCCGTGCCTTTTCACCGGCACGCCCGAGACTAACGCCCAGCTGCAGGCCCAGCAATAAAAGTGTCAGGCTACCGACTACCCAGACCCAATCAGGAATATTCATCTAATCTACTCGCCTTAACGACAACGCCCCGCCCAGCTATCAAGCCAGACGGGGCGCCCGCTTAATTAATTAAGCTTCTACCAAAATACGCAGCATACGACGTAGAGGCTCCGCAGCGCCCCACAGCAGCTGGTCACCACAGGTGAAC
>CAZCGW010000023.1:0-31326 GCA_964498255.1 uncultured Dechloromonas sp.
TACCGCTGAAAGTACGCGCCTTTATTGATCTTTTAAAAGACGCGTACAGTCAGAAAGACTACTGGTTGCTGCTAGGCGCAATAAGAAACGGCAAGAAATAAAAACGTAAGCGCGGGAAGGCTATACAAATGAGATGTTGGGGCTAAGTTTAGCCAACTGCCATTTGGAGGCAAACCGTTCTAGATGAACCGACAAGCCTTTGTCCTTTGCGGCGAGGCAGAACGTGACGTCAGGTTCAGATAGCGTGGAGACGTGTTGGCCGGGAAAGCTGGTCATCATTCGATGGACGGTGTCATTGCTCTTTTCAAATCTCGGTCGATGTTGGTACACCAGCTTAGCTGTTGAGAAGCTTAAACATTCGTTGGCAGTCACATGTTTTATCGAGTGAGACTTTGTGCTTGGAGGTGTAAGCCCGTTGTCTGGATCAAAGAATACCAAGTCCCTGTCAGAGAAAATAGTTCGGGCTTTCTCAAAGTAACTTGACCGGGCTGCAGCAGTGGGTGGAATTATGTCTGAGTGAAAAGTTGCTCCACGAATAACGTCAGCTTCCTCAAAAGCTTTGAGTCGTTCAATCCCTCTGAGGGGTGTGAGGATACGCAGGGCGGTAAATAACTCCGGGTCTATGCTCCTGTACTTGTGATCAGAAAGGTAAGCATTTTTGTTGCCATCAGAGCTGGCATCAGCTTCAGTCATTAACCAACAAACGCCTATCTTGACACCATTGAGCGCGAATTCCCGCAAAAGGGCGTATTTGATGAAATCCCGGATGTCGCCGAAGTACTGTTCTTTCAATGGGTGACCTATGATAATGTCGATACGAGTTCACAATATCTTGTTTTGTGAGTGTCTGTAAACAGGATTATTAAAGTCAACCTTTGAGTTTTGAATGATGTGCCTAGGGCACTAAATCCAGCATCCATCTTCATATCGTAAGTCAGCGTAGCCATGCTTGCCTTCTACGTTGAAAAGAATGTCTAAACTGACATGCTTGTCGTTGAGCCAATCGGTTGCAGCCGTCCCAGTATCCAACAATAGCACCGTGTCGGCAGCAACTGCAATGCCACCAAAATTGCTTAGGATCGGTCTATTAATGAACGTCCCATTGCTACCCCAATAAGCAAGGTCTATGTTGATGATTACGGGGCAGTCCCACCAGTGAGCGAGGCGTTTTAGAGATCGGGAAGCTCTTGCTTCTGCCATTTCAACGTTAAGAGGTTCTGGAATGCTTTCGCTAATTGGTTCAAAAGTCCAAATGTCTAGAAGCTCGGCCTGATCGATGATGATAAGGCAGGGTGGTGCGGGTAAATTATGCAGCTGTTGGTTAATGTCATCTATGGTCATACCTCTCTTGTCCCAGAAATAGAGAGGAGCGTCCAATGCTAATTCCGGAAACTTTTCGCAGGTGCTCTTGGCATTGTTGCCGGGGCGAATGATTGCTACAGGTTTGTTCTCGGTGGTGGCGACGTGTAGAGCCAACCGCCTAGTTAGGGCTGGCAAAAGGAAACTCGACTGGCTTCCGATGACTATAAGGTCACGGTGGGTGAATCCTCCAAGCGCCTTGTCGAGCTCTTGTATGCCAACTTGCAGTTTATTTGCCTTAGGCTGGTTTAAGACTTCTTTGGCAGTTTTCATTGTCTTCTCCATTTAGCTGATTCGTTGATGGTATTCCTCGAGAGTCTCACTAGGTGAGACTCTCGACTTCCGTAAACAAAAAAAATGGAAACCATAGAATTGGGGCAAAACAAGAGAGAGGTTCTTTATTGGTGCAGCCTCATGACAAAACTGCTCCAATAATTTGATGAAGTTTTAATCGGTTAAGCCAGCACCGCTAAAGCGGCATCGTAATTCGGCTCGTTCTTGATTTCGCTGACAAGCTCGCTATGCAGCACGCGATTGTTTTCATCAAGCACGACCACGGCACGTGCAGCTAGGCCAGAGATCGGGCCAGACTCAATCGCAACACCGTAGTCCTGCAGGAATTCGCGACCACGCATCGTCGATAACGTTTGTACATTGTCGAGGCCTTCGGCACCGCAGAAGCGGGATTGGGCAAAAGGTAAATCTGCCGAGATGCACAGTATGACGGTGTTTTTCAGCTGGCTGGCCTGGGTGTTGAATTTACGAACGGAAGTGGCACATGTAGGCGTATCCACACTCGGAAAAATGTTCAGTACCTTGCGCTTGCCGACAAAGTTTTCCAGCGTAGCGTCACTCAGGTCTTTTGCAACCAGTTTGAATGCAGGTGCGGTAGCACCGGCTTGTGGGAGTTTGCCGCCGATTTGAATGGGGTTGCCGCCGAGGGTAACGGTTTGAGTCATGATGGGGTCCTTTATTTATGAGTTGTTGTATCAGTGAACAAGCTTAGTCAGTGTAGCCCGAGTTGCTAGAAACAAAAACAGCACCCGTAGGTGCTGTCTCTGCTGAAGATGCACAGTTCTTAGTGGAACTGTTCTTCTTCGGTCGAACCGGTCAGTGCCTTCACGCTTGACGAACCACCCTGGATGACGGTGGTGACTTCGTCGAAGTAACCGGTACCGACTTCCTGCTGGTGCGAAACGAAGGTGTAACCATCTTCGCGAGCAGCAAATTCAGGTTCCTGAACCATTTCGACGTAGTGCTTCATGCCTTCGCCGCCAGCGTATGCCTTGGCAAACTTGAAGGTGTTGTACCAGTTGACGTGGATGCCGGCCAGTGTGATGAACTGGTACTTGTAACCCAGTGCCGACAGCTCTTCCTGGAAGGCAGCGATTTGCGAATCGTTGAGGTTCTTCTTCCAGTTGAATGATGGCGAGCAGTTGTACGACAGCAGCTTGCCTGGGCAAGCGGCCAGAACGGCTTGGGCGAATTCGCGGGCAAAGCCGATATCAGGCACGCCAGTTTCACACCAGACCAGGTCAGCATACGGTGCGTAAGCAACGCCACGGCTGATCGATTGTTCCAGACCGTTTTTGACGCGGTAGAAACCTTCCTGGGTGCGCTCACCGGTCAGGAATGGCTTGTCGTTTTCGTCGTAGTCTGAAGTGATCAGGTTGGCAGCTTCTGCATCGGTACGGGCCAGGATCAGGGTAGGAACACCCATAACGTCAGCAGCGAAACGTGCCGAGATCAGCTTTTCGATGGCTTCACGGGTTGGCACCAGAACCTTACCACCCATGTGACCGCACTTCTTGGCAGCAGCCAGTTGGTCTTCGAAGTGAACGCCAGCAGCGCCTGAAGCGATCATGTTCTTCATCAGTTCGAAAGCGTTCAGTACGCCACCAAAACCGGCTTCTGCATCGGCAACGATTGGCAGGAAGTAGTCGATGAATTCTTTGTCGCCTGGGTTCACACCACGCGACCACTGGATTTCGTCAGCGCGCTTGAAGGTGTTGTTGATACGACGAACCATGGTTGGCACGGAGTCATAGGCATACAGCGACTGATCCGGATACATGGTTTCCGAAGTGTTGCCGTCAGCGGCTACTTGCCAGCCCGACAGGTAAACAGCTTCCAGACCAGCCTTGGCTTGTTGCATGGCTTGACCAGCGGTGATGGCACCGAAAGCATTGACGTAGCCCTTTTTAGCGCCGCCGTTTACTTTGTCCCACAGAACCTTGGCACCGCGTTGCGCCAGGGTGTATTCAGGCTGCAGGGAGCCGCGCAGACGCACAACGTCAGCTGCGGTGTAACCGCGCTTAACGCCTTTCCAGCGAGGGTTTTCTGCCCAGTCTTTTTCCAGGGCGGCGATTTGCTGTTCACGAGTTGCCATGTTGATTCCTTAGGAGAGTTTGCAAGAGGAGTGCTCTGGCGTGCGGTCGTTCCTTGCGGTGGTCGCGCGTCGGTGCATGTGAGTCACTATATAGTTTTTTTGTTGCGTGCGCAACAACTCTTATATAAGACATAAGATTGTATAAAAACCCTTAAATACAACAGGTTGCGGCGCATATTTTTCGTTGTCTTGTAGCTTTGTGTGCGTTGCGGCATAAAAAACCGGCCTTCGTAGCCGGTTTTTAGCGAGTGCGGTTGAACTTGCGCTATTTATGCCAGAGCTGTCGTTGAAACAATGACGCCATCTTCATCGGCGTATAGCCATTCACCTGGCTTCAACGTTGCACCGCCAAAAGTCACGTTGACGTCACGCTCACCGATGTTTTTCTTCACCGTTTTTAGGGGGTGTGTATTAAGAGCACGTACGCCTAGCGGTAGGCCATTGATGGCCGCGCTGTCACGAATGCAGCCGTAAACGACAACGCCTTCCCAGCTGTTCTTGACCGCCATTTCAGCGAGCTGGTCACCGAGTAGTGCACAACGCATGCTGCCACCGCCATCAATGACCAGTACTTTGCCGGTGCCAGGCTCGCCGAGAACAGCACGAACCAGAGAGTTATCCTCAAATAACTTGAGCGTCACAATTTTGCCGGCAAATGAGGTCTTGCCACCGTATCGCTGAAACATCGGCGCAACAATGCGCAGTTGTTCTTGCTGGATGAGCGCTTCGTTGTTATCAAGTAGATCGGTGGTGAGGAGTGACGTCATATTACTGAGCTCGTTATTGATTAGAAGTTGTGGGCCAATTATGCGGGAACGGAAGCGCGATCTGGCGAATCCATATTTTCAGCATCGGTGAACTGTAGTTGTACACGGTCATTCTGGTCAATGTCGACCGTCACATGACCCCCATGCGCTAATTTGCCGAATAGCAACTCATCCGCCAGTGCAGAGCGGATGGTGTCCTGAATGAGTCGTGCCATCGGGCGTGCGCCCATCAGCGGGTCAAAGCCGTTTTCAGCCAGATAAGTCTTAAGCGCTTCGGTGAAAGTGACTTCGACCTTTTTCTCGTGCAGTTGTTCTTCGAGCTGCATCAGGAATTTGTCGACGACACGCAGGATGACTTCCAGATCCAGAGGTTTGAACGAGATTGTGGCATCGAGCCGATTGCGGAACTCCGGCGTAAAGACGCGTTTGATTTCTTCCATTTCATCACCGACTTGTTTCTTGGCCGTGAAGCCCATGACCGATTTGTTCAGAGTTTCCTGGCCGGCGTTGGTGGTGAGAATGATGACGACATTGCGGAAATCAGCCTTGCGTCCATTGTTGTCCGTTAGCGTGCCGTGATCCATTACCTGGAGTAGTACGTTATAAATGTCCTGATGCGCTTTTTCGATTTCATCAAGCAGCAGCACGCAATAAGGTTTTTTATTGATAGCTTCTGTGAGTAAACCGCCTTGTTCGAACCCCACGTATCCGGGTGGTGCGCCAATCAGACGCGATACTGCGTGGCGTTCCATGTATTCGGACATGTCAAAGCGTAAAAGTTCGATGCCAAGGCAGTAAGCCAGTTGTTTGGCGACTTCAGTTTTTCCAACACCTGTAGGGCCTGAAAACAGGAAGGCGCCAATCGGTTTGCCGGGGTTGCCCAGGCCTGAGCGAGACATCTTGATAGCGCGGGTGAGTGCGTCAATCGCATTGTCTTGTCCGAATACAACGGCCTTCAGATCCCGATCGAGGTTCTTGAGTACGCGCTTGTCGTCATTGGAGACATGAGAAGGCGGAATGCGGGCAATGCGCGCCACAATTTCTTCAATCTCATGTTTGCCGACGACCTTCTTCTGTTTGCTCTTGGGCAGAATACGCTGCGCAGCACCAGCTTCATCGATGACGTCGATCGCTTTGTCGGGCAAGTGCCGATCCGTAATATGGCGAGCCGCAAGCTCTGCCGCCGTAGTCAAAGCAGAAGCGGTGTATTTAATGCTGTGGTGCGTTTCAAAGCGAGACTTCAAGCCTTTGAGAATTTCAATCGTTTCGGTCACTGAGGGTTCATTCACATCGACCTTCTGGAAGCGGCGTGAAAGCGCTGAGTCTTTTTCAAAGATGCCGCGGTATTCGACAAAAGTCGTCGCTCCGATACAACGCAGCTGGCCATTCGCCAGGGCGGGCTTTAGCAGATTCGATGCATCAAGTGTGCCGCCCGATGCAGAGCCGGCACCTATTAAGGTATGAATTTCATCGATAAAGAGAACGGCATCAGGATTATTCTTAAGTGCCTTGAGCACACCTTTGAGACGCTGCTCAAAGTCACCCCGGTATTTCGTCCCCGCGAGGAGCGCGCCCATGTCCAGAGAGTAAACGAGGGCGTTAGCCAGGACATCGGGCACATCTTTATCAACGATTCGGCGGGCAAGGCCTTCTGCTATGGCCGTTTTGCCAACACCGGCTTCGCCAACCAGCAGGGGGTTGTTTTTCCGGCGCCGGCAAAGGATCTGAACAACGCGCTCCAGTTCGCGCTCGCGACCGATGAGCGGATCAATCTTGCCCTCATTGGCAAGGATGTTCAGATTAACCGTGTATTGCTCTAGCGGGCCGTTTTGCGCTTTATCGGTAGTTTCGGCATCGCCATCTTCACCTTGTGGTTTGGCGCTCTCTCTTGGCACTTTGGAAATGCCGTGAGAAATGTAATTAACGAGGTCCAGGCGGGAAATGTTCTGCTTTTGCAGGTAATACACGGCGTGCGAATCTTTTTCACCAAAAATGGCGACGAGTACGTTGGCGCCGGTAACTTCCTTTTTGCCAGAAGACTGTACATGCAGAATGGCACGCTGAATAACGCGCTGGAACCCTAGGGTCGGTTGGGTTTCTGCCTCCGCATCCTCTGTAACCACTGGTGTGTGATCTTCGGTAAAGCGCGTCAGTTCATGCCGAAGTGCTTCTAGCTGTGCACCGCAGGCGCGCAATGCTTCGGATGCCGATGGGTTGTCGATCAGGGCGAGCAAGAGATGTTCGACCGTGATGAACTCATGCCGCTTCTGTCGGGCTTCTACAAAGGCCGTGTGCAGGCTGACTTCAAGTTCCTGGGCAATCATGGGGCTTCCTCCATTACGCAGGCCAGAGGGTGTTGGTGCTCTCTGGCCAGATTAACGACCTGTTCAACTTTGCTTGCTGCAATGTCACGGGTATAGATACCGCAGATGCCACGTCCTTCAGTGTGTACCGCCATCATGACACGTGTTGCACGATCTTCATCCATCCTGAATATGGATTCAAGAACGTAAACCACGAAATCCATAGGCGTGAAGTCGTCGTTGAGAAGTAGCACCTGGTAAAGCGGGGGGGGACGAAGATCCAGCGCTTCTCTTTCCAGGAGTGCTGTTCCTTCTTGTGTCTGTCGTTGGTCGGGCATGCAGACAATTTAAGGGGTGAATGACAAATCTTCAATGGGTTTGGTGTAAAACACCTACCTGACCGCCCAGTTCACTCTGCGGTGCAGCATAAAAAAATGTAAAAAAGTGTTGACGATGTGTAAAACATCGCGTACAAAAGCTCAATACCGGGATTCCGGTACAGGGAGGAGTGTGGGCGCACCCGGTGTGCTACGTTCTGAAATAGTTTAAAGAGGTCAGTACGACCGGAAGGAAGCAGTAAAATGGCACTAGGTACCGTCAAGTGGTTCAATGACGCAAAGGGTTTTGGTTTCATCACGCCGGATGGCGGCGGTGAAGATCTGTTCGCCCATTTCTCCGCAATTACCATGAATGGTTTCAAGACCCTGAAAGAAGGCGAACGCGTTTCTTTCGACGTGGTCGATGGCCCTAAGGGTAAGCAAGCCGCTAACATCGGCCGCGCTTAATGCGGATGTGGGCTGTGTCCTTGTGACATAAGCCCCATCAGGAAAAGGCCCGCCGCAAGGCGGGCTTTTTCTTTGTTGGGTATCATGTGTCTATGCGTGTAATAAAGAGAACGTTTTCACTTGTGTTGGCATTAGCCGTGGCCAGCGCGTCCGTGCAGAGCTTTGCTGCGGCAAGTGAGTTGCCAGAACTGGGTGATGCGGCGCACGAAGTGTTGCCGCCGCAGTTACAGCGCAAATTAGGCACCGAGTTTTACAACGAAATACGTTTGCGTGAACCAAGCTACATCGATGATCCGGAGATAGCCGGTTACGTCAATCGCGTCGGCCGCAGGTTGGTCTCTGCCAGCGCAGACCCGAATGGACGATTTACCTTTTTTGTTTTGCGTGATCGCCAGATCAATGCGTTTGCAACGTTTGGCGGTTATGTCGGTGTCAATACGGGTTTGTTGCTGGCGGCCCGCACTGAATCCGAGTTCGCCGGCGTGTTGGCACACGAGGTATCCCATGTGATTCAGCAGCACCTGGCGCGAGGGATCATGGCTGCTCAGAATCAGACCATGTCTTCGTTGGCCAGTCTGGCCTTGCTCATCTTGGCGGCACGGGCAGGTGGCAATACGGGCCAGATGGCGCAAGGCGCCGGGCAGGCAATCCAGGCAGCCAATATTCAGACCCAGCTGGGTTATTCGCGTGATTTTGAACGTGAGGCAGATCGAGTTGGTTATACAACGCTGACAAAAGCCGGTTACGACCCCAAGGGGATGGCCGACTTCTTTGAACGGCTGCAAAAATCGACGGCTATTTATGAGAACAATGCGCCGGTTTATTTAAGAACACACCCGCTGACCACGGAACGTATTTCGGATATGCAGGGACGTGCACATAATGCGCCCTATAAGCAGGTAAGAGATAGCCTCGAGTTTTACCTCGTGCGCGCTAAGTTACGTGTTCTGGAGTTCGCACCGCAAGATGCGCTGGCTGAGTTTGAATCGCAATTGAAAGACCGTCGTTTTGCGCATGAGTCTGCCGTCTGGTACGGGATTTCGCGAGCACAAATGCGACAGGGTAGGTTTGCCGACGCTGAGAAATCGCTAGTGCAGGCCAGAAAGTTAGCGCCGGCCACTCCTATGTTTGATACGTTGGCGGCCGAAATCCAATTGGCTGAAAAGGATCTGTCTGGCGCAACAACAACTTATCGTGAGGCGTATAAACGCTACCCTACTGATGAAGCCGTAGTGCTAGGCTTGGTGCATGTGCTGCAACTGCAAGGACAGAATGAAACAGCGATTCAGATTTTGGATACGCGGTTGCGTAGTCAAAGCAATGATCCGAAGCTTTATCTATTGCAAGCACAGTCTTATGCCGCATTAGGCAAATCGGTACAGTCACGCCGCGCATCGGCAGAGGCCTATGCGTTGAATGGACAAACGCAGGCGGCGGTTGAGCAACTGGAATTAGCACAACGTGAAGCCAAACAGTTCCAGGATCAATCGATGATTGATTCGCGCTTGCGCGTTTTGCGGGCGCAATTGATGGAAGAGCGCAAAAATGCGAACAAGTCGCCATTCTGATCAACGCATCTATCAAGTAAGCCATGAATGAACTAACTTCATATGTAGCGGATCGCCAGCTTGATGTGTCCGGATTGAAATGCCCGATGCCGATTTTGCGCACTAAAAAAGCGCTGGCAGAAATGGCCAGCGGCGAAATTCTGGAAATTCGTGCAACAGATCCGGCAACAAAAGACGACTTTGCCGCATTCGCACGGCAGACAGGGCATGTGCTATTGCAGATGCTTCAGGTCGATGACTACCTGGTTTTTTATCTGAAGCGTAAATAAGCGTGCAGCACGCAAGCATTCCGGCAATTCTTTTTCGTGATGGCACGGCAGATGCCGCTGCAGCGAAAAGCTTACTCTGTACGTCGGTTCAGTCTACGTGGGTAGTTTTTGATCAAACGACGCTCGTTACAGCGCTTGAAGCTGCTGATATGGCACGGGCCCAAGGTAGGCAAGTCGTCTTTGCTTTGGATTATGAAATGGGTGCTTTGCTGGAGGCTACCGTTGAAAATCGTTATGCAGGGGATGAAACTAAGCAGCCACCAATAGGCTATATCTGGGTCTTTAATGAAGCGGCATGGTTGACACAGGCACAGGCAGATGCGTGGTTGTTAGCACGTGCGGCTGATCTGCCTGCCGGATGCGTGCGTGGCTGTGCTGAACTGAGTCCTGAAACTTATATCAAAAAAATCGTAAAGATCCGGCAGGCAATTGCTGATGGTGAGATCTATCAGGTTAATTACACATGGCCTTTGGATGTCACACTGTATGGCGATCCCGCACAAGTTTTTATAAACCTGGCTCAAGCGCAGCCAACGGCTTATGCGGCATACATCGATATGCCAGAGTACCAGGTCTTGTCGTTGTCGCCGGAGCTGTTTTTTGCGGTGGATGGTGATCGAATCAAGGTGCGCCCCATGAAAGGGACGTCACCGCGCTGTGTTGACCATGAAGGAGATCAAGCACAGGCGCAAGCACTCAAGGCATCGGAAAAGAACCGCGCAGAAAACCTGATGATTGTCGATTTGCTACGTAACGATCTGGGGCGCGTTGCAAAACCGGGTACGGTTATCGTTGATAGTCTTTTTGATATCGAGGCCTATGCCACTGTGCATCAGATGACTTCGTCCATTTCGGCGACACTGAATACCCGTCGATTAACAGCGCTTATTCCGGCGTTATTCCCCTGTGGTTCTATCACGGGGGCACCCAAAGTCGCCGCCATGCAAAAAATTAATGCCTGGGAAATCGCCCCCAGAGGTTTGTATACGGGCACGATTGGTTGGGCGACAGCAGAAAAGATACAGGCGAATGTGGCAATACGCACATTGGTCCTTGATCCACCTACGGGTGAAAGCCTCGCCGCTCGTACAGGCATCCTTGGCGTAGGTAGTGGGATCGTCTGGGATTCCAATGCAGAGGCAGAGTATGCGGAATGTCTTTTAAAGAGTGATTTTCTGGTCAAGCCCGATCCCGGCTTTACCCTTTTCGAAACCTTGCGTTTAGACTTGCCCGCCGCCGAGCTTGAGGCCACCCTGCCTTTGGTCGAGATCTATCCGCGTTATCGGGGGCATCGGTCACGCTTATCGGCTGCCGCCTTCTCGCTTGGTTTTGGATTTAATGAAGAAGGTTTTGAATCAATACTTTGGCAGGTCAAGGCTGAAATCCGGGAAAAGGCACCCGGTAATGCAGGCATAAAATCCTACCGGGTGCGCATTGATCTCGGGCACGATGGCACCTTGCATTCAAGCTGGTCGGCGTTGCCGCCTTTGGCTGATCGGGTGGCTTTGATCTGGGCAACAGAACGGCTCGATGGCTTTAATCCATTACTCCGATATAAAACGTCTGCGCGTTCACTTTACGATGCAGCGATAGAGATAGCTGTCGCTCAACAAGCCTTTGATGCGTTGTTCTGTAATCAGGCAGGCCTGGTCTGTGAAGGCGGCCGGAGCAATGTGTTTGTCAAAGAGGGTAATCGATTGCTGACGCCACCCGTGCGCTGTGGGCTACTGCCTGGTGTATTGCGTGCCGAACTGCTTGCTCGAGGTGAAGCCAGTGAGTCACTACTCACCATTTCGGATATCAAAGCCGCTTCTAGAGAAGGCCGACTACGCGTGGGGAATGCCTTACGCGGTTTAATGCCGGCCTATCTCAAATAACCTTAGCCCTGCTTCAGTTTTGCAAGTTGTGGCTTGAGCATGGCCAGCGTCTTGCCAAAGTCGGCCATGCGTTGACGCTCTTGCTTAACAACGGCAGGCGGTGCGCGATCAACGAAGGACGCATTGCTCAATTTGCCTTCAGCCTTCTTGATTTCACCCTCGAGACGTTCAATCTCTTTTTCCAATCGGGCGATTTCTGCAGGAATGTCGATCTCAACTTCCAGCATGAGCTGCACGTTGCCTAATACGGCAACAGGCGCCATGGCGTCTGTTGGCAGCGCTTCAACAAAACGAACGTCTGCCAGTTTCGCCAGTGCTTTCAGAACAGCGCTAGCGGTTGAGAGTTCGGCTTGTTCCGCTGCTGGTGCGGCGATGATAAGAGGTACACGTGTTGCTGGTGAAAGGCTCATTTCACCACGCAGATTACGGCAAGCGGAGACCAGTCCTTTGATGCGATCAACCTGTGCTTCAGCGGTAGTATCGATCCGCGCTTCGTCACCGATCGGGTAGCCGGCCAGCAGTATGGTGTCCTGGGTCTTGCGGCCGGCCATAGGCGCAATGGTTTGCCAGAGTTCTTCAGTAATAAATGGAATGAACGGGTGCGCCAGTCGCAGAATGGTTTCAAGCACGCGCAATAGCGTACGACGTGTGGCGCGCTGCTCTTCTGGGGTGCCAGTCTGGATCTGTGTCTTGGCGATTTCCAGATACCAGTCACAGTATTCATCCCACACCAGGTGGTAAATCGCTTGAGCGGCTAGGTCAAAACGGTACTCGCCAAGCTGCTGGCCGATCTCCGCTTCAGCGCGCTGAAGTAGGCTCACAATCCAGCGATCAGCGGCCGAGAAATTGAGGTCTGCTTCTGCTGCATCAATGCCGCAATCCTGCTCTTCCGTGTTCATCAGAACGAAACGTGTGGCATTCCACAGCTTGTTGCAGAAGTTGCGATAGCCTTCGCAACGCGATAGATCGAACTTGATATCGCGACCCGGGCTGGCCAGAGAGGTAAACGTAAAGCGCAATGCATCGGTCCCGAAGCTCGGAATGCCCTCCGGGAATTCTTTACGCGTTTCCTTTTCGATGCTCTGTGCCTGCTTGGGATTCATTAGGCCAAAGGTGCGCTTCTTGATCAGCTCATCCAGCGTGATGCCGTCGATGAGATCGATCGGGTCAAGCACATTGCCCTTGGACTTACTCATTTTCTGACCCTTGGCATCGCGGATCAGGCCGTGCACATACACGTCTTTGAAAGGGATGCGACCTGTCAGGTGATTGGTCATCATCACCATGCGGGCAACCCAGAAGAAGATAATGTCAAAGCCGGTGACGAGCACGCTGGTTGGCAGGTAGCGTTCCAGCATGGCGTTCGGCGTTGCGGGCCAATCAGGTGTCCAGTCGAGCGTCGAGAAAGGCCATAACGCGCTGGAGTACCACGTATCCAGAACGTCTTCATCACGGCGCAGTGCGCCAGTGTCGCCAGCTGCTGCCGCCAGTGCTTTGGCTTCGGCTTCATCGTGCGCCACATAGACCTTGCCGCTACCGCTATACCAGGCTGGAATCTGATGGCCCCACCAGAGCTGACGTGAAATACACCAATCCTGAATATTGTTGAGCCACTGGTTGTAGGTGTTTACCCAGTTTTCCGGGTGGAAGCGGATTTCGCCGCTGGAAACGACGTCCAGCGCCTTTTGTGTGATCGATTTGCCATCCGAATTTGGCCCCACTGCGGGTTTGCTCATGGCAACGAACCACTGATCAGTCAGCATGGGTTCAATCACAACGCCAGTACGATCACCACGCGGCACTTTCAATTTGTGCTTATCGGTTTTTTCCAGGATCCCCAGCGCCTCAAGATCCGCGACGATCACTTTGCGCGCATCAAAGCGATCCAGCCCGCGGTATTTTTCCGGTGCGTTGTCATTAATCTTGGCATCCAGCGTGAGGATGGAAATCAGCGGCAGATTATGACGTTGACCAACCGCGTAGTCATTGAAGTCGTGGGCTGGCGTGACCTTGACGCAGCCGGTGCCGAATTCCAGATCAACGTAGCTGTCTGCGATGATCGGAATCTCGCGATCGGTCAGTGGCAGTTTGACCATCTTGCCGATCAGATGTTGATAGCGTGGATCTTCCGGGTGCACCATCACGGCGGTATCACCGAGCATGGTTTCCGGACGGGTTGTAGCAACAGTCAGTGAATCGCTGCCATCTGCTAACGGATAGCGGATATGCCAGAGGAAGCCATCTTCTTCTTCCGATAGTACTTCTAGGTCAGATACGGCTGTGTTGAGCTTTGGATCCCAGTTCACCAGGCGCTTGCCGCGGTAGATGAGACCTTCGTTATAAAGACGGACAAAACTTTCAGTCACGGTTTTGGATAGGCCGGCATCCATCGTGAAGCGCTCACGCGTCCAGTCGCAAGAACTGCCCAAACGGCGCATCTGCTGGGTGATCGTGCCGCCAGAATAGGCTTTCCACTCCCAGACCTTTTCCAGGAATTTTTCGCGACCGAGGTCATGACGTGAGATGCCATCACGTTCTAATTGGCGTTCAACCACAATCTGTGTCGCGATACCGGCGTGGTCGGTGCCCGGTTGCCACAGCGTATTGGCACCTCGCATACGGTAGTAGCGGGTGAGGGCATCCATCAGCGTCTGGTTGAAACCATGACCCATGTGCAGCGTGCCCGTCACATTGGGGGGCGGCAGCAGAATGCAAAAGGCTTCATCCTTGGCGGCATCGTCACCGGCAGCGAAGTAACCACTGTCTTCCCAGGTCTGGTACCAGCGGCGTTCGATTTCGGCGGGTTCGAAGGATTTAGCAAGCGTCATGGTGTTCAATTCAAACGGAGTTAATTAGATTTTCGATAAGTGATCGGGTAGCCACGATCTTTATAGAAGGCCATTCGATCGCGGGCCGTTATTTTGTCAGCCTCGTGTCGGGTCACGATTTCAAACAGGCGTTGATAGCGCGCAAAACCGGCGGGTACGTCATCGGCCAGGTTGACGAGCAACTCGTCTTGCTGCACGGCATTCAAATCATCGGTGATGATGATCAGCGTGTGCTGAGCTTCGGCGCTATTAGCGTGGCAGTGGGGGATAAACGACGCAGGGTCGTTAGCCCAGAGTGCTTTGTCAAAGGCTTCTGCGCGTGCCGGATCGGGGATGAAAAACGTGATCGGTTTACGCCGTTCCCAGGCCAGCGCAGCCAACCGGACTGCCTGAGTCAGGCGATCCGGCTGGTCGTGGTAACAGTCGATCTGCGTCACGGCGTGAACCTACCTTTAGTCGGCTTTGCCTGCGCGCGCCATCAGGAATCGCGTGAGCAGTGGCACTGGGCGGCCGGTAGCACCTTTATCTTTGCCCTGAACCCAGGCGGTACCGGCGATATCCAGGTGCGCCCATGGATAGGCTTTGGTAAAGCGCGACAGGAAGCAGGCGGCTGTGATGGTGCCGCCCCAGCGGCCACCGATGTTCGCCATGTCGGCAAAAGGGCTCTTGAGCAAATCCTGATAGTCATCCCATAGCGGTAGTTGCCATGCGCGGTCCATCGTTGCGGTACCGGCAGCCCGTAGCTCGTCGATCAACGGATCGTTATTGCCGAGTAGACCGGTAGCCACTTGTCCCAGGGCAACCACGCAAGCACCGGTCAGGGTAGCGACATCCACCACGGCCGCTGGCTTGAAGCGTTCGGCATAGGTGAGGGCGTCACAAAGAATCAGTCGACCTTCGGCATCGGTATTCAGAATCTCGATGGTTTGACCCGACATGGAGCTGACAATGTCACCCGGGCGGGTAGCGCTGCCACCTGGCATGTTTTCGGTCGTTGGCACGATGACCACCAGGTTAATTGGTAGCTTCATGCCGGCAACGGCACGCAGTGTGCCGAGTACGCTGGCGGCGCCGCACATGTCGTACTTCATTTCGTCCATCTCTGCGGCAGGCTTCAGCGAAATACCGCCGGTGTCGAAAGTAATGCCCTTGCCGACTAACACCACAGGCTTATCGGTTTTTTTACCGGCACGGTATTCAAGCACGATAAATTTGGGCGGTTGATCCGAGCCTTTGGCTACGGCTAGCAGCGAATGCATGCCCAGTTTTTCCATGGCCGCTTTTTCAAGAATGAGGCATTTCAGACCATAGGTCTTGGCCAGTTTCTTAGCTTCATTGGCCAGATAGGTCGGTGTGCACAGGTTGCCAGGCAGATTGCCCAGATCACGCGTCAGATTCATGCCCTCGACAATGGCGGCACCCTGGCCAACGGCATCCGTAGTGGCCTTGGTCGCTTTGTCTGAGACGAGCACCGAAATCGATTTCAGTTTGACCGCTGTGGCTTTAGGCGTTGTTTTAAAGCTGTCGAAGCGATAAGCGCATTCGCCGGCAAGTACAACCGCCTGGCGAACTTTTGCGGCGTTAGAGAGGTCGCTGACCTTGAGGGTGGTCAATGTGTTGATGGCGTCAGTAGCCGTCGTGGCTAAAACGGCGTTTGCTGCGGTACGGTTTGCCTGAGCCCAGCTCTTGCTGTTGAGGTCATCTGCCTTGCCGAGACCAACGAGCACCAGACGCGCTGCTTTAAGACCTTCCGGATGGCGAACCACCAGCGAGGTGCCTGCCTTGCCGTTGAAGTCTCCTTGTTTCTGGATGCGACCGATCAAACCTTTGCTGGCCTTGTCTGTAGCCACTGTGACGGCAGGTTGTGCACCAGTTTCAAAGACACCCAGAATCAGGGCTTCGGTGCTCAAAGACTGGGGGGCGCCGGTTTTTGTGCTAAATTTCATCGGGTTCTCCGGAAGGAAATAGATTGCGCAGGGTTTGCACTGTAAACTTTAACCCGTGATTATCCCCGCCGGCGTTGCTTTTCGTCAAAATTCCGCACTCTGTACAGGCCGCACCGTTTTGAAGCACTCTTTCCGATCATGATATTTGCGCGCGCCATGCGGCGTGAATTCGTCCAGAACGCGGTCGCCATTTCGGTGGCTTTACTGGTCATTCTGTTGACCACGTTTCTGGTGCGCCTCTTAAACGAGGCAACGATTGGCAAGGTCTCTGCGGGTGCCGTTGGCCCATTGCTGGGCTTCGCCATCTTTAATTTTCTGCCCATTCTCTTGTCGCTGGCCTGTTTTATGGCGATTCTGCTGACCTTGTCGCGTTGGTATCGAGATTCGGAAATGACCGTCTGGTTTAGTGCCGGCCAACCGCTGACGGCCTGGATACGCCCCGTTTTGATCTTTTCTATCCCGATCATGTTGGTGGTGGGCGCTTTGACACAGGAGTTGGTCCCCTGGGCGCATGGCGAAAGCCTTAAATACCGTAAACAGGTTTCGGATAAGAATGAGCTGGGTCTTGTGCGGCCTGGTGTGTTTCGTGAATCATCGGATGGCCGGCGCATTTTCTTCATTGAATCCACCGATAAGTCCGGCGATGCTGTGCACAACATATTCGTGAGCGACAATCAGCCCGACAAGTTGGGCATTACAGTCGCTGAGCGTGGGCGCCA
The DNA here is from genome assembly GCA_964498255.1 of uncultured Dechloromonas sp. GTDB lineage: Bacteria > Pseudomonadota > Gammaproteobacteria > Burkholderiales > Rhodocyclaceae > Fluviibacter. Next base: position 16,811 of record CAZCGW010000023.1, read on the forward strand.
GGAAGTGCTTGAAAACGGTGATCGTTTCATCGTTCTTGAAAAAGGCCATCGCTACGAATTGAAGCCAAACTCGCCAGAGCTTCGCGAGATGGATTATGAGGAATACGGGTTTCGCGTAGAAACCAATGCGGCTGAAAACAGTGTGCGTCACCAGGACAGCACGCCAACACGTGAATTGCTCATGAACCCGACCCGGGAAAGCCTAGGGGATGTGGTGACCCGTATGGGCACGACCATTATGGTGGTCATGCTGGCCTTGCTGGCGATCCCCTTGTCTTATGTGAACCCGCGTGCCGGCCGTTCGGCCAATATGATTCTGGCGCTGCTCGTTTACTTTGTTTATATCAACCTGATGACCATCGCTCGCGCCTGGGTCATCCAGGGTCGCGTGCCGTTTGCGGTCGGGCTGGTCGTGCCGCATCTACTGATGCTGTCGGTGCTGGTCTGGGGCTTTTATTACCGGATGACGGCAACAACCCGTGGCGCCCGTCGTCGCGTACGTATCAGTCGTAAGGCGGGGGTCTGAGATGATTTACCGCAAATACGTTGGGCGCGAAGTTTTATTGGCCACCCTGTTAATTCTGGGTGCCTTTATGGTGCTGTTTGCCTTCTTTGATTTAATGGGTGAGCTGGGCAAGCTGGGCGAGGGCGGTTACAAGCTTTATCAGGCCGTTGTTTATGTCGCACTTATTCAGCCGGGCCGTATTTATGAGCTGATGCCGATCTGCGTGTTGATCGGCACCTTGTATGCCTTATCAAACCTGGCGCGCCACTCCGAAATCAATGTGCTCCGTGTCTCCGGGGTGTCCAGCATTCAATTGTTGACCACGTTGATGCGTGTGGGACTGGCTTTGGTCCTAGTCACCTTTTTGCTGGGTGAGTTTGTAGTAGCGCCGGCGGAGCAGAAAGCGCAGGAATGGCGGGTTAAGGCCATGAGCGGCACCATTACCCAGGGACTGCAGTCGGGCGTCTGGGTTAAAGATGACAAGACCTTTGCCAATATTAATGCGCTGCGCCCGGATGGACGCTTGGAGTCGGTGCGGATTTATCAGTTCCGAAAGGATATGAGCCTGGACCGTGTGTCTTATGCCAAGACGGCCACTTTCCAGGCGCCCGATACCTGGATGCTGAATGACGTCTCAGAGACCGTGCTGGAAGGCCAACGTGTACGTCAGGTGCAATTAGCGAACAAGGCCTGGCAGTCAGCCATTACGCCGGACGTTCTGCAGGTGCTGCTGGTGCGGCCGCATCTGATGTCAATTTACGAGTTGTACACCTACATTCAGCATCTCAAACGCAATGGCCTGGGTAGCGACACCTATGTGATTGCGATCTGGAAGAAGGTGTTTTATCCGCTGTCCATCCTGGTGATGATGGCGCTGGCGCTGCCGTTTGCTTATCGTCATGATCGGGTCGGCGGCGTGAGCCTGCGGATTTTTGCCGGCGTGATGATTGGTGCTTTGTTCTACATGCTGAACGGGTTGGTTTCCAGTCTGGGCGCTATTAACAATTGGTCGCCCTTTGTGACTGCTGCGATGCCAATGATTCTGTTTATGGGCGCTGCAATCACCTTGCTTAAACGGGCTGAGAAGCGTTAATTACTTGGGCAGCAGGATGATCCTGCTGCCGGCAATACGATCATGTAGAAATTGCTTGTCCGGATCGAGAAAGCTCCAGAGCAGTGCCAGGCCGGTGAACCAGCAGATCCAGCCCATGCCATAACGCACAACGGCCTGTAAGGGGCGCAGAGACCGACCCGTTTGTGCGTCAATAACACGCAAACGCCAGGTCTTCATCGCCAGCGTTTGGCCGGCGCGCAGCCAGCACCAGATAAAGTAGATGCCAAATAGGCAGAACAGATAGAGCCAGAGCAGTGCCGGGCCCGGTGTGTGCTGTGTCAGCCCGGAAAACACGGCCAAAGGCAAGACGAACAGAAAAATCCCCAGCGCCAGTATCACCAGTATTTCATAGACCAAGCTACCCAGCCGACGCCCCAGTGGTGCGAGCTCAGCGGCTTTCATTGCCAGAAGGCTCAGTGTTGGCTGCTGGGGGAGTGACTTCTTCAACCGGTTTGGTCGGGGCAAAGGTTAATGGGCTAGCAGGGTCAGCGGCTTTGGGCGGCACGACTTTCACAGCACCATGCGCCGTAGCGAGGGAGCTGGCAGCCGTGCCTGCGGGTAAAGCGCCATCTTTGGTGGTTACAGCAACCGGTTTGCCGTCTGCTGTTGGCGTGCGCGCAGCCAGTTTGTTGGCTTTTTCCAGTTCGCGGGCTTCTTCTTCTAGACGGGCGCGCACGTTCTCAGGGAGATTCTGGTAGTCGGCCCATTTTTGAGCGAGCGCCGCACGTTCTTCAGGATTGGTTTGCTTGGCGAGTTCGCGGAAGCGGTCGCGCGCTGCCTGACGCTGTGCAGGGGTGAGACTTGCCCAGGCCTGCATCCGGTCTTGAACGCGAGTTTGCTCTGTTTCACTCAGATTCGGATATTTGCCAGCGATTTCCAGCCATTTTTTACGTCGGAAACGCTCCATGTTGTTCCAGTCGTCCTGGAGCGGCGCAAGAATCTCTTTTTGTGTGGGAGACAGGTCTTTCCAGTTAGGTTGTGGCGCTACGGCAACCCGCACGCCGCTTGGGGTGTCTTGGTTGGTGCGGACGCGCGGATACCCCACCACCACCGCAATGATGGCAGCCAATGCAACGACAAGAATCAGTCCGTTTCGGCTGGCGTTCCGCTGGAAAGCCATGTCTGGAATCCCTTGTCAATCAATGCGTTAGGGGGCAGCGCTTCGCTGAGCAGGGCGCTGTCTTCGCTGGCTAGATCTTCGATCTGGGTTTGTGCTTGCCAGAACATGAAAGCGCCTGTTAACAAGAGAATGCCTGCAGAGGCAGCCCAACGGCGCCAATCCGTCGCGGAGCCAAAGCTGTCGCCAAATAGGCTGCCCATCGCACGATGGGTGCTCTGGCCGGCCAGCTGTAAAGCGCTTTGCCATTGTTTCTGATGGCTAAGTGCCTGCTCACGCATTTGGGCCAGACGTGCGGTTACCCGGCTGGGAAGGGCGTCAGTACCCTGATCCAGCGCGCGAGCCATCGCTTTGGCTAGCAGATCTTCTTGCGAGCGGTCGTGGTGTTGCGGTTTTTGGGTCATAGCTGATGTCCTTTTTCTTTCAGAGCCGCTGCCAGGGTTTGTGTTGCCCGTGAGCAGTGGGTTTTGACGCTGCCCTGGGAGCAACCCATGGCTTCGGCAGTCTCTGCAGTATCCAATCCTTCCCAATAACGCAGCAGGAAGGCTTCTCGTTGACGTGCCGGCAGTTTTGCCAGCGAATCTTCGATGTCGCTGAGGATTCGCCGCTGTTCCAGGGCTTGTTCGGGCCGTTCGGCCTGTTCAGCATCGGATGCCCTTAAGCGGTCGATTTTTTCCTGATCGTCTTCCTCTTCACTACCGCCCAGCGCAGAAAACAGGGTCGTCCACAGATTGCGCACCTTGCTGCGTCGGTAAAAGTCACGAATAGTGTTCTGCAAAATCCGCTGAAACAGCGCTGGCAACTCCTCAGCCGGGCGATCCCCATAGTTTTCTGTCAGTTTAAGCATGGCGTCCTGAACGATATCCAGGGCGTTTTCTTCGTTATGCACGGCAAACCAGGCCGTTTTATAGGCTCGGCGCTCGACATCAGCAAGAAACGCATCCAGTTCGCGTGGGGTGGCCAAGCAATCCGCTCCGGCAGAAAAGAAAAGACTAAAAACGGGGCGATTCTAGCAAGTCTTGCCCAAAAGCGCTGCACTAGCTATCATTCATGGTTTTCCCCGTAACCACAACCCTGTTGTCGGAGCCACTCACAAGGTGCGCGCGCCGGATAGGGGCAAGGCGAAGTGACGCTTCGCGAGGAGGTATGTATGTCAGTAGCAATAAGTGGCGCAGAGATTCTTGTTAAATGTCTGCAGGCTGAAAACGTCGATACGATTTTCGGCTATCCCGGTGGCTCAGTGCTTCATATTTACGACGAGCTATTCAAACAAGACAAAATTCATCACGTACTGGTACGACATGAGCAGGCCGCCGTTCACGCCGCTGATGCGTATTCCCGTTCGTCGCAACGCGTCGGCGTTGCTCTGGTGACCTCAGGCCCGGGCCTCACCAATGCCGTTACCGGTATTGCAACGGCCTATTACGATTCGATTCCGCTGGTCGTCATCAGCGGTCAGGTGCCTACCTTCTACATCGGCCAGGATGCCTTCCAGGAAAGTGATGCGGTGGGTATTACGCGTCCGTGCGTCAAGCACAACTTCCTCGTTAAAGACGTCAAAGATCTGGCCGAGACTGTTAAAAAAGCCTTCCATATCGCCCGCAGCGGCCGCCCTGGCCCGGTGCTGATCGATATTCCGAAGGACGTAACGGCTCACAAAACCGAATTCACCTATCCGGACACCGTTAACATCCGTTCGTACAATCCGGTGGTTAAGGGTCATCAGGGTCAGATCAAGAAGGCCGCGCATCTGCTGCTGGAAGCCAAGCGCCCGATGATTTACAGCGGTGGTGGTGTCATTCTGTCGGACGCCGCTGACCCACTGACCAAGCTGGCGCGTTATCTCGGTTTCCCGATCACCAATACCCTCATGGGACTTGGCGCATACCCTGCAACCGATAAGCAGTTCATGGGTATGCCGGGTATGCACGGTACTTACGAAGCCAACATGGCCATGCAGCACTGTGATGTGTTGTTGGCGATCGGCGCTCGTTTCGATGACCGCGTGATTGGTAACCCGGAAGACTTCGCAACGCATCCGCGCAAGATCATTCACATTGATATCGATCCCTCGTCGATTTCGAAGCGCGTTAAGGTCGATGTGCCTATCGTTGGTAACGTGCCGGATGTGATTGAAGAGCTGATGAAGCAGCTGGAAGCCATTGGCACCAAGCCGGATGCAGCCGTTTCCCAGTGGTGGGAAACCATTGCCGATTGGCGTGGTCGTAACAGCCTTAACTATCGCAAGAACCCTGAAAAGATCATGCCGCAAGCCGTGGTTGAGAAACTCTGGGAAGTCACCAAGGGCGATGCTTTTGTGACCTCGGACGTGGGTCAGCACCAGATGTTTGCGGCTCAGTACTACAAGTTTGATAAGCCACGCCGCTGGATCAACTCCGGTGGCCTAGGCACCATGGGTGTGGGCCTGCCTTACGCTATGGGTGTGCGTTACGCGAATCCGGGTGCGACGGTGGCCTGTGTCACCGGCGAAGCCTCGATCCAGATGTGTATTCAGGAGCTTTCGACCTGCAAGCAATACAATGTGCCGGTCAAGATCATTAACCTGAACAACGGCTATCTGGGTATGGTTCGTCAGTGGCAGGAGATGTTCTACGAGAATCGTTATTCGCACTCGTATATGTCATCGCTGCCGGACTTCATGAAGCTGGCCGAAGCCTATGGCCATGTGGGCATGCGTATCGAGCGTCCGGAAGATGTTGGCCCGGCACTCGAACTGGCGTTCTCAGATAAGCACAAGAATGATCTCGTGTTCATGGACTTCATCATCGATCCGACGGCCAACGTCTTCCCGATGGTGTCGGCCGGCAAGGGCCTGTCCGACATGGTTCTGGCCGAAGATCACCTGTAAGGAGCGCACCATGAGACACATTATTTCCATCCTTCTGGAAAACGAATCGGGTGCGTTATCTCGCGTTGCTGGCCTGTTCTCGGCGCGTGGTTACAACATCCAGTCGCTAACCGTGGCGCCGACGGAAGATCCATCGTTGTCGCGTATTACGCTGGTGACATCCGGTACCGATGATATCGTTGAACAGATCACCAAGCAGCTCAATAAGCTGGTGGACGTGGTCAAGGTCATCGATCTGTCGGAAGCGCCGCACGTTGAGCGTGAACTGCTCATGATCAAGGTGCGCGCCACCGGTAAGGATCGTGAAGAGATGAAGCGTCTGGCCGATATCTTCCGCGGTCATATTATCGACGTAACCGATTCGGCTTATGTCATCGAGCTCACCGGTACATCGAACAAGCTGGATTCGTTCATTGCTGCCATCGATCCGGCGCTCATCCTGGAAACCGTTCGCTCAGGCGTCTCGGGTATCGGTCGCGGTGACCGTATGCTTAAAGTTTGATTTTTTAATTTTTTAAATTCCCTCTGAAAGGAACATCATGAAGGTTTATTACGATAAGGACGCCGATCTGTCGCTCATCAAGGGCAAGCAGGTCACCATCGTTGGTTACGGTTCGCAAGGCCACGCACACGCGCAGAACCTGCGTGACTCAGGTGTTAATGTCACCGTTGCCCTGCGCAAGGGTGGTGCATCATGGGCCAAGGCAGAAGCCGCTGGCCTGAAGGTAGAAGAAATCGCTGCCGCTGTTAAGAACGCCGACGTTGTAATGATTCTGTTGCCGGACGAAAACATTCCTGACGTTTACAACAAGGATGTCGCCCCGAACATGAAGGCAGGCGCTGCACTGGCTTTCGCACACGGCTTCAACGTTCACTACAACCAGGTTGTGCCACGCGCCGATATCGACGTGATCATGATTGCTCCGAAGGGCCCTGGCCACACCGTGCGCTCGGAATACCTCAAGGGTGGCGGTGTGCCATCGCTGATCGCCATTTACCAGGACAAGTCGGGCAAAGCCAAAGACATCGCCCTGTCGTACGCAGCAGCTAATGGCGGCACCAAGGGTGGCGTGATCGAAACGTCGTTCCGCGAAGAAACCGAAACCGATCTGTTCGGCGAACAAGCCGTTCTGTGTGGTGGCGCTGTTGAACTCGTGAAGATGGGTTTCGAAACCCTGACCGAAGCCGGTTACGCACCAGAAATGGCCTACTTCGAGTGTCTGCACGAACTGAAGCTGATCGTTGACCTGATGTACGAAGGCGGCATTGCCAACATGAACTACTCGATCTCGAACAACGCTGAATACGGTGAGTATGTCACCGGCCAGCGCGTGGTCGCCGAGCAAGCACGTGAAGGTATGCGTGAGTGCCTGCGTAACATCCAGAACGGTGAATACGCCAAGCGCTTCATCCTGGAAGGCCGCACCAACTATCCAGAAATGACTGCCCGTCGTCGTCTGAACGCAGAGCATCCGATCGAAGTGGTTGGTAATCAGCTGCGCGCCATGATGCCTTGGATTGCCAAGAACAAACTGGTTGATCAGTCGAAGAACTAAGTCATCAAAGGACACACCATGAACTACCCGCATCCGATTCTAGCTAAAGAAGGCTGGCCTTTTATTGGTCTGGCATTGGGTGCGGCTGTTCTGGCCAGCGTCCTGGATAGCGCATTGGCCTGGTTGCTCTGGCCAATCGCACTTTTCGTTGTTCAGTTTTTCCGGGATCCGCCGCGCGTTGTTGCCGGTGGCCCCAATAGTGTTGTGTCTTCAGCCGATGGTCGCGTGATCGTTGTTGCTGAAACCGATGACCCCTGGCTCAATCGCCGTGCGCTTAAAGTAAGCGTGTTCATGAACGTGTTTAACGTGCACTCGAACCGTATTCCGACCACCAGTGAAGTCGTTGGCAAGTGGTATGTCGCAGGTAGCTTCCTGAATGCAGCTCTGGATAAAGCATCGGAGCATAACGAACGCTGTGCACTGCATCTGCGTACGCCAACCGGTCAGGACATCACCTGTGTACAGATCGCCGGTCTGGTAGCGCGCCGTATTCTGAATTACGCAAATGTCGGTGATCGTTTCAACCCGGGTGAGCGCTATGGCTTTATCCGTTTCGGCTCACGCGTTGATTTTTACCTGCCGCTCAATGCCAAGGTTAAAGTCAGCATCGGCGAGAAGGTGTATGCTTCTTCCACGGTCATTGCCGAACTGGAATAAGCCACCGCATGTTTCCTGCAAAAAAACCACGCAAAGCACTGTTTAACCCCGAGGTAAAACGCCGGGGGATCTACATACTGCCGAACCTGTTTACGACAGGGGCGCTGTTTGCCGGTTTCTACGCCATTGTGCAAGCCATGAATGGTGCCTATGAGCAGGCAGCTGTCGCTGTTTTTATTGCCATGGTGCTGGATGGCCTGGATGGCCGCGTTGCGCGCATGACTAAAACCCAGAGTGCCTTTGGTGCCGAATACGACTCGCTGTCGGATATGGTCTCCTTTGGCGCGGCACCTGCACTGATTGTCTATGAGTGGGCATTGCGCGGCATGGGTAAATTTGGTTGGCTGGCTGCGTTTCTTTATTGCGCAGGCGCCGCTTTGCGCCTGGCGCGATTCAACACCACGCTGGAAGTCGTTGATAAACGGTATTTCCAGGGGCTGCCAAGCCCGGCTGCGGCGGCACTGGTGGTTGGTTTTATCTGGGTGATGGGTGATCTGGATGTGGCGGGGCCGGATGTTTCCTGGCTGGCTGCTGCGTTAACCATTTTTGCGGGTGTCACCATGGTGACGAACGTCAAATTTTACTCATTCAAAGACATCAACCTGCGTAAGAGCGTGCCGTTTGTGGCAGTTGCCGCCTTTGCATTGGTGTTAGTATTGGTCTCAAGCTACCCACCAGGCTGGTTGTTTGGCTTCTTTCTGGTCTATGCGCTTTCGGGCTATGTCATGACTTTTTTGCCCAAGCGGCAACGACGTCCACAGGTCTGAGCTATGCCCGCGCTAACCGCTAGGCGGCTGCAGACGGGCTTTACCCTCATTGAATTACTGATCGTGCTGGTGATTGTTGGCGTGTTAGCCGGCATTGCCTATCCTTCCTATTCTGGCTATCTCAAACGTAGTGCTCGGGCTGACGCCAAGGCAGAGCTTTTACGTATGCAGTTGGCTGTCGAGAAGCAACGTGTGGCACGCATTGGCGCTGCCGCGGCCCTGCCAGCAACCTGGACAACCTCGGCCGGCGTCGCCAAGAATTATCAGCTCAGCTTGCAGCCACAGACCGCGCAAAACTACACGCTCACAGCCAGAGCTTTGCCAGGGGGTGGGCAGCTAAAAGATGAACAGGCTGGTACTTCGTGCAGCACTTTATCGCTGGTGGTACATGGCTTAGAAACAACCTATGAACCGGCTGTTTGTTGGCAGCAATAACGCTGTAGAAGCGATAAAAAATCGCCGCTGCCAAAGCGGCATAACTTTGTTGGAAACGCTGATTGCCATGGTGCTGGGGCTCATGGTCTTGGCTGGCATTTTGCAGTTTGTTTCAAGGCTAGTGGAAGCGAACATGACAACCCTGAAAACCACACGGATTGAGCAAGATGTACGAACGCTCATGGACATGATGGTGCAGGATATCCGTCCAGCGGGGCAATTTCCCGGTGCAGCCTCTGATCTAGGTATGCCCGTCAGGTTTATAACCGATCAACCCACGGCGCCGACCATCGATGGCAAACCCTTGCACACTGGGCAACGAGGGTCTTCCCTCAGTTACGCCTACCAGGAGGCGGATGGCAAAGTAGTGCGGGGTAGTTTCAGTCATGATGCCAAAACAGGCACCATTCAGATGCATACGGGCACGGCATCAGCGCCAGAGACCATCAGCGATCCCGCATTTATCTCAGTCACGGCGCTCGAGTTTCTTGCAGATTCAACCCAAATACAGGCTGGAAGTTTGGGTGTGTCATTGCCTTCTGTGCAGATACGTATTGTTGCCCAACTTAAATCTGATCCAACCGTAGAGCGGGTGTTGATTGATCGTGTCACTTGGCGCAACCCTGTGGTGGTGCCATGACGTACCTGCATCTTCGTCAGAGTACCCTTCAGAAAGGTGCGGGCGTTCTAGCTGTATCGTTAATTTTGCTGGCGGGTGCCGCCTTAATGCTGTTGTTTGCCCAGAGGAATTTGCTGGTTGATCTTCGTATCACACAGAACGGTTACGAACACCGTTTGGCCTACGCAGCTGCGGAGTCTGGTCTGGGTGTTGCGCTAGATCGACTCAATGACCCTGTCTTGCGAAACCAGATACTGGTTGATCGCAAGGGCAGTGGTGTTTATGACGCCATTGTCCAACCAGAAATACAGGTGTCATTGGGTGATGCGCTCAATGCAACTGTGAAGATTAAAGGGCTGGCACTTGGCGGGGCAGATGTGCGTTTGCAACTGCAAAGTACAGGCTGTGTTGCAGGTTGTAGCCAAGGGAAGGCAACTGTCTCGCAAACGCTGGCCATGCGCGGGGGTATTCACCACATCCCCTACAGTTTGCTCAATGCGCGGGGTGATATAGCCGTTAATGGGTCGGTTGCCTTAATCAATCAAACGGCCAGCGTGCGCGGCATGCTATTTCACGCGGGCAAGACTGTTGCTTACGATGATGACGTGCAGCGGACGACTATCCCCGGTCAACAAGCGGAGGCCGCTGCGTTAGCCAATGATAAGCCCTATGCGCAGCTTTCAGCGGATCGATTTTTTGAATTCTGGTTTGGTGCAGACAAAACCTTTGTTAAAAAAACATCTACCGTGATTAACTGCAACGGAGACTGCAGTGGTGCAGTAGCTGCGGCGGGTAGTCGCGTGATCTGGCTGGAAGGGAACGCACGTCTTAGTAGTGGTGTTTTAGGTTCCGCCACGAGCCCTGTAGTCATCATCGCGGGTGGCGGGTTGCAGATATCAGGCTCCACCAGAATCAGCGGTGTGGTTTACAGCATGGCACCAACGACCGAAGTGCAGTTGATCTCAGGTCGATTGGATGGCGCATTGGTTGCCGAAAACAATCTGCTTGTTCAGGGCGGAGGCATTTTCACCTACAACCCTACAGTACTTCAGGCGGCACAAACACGATTGGGCACCTTTGTGCCGGTGCCCGGAAGCTGGAGTGATGGCGAATGAGTTGCGTACGATGCAAGGCCGCACGTGCCAAAGGTTTTAGCCTGGTTGAAGTGCTGATTGCATTGGTTGTTCTTGGTGTGGGTCTGCTTGGGCTCGCGCGGTTGCAGCTCAATATGCTGGGTGGCACAGCCGAAAGCGTGTTGCAAGATAGTGCAGTCCGGCTGGCGGAAGACAAATTAGAGTCGTTACGATTTGAGCTAGCCGAAGGTCGTTTGCCTCAGGCAGGATCAGATGAACCTAAGGTTCAGGATGTCACCCTGCAACGACATTGGAACTTAAAGTTAAGTCCAACGGGATTGGTAGAAAGCAATATAACCCTTCAATGGCGAGACCCCAGAACCGGCGAAGAGGGTACGCTCAATCTGCCCGCAATGCTCAGCCCATCGGCACTTACCGCACAAGCATGGCTCATTCAATCAGGGGTGCCCTCCCGTGAGCCATTGCCGTAAATTTTGCTATAATCTCGCGCTTGGAGCCGATGTAGCTCAGTTGGTAGAGCAGCGCATTCGTAATGCGAAGGTCGCCAGTTCGATTCCGGCCATCGGCACCATCTCCATTCAAAGCCTCGACCTATGTCGGGGCTTTCGCCTTTCTGGGGCGTGCAAAAGCTCTGCTAGACTTATAAACGTTTTAACAAATCCTCATGGGGATTTGGGCGTTAACCAAACCAACGTATTAAAACAGGAATAACCGCATGACCAGCGCTCAACAACGTGCCGAATTGCAACGCCGAATCTGGCAAATCGCCAACGATGTCCGAGGCGCGGTCGATGGCTGGGATTTCAAGCAATACGTACTCGGAACGTTGTTCTACCGCTTCATCAGTGAAAACTTTGCCAGCTACATCGCTGGTGGTGATGATAGTATCAATTACGCCGAACTGTCCGATAGCGTTATCACGGCGGACATCAAAGATGACGCCATCAAGACCAAGGGTTATTTCATCTACCCCAGCCAGCTGTTTGCCAAAGTAACCGCTGGTGCCAACAGCAACGAAAGCCTCAATACCGACTTGGCCGCCATCTTTGCCGCCATTGAATCTTCTGCCAACGGTTACCCCTCAGAGCAAGACATCAAAGGCCTGTTTGCCGACTTTGATACCACCAGCAACCGCTTGGGCAATACCGTCAAAGACAAAAATCTTCGATTAGCCGCGGTGCTCAAGGGCGTCGCGGATCTTGATTTTGGCGACTTTGATGCCAGCCACATTGACCTGTTTGGCGATGCCTACGAATTCCTTATCTCCAACTATGCCGCCAACGCCGGTAAATCGGGCGGCGAGTTTTTTACCCCGCAACATGTGTCTAAGCTGATTGCCCAGCTGGCCATGCATCAGCAAAGCAGCGTCAATAAGATTTACGACCCGGCCTGTGGTTCCGGCTCCCTGCTGCTGCAAGCACAAAAACACTTTGACGCGCACATCATTGAAGACGGTTTCTTTGGGCAAGAACTCAACCATACGACCTACAACCTGGCGCGTATGAACATGTTCTTGCACAACATAAACTACGACAAGTTCAATATTCAGCTGGGCGACACTCTACGAGACCCGCACTTCGGTAACGACAAACCCTTTGATGCCATCGTCTCCAATCCACCCTATTCGGTAAAGTGGGTCGGCAGTGACGACCCCACCCTCATCAACGACGACCGCTTTGCCCCCGCAGGCGTACTCGCGCCAAAATCCAAGGCCGACTTTGCGTTTGTTCTGCACGCGCTCAGCTATCTCTCGGCTAAAGGCCGCGCCGCCATCGTTTGCTTCCCGGGCATCTTTTACCGTGGCGGGGCTGAGCAGAAGATCCGCCAATACCTGGTGGACAACAACTACGTTGAAACCGTTATTTCGCTGGCGCCTAACCTGTTTTACGGCACCACCATTGCCGTGACAATTTTGGTTTTGTCCAAACACAAAACCGATACCACCACCCAGTTCATAGACGCCAGCGGCCTGTTCAAGAAAGAAACCAATAACAACATCCTGACGGACGCGCATATCGAACAGATCATGGCGGTGTTCGACAGCAAAGCCAATGTCGATCACTTTGCTCAATCAATACCGTTTGAGAAAGTTGCCGCCAACGATTACAACCTGTCGGTCAGCAGTTATGTTGAAGCCAAAGACACTCGCGAAGTGGTGGATATTGCAAAGTTGAATGCAGAACTGAATATCACCGTCGCCAAGATTGACCAGCTGCGCAAAGACATTGATGCCATCGTTGCTGAGATTGAAGGCGAGGGGCTGGAAGCGTGAGCAGTGTGAGCTTCTTGGAAAAGCTGCTGGATGGTGTTGAGGTGAGGTGGTTCAAGGTGGGCGACTTGATTTCACCGCGGCGCGGGAGAAGGCTCGTAAAAAGCCAATTAGAAGAAGTCGGTAGCTATGCTGTCTATCAGAACAGCATGAGACCGCTCGGCTACTATCATGAAAGCAATGCTCAAGCTGGATCAACCTTTGTAATTGTTGCCGGCGCAGCGGGCGAGATTGGTTTTAGCGATGTTGCCTTCTGGGCGGCAGATGATGTCTATTTCTTCCCCAAAGCCAGTGCTGTTGAGAATAAATACCTATACCATTTCTTTTTGACGAAACAGCATGAGATTTCATCTCAAGTACGTAGGGCGAGCATTCCGCGCTTATCAATAGCTGCAGTTGAAAATCTAGAAATTCCCATACCCTGTCCTGACAACCCCGTTAAATCTCTTAAAATCCAACGTGAAATTGTCCGTATTTTGGACAATTTCACGGAGCTCACAGCGGAGCTCACAGCGGAGCTTACAGCCCGCAAGAAGCAATACAACTACTATCGCGACCAGTTGTTGCATTTTGAAGAAGACGAAGTGGAATGGAAGACGCTGGGGGATCTAGCAGAGAACCTAGACTCTATGCGTAGGCCGATTACAAGCGGTTTAAGGGAGCCTGGTGATGTTCCGTACTATGGTGCATCTGGCATAGTTGATCACGTTAGGGAATATATCTTCGATTGTGACCTTTTGCTTGTTTCCGAAGATGGCGCGAATTTGTTGGCGCGAAATACCCCAATCGCTTTTAGCATCAGCGGAAAAAGCTGGGTCAATAATCATGCTCACGTACTTAAATTTGATACATATGCAGATCGCAGGTACGTTGAATACTATTTGAATAACATTGACTTAGCGCCATACATCTCGGGGGCGGCACAACCAAAGCTGAACAAGAAGAATCTCGAAAGCATTAGCATTCCGAATCCCTCGCCCGAAGAAAAGAAACGAATTGTCACCATTCTCGACAAGTTCCACTCCCTCACTAACTCCATTATTGATGGTCTGCCTGGCGAGATTGAGCTGCGGCAAAAGCAATACGCGTATTACCGCGATTTGTTGTTGAGCTTTCCCAAGACAGAAGAGGTCGTGGCATGAGTGCTGTGCAGAGCAAAATCAAGCTCTTTGAGTCGAAGCAAATTCGAACGGAGTGGGGTGCCGATTCAGAAAAGTGGTGGTTTTCTGCGCTGGATGTGGTGGCGGCTTTGACGGATCAGCCTGATTACACCAAAGTCCGCAACTATTGGAAATGGTTAAAAAACAAGCTTAAACAAGAGGGTAGCGAAGTGGTTAGTGTCACTAACCAGTTGAAACTTGTGGCCCCGGACGGCAAGCAGCGCCTCACCGATGTGCTCGATACACAGCAGATTTTCAGAATCATTCAGTCTATTCCTTCCAAAAAGGCAGAACCTTTCAAGCTCTGGCTGGCCGAGGTGGCGAACCAACGCCTAGATCAACTGCAAGACCCAG